>CALCXM010000054.1 GCA_937905825.1 uncultured bacterium
GTGCCGAACTTTTTCTCGACGGCCACCAGCCCCTCGATCACGAGCTCAACCTTGGGCTTGAAGACGTTGTAGAGCTTGACCGACTCGCTCACGAGCTGCATCAAGTCCTTGTCCCCGGTCACCAGCATGACCTCGTCCCCGCGCGCCTCCGCCTGCTTCGAAAGGGTGCCGATCACGTCGTCCGCCTCGAACCCGGGCTTCTCAAAGATCGGGATGCCGTGGGCCCGCACGATCTCGCGCATGTCGTCCAATTGGGAGATCAGGTCCTCCGGCATGCGTTCCCGGGTGGCCTTGTAGTCCTTGAATTGCTTGTGGCGGAAGGTCGGGCCCGGGGGGTCGAAGGCCACGGCGATCAGGTCCGGGTCCTCCTTCTCCAAAATGCGCCGCAGGGTCATCGTGAAGCCGTAGGTGGCCCCCGTCGGGCGCCCATCCGGGCGGGTCAGGCCGGACCGGGCCATGGCGAAATGGGCGCGGTACGCCAGGGCGGTTCCATCGAGCAAAAAGAGACGTGTCATGGGGGGGAGTGTAGCTCCTCGAGTCCAGCCGCTACACTCCCGCCCATCATGGGGAACAGTGAGATTCGACTTTGGCCCGGAGTTCCGGACCTGCGCGCCCTCGGAGCCCGCAGCTTTGAGGACCTGATGGGCGAGAGCGGGGAGCTCGAGGGCGAGTCCCTAGGCACCCTGCGCAGCCGGCAAAAGGATTACTGCCTGCTGCGTTACCCCTTGCCGGGCACGGTGCACGCGCCCGGCGAAAAGCCCAGCCGTCCGCGCGGCGCGGGCACCGGGTACGTGGATCTGCAGCGCTGGACCGGCGGCCCGCTCGGGGAACGCTTCGGCGTTCGGCTGCGCGCTCCCCGTTCGGCGAGCTACGCGGCCCGCGCTTGGAACTTGATTTGCCACTTGCGGGAAGCGGGGGTCGGCACCGCGGAGCCCTTGGCCATGGGGCAGGAAGAGTCGCCGCTTTTCGCGAAGCGTTCCTTTCTGGTGACCCGCGCCCTGGATCCCATGCAAAGCTTGCCGGACTACCTGGCTTCCAATCCCGGGGAGCGGGAGCGCAATTGCTTGTTTCACTCCCTTGGACTGCTGCTGCGGCGCGTGCAAGATGCGGGCGTGCAACTGGCCCAGCTTTCCCCGCAGACGCTGTTTGTGGCGCGCCTTTCGAACAAACCTCAGCAGCTCTCGACTGCGCCCGGGGACTCCTGCGCACTCAGCAAGATCCAGGTCGCGCAACACGCCTCGCCATTGCACGGTATGCACACCCGGCCCTTGCCGGAGCTGGCGTTAGCGGACGTGAACGGCGCCCGCCTTCATCCCCAGCTGTCTTTGCAAGAGCGCGCAACTCAGCTCTCCGAACTCGCGCAGTCCCTTGGCGTCAGCGAACACTTGCGTCCCCGGGATCTGCTGCGCATCGCTCACCACGCCCTCGGTCGTTCTGCCGAGCGCGCCGAACGGCGTCTGGCCCTGCGCCAGCTGCTTCCCAAACAGCGTTTCCTGCCAAATCAACGTTCATGAACGACTCCACGAATCCCGCTGGCGACAACAATGCTGGAGCCGCCAGCGCTCCCGCGCCCAGCGCTAGTTCCATGCGCGTGATCCTCGGCGGCTTCTTCATGGGCCTCGCCAACTTGGTGCCCGGCGTCAGCGGCGGGACGATGATTCTGGTGATGGGGCTCTACGAGCGTTTCATCGGAGCGCTCGCGGACCTCTCGCGCATGAAGTTCTCGCGCCAGGCGATCCTGTTCTTGGGTTTGATTGGCGTGGGCTTCGTGATCGCGGTGCTCAGCCTTTCTGGTGTCGTCGTGAACCTGGTGACCGAGTCCCGTTGGATCATGTACAGCCTCTTCGCGGGCATGACCTTGGGCGGCGCGCCGGATCTCTGGAGTCAGTGCAAACCCATGAAGGCCGGGCCCATGGCTTCCTTCGCTGCGTGCTTGGCGTTGATGGCAGCTCTTGCTTGGGGACTCGCCGGAGTGCAAGTTCCCGAGAACACCTTCGTGTTCGTTTGCATGGGGATGCTCGGAGCTTCCAGCATGATCCTGCCGGGGATCTCAGGCTCGTACTTGCTCTTGATCTTCGGCATGTACGAGGTCGTGGTCGGCGCCGTTTCCGTCAGCGCCCTGCGTGCAGACCCCATGGGTTCCCTCAGCATTCTTGTGCCGGTCGGTGTGGGAGCCGTCTTGGGCATGGCCCTGCTCTCCAATCTGTTGAAGTCCTGGCTGGCAAAGAACCCCGCCACTTCCCACGCCGCCCTGCTCGGTTTGCTCTTGGGCAGCGTGCTCGGTCTCTACCCGTTCCGCGATTCGGTCCATCCGGAACTCGCGAACAAGCCCATGCGCAAGTCCGTGGCCATGATCCTGAGCGGTGAGGACCTGCCCGAAATCAACGCCAAGTACGGCCTCGCGCTTTCCCCCGAACGCGCGGGCGAATTGCGCGCGACCTACGCCGGCAAGTCCGGCAACGAACTGAAGGCCATGGGGGATGCACTCAAGCCCTTCGATCCGACGGGCAAGCAGATCGGCATCGCCTTGGGCTTGATCGTGGCGGGCTTCGTCTTCACCCGAGCCCTAGGCAAGCGCGGAGCGCACTAGCACTTTCCCGACCGCTTGCACCGCGTCCTCGCCCGCCGCGTTGCGCACGCGGCCCGCGAGGAAGAACAGGTGTCGGCTCAATGCGGGCTTGTGGCGCCCCGCCACCAGATCCCAATGGAACTACAACGCGGGGCGCGTCAGGGCTGCCCGGCGAGTACGGCCTTCCTGGATCGCAGAGGTCCTTCTTAAGCTTGCTATTCCGTATGGAGTGCGGGCCGCATGAGGCTCGAACTCGGCGGGGTGGAATTCACTCCGAGGCGGGTAATGTCTGTACGAGGCTTTGCGAAACTCAAATGCCCTATGAGGTGCCCCTAAGGAACGCTGAGGCACGAAATGGACGGGACGAGGAGAGTCGAATTGTTTTCAACTGACACGGTTGGAGGTGTCGGTGTCGGCGTTGCTATTAAATTGCCTTCGAGAAGTTCACCTCAAATGATGCCGCTTGGTAGTCTGAATCCTTGTCTAGAGCTTGTTTCTTTCAACCAAAATAGACGAATGTTCGACTCCCCTCGTTGGCCGATAGGTGCAATCGCTCGCGCCGCTGTATTTTTCACCCTCGCAGCATCCCCCGGCCTTGCAGCTCAAAACCCTCATGTCATCCCGGACACAGCGCACGTGATGGACGATCTCGTTGCCGTCCACTCAGAAAGCGCTGCTGGCGCGATTACCAGTTCGCCTGACGGGCGTTACACCTACGTCGCAGAGGGGGGCACCGTCACCTTGATTCACCATGACGTCGGAGCAACCGTCCTGCAGGACAACTACGAGTCTCCGCAATGGAGGGTCCAGGTTGGCTCCCTGGGCGTGGTCCCGGTAGAGATGGCGCTGGATCCCGACATGGACTTTTCGGAGCCAATCAGTGCTTCCGATCCGAATGCCCTGCTCTTGATCGCAGGCGGGCGTGACGGTCTCTGGGTGATGGATGCGAGTCCGGATGTCGGCGCTTCGCACAAAGCCTACCGCGTGGATGACTCAGGTGACTCCATCCCTGCGACCCAGCACAGCATTAAGTGGTGCAATGATGTGAAGGTCGTCGAGTTCGCCAACAAGAGCTACGTGCTTGCGTTGTTCGCTGCACGCGGGCGATCCATTCTAAGAGTCTACAACTTGGACGCTGTACGAGCAGTGGCGGCCCAGGGGAGCGAGACGGGAAACGAACTCGCACCGCTCTACACGTTCAAGCTGAAATCCAATCCCAACGTGACAGCTTCAGGGGGAAACGCGGGAGCCGAAGCTTACGCCTTCGGTATGGCTGTGGATCTCGTCGGTCCCTCGGAGGCCTACATCTACATCGCGATGGGGGAGCACGGGATCTTCCGAGTTCACATGCAGAACATTGGAGGCACCCTGCAGCCAGTACCGACGATCGAACACGGTCCCTGGTTTGGCGATCGCAGTCCCTACTTGCCACATGGTGACGGGGGCGGACAACTGCCCCAGCTCTACGCATCCTTGCGTTACTACCTGCCCAGGAACTCAACGGATCCAAGCGATCTCGTGGCCAAGTTCAACCCGTACTTCCTCGACGTGGCCGTTCAGAACGAGGCATCCGGAGACCATCGCCTCTACGCAGCCGTGGATCACCTAGGCTGGTGTGGCTTCAACCTAGACGCGGCCTGGGGTGAGCTGATCTACACCGATTTCAACACGACACATCCGGGCTTCCCAGACTTCATCCAGGAAGGCACGCGTTTCCAGATTGCCCTGCAGGACAACGACGAAATTCACCTCTATGATGATCTCGAGAACGACGAGGCCTCCACGCGTTTCAGTGCTGCTCGCCATGTTGAGGTTGTTCGCACATTCGATGTAACACTAGAGGAGGAGTTCTCCACCCTTGTCGTCTCCGCCTCCTTCCGACGGTTTGCGACGGATCCTGGACGAATGAATGAAGGGCGCATCCTTGGGTCCCAGCTCAATCTGGGTGCCGTTCCTCTACAGTCCATTCCGACGGCCTCATCGGGGGTCTTTGACTACGTGTATGCCTACGATCTACGAGATTACATCGACTCGATGGGTAGCACGGCCTGGACCTACAACGCTCAGAACCTCATTGGAGCCATCCGCGGTGGATGGGACTTGCATGTTCCCGAAGACCAACCCGATGGGAAGCTGCACGTGATCTACGGGGCGGACGCGGATGCGGATCGTTTGGATGAACCGTTGGTGCCGAAGACTGGAAAGAACAACCTGATTCGCGCCTGGTTTGATCTGTGGCCCACGGTCTTCACGACATCTGCTCCTCCCGGGCACACTGGTTCCGTCGTCCGAGGGCGGCACTACCGACTCGGGCGGGAAACAGTCTCGGTGGGGGCCAGCAAGCTCGATCCACGAGTTCTTGTGACCTCAGGCAATGACGCTGGAGTCATTCCGAACGGGCCCCTACTCTTCAACCCCGCCAATGGTGAGATCAGCGCCCCCTTCTCGACCCACGGGTTTGCGTATGAGCCTGCGACGGCCATTAATGCACCCGCAGGAACAACCATTCCTGCTGGTCAAAACAGGGACCTCACCTTCGGAGTCATCATGGACCCCAGGGGTGGGTTTGTAGGGCCTGGCACCTCCGCGGAGCATGAGTACCGCATGGGTGTTCGACCGCGAGACTTGAGCCTGGCGGGGGACCCAGCAACTCCTGACTCTACCTACTTCGAAACGTGGCGTGCGACCAGGTTCAGCGTCACAGAGGATCCAGGTACGCAGGAAGTGAACGGCGTCAGTGTTGACAAGAGTCTGTACTTGATTGCCCCTCCGAGCAAGTTCAGCCCCGACCCGTACAGCGGCTCTGCTCTGAGTGAGCGTCAGGTTTGGTCAGGACGGGCTTACTACAGCTCGATGACTACGTTTGAGGAGTACAACGAATACGTCCGGGAGCTCCTGCCCCCTGTGGACTCGAAAGGCATCATGTTCTGTGGTCTCAACAGTTCCCCCCAGGGTATGTGGGCGATGAGGCTAAGCAAGTTGGAAGGGGCACTGGATTCGGCCGCTACACCGTCGAATGATGACTTGCTTCAACCGGAAGAGTACAGGGCTACAGGCCTTGTACCTGATCTCTTCTTGGGGGGCTTGGTTACTCACCCCGAGTATTGGAATGTAGATGACGTGAGAATGTTCGACCACGAGAAGGACGCCGAGTACTTTCTGCGAAACGTAACCAGCCACACCGTCGGAGAGGTTCTTACGTGGAACCCCGATCTCTTCCAGATGCGAATCGATCCCGAGGCCCCAGAAACAGGTTGGGTGATGGCTGTCCCTTCTGGGTACATTGCTTTCAGGGCGGACGATGACGTGGTCTTAGGTAACAGCATGACTGGCCAGATTCCGCACCTCGACTGGGCCCCGGACGCTGAATTTCAGGCGGGCTACAGCCGGATGATGGTCCGACTCTTCGATGTTTCGGACCCAACGAAAATCGAAACTGTGCACCCCTCGGCTGCACCATCTGAAAACCTCGACTCCGTAAACCTACCGGCGATGACCATCATCGGCCCAGAGTTGAAGACCTGCACTTCCATGGTGCGCGGCGTACAGATGGTCGATGCCCTTGGGGCTACCAGGCAACTGCTCATCGTCGGGGACCTCGTTGGAAAACTCTTCATCTATGACATCACGGGTGTTCTTCAGACGATGGCGAGCCAGAACCCGGCAAACGGAACGCACTATGGCTCGTTCATCACTGGGCAACCGTTGTTGACTTACGCCGCCCAGAGGAGCCTCTCGGACGGCGCGGCGTCCGGAGTCTTCGGACTGGAAGTCTGCAAGGAAGAGTGGACAGTCGGTCAGACCGTCGAGCAGGCCACCTACGTCTACATTGGCCTTCCCAGGGTAGGGGTGGAAGTCGCCGAACTGCGGTTCAACACCGTGAACGATCTTGAGCTAGACTACATAGGTAGAATTCAGACGCCTGGAAACGGCTCGCAGCTTCACAAACAGGAGATCGAGGGCACCGAATACCTGTTCGTTGGCGACTACGACGCTGGAATTCGGGTCTACAAGCACCACCCCATCGGAGGCCAGTGATGAATAGCACCGAAAAGAATGCTCGCCAGTACCTCTCACAAGCAGCAGAGAATCGGAGCCATTTCAGGAGAAAACGACCAGTCGCTGCCTGCTCGATGGCTGCCCTTGCCCTGCTCGGTTTCATGGAGCCTGCAGTAGCTCAGACGGTCGTCTGGGATCATGTCGGGGTCGGACCTCGCGAGGCTCGACCAGCGGGCTGCGATGTCATCGGAGATCTGGATGGAGACGGACGCCAAGAGGTCATCACAGGAATCGCGACGAGGGCTCTGGCCACCATTCGGTCTGGGGCATCGGGCGCTCAATTGCATGGGCACTATCTGCCACACCATTCCGGTGCAACGACGGGCTTTGGGGGAGCGGTTGCGGGTATCGGCGACTTCGATGGCGACCTGATTCCCGACTATGCTGTTGGGTCCCCGAGCTATAGCGATCTCTCGATCGGCAACAGCACCGGGATGGTCTTTGTTTACAGCGGAAGTTCGCACAACGTGATCGCCCGAATTCCGGGGCTCATTCCAGGTGAAGTGTCTGGCCAACAAGTGGTCGGCCTAGGAGATGTGAATGGGGATGGATATTCCGATGTGGGGATTGCGCCTCTCCACGGGTTCATGTTCCGAATCCATCTTGGCCCTGATGGTGCGCTTCTACGCCAAACCGCAGGAGGTTCAGGGGTTCCCGAGAACAAAGGCAGCTTCGGAGACCATGACGGCGATGGCTGCGCTGACTACCTGGTTGGAAACCGCCTGGACTCAACGCTCGCTAACAATGCCGGAGGGGTCAGGTTGTACTCTGGGAAAACGGGCTTACCGCTGCTCGTGATGCACGCCGATCGACCGGACCAGTTGGCTGGCCACTCCGTCTCACGCGGTGGCGACTGGAATGGTGATGGGATTGAGGACATCATCGCCGGGGCTCCCGGGTTAACTCAGCTCCAGAACACGAACTACCTCGCCGGGGTCTACGTGTTCTCAGGAGCGGATGGCTCGATCCTGCATTACTTCGATGGTGAGGCCTACTGCCAACAGAAGTCTGCCTTCGGGTACTCCGTCTCCTCAGGCAAGGATGTCAACGGGGACGGCGTGCCGGACTTGATCGTTGGAGCGCCGCTCCACGAATGGACACCGACGAACCACCCAACGTACTGGATGGGAGAGTCCTTCGTCTTTTCAGGAGCGACGAAAGAGCTGTTGTGGCGACGAAGGGGAACGGTCGCCGGAGAGAGATCTGGAACCCGCGTCAAGCTGATTGACGATCACAACTCGGATGGCTTGGCTGACTGGATGGTGATGGGACCGCTCTATGACGATGGAACTGGACCTTTTCCCTACGAGCAGGGCCGTGTGACCATCTTCGCGGGCGCAATCGGCGATGCGGTCTCCCACTGCACTGGCGGTCCTAACTCCCTTGGCCTGGAAGCGCAGCTTCGGGGGACCGGCCCAATTAGCTTGGGCGAGAACCAGTTCGCGCTGCAACTCACGGACATGCCCCAAGCAAAGGCAGCCCTCATCGTGCACCAACGGTCCCTCGCTCCCGCGACGCCGTTCGGAGCGGGTGAGCTTTGCTTGCAGACACCTCTCGGCTACCTAGGCTTCGTGACCACCTCGACGGAATCGTCTCCAACGGATCCAGGGCAAGCGAGCCTTGCTATCGATCTCACGGTCGGTCCATTCGGTAGTTCCTCCAACCGACTCCAGCCTGGCGAGTCCTGGGCCTTCCAAGCCCTCTACCGCGACCAAGGCCAACGCAACACAAGCAATGCTCTAGAGGTGGTGTTCGTTCCGTAGCGCGAGGGCGAATTGCGCGCGACCTACGCCGGCAAGTCCGGCAACGAACTGAAGGCCATGGGGGATGCACTCAAGCCCTTCGATCCGACGGGCAAGCAGATCGGCATCGCCTTGGGCTTGATCGTGGCGGGCTTCGTCTTCACCCGAGCCCTAGGCAAGCGCGGAGCGCACTAACACTTTCCCAACTGCTTTCACCGCGTCCTCGCCCGCCGCGTCGCGCACGCGGCCCGCGAGGAACACCAGATCTCCGCGCAAGGCAGGCTTGTGCCGCACGGCGACCACTTCCCAGGTGAACTGCAGCATCGAGTCCGCGTAGGCGGCGCGCCGGAAGCGGAAACGAAAGTCCAATCCGAGCATGGAGCGCTCGCGATTGTCCTTGCCAGGCCGGGAGAAATGGGTGGCCGTCATGCCCATCAGGCGCGAGCTGAGTTGGGGGCCGCTGACCACCACGTTGGCAAATTGGGCCGCGAGGGCCGCCCCCTTGTCGTGATGAATGGGGTTCTCATCTCCCGCCAATTGTGCAAAGTGGGAGATCTGCGCGGGGCTGAAGGATAGCTGGGCCTCAAGATGCTCACCGACTTCGACATTGTGGAAATTCATGGGGCGAGGCTATCATCCGTGCGACTCGGACCAACCCTCCGAGGCGTCTGGCCCTGGGCGTGAATTCAACTCTTACTTGGCTCGACTGTTCAACATGAAACGAATCGCTCTCCTCTGCATCGCGTCTCTCCTTTCCCTCGCCAGCTGTCAAAGTGCAGCCACGCCGGGCCCCGCGCCGGATCTTCGTGACGCTGCCAAGCGCACCCAACTGATGGAAGCCGTTCAACGCTTGGAAGGGCGTTGGGAGATGGTGGGGGCCCCGGGGACCTTTATCGATTTCAGCACGATCGCCAAGGGCAGCGTGGTTCGCGAAGTGATGTTTCCAGGCGCCGAAGAGGAGATGGTGAACATGTACACCCTCGACGGCAACACGCTGATGATGACCCACTACTGCGCCGCCGGCAATCAGCCGGTCATGCGTGCGACGCAAATCAAGAACGACGAGATTGTGTTCGAGCCCGTGCGCGTCCAAGACTTGGAGAGTCCGGAAGCCCACTACATGTCGGACATGACGCTCACGTTTGTCAGCGAGAACGAGATCACTGAGTCCTGGCGTGGCATGGCCGCCGGTGCGGTGAGTGAAATGCCAGTGTTTCAGCTGAAGCGCGTGCCCTAAGCGTTTCAACTGCTTGGGAAGCGGAACCTCGCTTGTCCTTAGCGTCCCGCTTCGCGCCTTGCCTCCGCCCGCCCGCCAGTTCTTTCCTGATCCTTCATCTCGCTATGAAATCACTGCTGCTGCTTCTCGCCCTTCTGCCTGCCGTGATGCTTCCCGCTCCAGTCGGAACGGCAAGCGAAGGGGCTCACGTGGAGGTCACGAAGGACGTCTATGAAGAGGACATGGCCTTCGCTCTGAAAGAGCTGGAAGCCCAGTGCGGCAGTTTTTTCGAGTTGAAGGACATCGACTGGAAGAAGGTCTCGAAGCGCTTCAGCGCCGAAGCCAAGAAGGTCCGCACGGACCAGCAACACTGGCTGATGCTGGTGCGGCTCATGGCCCAGTTGAAGGACGGCCACTGCCAAGTGCGACTCACCGATCCCGAGAGTGGCATCGAAGTGCCCGAAGAGTGGAAGGAGGAACACAAGGGCCCGGGATTCTTCCTCTGCAAAATCGGCAACAAGTACTACACGAAAAACGTTTGGTCTTCTGCCGCTAGTTTGGGCCTGGCCCCGGGCATGGAAGTGCTCAGCCTGGACGGCGTGGCCATGAAGAAGTGGATCCCCCAGCGCATCGAGGAGATCCGAGAGGTGCGCAGCTTCTCCACCGATCAACACGTGCTGCACTGGGTGCTGAATCGCGGGTTTTCCAAGCCGCTCAATGAGAGCTTGAAGATCGAGTACAAGGATCATGACGGCAAGAAGCGCAAGCGCACCGTGCGCTTGGATCGGGCCAGCGCCGTGCCAGACGGCCCCGCGTTCTTTCCCAAGGACTACACCTACGAAGGGGACAGCGTGCGCTACGGCCACACCACCCGGGGTTTTGGTTACATCCACTTTCGGCGCACGGGCGACGACCTGATGAGCGGCCTCGACAAGGCCCTCGATGCACTGCAAGACGTCAAGGGCATGATCCTCGACTTCCGCGGCAACTCCGGCGGGGGGTGCGATCACGACGACCTAGAAGGCCGCTTCGTCCCCAAGGGCATGAGCATGCCGCGCATGGCCCGCGATCCCCTCGCTTCCACCGGCGACCACCCCTACGGCGGTCCCCTGATCGTGATCGTCGATGGCACCACGGTCAGCGCTGGCGAGACCACCTCGGGCATGTTCAAAGAAGACGGCCGCGCCTACATGATCGGCGAGAGTCCCACCGCGGGCATGTCCTCCCAAAAGACCAACATCCCCTTGCCCTCAGGCAAGTTCACCCTGTACGTCTCCGTCGGTAGCAACCGTTCGAGCTTCAACGGGGGCCGCGGTATCGAAGGCATCGGCGTGATTCCGAACGAGATCGTGGAGTTCCATCCCGACGATCTCTTCCAAAGCATCGACACCATCACCGCCCGCGCGGAAGCCCTGCTGGAGGCCTACCCCAGCGAGCACGTGAAGTACAAACCGAGCGATTACGGTTGGTAGCCATAGCGATTGTCCGTCGCTCCGCTGCGACCCTGCTGACTACCAGCGCAGTTTTCAGACTCAGGCTCGTCACTGAGCGTTCACTCGCCGGTCACCTGCTCTAGCAGTTCTTCCACCTGTTCCCTGCTCTTGGCGGAATGGCCGGGCTCCAGGGCGATCATCAGATTGTTCACTACTCCGGGATCGAGTGGGCTCCAGAGGTAGATGTTGGCGAGCCTAGCCGAACCTTTCATTTCGAGAGAGACGACCAAGCCCTCGCGACCATTGAGCTTCACATTGCGCTGGTCTAGAACGCGCCTCACGATTCCCTGTTCGCGGCCCCAAGCGAGCTTGCGTTCTTGCTCAACTGCCATGGTGATGTGGTAGTCCACCTGATCCGGCATGCGTATGTTGTAGAGGACGAGCACCCCGTCCTCATTTCCAATGCGGACTGAAATGAAGTCCTCGATACCAAACTCGGCCTGCTCGCTCGTACCGGCGAACTCGGCGAGCATTTCCCGTGCACCGGCCTCGACGTCACGCCTAGCGGATTCGGCCTCCATGCTGGAGTGCACCAGCCAATCGCCCGGGATGATCAAGTCGAACCCTCCGGCAGCAACCACCTGACCCCAATGGCCCGCCCGATAGCGATACTTGGTTTCGTTCAGGGTCACTTCAGCGCCATCATCGACAGCCAGGGCTCCATCGGCGAACGAAAAGCTTCCACTCAGCAGCCGGACTTCGGTCTCCAATTCGCCAGTGATTTGGCCGCCATAGGCTGCCTCGGGCACTAACTGCACGGAGCCATCAGGCCCCGATGGAGGGAGAGGGTGCTCAGCGCTCGCTTGGAACTGCATCGAACCGCCACGGGCAGCCAGCTCGTCCTGGACCAGCGCCTTCAATGTTGGGTCTCCGGCACCCGCCAACATCTCGAGAGCAACGAGTTCTAGGGCGCTCAGCTGACGCTTAGACAACTCGGACTGGAGTGACTCTCCCTTAGCGAGCATCTCCCTGGGCAAGTGCCGAATCTCAGAGGCGTGGGTGACAAAACCAACTCCGATACTCGCGATCAACAGCAGGGTCAACAATCCGAGCGCAAGCGGACGCTTCTCTTTGCGCACGAGCTTTTCTGTCGCAATCAACCCCCAAATGAAGCACGCGTCAGCCATGAAGAAACCGGGGAGCACCCAGGCGTGGCGGTTCCACTTGCCCAGGGGCTGGTCCCCAAAGAACCCCAAGGCATCTAGCGAGTAGGCCCCAAGCAGCGCCCCTAAGATGGCTCCCATCCAGAGGATCGGGATGGTCCAAATGAAGGCTGCAAAGAGCGCACTTTTCGTGCCGGGTTGCGCGACGTCCTCTGCTCTTGACTTCCAGATAAACGGAGTGTTTTCAAACTTCCGCCACGACCCAATGGGCACCGATCCAGTTCCTGAATGCTCGATGCGAGGATCGGTTCCCGCATGGTCCGTGCAGAGCTTTGAAGCCCGGGCAAGCCAGGCCTTCGCTTGGGGCTCGCTTGTTTGCTCCGGCGTCAGTGCGTCGCGCAGCGCGACAACACGATAAGCCGTGAGCGCGGCGAAAACCGAGAACGCCGCGGCAAAGCCCAGGATGATGAGCAGGATCACGACGCCATCACGATTCGCGCCGTCGTACCAACCCAACGGCAGGGCCGCGATGGCCAGAGCAAACAGTGGAATTGTACCGAGTAGCACGTACAAGGAGATCTTGCCCTCATAGCCCGCCGCCTTCCGCAGTCCATTCAGGTAGCCATCTGGGAACAGCTCTTGTCCGGCGGGGGATCCTAAGCTCTCGCAGGCGGGGCAGAGTATTCCCGAGAAGAAACTCCTCTCGAAGAGCAGTTGGTGGCGCTTGCGCCCGCGATCTCTTTCGTCGAGCGAGTCAAGCTCAGCCCAGTCCTGCTTGAGCTGCCCATCGACCTCAACGGAGTAGTTCCAGGTGGCCTGGCATTCGTCACAGGTTCGGTCGACATCGATTCGCCCTGCGGGGCGCACTGGTATCTCATTGGACATGCGCTCAATTGTGCGCGGGGCCTCAACAGGGCACAAGGAGCTGAGCCGTCAAGGCCGAACCGGGAGAGACGTCCCCTCGATCGGGCGGCCACGCACACCCTTCGGCCAATCATGCACACCCTTCGGCCAAAAGGGAAAACCTATCTCATGGCCGTGCAGGCTGGATTGACGGCCGGTAAGCCCGTAGTCCTTGCCAGCCCTCGGGCATGCATCGCGATTCGGGTGCGCGCCGCCCTACTCACCCATGCGGAAGTCGTGCACGATCACTTCCAAGTTGGTCTCGCCGCGGAAGGTGTTCCAGCGCGGCGTGTAAACCAAGTCGATGGGCGTGCCCATGGTCAGCTCGGACTCGCGGTTGGCCATCTTGAAGGCCATGGCTTTCATCACGTGGTCATCGCGACGGAACTGCAGGATCATGTGCGTGCGGTCGGCGCCCACCACGCGCGGAGGGGAAGCGAGACGCAGGTTGCGCGACAGGAAGATCGGCGCCTCGTTGAGTTCGCCGTAGGGTTCCAGGCGGTCCACGTGGCGCATCAAATCGTCGTTCATTTCAGCAAAGGGCAGCTCCCCGTCGATCGTGATCGGGATTTGCGGCAAACCGTCCGCCAGCTCGATGCGGGCCTTGGCGTTGATGCTTTCGCGCAGGGCTTCGATGTCCTTGGCGGCCACGTCCATGCCAGCGGCGGCCGCGTGGCCCCCGTACTTGGGCATGTAGTCCTTGCCGGCGTGCATCAGATCGAGGACCGAGACACCGGGCACCGAGCGCGCGCTGCCGCGGCCCATCTCGCCGTCCAGGCCGATCACGATGGCGGGCCGTTGATAGCGATCCACCAGGCGCGCGGCCACGATGCCGATCACCCCCGTGTGCCAACCTTGGCCGGCCACGAGCATCACGGGATAGCGTTCCGCGTCCACATACTTCTCCGCTTCCGCGAGGGCTTCCACCAAGAGCTCCTGTTCGATGGCCTTGCGACGGACGTTCATCTCGTTGAGCTCGTCGGCCAAGACCTTGGCGCGTTCCGGGTCGCCGCACATCAAAAGCGCGACCGCGGTCTCCGCACTTCCCAAGCGTCCGGAGGCGTTCAAGCGCGGGCCGATTTGAAAGCCCACGTCTTCTCCGCACAACTGCCGTCCGGAGATGCCCGCCACCTTGAGCAGGGCGGCCATGCCCGGGTGCTCGGTGGAGCTCAAGGCCCGCAGACCGAAGTGAGTCAGGATGCGGTTCTCGTCCACCAGGGGCACCACATCACAAACGGTGGCGATGGCCACGTAGGCCATGGCGTCGATCAGGAAGTCGCGCAGGTCATCGCGCACCTTGCCGCCGCCGGAGATCTCCTGACAAATGCCCCAGGCCAACTTGAAGGCCACCGCGCCACCGCACAACTCGCGGAAGGGGTATTCGGCGTCGTGCAGTTTGGGATTGACGATCGCCGTGGCGGGGGGCAGGTCCCCCAGGGGCGGCTCGTGGTGATCGGTGACGATGGTCTCGATGCCGAGGTCCAAGAGCTTGGTGATGGTCTCCAAGGACGACGTTCCGTTGTCCACGCTGACCACCACTTTGGCGCCGATCGATTGAGCCTTGGCCACGGAGTGATCGCCAAAGGCGTAGCCGTCGGTGAAGCGATTGGGAATGTGCCAGTCGACCTTGGCTCCGAGTTTTTCGAAGAGACGCACGAGCAAGGAGGTGCCCGTGACCCCGTCCACGTCGTAGTCCCCGTGAATCAAAATCGTTTCGCCCTGGCGCACGGCCTCCACCAAACGGCGCGTAGCCGCTTGCATTCCGGGCAGGAGCGCCGGGTCGTGCAAGGCCATCAAGTTGGGTTGCAGGTGCTTGTCCGCCTGCTTGGCGTCCGTGATGCCGCGGGCCACGAGCATGCGGCTGATGATCTCGGGGAGGCCGCGATCGCGGGACAAGCGGCTGACGTCTGCGGCCTCGGGCGTGCGGATTTCCCACTCGCGGCGGGGCTTTGTGGTGGTTGGCATCCCAGCATTCTGCCGAACAAGGGATCGTGGCCCGCCACTCAAACGGTCAATTCCAACCCCGGCGCGCAGGAAGCCGCCGCAACCCCTTGCCTGGGGGTGGGTTCGCAGTGGAAAATGGGAGCATGAGAGTGGATCGAACAGCATTGGAAGCGGCCTTTCGCCAACTACCCGGGGTGGACGAAGTCCTACGTTTTAAACGCGTGGCTGGCATCGCCGGTCGGACCGGGCGCACGGAGGTCACCGCTCTCGTGCGCCGCGCCTTGGAAGGCTTGCGGCGCGAGATTGCCGCGGGCGAGTTGAGCGTCACGGATTTGAAGGAGCGCCTGAACGCGGGCGAGCTGGCCGCGCGGGTCGAAGCTCTCTTTGAGGCGGACTCCAAGCGCGGCATTCGGCGCGTGATCAATGTCTCCGGCGTGGTGCTCAACACGGGCCTGGGACGCGCGCCTGTGCATGCGGAGGTGGCTCAACGAATGGCGATGGCTGCCTCGAGCTTCTGCGTGCTCGAAGTCGACCGGATTAGCGGCAAGCGCAACCGGCGCGACGATCATCTTTCGAGCCTGCTGTGCCGCTTGACCGGCTGCGAAGCGGCCATCGCCGTCAACAACAACGCCGCTGCCGTGTTGCTGTACTTGCAAACCTTCGGCCAGGGTGGCGAAGCCATCGTCAGCCGTGGCGAGTTGGTGGAGATCGGCGGATCCTTCCGGGTGCCGGATGTGATGACACGGGCCGGCGTAAAGTTGGTGGAAGTGGGCACCACGAACCGCACACGCATCGACGACTACCGCCAAGCGATCGGTGACGACACGGGGCTCTTGCTCAAGGTGCACACGAGTAACTTCAAGGTCATCGGCTTCACGGAAGAAGTCGCCATGGAGGAACTGGCCGAGCTGGGCCTCGAAACGGGCGTGCCCGCGATCTTCGACTTGGGCTCGGGGCTGTTTGAAATGGAAGGCCTGACGCCCCTCGGACAGTTCGGTGACGAGACGGTGGTGCAGGCTGCGGTCAAGAGCGGGCTCGATGCGGTCAGCTTCTCAGGCGACAAGTTGTTCGGCGGCCCCCAAGCGGGTCTGATCGTGGGCAAGCACAAAGCCATCGAAGCCATGCGCAAGAACCCGATCTACCGCGCGGTGCGTTTGGACAAGACGGCCCTGGCGGGACTCGAAGGAACCTTGCAGTTGATCCTCGACGGTCGTGGGGACGAGATCCCGACGCGCCAGATGCTGCGACGCAGCGCGGATGAATTGCACGAGACGGCCAAGCGTTTGGCCGCCAGCCTGAGCGAGTTGCCTACTTTCCAAGTGGAAGTGGCCGCGGACCGTTCGCAACCGGGCAGCGGTTCCGCTCCCGACGTGTTCCTCGATACGTGGGTCCTGCGCGTCACGAGTTCTAGGTTCAAACCCGATGCCCTCGCCAGGGAACTGCGCATGGGGGAGCCGAGCGTTTTCGGGCGGGTGCAAGGGGACGCGCTGATCGTGGACCCGCGCACTTTGCTCGACGGGGATGAAGCGGGCTTGATCGAAGCTTTCCAAGCTCTAGACGCCTGAGCTGGAGCCCGGGCTAGCCCCGCCCGAAGGCTTCTCGTATCCTCCCGCCGTGAAACATCTATTCGAGACTGAGCCCCAACTGGCCCGGCGTCCGATTCTAGTGGGCGTCGTGCACCTTCTGCCCTTGCCCGGTGCGCCGCTTTACGGCGGCAGCATGGAGGCCGTGTTGAGCGCTGCGCAGTTCGACGCGGACGCCCTGCGCTCGGGCGGTTGCGATGCGGTCATCGTGGAGAACTTTGGCGACACGCCCTTCTATCCGGATCATGTTCCCGCGGAGACCATCGCTTCCATGGCCTTGGCCTTGGGGCGTGTGACAGAGGCCTGCGGCTCCTTGCCCGTGGGCGTGAACGTGTTGCGCAATGACGCACCCGCGGCGCTGGGCTTGTGCGCCGCCACCGGTGCGAGCTTCCTGCGTGTCAACGTGCACACCAGTGCGGCGGTGACCGACCAGGGCATCCTCGAAGGGCGCGCCGCTTGGACGATTCGCGAGCGCGCAAGGCTCTGCCCGGGAGTGGCGGTCTTGGCGGATGTGCACGTGAAACACGCGAGCCCCTTGGGCTCGGAGACCGCGGCGGAAGCGGCGGGGGATGCGTTCCAACGGGGACTCGCCGACGCCATCATCATCACAGGCGCGGGCACCGGACGTTCGCCCTCCGGGGAGATCTTGAGTCACGTGCGGCGTCACGTGGGCAAGCGGCCGATCTTGATTGGTTCGGGGCTGACGGATGCCAACGCGCAACGTTTGCTCGAGTCCGCGGACGGCGCCATCGTCGGCACTTGGTTCAAAAAAGAGGGGGACGTGACGCGCCCCGTGGATGTGGAGCGCGTGCGCCGTTTGCGCGATTTGGTCGACGCGATCTAGCCCTTAGCCTGCACTCTTCATGAAGAGTGCAGGCTAGAGCCGCACCAGCGTGCCCAAGGGGGCCAGCGCTTCCGCCAACTTCTCCGCGGGACCGACCACTACCACAACCAGGCGCGAGGGGTCCAAGTGACGCTTGACCGCGAGAGCCACCTGCTCCGCGCTCAATTGACGCAGACGTGCATCGCGCCGGGTCCAAAACTCGCTGGGGTACCCGTGGAACTCGAGCTTGAGGGCGCGCTCCAAAACTTCTTGGGCACTGTCGATCTGAAAGACCTCGGCATTCAACATGCGCTGGCGCACGGCTTCTAGTTCTGGCGCGGGCAGTGGGTCACGGGCCGCCTGCAGCAACTCGATGCAAGTGGAAAGCACCTGCCCAACCTTGTCGACTCGCGCACTGCAGGCCCCGAACAAGCGGCCCGAACGATCCCATTCCGGTTGGAAATACAGGGAGCCTTCGAAGGCTAGACCGAGTTCGGAGCGCAAGCGAACCATCAATCGATTGGAGGTCCCGCCATAGCCGTTGGCGTAGGACCAAAGGGAGAGCGGCACGTAGTCCGAATCCAAACGCCTGGTTCCAGGTGCAGCCAGGCGAATTTCACAGCGCTCCATGCCGGGACGGTCGAGCACGTAGATGGTGCGCCGCCCGGGAACTCGGAATACCTTTGTGCTAGGGCTGGGCAGGGGACCCACGTTGGGAACTGTGCTGAGCAAGGAATCGAAGCGCGCTGCAAGCGAACTCGGATTGACCGCCCCCGTCGCACCCACCAGCAAGCGGTCCGTGCCCAAGAGGCGCCGGTGATGCAGCAAGAGGTCCGCGCGCTCGATGCTGCGCACGGATTCCTCGGTCGGTTGATGAGCGTTTGCGCCACCCGTGCCGGCTGTGATTTGGGCGAGGGAGCGATCCGCCAACAGGGCCGGATCTTGGGCGGCCCGGGCCAAACGGGAGAGCATGCGCGTGCGGCTGAACTCCAATTCTTCCGCGGGGTAGGCGGGCAAGAGCAGCAACTCGCCGATGAAAACAAGCACCGTTCCTAAGTCATCCTTGACGCAGGAGAACTCGATGCGCAGGGAGTCCGGCTCGCTGCGCACATCGATGGATGCTGCGTGGGTGTCGAGCCAATCGTCGAGGTCCAAGCCGGAGGTGCGTTCGCTACCGCCTTCGCGCAGGACCTCCGCCAAGAGCTCCGTCAGCCCCGCTTGCGCGCGAGATTCCTGGGCCACGCCGCCGCGGAAGATCAGGACCCCGTCCACCAAGGGCAGCTCCTTGTTCTCGATCACGAGCAACTGCGCGCCGCTCTCCAACTTCAAGCGTGTGAGTTCCGGAGGCACAAACGGTCGCAACGGCGGTGTGCGCAATTGCCGAGGATGGTCGACGATGCTGGGGCCCCCTTGCAACAAGGCCAGAGCACAGAGAGTCGCGGCGATGGCCTTCATTGGTCCTTCTCCTTGGCATTTTCGGTGCTCTCGCTTTGCGGCGCTGCCGGGATCTCTTGCTTCAGGATCGGTGCCACCAGGGTCGCCACTGTTCGATGTTTCTTGAGGAACCACTTGGCCAGCACGCGCTGCACTTCCCGGCCTTGCACAGCGCTCAGCCGTTGCTCACGCTCAAAGAAGTGACGCCACGATCCAGTTTTGGCCAAGGACGACCCGAGTCCCGCTGCCAGAGCGGAGTTGACGCGCAGGGATCGGTAGTGGTCGGCCGTCGCCACGCGCTTGACGCCGCTCAACTCTTCCTTGGTGGGACCTTCTTCCGTCAGTCGCTTTATCTCCTGGTAGATCGCTTCCTCCAACTCCTGCGTGCTCGTGCCGAGGGTTGGGGTGCAGCGGATCAAGGCCAAGCTCGGTCGGCGGTCCCCTTCCCAGACGGGCAGGACTTCCAGTTGCGAAGCCAAGGAAGACGTGCGCCTCAGTCGTTTCTCCAAGCGCGATGAGCGCGCGAAGCCCAGGATGCGCACAGCGATTTCAATGGCGGGGGAGTCCGGGTGAGCGAGGGCTGGAACATGCCAGGCGATCCACACTTCTGGCCCACCTTCCGATTCGATCTCGACGCGCTGCTCGGCCTGTTGGGGCGCAAGCGTGGGCAACCCCGAAGCGGAGTCCGCTCGGGCAGGGAGCCTTCCAAAGTAGCGCTTCAAGAGGGAGAGCAACGTGTCGGGATTGACGTTGCCGACGATCGTCGTGACCATGCGCTTGGGATCGTAGTGCTCCCGAAAGAAGGCCATGGCCCTGGCAGGTTCGAGCAAGGCGATCTCCTCGCCGATGCCCGCGGAAGGACGGCCCAAGGGATGCTTCCCGTAGGCGGCTGCACGCAAAGCACGGGCCAAGGCGCCGGTCGAGTCGTCCGCTGTTTGCCGACTCAACTCTTCGTGCAAGGCGGCGCGCTCCACGAAAAACTCGCGGAAGACAGGATTGCGAAAGCGTTCGGACTCCATCCAACACCAAAGCTCCGCTTGGTTGGAGGGCAAAGAAACCACGAAGCGTGTGCTGTTCTGGGTGAGGAAGGCATTCAAGGTTCCGCTTCCTCCTGCGGCTTCGAGAATGCTGCTGAATTCCTCCGGCTGCACGAACTCTGCCGCCTTGGAGCGCGCGCTTTCGAAGAGCTGTTTGGCCGCGGAGATTTCTTGAGCCGAGCCAGCCGCCAGGGCGTCCTGCCAGGTTCGATGACATTCCCCGAGCTTGCCGAGGGCCTCGGATTCGAGCTCCCAGTCCTTGGAGCCGATGCGTTGGGTGCCTTTGAAGAGCAGGTTCTTGACCAAGTTGGCCATGCCGCTCATGCCGATCGGATCATCCGCAGAGCCGACAGAAACGTAGGTCTCGAAGGACAGGGTGGGGGCCCCGGGGCGCGGGTAGAGCAAGAAGCGCCAACCATTCTCGAGTTCGTACTCGACGACGTTTTCCGGGGGAGAGACGGCCGGCTTGGTTTGGGCCTCGGCTTGGGGAGCTGCGAAGCAAAGCGCTAGCATGAACAAGCACGCGAACCATCCGGCAGCTGCGCCAAGCGCCTTCGCGCGCCCCACGGGCAGGCTCCGCGCTCCTGCCGATTTCCCGCGACGACCCCCTAGCAATTCGAATCCCATGTTGAGAGCGTAGGAGATCCGCCCCGCGCAATCATCTTTTCTCTGACTCTGGAGCGCTCCGCTCCCTCTCCGCGCCTGCCGGCCTGGCCGGTCACCCAACCGATGAGCCTCGAATCACACAAGAAGGAATCCTCCAACTCGGTCCGATTTGCCGTCGTCACCCTGAGCGACACTCGCCAACTCAAGGAGGATCGCGGCGGCAGCTACCTGGTGGAGTGCCTGGAAGCGGCTGGCCACCGAGTGACCTTGCGGCTCCTGCGCACGGACGAACCTGCCGAGATCGAGGCGGCCGTGCGCCAAGCGGTGGCGGCCAAGGATGTGGACCTGGTGCTCACCACTGGCGGAACGGGACTGGCTCCCCGGGACGCGACCTACGAGACTTTGAAGCACGTGCTCGACAGCGAGATCCCAGGTTTTGGCGAACTCTTCCGCGCCCTCTCCTACGAGGAGATTGGCCCCGCGACGATATTGAGCCGCGCTATCGGTGGTTTGCTGAACGGCAAGGTGGTGCTCGCCATGCCTGGTTCTCCCAAGGCCCTGCGCTTGGCCATGGACAAAATTGTGCTCCCCGAAGCTGGCCATCTCGCTAGCCAAACTCGGGGAGCCTGAGTGGGATCGCGTGCGGTCCGTGGAGGGCCGCCGGTTCCCCGGGTGTCTAGTTTGCGACGCCCTGCAACCTGAGCTGCGCGGCGCAACGGTCGGGACTACTTGGCGACGCGACGCATGAGAGAGATCGTCACGGTGAAGATCTTGTCGTCGGCGAAGGCGATCGGCAGTTCGTTGATAGAGAACTCGACCGTGCAAGTGTCGATGCCACGGGTGCAGTGCACGTCATAGCTCGCTCCGAAAATCATGGAGGGCACCGAGAGATTCTCGACGCCGAATTCAGAGCCGTTCAAAGCTTCCTTCACGCAACCAGCGACCATGTTGCCGATCTCGCAAATGGCATCCACGTTGTCCTCGGTGATCTCCTCTTGCTCTTCGAAAAGCATCTTGCCGGAGATGTAGAGCATGGCGCGCTTGCTCATGTTGACCGTGAGCGTTCCGTTGCTGTCGCCGACGAGACCCACCATCACCGAAATCTCCCTGCGACTCTGCGCGAGGGAAGAAGCCCCCACGGGGGTCGGGACGATGGCCGCCATTTCGACGCCCTCCATGGTGCCCTTGAGCACGGCAGACATGAGGGACTCGGTAATGGCGAGGCCAAAGAGGGTAGGTGTTTCAGTCACGGGGAGTGTGGGGTGCGGGATGAGAGTCGTTCTCCAATTTCTGGTACGCATGGCTTTTCGTCCCCCCGCAAAGGCACTCTTGACAAGAAAAAACGTCGAGTCGGGGACAATTCGGTGACAGGGGGCCTCCCAGGGGCCGAGGGGCGGATTTAACCCGGTTTGGGGTATCTTGAGAGCCTGTTGGCGGGGCATTGCCGCACGCCCAGGGGCCGCCTGGTGAGCCAGGCGAGCCCGCCAATGTGCCCAACACGCCCTCTCGGTTTTCGCCTTCGATGGGCTCAATCGAGTGGGGGGAAGGTCCGAGTCCCCGCCTCCGGATTGCTGTCCTTTCAGGGGGCACCCATCTCGGGAGCTAGCGACGCACGAGCCCAAGCCCGATCTCGGAGAAGCCGCACGTGGTCTGTTCGGCAAGATGCGCGTAGGAGAGGGCGTGTGGAAGCTGCGCTCCACACCAGCGCCGAGCCTGGCGCAGCGTAGCCGGCGCAGGCTAGAGGGGGAGATCCAGGGAGGGGCGCAAGCCCATGTACTCGGAGCTGTCATCGGGGTCGGATCTCCAACGGAAGGCCGACCGCGCGCCGTTGGCGTTGCTGCCGAAATTGCCCCCGCGGTACACGCGGTTAGCGGGCTGGCCGGGGCGCAGCCCGAGGCGGTCTGTTGGCTGCTCCAGGTAGTCCGAGAGTCCATCTCTGACCCACTCGGACACGTTTCCATGGACGTCAAAGAGGCCGAACGCATTTGGCTTGAACGTACCGACCTTGGAAGTCAGGTGTCCGTAGCCATCGGACCAGGACTCGAACAGGCCCAAGTCGATTCGTTCCTGAGGGGACTCCAAGCTCCCGAGGTTCGCGCATCCCGACAGGTCGGATTTGTCCCCGGACATGGACCAGGTAGTCGTTGTTCCGGCGCGGCATGCATACTCCCATTGAGCTTCCGTCGGCAAGCTCAAGCCCGCAGCCTGGCACCAACGGTCCGCCTCTTCGGGGGAGACTGTTTCCACGGGCAAGTCGCTCGAACCGTGGAACTTGGAGGGGGAAGTGTTCAATTGCGCGCTGGCTGCAACTGCCGACCACGCCGCTTGGGTGCATTCGGTGCGCGAAACGAGGAAGGGGTCCAACTCCACCCAATTCTGCTGTTCAATGCCCTTCCGACTCCACTCCTCACTGGGTGACCCCATCTGAAAACGGCCGCCGGGCACCAGCACGAATTCCAGCTCAGTTTTGTGATGGGACCAGATCGAGAGCCAATGGGACTCGCCTCCTGCGCTGAACTTCTCAACACTTCTGAGTTCGAAGTTGTCGAGCTCAGCGGGCCACTTTGTTTGAGCTTGGAGTGCGAGGGCCTCGACGCCTGCCTTGTTGAGCTGCGCGTAGGCCGAGCGGTCTTTCAGGAGATCAAGGGTGATGTCCAGCTGAGGTGTGCCCTGCACACTGCCGCTGGGGTCTCCACATGCAGTCAAGGAAGCGCAGGCAAGGAGAACGGTAAGGACTGTGGGAGTGGATAGGGAAGGCATGCGAGGGTCTGTCGAGCTCGGGCCGCAGATGGCCATTGGAGCGAGGCGTGGGGCAAATCCTGACCCATGCCTGGATTTGTTGGGGACCTTGTGACTTGGGGCGAGCAAGGGCTTCGAGGGAGAGTACCAGGATTGCGCGGGGCGCAGGCCGGAACTCATGGGGGGCCTAAAGGGTTTTCCCAGCACCCAGATTCCGGTTCCGCGCGGACCGAGCAGCTCGTCTCTCTGTGTCAACGTGGATGAGACGGCCTTCGCCCCCGGATGGCTACTGCCCCGGTTCCGCGCCCGCGCGCGACCACTGACTGACCTTGGAGTTGTCGATGCGGAAGCCGCGCGGGCCTTGAGTGAGAGTGCCGCGAACGTACGCGTAGTTTTGGCGGAACTCGGAACGCAGTCCTTCCAAATCGAAGGCCTCAAAGCTCGCGAGGTCGTCCTTCGCGATGGAAACGCGCAGGGCGCGCGACTTGTCCTCGGCGCGGAAGAGCACCGTGCGGCTGCCGTCCTTTTCCTCAAAGAAACGGTCGGGGCTGCCGAACAGGCGCACTTCCTTTTTGGATTCAAGGGCGCCAGCTAGGCCGTCGGCGTCATCCGCAGCGATCACGGACATCGGCTCTTTGGCGGCCAGAGCGCGGAAGGAATCGATGGCGTCCGCGCGCACTTGCCACCAAGGCAAGAGCTGATCGTAAGGGCGCACGGCCGAGGGGCTGTCCCCGTCGGCGGGTTGGTTGACTCGCGGGTTCCAGATCCCGAGCAAGTTGCGACGCGCTTGGGCCTGGGCAGCGACGAAGGCCTCGTGGCAAATCAAGCTGTTGCCGTACTTGTTGAAGTAGGGGCTCTTGCCGAGCTGCACCAGCAGCAGGTTGAAGTCGGTGCCATCCTTCGCGAGCACATGACAAAGCAGACGCCCGTACACGTCCCGCGCCTGCTTGTCCTTGGGAAAGCTCAGGCCCACCTGCAAGAGACCTTGCTCGTCGCGGAACTGCTCGAAGTAATCGATGGTCCACAGGCGCGTGTCTTCTCCATAGACGGTTTGGGGCTTGGAGCCGGAGTTGCGTTGGCCCGGGGTGAGCTTCTCCTCGGTGTCCACGGAAAGCAGGCGCAGTTTCTCCTTCTCACCGTTGCGCAGGATGTGAATCGTGTCCCCGTCCACGATCTTGACCACCTCGAAGAGCTCCGAGGGGGTTTGGCGCGCGGCCGCGCAAGGAATCGCGAGCGCGCCCTTCGTGACGAGGGGCATGGACCCCGCACTGGCCTTGGAAACGGGCATTGCGCCCAGGGCGGGCGCGAGGCTGAGGAGGGCCAGGAGGGCGCCGAGGCGCAGTGGGGTGGCGGATCGCATGGAGAAGGGGCGGCTTGGGGGGCCGGTGCTGTTGGTTGGAGAGGGCGCGCAGGCTAGGATAGGCTCCGCCCGTTCCAGAAGAGGATACGCGGGCCCCCCTTGCGCCACCATGACTGAACTTTCAAGTACTCCCGAACCCACCGAAACCGCCCCCAAGAGCGCCCCCCAAGGCTTCGAGCTGCGGGGCACGCCGATCACACCTGGGCTCGCCCTGGGGGTCGTGCACCGCAAGGACCATGAACTGTCCCGGGCGGACATGCGTCGTGTGCCCACGGACGGCATCGAGCGCGAGCTGAATCGCTTTCACGCTTCTCTGAACGCGTCGAAGAGTCAGCTCGTGACCCTCAAGGACCAGCTGCGCGGCCGGGTGCCGGCGGAACACATCCTGATTCTCGACACGCACATCGCCTACCTGCGGGACACGGTTTTCCTGTCGGATGTGGAGAACCTGATCCTCAACGAACAGATGTGTTTGCAGGCAGCGATCGCCAAGGTGATCTCTGACTTCGATCGCATCTTTCGCCTGGTGGAGAACGAGCTCCTGCGCGAACGGGCCATCGACCTGCGCGACGTGGGCATTCGCGTGCTGCGCAACTTGGAACCAGAGGAAGAAACGGCCAAGGAAGCAGATGCGGAAGAGGAACCGCGGGACTTCATCCTGGTGGCGCGCGAGTTGTCGATCGTGGACATGTTCCAACTCGACGGACGTGAAGTGCTTGGCATCGCCACGGAAGAGGGCGGACTTTCGAGTCACGCAGCGATCCTGGCGCGCTCCATGGGCATCCCGACCGTCACTGGTTTGGAGGGTCTGCGCGAGCGCGTAGGCGAAGGAGACTTCGTGATCCTGGACGCCACGGAAGGCGTCTTGCGCGTGCACCCGGACGAAGTCGTGCGCGACCAATTCCTGATCGCACGCAACAACAGCGTTGGAGTTGGACATTGTCTCTTGCCGCGCATCGGCGACGACGCCTTCAAGACGGCGGACGGCACGAATGTTCGGGTGGAAGCCGCTTGTGGAAACTTGCCAGAGGTGGACCAAGCGCGCTGCGCGGGCCTCACCGGCATCGGTTTGTATCGCACGGAGCTGCTCTACCTGGTCGACAAACAGCAGCCTTCCTTGGATGCACTGGTCGCGCACTACTCCGCCGTTCTCGAATCGGCAGGGGACGCGCCGGTGACCTTCCGCTTGCTCGACCTGAACTCGAACTTTGGCATTGGCTACTTGCACGCTGGTCGAGAGCAGAACCCCGCCCTGGGGCTGATGGGCGTGCGCGCTTTGCTCAACCGGGGCAACGTCTTGCGCCGGCAACTGGAGGCCATCCTGCGCGCCGCAGTGCAAGGCACCAGCGTGCGCATCGCCGTGCCCTTCGTGACGGACGCCGCGGAGTTGCGCGGGGTCAAGGAAGCGCTCTTCGACGTTCGCTCCCAATTGCAGCGCACGGGCCACCTGCTTTCGCCCGACGTAGAGATCGGCGCGATCATCGAAACCCCCGCAGCAGCCCTCGGCGCAGCGGCTTTGATCGCGGAAGTGGACTTCATCGTCCTCGGCTACGACGGACTGGTGCAGTACTTGCTCGCCAGTGACCGGGAGAACCACGAGTTGGCGGAGACCTTCAAGTTGCCCCATCCGGTGGTGTTTCGCGTGATCAAGGACGTGGTGACCGCCGCCGGCGAAGCGCTTTGTCCCGTGCGGGTCTTCGGGGCCGCGGCCATGCAACCTGCGGTGTTGCCCCTGCTCCTGGCCTCGGGACTGCGCGACTTCTGCGTGTCCCCGGTGATGGTGGGGGAGGTCAGTCGTATCGTGGGATGCGCTGACTTGGTGGAGTTGTCGAAGGCCTTGCCCAGCGTCTTGGATGCTTCCTGTGCGGCGGATGCGCTTCCGATTGTCGACAAGCTGTTGCGCACCTACGACGAGTCGAAAGAAGCGAAGGGAGTGTAAGGGGGTCGCGTCCCCTGACCGGGCGGCGCTTGGGACGGCCACTGGCTTTTGCCGCCGGTGGCTTCGGCTGCCCACGAGCTCGGCGCGCGGCGTCCTCGTAGGGAGCGCGGACCAAAGAGCGTGGTTTCTTGCGCTATGGCTCAAATCCCGCAACTCTCAAAGCCCGCAGCGTTCGACCCAGCGGCTGCTTGAAGCAACCAACGTTCTGCAGCAGGTTCGCGCGCCTATTCGCGTAGGCGCGCGCCCATGAAGTCCACGCGCAACAGGCGACTCTGCGCCTTCGGGTGTCGGGTGGCGAGCACGTCCTGCATGGCTTGCGCGATGGCTTGCGCGACTTCGACGTCGTCATGGGCGGCGACCAAGGCGCTACCGCTTCCGCTGATGGCGGCGCAAAACGCACCGGCTTCGCGAGCGGCTTCCAGCGCTTCCTTGGCGCCGTCGATCAAGGGCAAGCGATAGGGCGTGTGCAGACGATCATCGACCCCATGCAGCAACAAGTCCGGATCCGCCGTGCGCAGGCCTTCCAGCAACAACGCGAGTCGCCTGGTGTTCCAAACCACGTCCTCCAAGCACAGACTCGCGGGCATCGCGGCGCGCGCGAGTTCCGTCGAGAGCGGAGTGCTGGGCCAAGCCACCGGGAACAACAAGCTCCCGTGCACAGGCGGTTGAACCACGCGCAAACTACCGTCTTCCAAAAGAACGCCCAGGGTGCATCCGCCATGCAGGGATGCGATTACGTTGTCCGGGTGACCTTCTATCTCCACGCCGATGCGTTGGAGCTGCTCAGGACTCGGACGCTCACCCCCGCAACTCTCGTGACCCAGAACCTCCGCCGCAAGGAACAACCCAGCCGCCGTTGCGGCGCCGCTTGAACCCAGGCCGCGGCATAGGGGGATCTCGGAACGCACGCGGAATTGAAAGCGGGGGGGGGCTGCATCCGCGGGCCTGGCGACACGCCAAACCTCGTCGAAAGCGCGCAGCAATCGGTTGCCTTCCGTGGGCCAAGTGGACGCCTCGGCACCCTCCAAACAAAGCTCGTGTTGGCCCCCTTCGATCGGGCCCTCGAGCTGAACTACGAGGGGCAAATCCAAGGCGAGTCCCAGCTGATCAAAGCCGGGCCCGAGGTTGGAGGTGGACGCCGGGACGCACACGGTGAGCCTTTGTGGAGCGGGGGTGGGGGAGGCGCTGTTCATGTTCCGCCCAGTGTCTCCGTGGACACTTTGTGATCAAGGGCCTAGCTCGAAATGCGAATTCCCACGTTCGGGACTTTCCAGGAAACACTTCATCTTGTCTTTGAGCCTGCTCACAACACTAGATAGTGTGTGCTCCAAGGATGGCGGCCCCCCATCTCTCGATTCTCCCAGGTCCAAGGGGAGGACGAGCAACGGGGTCCACCTCAGAGAGATCCTCCCTTCGGGGATGACAACGAGGCTTCACATCGTTCCGGGCCGCGCCCAGCGACCCCGGAGTCCTTCGGACAACAACATAGCAGGGTACCTCACCATGAGTTTAGGTCACGAAAAAGATCGGTTCGCATCCCGCCTAGCGTCGATCCCCGGCATCCAGCCCATGCCCTCCATCGGAGACTGGATCCTTTTGCAGGTGGAAGCACCTGCTGAACTCGCGCGTCGAGTGAACCGTCGAATGGAGCCGGGTGTCATGAGCGTCCCTCGCAATTTGCAGGGGGCAGTGCGCATCCATGTGGGCGATCCCAAGGCCAACGAGCGCTTGCTGCAAACCTTGCGCGACCTCGTCGCCTAATCAACCACAACACTCCCGGTCGGGTGTGTTGGCGTTTTGTAGGGAGTTCCAGGCCGTGCCGGAATCCGCTGCAAGTGAAGCTTCAGAGGGGCGAGCCCCGGAGGCTCTTGGGGTAAGCTGACCCCATGCAGATCCCCTTCAACGCAACAATCCTGTTTGTTTCCTCGATGCTCGGTTCCCAGCCGAGCATCCCTTTGTATGAGAGCCCCCTGTTTGAGAGCCTCCTGTTTGAGAGCTCGATCCGCGAGAGCGCGCAGTCGGAGCGCGCGGGCTCCCCGGCCGCGCCGCGACCCTCCGGCGCGCAAGCGATCAGCGCCAAGGCCCTGCGCGCCCATGTGGAGTTCCTGGCGAGCGACGAACTCGAAGGCCGCGGGCTGGGCTCCCCCGGGTTGGCCCTGGCCGCCGCTTATCTGGCGGAGCAGCTCAAGGCCGCCGGCCTGGAACCTGCGGGGGATGATGGGACCTTCCTGCAGGCGGTGGAGTTCGAGGAACCCGTCTACGCCGCCCAGCCCGAGATGAGCTTGGTTGAGGATGGGGGGCAAAGGAGCGCACTGACCTACGCTGTGGACTTCCGCGTCTACCGGCCCGCGCCGGGCGGAAAATTCGATCTGCTGCTCTTGGGGGAGGACAGCGATCTTCCGGAGGGCTTGTCCCCGAGCACGCTTTTGTGCTTCCCCGACTCGCGCCGTGGAAAGGTCGTCCGCTGGTTGAAAGAGCAAGGCCATCCCGGAGCTGAGGGTCTGGCCGGGATCGTGACCTTCATGAACCGAGAGGGTGAACCGACCGATCAAATCCCCCGCAGCGGGCGCATCGCCTTGAAGAGTTCCGGGGTTGTGAGCCAGCCCCTTTGGTTGGAGCTCAGTCCGGAGGTCCGCACGAAAATTGTGAGCGGCTTGGTCGACTCGATCGAGGTCAACACGCACTTCGAGATCAAGGCCGTGCTCTCCCACAACGTCATCGGTCGCCTGCCGAGCAAGCAGGACGGAGCGCGACCGGAGCTCGCCAAGCAAGCGGTCGTCGTTTCGGCGCACTTCGACCACATCGGAATGGTCAAGGGCGAAGGGCGGCCCGGCCCGAATGGCGAAGCTCCGGACTTGATCAACAACGGAGCCGACGATGACGCTTCGGGGGTCAGCACGATCTTGGAGATTGCGCGCGTCCTCGCTGCGGAAGGGCCCCAAGAGCGGGAGGTGCTGTTCCTGATCGCCACGGCAGAAGAGATCGGAATCATCGGCACCAAGTACTACCTGGAGCATCCTAGCACGCCCCTCGAGCGCACCGTCGCCAACCTCAACTTCGAAATGGTCGGCCGCCCTGACCCCAAAGCCGGTGGACCCGGGCGCCTGTGGTTGAGCGGCGCCGAGCGCACCAACTTGATGGAGGCCTTCCTAGCCAACGAGTTCATGATCGTCGCGGATCCTTACCCCAGCCAGGACTTCTTCACGCGCTCGGACAACATCGAGTTCTGCTACCGAGGCATCGTGGGTCAAACCTTCTCGACCTTCAACTTGCACAGCGACTATCACCGAGTCACCGACGAGATCGAGCTGATCGATTTCGAGCACATGCAGTCTTGCGCGATTGCGGGCTTGCAAGCGGTGCGCCTGGTGGCGGACGGAACGATCGACCCGGAGTGGTTGCCCGGCGGCATGCCGCAACCGCGCTAGGAGCCTGCTGCCATTGTGCAGACAAGGCCGCGCAGGCACGAAGCAGGCAGAGCTGCGCAAGCGCAAGCTAGACAGAGCCCATCCGTGCGTGTTGAAGCTGCCCTGCGGAGGCGGGATTGCGCCGGCTCCCGAACTCGTGCCCCGCGCGTCGCAACTATCGATTTGTGCCCGATACAGAGGACCCGGGACCCTGACTGACTTTCAAGAGCGGCGTGAAGTAGCGGTAGTACACCTCCAAGGACAAGACGTTCATGGCCGTCGAGTAGCTCGCGTCTTTCGAGTTGTCGCCCGCATAGTTGCGCGCGTAGGTCGAGATGGGTTTCCAGGATCCGTCGGCCCGTTGGGAAGGCAAAAGCGTCTCCTGCAAGTTCGCGTTCCAGCGCTTCCAAGTGCTTCCGCCACGCCGCATCGAGGCCAAGCTGGCGTAGTACCAGAAGTACAGGTTGCCGTGGGCCTCGTAGACGAACGCGTCGTCCCCGGCGTAGGAGTAGTCCTCGGGCGCACGCTCTGCAAGGAACTGCCAAGCTCGTTCGAAGTGGGGCGTTTCCAAGTCCGCTTCCAACAAAGAGAGTGCAAACAGGGAAGCAGGGGTGGAACCGGGCAAGATGGCGTAGGCGCCGTTCAAGCGACTTGGATCGTGGCTGTAGCGGAAGGCTCCGCGGCGCTGATCGAGGCAACCGAGCAGGAACGTCTTGGCGTCGGCGAAAGCAACATCAGGAACCTGCAAGCCGGCCAGTCGCGCTGACTCCAGGGCCATCACTTGCCAAGCGGTGATCGAAGCCCGCGGCCAATTGTCTTGTCGCTGCAACTGATCGCCGTAGTAGCCCCAACCGCCAAAGCGCCGCTCGTCCCGCCGATCATCGTGTTGATGGCGCAAGATCTCTTTCACAGCGCGACGCAAAGGGGCTTCGAGTTCGGCGGCCTTGGTCAACGCGTAGCACTCCGCCAAGGCGTAGGTGGCGATGCCATGGCCGTAGGAGCTCGTGGCGCCAAAGTGTCCCGTGCGCCGGCCTTGCGTGCTGAGCAAGAACTCAATCGCGCGGCTGGAAACTCGCGAATGTTCCGTTCCCGAGTCCGCCGTGTGACCGGCGCCCAGGAAGGCCAAGAGGCACAGACCGGTCTTGCCCACCCGCACTTCCCCGTACTTTTCACTGCGGGCGGAAGCGGGTCCCCAGGAACCGTCGCGGCCTTGCATGCTCGCAAGATAGGCGAGCCCTGCGGCCACCGCTGCTTCGGTCTCGATGCTGCCCCCGTGTTCCTGCAAGGCGCGTGCCTTGGCCGGGCCGAAGCGTGAACGGTAGGGCGTGTGCTCGAAGCGCGCGACCGCGGGCTCCGGCAGGGGAGTCGGCGCGAGCGGCTGATCGGGGGCCACCCGAGCGGGAGTCGGCGTGGGCGCGATGGGCGCAGCGGGACTGGCCGCGGCGAGCAGGGTGTGCTTGGAGGGTGCCGCGCGTTCCGTCGTTTGTCGACGTTTGCCGAAGCGCGCAGGGCTTGGACCAGCCCCGGCCTGGGGGTCATCTTGGGAGGAGGTCAAGGCGCGCCGACGCCTGGGCGTTGCCGGCGAGTCAGCCATGGCCATAGGCACGTCCGGCAAGCTGCCCAGGGCAGCGGGCTGCGCGTCAAAGGTCAGCGTCGCCGTGGGCAAATCCAGGGCCGTTTCGCGGGCTGCGACCTGCGCTTCCATGACCAGGGTTCCCGGTTGAACGTGTTGCGAACTGGCCAGACCTGTGGGAACCGCCAAGCGCTGCAGGTCGTCCGCGTCGGATGGGCTCGAGCGTCGGCCCGGGAGTTGCATGTCACTGGCAGCCGGCAGGGCTTCCCCCGCCGACGTCTGGCTCAGGCTGCGTTTGGAGGCTGCGTTTGGGGACTCGGACGCGGGCGCGCGCAAGTCGTCCAGGGTCGCGATCGAGTCGAGCTGGACGTCGCGCGGCTCGATGGTTGTGCTGGCCACTGGATCCCGGTCGATCACGGGACGCGGACCCTCCTTGGCCAAGCGCTTGCTGGTTGGCGCTGCGCTGGTTGTTTGCTGGATTTGAACTGCGTGCCTGGCCGGCGCATGGGCCTCGGAGGAGTTGGCTTGGTTCGCGTGCTGGGCGACGGCTTGCAGCGCCTGGGCTGTTTGGGTGGCGGGTTCTGCCCGGCGATCCAGGGCTTTGCGCTGCACGCGCGGGGCGTCGGCCAGGGGCTCTGCGCTTTGACTTGCGGCGTTCTCGGATCGCTCCCAGTGCACCTCTTGGGCAGCGCTCGCCACCTGTGGGGAGGCCGCTCGCGCCAGCCTCGATGGCGAGGGCGCACTCGCGGCGTTCGCGTCCTTGGCGGGCCCTGCGAGCCGCTGTGGGTTGGACGCCGCCGGTTTGGCTGTCGCTTGTCGTTCGAGTTCCAAAGCACCACCACGTTCCGCGCTGGCGGCCTGGGCACTGTTCGATGGAATCAACTTCACCTGGTAGGCGGGGGAGCTCTTGGGAATCTCCTGCAGCTCGGACTCCGGGTGAATGTCCCGGAACCAATACAGCAGGGCGCCGTGCACGATGAGCGAGACCAGGAAGCACTTGTAGAGCACCTCGATCGCATCCCAACGCTTGGCGAGCACGGCCAACAGGGCGAGCACCAAGAGGGCGATCAAAATCAGGAGGTCCAACCAACCGACCCGCGGCCCCGGGCGTTGGAAAATCTCTAGGGTAGAGGCTTGGAAGAGATCCGCGGCGAGCGGCGTACGCCCTTCGCCTCGGCTCCCTTGTCGTTCGAAGATGAGTTCCAAGCCGTTGTGGTTGGGGGCCGGTCCGCGTTCATGGGCGGCCGTGTTGAGCCCTTGAATGGCCTGCGGAGTGAGCCAGGTGCCGTGGTCCTTAAGGCTCGCATACAGGTCGTAGTCGGGTTCTGTCGGCGATTTTGAGGAGTCGCGATTCGAGGCGAAGAAGGCCCGCCGCCCGTCTTTCGTGAAGCACAGCTCGCGGTCGTCCTGCCAAGAATTGAGCGCGTCCAAGGGCTCGACCAGGTAGGCGCCCGGGGCTTGGCGCTCGGACTTGGCGCCCCGCTCGCCGTCGAGCCCTTGCTGCGCTTCGAGCCCGCGCTCCACAGCCACCGCCTGCTCGCCAGGGGGACGCGGAAGCGCCAGATAGAAATCATGACCGCTGCGACCGGACATGTTGCGGTTGGAAGAGAATGCGAGTCCCGCCCCCTCCGGAAGCGGCGCTGGATCGATTTCATCGCGGCCCGTGTTGATCGAGTTGTCCAAGGGTTGGGGAGCGGAAAACTCGCCCATGGAGTTCAGGCTCGCGCGCCACAAGTCGAAGCCCCCTTGGCCTGGTCGATTGCTAGCGAAGTACAACTCGCCCGCGCTGAAGGCCGGCGACAACTCATCAAAGGACGAGTTCAATTCGAACACGGCCCGTGGCTCCTGGGCTGCACCGTTGACCAGTTCTGAGATCCAAAGCTCCGAGTTCGTGCCCCGTTCGCCGCTGACGAAGACCAGCCAACGTCCATCCGCGGAGAGCGCTGGGCGGTGCTCGCCCTCGCCATCGATGAGTGCACCGGCCAAGCGTTCGGCTGCTTGCCAGACCGCATAGCGAATCGGTTCCTGGGCCGCCCCGTCGTATTGCCGCACCCCATCCGTGAACTCTCCGGTGCTCCCCAAGTGCGGGGAAAAGCGCAGCCAAGCGGCAAAGAAGCCCGCGGCCAAGAGGGACAAGACCACGACGATGTTCTTGCCCAGATGTTCAAAGGGAGCGGAGGCGTTCATCTCAGGGGGTTTCCATGGTTCCGAGAGAAAGTGAAGTCAGACCAGCGAGCCCACAGGCGTCCATCACGCCGACCACGTCTTCGTGGTGCACGAGCCGATCCCCGCGAATCATCACCGGGGTCTGCGGGTTGCGTTCAGCGCTGGCGGCGAGTTGTCGGGCCAACTCTTCCGAATTCACTTCTTCCCCGCGCAAGACCAAGGACCCATCCCGACGCACGTGAATGATGATCTCGTCGTTCTCGGTGGAGAGTTCGCTACCGGTCGTCGCCTGGGGCAACTCCACGTTGATCTCGCGCTCGTCCTTCTGGAAGGTCGTGGCGACCATGAAGAAGATCAGTAGCTGAAAGATCACGTCCAGCATGGGAGTCAAGTTGAGGGTCAACTCCCCGTCGTGCTGATCCGGTTGCATGTTCATAGGGCGCGCTCCCCGTTGAACAGGATCTCACCGATGCGCAGCTGCGTGTCTTCGGCCAAGCGCGCGAAGCGGTCGATGCGTCCGCGGAAGTAGTAGTAGAAGGCCTGGGTCGGAATGGCCACGGCCAAGCCAGCAGCGGTGGTCACAAGGGCTTGGGAGATGCCACCAGCGAGCAGCTCCGGCCGCCCGAGACCGTCCTTCGAGGCGATGTTGGCAAAGGCCTCGATCATGCCCCAAACCGTGCCCAAAAGGCCCAAGAGCGGAGCGATGGTGGCGACCACCACAAGCGGCCGCAGACCGCTGGCGAGCCTGCCGATCTCGCGCTTGCCCGCGTCCTCAGCGGCCTTCTCCGACTCCTCGTGACTAGCGCTCGATCGGCCGAGACCAGCCCCGAGGATGCGCAACAAGGGCTTGCGCGTCTTGTTGCAAAGCAGCACCCCCGCCGCCGCACCGGACTCTTGAACCTCCTTGGTGAGGTTCTTCGCCAGGCGCGTGTTGCCGAGAGTGACCGGGCTGAGCCGAACCCAGCGTTCGACCACGTAGGCCAAGGCCACCACCGAACAGACGCCGATGGGAATCATGAGCGGCCCGCCGTCCAACAACATGTCGAGCAGGGAAGCCAGGTCGATGGAAGCGTTGGGCGCCGCGCCTTGCAAAGCGTTTTGGGTTTCTTGAAGTGTCGACATCTGAAAGTGGAGTGGGGTCAAGGTCGATGGATGGCGGGAGGACGAGTCGAGCGGCCACGGGCTAGTCGCCCAACTCCTGCAAGCGCTTGGAGGCGGCTTGCCCTTGGGTAGACGCTGGAGCGGAAGCCTCTAGCTCCCGGTAGTTCTTCACGGCCAAGCGTGTTTCTCCTTGGGCTTCCAAGACTCTTGCGGAGAGCCACTTGGCCTCGCGCACTTCTTCGCCATCCGCAAACAGCAAGGAGACCTTGAGGAAGTGCGAGAGGGCGTTCTCGTAGTCCTTGGAGTCCAAATCCAGCCGGCCCAGTTCGATGCGCGCGCGGGCTGTGAAGAGCCCGTCCGTGTCGGAGTTTTGCGTCTCTTCCAGCAGCGCCCGGAAGGAGGCGCGCGCCGCACGGATGCGTTGCAAGCCGAGCAAGGCGATGCCTTGTTGGTAGCGGGCTTCGGCCCCTTGAGCAAACTCGGGAGCACTGGTGAGCAATTCCGTCAGGGCTTCGTTGGCGGTCTTGAACTCTCCCAGGCTGTTGGCGACGAGGCCTAGGCGATGCAGGGCCTTGGGGCGCGCCGCGTGCCGCCGCACGTTCTTTTGGAACTGGACCAACAACTCGTAGGCCGCGGCCATCTGGCCCAGGCGGAAACGCGCTTCCCCGGCAAGGTAGAGGCTCTCTGAATGCAGTTCACTGGTTCCATGCTCCGCCACCAAGCGCTCAAAACTCTGGGCCGCTTGCTCGGGTTGTTCAAGTGCCAAGAACGTGAACCCGAGCTTGTAGAGAGCCTTGTCCAGCAGCCCCGCATTTGCTGGATCGAGAGCGAGGGTGTACAGCCCCGCGGCCGGTCCGAAGTCCTTGGCTGCGTAGCGTTGCTCCGCCGCAAAGAAACAGAGTTCGAGGACTCGTGGATCCCGTGGGGCCAGTTGGATCGCTTGTTGGACCAAGGGCGCGCTGGTCTGCGGGGTCCCGTTGTCCAGCTCCAACCAAGCGCGGTCAAGCAAGAGGTCCAAGGAACGACTCGGAGTTTTCAGTAGCTTGGCCAAGGCAGCCAGCTGCGTTTGACTGCGCTTCGGGTCTTGAGCTTGGGTCCAGGATTGGGCCACCAAACGTCCGAGTTCGAGCAGCTTGTCTTCGTCCTTGCAACCCGGGAAGAACCGATTCCAGAGAGACTGGGCCGACTGCGGGTTCTGTTGTTCCGTGGCCAACCAAATGCCCAACTCGAGGGCCGCCCGTTGCAGTTCGACGTCGGCCTTCGAGGCTAGCAACGGTTGCAGTTCCTGCTCGGCCTGCTGCAACTCACCGGCTGCGCGCAGCTCCCAACAAAGGGAATAGCGCCCGTGATCCGCCAGCGGACTCCGGGGGAAGCGCTGCAGGTACTCGCGGTAAAGCTTGATCGCTTGCTGAGCCTGACCCATTTGGGCGGCGTGCCCAGCGAGTTCCAGCAGGGCTTCGGCAGCGACCTCATGCCCCGGGGCCTCACGCAAGAGTTGGCGCAGGAGGTCCGGGTCGCCGGTCAAGCGCGAGAGGCTCAGTTGCACTTCAGGACGCCGCTCAGAGTTCGGGTAGCGATCGAGGAAGCTCTGCCAGTTCTCGATGGCCGAGGCCACATCACCGGCTTCGGAGTGGGCGCGTCCAACCATGTACTTGGCCTCTTGGGCCTCAGCACAGTCCGCCGGAACACGGGCGAAGCTACGGGCCGAGGTTTGCACATCGCCCAACAAGTACTGGCACCAAGCGAGGCGGCTGAGCACATTGCTCGATTGGGTGGAGCTCAAGTCCCGGGCCTTCGCCAGCTCGCTCAAGTCCGCCAGGGCTCTGCTGTAGTCCTGCAAGGCGAAGTAGGCCTCGGCCCTCACCAGTTGAGTGGAACGCAAGTACGTGCTCTTCGGAAACTGCTCCAGGAACTGGTTGGCCAGTTGCAGGGCGTGTTCTGGCTGGCCGCCGTTGAGTGAGGCCGTCGCGCCAGCGTGCAGGCCATACTCGGAGCCATCTTCCTGATAGCTTTGAGCGGCCTCCTCCAAACGACCCAAGTCGAACAGGATGTCGGCCCGTAGGGTTTGAAGACGCGTGCTCCAGTCCGGGTCCGCATTCGTCTTGTGCTTATCGATCAGGGCCAAGGCCGCCGTGGACTGCTCGTTCTCACGCAAGGCCCGGGCCTGCCAGTAGGTGGCTTCAGCGCTCTGCCCAACAGCTGGTAGTTGCAACACGCGCAGAGCGTCCGCCTTGTTGCCCGCACGCAACAGGTGCACTCCGCACTGCAAGGCAGCTTCTTGTGCGAAGCGTCCGCGACCATTGGCTTCCAACAAGCGTGCAAAGAAAATGGCGGCAGCGCGGTTGTCCCCACGTTTGGAGCGGATCCAAGCTCGACCGCGCAAAGCGCCATCGAGCCATGCGCCTTGCTCGATGGGGGACCATGCGTTTTCCGCGGCGTCGTAGTTCTCTGCTTGAAAGGCGGCGTCCCCGAGCAGGAAGCGAACTTCCGCGGCCAGTTCGTGGTCCCCGTGATCCGACAGGAAGCGGCTCGAGTGCTTTTGGCTGGCTGACCAGTTGTTCTCGAGGAAGTACGACCATGCCAAGCCGCGGCGTGCGTGGGCGTGATAGGAGGCGGCAGCTTCCCCACTCAAACTCGCTTCGTATTGTTCGCGCGCTTGGGGGTAGTTCTTCAAACGGAACTCGGCTTCACCCAGGAAAAAGGCCGCGCTCGGTTTGAGGTAGTCTTGGTCCGAGGCCAGGGCGGCGCGCAGGACCTCGCGCGCTTCCCGGGGCCGCTCATTCAACAGCTCGCACTGACCGAGGCGCAGTTGGGCCTCGGCGCGGTACTCGAAACCCGCTTGCCCGGCGAGTCGCTGATAGTGCGGGATGGCTTCCTTCGAGCGTTCGAGCTCAAAGAGTGCGGAGGCCAAGCGGTAACGCACCAATGGGCGTGCTTGGTGCTTGGCATGTTCGGAGAGGAAGGACTGCGCTTCCTTGACCACCATCTCGAACAGCTCGCCCTCGTACAGGCCAGCGATGTATTCCGCCGCTTCGTCCGCGCTGTCGCTGCGCCGCGTGACAGGGTTCAGTGGAGTGCCGAGTGCACTGCCAGGAAGCATTCTGGGGCTGATGAACGGAGCGTTGGGCAGGGGCCCCGTCAGGAGCGAGATCAATGTGAGGGCAAGCATGGGACACACCTTGGGCCTGAAAGAGGAAGGAAAGTCATCCGCGGGCGGTTCTGTTGCCGGTGGGACGGCGGATGGACTGCGCGAGTGCGCAGAGCGGAAGGGCAGCGCTTAGAGGCGGCGCACGTGGCCGGGTCTCGCGCGCGATTCAGAGTGTCGGTTGCCGGTGCTACGGGCGTCGTCGGCAGTTCGCCAGGACGCGCGGGGTCGGCGTTGAAGGCGGAGGAGGTGCCCCCCCACAAGGACGGTTTCACCGTTCACGATGGAGTTGTGAATCGATGCCTGCCAGGGCGTCATTGGGGAGGGGCTGCGTTCCGTTTCGCTTACTGTTTCCAGTTCGCGGTGGTGGTGCGGACCGGCGCGGAGTTGAGTTCACCGACCACGTTGCGCAGATCTCTGACTTCACCGACCAACTCTTGCACCAAGGCGGCGACTTCTGCCTGCAAGGCTTCGGTCTGCTGAGCTTGAATGCCCATACCGACGCCCTGGGAAGGCTTGGGCTCGGCGGGGCAATCCACCTGCGGCGTGGGTGCGCAGGGCGGGGTCGCTGGCAAGGGCGCGATAGGCGCCACCATCAACTTGGGAGCCGTGAAAGTACGCGTGGTGGTGGTGTGCCGGGCGCGCGGTGTCGAGAGAGTCGCGAGCGGAGCCCGGCGAATGACCGGGGTCGAATGCCCGACGCTACCGGTTGAACTGCCCTTCGAGCCGCAGCCGGAGCAACAACAGCAACAGCCGTTGCTGGCCCGTGTTCCCACGGCGAGCTGCGCTTCGAGCTGAGCGATGCGCGCCTCCAGTTGGTGGATGCGTCCCGTCTCCGGGGCCGCGGCCCGTTCACCAGCGAACCAGCTGTTGGTGTGGATCTGGAAGTTCTGGCCGTCCTTCGAGAAGAACTCGCCCCAGTTCCCTTTGGCATGGGGTGCGATGGTGATGAAGTCGCCAGCGTCCCCAACACGGAAGAGGAATTGTTGCAGGTCGGCCGCGTCGCAGTCCTGCACGTCACAGTCGTTGTCGTCTTCGTCGCAATCGTTCACGTCACAGTCATCGTCGTCGATGTCGCAATCGTTCACGTCGCAATCATCTCCCCAGGCGTCATGGATGTCCTCCAGTTGCGCTTCGAGGCGCTCGACTTGGGCTTCGATCTCACGTTGCACCGGCTCCAGGTCCCGCTCGAGCTTGGAAAGATGGACTTCCAAGGAATCGGCCAGGGGCTCCATCTGGCTCTCCAGCATGGCGATCTCTGCCTCAAGTGCTTTCATGGGCTTTTGCATGGCGCGTTCGATGGCTTGAAGTTCTCGTTCGATCTTCTGGCGCAGCTCCGCGTTGTCTCCGAGGGGCTCGAGCTGATCGACGAGCTTGTCGATTTTGCCTTCGTACTTGCGCGAGACCTTTTCCATTTGGCGCTCTTGGGCCTCAATCAAGCGTTCGATTTCGCGTTCGCGGTTTTCAACACTGCGCTCGAGACTCTCGGCTTCGTGCTCGATCTGGCGTTCGGCTTCTTCGAGCTTGCGCTCCAGTTGGCGGATCGCCTGCTCGATCTCGCGCTCCCTTTGTTCGAGTTGGCGCTGGGCGTTACGCTGCTCGCGTTCTGCGTTCCTCTCGACCTGTTCGCGATCACGCTCCTGCGCTTCGCGCTGCCGATCTTGAGCCTCGCGCTGGTGCTCTTGCTCTTCGCTAACGTGAAGCTCGTGCGCTATGTGCGCTCCGTGCAGCCCGTGCACGTCATGCAGCTCGTGTTCCTGAGCGTTTTTAGCCGCGTTGGCAAACAGTACCCCGGCGTACTGGGCCTGAAGATTGGCGGCTGTCTTGGCGGTGTTGGCTGGGCTTGTGGACTGCGAGCCAGAGTAGGTGGCGAGTTGCGCCCGATTGGAGGCCTCTGCCTTCGCACTTGCGACAGCCTTGGCCGCCTGTTCCGCGCAGGAATCCGAACGTTTCTGGGAACAAGTGCTGGCTTGCTGCTCAGCGACCTGCGCCTGGCGAGAGGTTTTTGCACTCGCCTGGCACTGGGTTGCGGCCAACCGTTCGGACTTCGCTTGCGCCGAGCAAGAAGCCTGCCCGTCGCTGCTTTGCAACAGTTCCTGAATCACCGCGGGACTGGCGCTCGTGAGGGCACTCTCCTGGATGGGTTCGTGGTTGATGATGGCTGCCGCCATCCAAGTGGTGACGCTCATGCCTAGGGCGACAAGGGGACGGATCATTTGGATTCCTCCTGCTTCGGATTCCTTGAGGTGGTGGTGAGAGGCTGACTCAGAAGAGCCGGCAAGATGGCTTGCAAACGCGTTTGACGTTCACGCAACCGTTGCACGCGCAGATCGATGTCGAACAGCGCGAAAGGGGGATTGGGGTCTCCCGCGTACTTGCGCTTCAAGAGCGCGCATTCTTCGTAGAGGGCAGAGAGTTCCCGGTCGAGGACCGCGAGATGCCCCTCGAGCCCGATGGGCTGGGTGACGGCGGGAGTGCTGATTTCAGGGGACGTCGCATAGCTGTTCATTTCCAGCTTGTGGTTGACGCCGCTCGTCCAAGGGGACTCCACCGTGGGTGGTTCGGAGCGGTCGCCGACGGCACTCGCCCCGGGCAAACAAACGGCGGCCATAAAGAGGCTGGCGAAGGGGAACAGCACGGCTTTTCTGGAGCGCGTGGGACTCGCGAGCTTGCGATCCTCATCGAGCAGACGTCCGATGCGAACGGCGAGCCGCGAGTTGGAGGAGGCCATGTGGACCACCGCCACAACCGGGCGTTCGTCGAGCACCCAGGTCGCCACTTCCGTGAGGCAGCGCGCCAAGTCCAAGCTGTTTGCCGTGTGGCGCGCAGCCCAGTCATCGCACTGGAACTCGGCCAGTTCTTGCAGATCGCGGCGGGCGACGCGGTTGAGCGGTTGAAAGAAGAAGGTGCGTTCGATCAAACCGCACAGGAAGAACCAGGCGGAGTCGCGGCGCAAGATGTGGCTGAGTTCGTGGGCGAGAAGGGCTTCCTGCTGCTTTTCCGAGAGCTCCACTAGGGCCCGCGAGGGCACGCAGATCTGCGGAAAGAAGACACCCACGGTGGCGGGGGACTTGAGCTCTTGGGAAACCGTGAGGCGCGGGGGACGCGCCAGGCCAGCGCGCTTCGAGAGGGCTTGCAGAGTGCGTTTGGCATGTCCGTCACGCACGGGCAGGCGCCCGGCCAGGCGGTCGGCGATGCGGCGCCAGGCGAAGAGGAACAGCCCGACACCCAGCAGCCCCCCAAGCATCCACACTCCGAGCAACAAGCGATCCCAGGTGAATTCGATTTCCCCCATGGGACCCGCCACGGCTGCGGGCAGCAGTTGCGCGGCCTCTGCCGTCGGAATGTAGAAGGGCACCGGGTGCGTCCACTCGAGACGGCCGGAAAGCGGCGCCAGGTTGACGGCTGCTTGCAGGCTAGCGCTGACGATTCCACCCAAGAGGGCGGTCTTCCAAATCCGTTCGCGCCAGATCAAGCGTTCCTTGCCGAGCTGTCGGTTGATGAACCAAGCCATGGCCAAGAGCACGGTGCTGTGCACGGCGTAGGTCAGGATCCAGGCGAAGAGTCCTTGCAGTGATGAGTTGTCGAACACGCTATTTCCTCCCCTTCTCGCGCTTGGCGATGCTGTTCTTGAGTTGCTCGAGTTCCTTGGCGTCGATCTCCTTCTCCTCGATCAAGTGCGTGACCAGGGCGGTGAAGTCTCCCTCGAACAAACGGTGGGCGAGCTCCGCCACCATGGAGCGCTTGACTTCACTCTCACTCACCGTCGGGTGGTAGATGAACTGGCGTCCTTCCGTCTTGTGGAGGACCACGCCTTTTTTCTCCATCTTGGAGAGCATGGTGGCGATGGTCGTGAGGGCGCGGCTCTTGTGCTCGGGCAAGGCCCTGTGGACATCGGCGACGCTCGCCGTTTTCAGTCGCCAGAGAACCCGCATGATGGCGAGCTGAAGTTCTCCGAGGGTGTGTTGGGTGCTCATGGTGAGGGGGTCCCTGGCCGGGGACCGTGGGGGGCTGTGTCGATCAACTACCTAGGTAATACGACCTCGGTAGTTGGTCGTCCAGCGGATTCTTGGACCACACGAACTTATTACTTGAGCGGGACGCTTGATTGAACTTGTCCGGTGGGCCGTCTAGCCTCAGGCCTGCCCCGATAACCCGCGCCCGATGGGCCGATAGCACAGACGCACCGTGAGCAAAACCAAGGACTCCAAAACGGCCAAGGCCAGCACTTCCAAGAAGAAGGCCAGCGCCAAGAAAACCCCCAAGGGGACGCCCCCCAAGAAGCCGGTCAGCAAGCACCGGTACACGGCGGCCACGGCGGACAAGTACGAGCTCTATCAGCTGGCGGTGCAGTCCGCGGATACGGACGTCGAGTTCCTGACGGAGACCTACGAGGCCTTGAACGGACGCAAGCCCAAGCACCTGCGTGAAGACTTCTGCGGGACCGCCTTGATCTGCGCCGATTGGGTTTGCCGTGGAGAGGACCGGACCGCTGAAGGCTACGACCTCGATCCGGAGCCGCTCGAGTGGGGCAAGCAGCACAACATGAAGAAGGTCCACAAGAAGCAGGCCGAGGATCGTCTCGACTTGTACTTGGAGGACGCCCGGGCACCGGGTCGCAAGGCGCCGGACGTGCGCATCGCGCAGAACTTCTCCTACTGGTTGTTCATGGAACGGGCCGAGTTGTTGGAGTACTTCAAGCTCGCTCAAGACAGCTTGGCCGAGGACGGCATCTTCGTGATCGACTTGTACGGCGGCACGGAAGCCACCGAAGAGATGTTGGAAGAGCGCAAGATCGAGGGCGGCTTCACCTACGTCTGGGATCAACACGAGTACTTTCCGGGCACGGCCGAGTTCTTCTGCAACATCCACTTCAAGTTCCGCGACGGCACGGAGTTGAACAACGCGTTCCAATACCACTGGCGCGTGTGGGGCATGGCCGAGCTCAAGGACCTCTTGCTCGAAGCGGGCTTCTCGAGTTGCGAGAGTTACTTCGAAGGGGACGACGAAGACGATCCCGAAGAAGGCAACGGCATCTTCGAGCCGGATCCCAAGGGCGAAAACTGCGAGAGCTGGATCGGTTACCTGGTGTCGCAGAAGTAGCGCAAGCCGCTTTGGCGCCCCAGTGGCGTCCAATCAGCAAGGGCCCCGTTCCTCCTGAGTTCAGGAGGAACGGGGCCCTTGCTAGAGCAGGAGTCTGGAGCTCTACTCCTCGTGTTCGTCCTTGCCGACGCCTTCTTCCGCGCGCACGACGGTGCCGCCCTCGAGCACGAACTCGGCGGGAGTCTCAATCACGTACTGGGGACCCGCGGGGAGTTCCAAGTGGGTGACATGGCCGCCGGTGGGCATGGCGCTGACGGCCTTGTTCTCGTCGTTGTCGGTGTCCTTCTTGAGGCGCACGAAGACGAAGGGCTGGGACCGGTCATCCGTGTTGACCAGATCGATAAAGTGCTTCGCGCAGTGATCACAGTCCCAACGCCAGAAAACGAAGAGACCATCGGTAGGCAAGGTTTCAATCTCGGCGGGGAAGAGGGCTGCGAACTCGGTTTCGTAGATCATCTGGTCCTTCCAGCTTTCCACATCCAGGATCACGTAGCGTTTGCCATCAAGCTCGGGGCCACTTCCGTCCTCCTTGGGGTTGATCGTGTTGTCACCAACGTAGAAGTAGGGGAAGATGAGCAACACAAGACCCAGTACGGGCAAGAGCGGCGCTGGACCGATCCCCTTGGCCTCGGAGTTCCAAGGCCGTGAGAAGATGATGGCCAACAGGAGCAGCGTGTCGATGCCCATCATGGTGGCGGGCGGGATGGGGATGCTCGCGCCGAAGCAACCGCAGGACTCTTCCCCAAGGCTCATGGCGAGGATGGCGTCGAACACCAGGAACAGTCCGACCAGTGGCAACCACGCGAGCTTGGGCCGCAGCAATGCCATGCAGACCAGGACCAACTCGATCCCGATTGCGAGCTTGAAGAACAAGTCGACTCCGATCGGCAGCTCGTGCAGCACGGGCGGTAGGTCCGCAGGGGTGCCGGCGATCAGCTTGAAGAGCGCACCCGCTAAAACCCAGAGGGCGGCGAGGCGGATGGCGAGCGGGGCGAGGTCGAGAGGGGCTTTGGAACTCATGCAGCTAGTTGCTTGGGGAAAACGATGGCGGCGAACTCTACGTCACTGCAAAGGGTACGTTAGGAAAAAACCTCCACCGAGGCGATCTGGCGCCTTCACAGGAGCGCGCATCTTGCGCATCATGCTCTTATGACTGAACAAGAAATGGTGGCTCTGGTGAGCGGGAAGCTGGAGTCCATGCGCGAGCTGGAGGGGCTCCTGCGCAAGCGCGGAATCAACTCGGTGATCCGTCAGCCCGGGGACGGCAAGAACTGCAACACAGGCTGAGGCATCACCTTGGAGCTCGCGGTCGCGGGCGTCGATTTGGCGGACAGCATGGAAGTGATGCAGGACACCTGGAAGAAGAACCTGAGCCCCGAGGAGATCGCCGCCACGGAGATGGTGGTGGACTTTGATGCGGAACAGACCACCTGCCCGGCCTGCATGACGATTTTTAAGCCAGAAACCCCCATGTGTCCCGGCTGTGGGTTGCGTTTTGGCTGAGTCGATCAATCACCGCCGAAGTGGGGTGGTCGCCCATCCCAGGGGACACTAGACTTCTCGGCCAGCAAAAGGACCCCCTTGCCTGCAGCCCACGGCGCCCCTGCGCCAGCGGCTCCAAGCGCTTGCCTGTAGCCCAACCTGCCCCGTGAGCCGGGAGTCCAGTTGCTTTCACCGTCACAAAGACTCTGAACCCTCCGATCAACTCAAATGATTCCCTGCGCATTCCTCCCCCTGCTTTTGGCAATCCCGGCCACCGAGATGCCCCCGACCTCCCTGCTGCTGCAGGACGTCCCCGCCGAAGAGTCCGTCAACACCGGCGCTTGGAAAGGTTCCGTCACGGCGGGCGCCATCAAGACCACTGGCAACAGTGAAACGGACTCCGCTTCTGTGACCGCCGATGCAGGTTGGAAGACGAAGAAAGAAGCCGTCAGCCTCAACTTCAGCTGGAACTACCAAAGCAGCGAGACCGACGGCGTGAGCTCCATCACCCAGCGCAAGGTCTTCGGCAAGGGACAGTACGATCGCTTCATGAGCGCCAAGACCTACGCCTACGGCAACGCCTCTGGCGAGCACGACTTCACCGCAGCCCTTGACCTGCGCACCACCTACGGTCTCGGACTCGGCCACGATTTCCGTGACGACAAGCAGTGGGCCATCTCCGGCGAGGTGGGTGCTTCCTACATCGAGGAAGACTACACCTTGAACACTGCGGACGCCGAGTACGTGGCCGCTCGTTTGGCCTACAACACCGAGTACAAAGGCAGCAAGAGGTTTGCCTTCAACCACGACGGCGAGATCTTCCCGAGCCTCGAAGACTCCGACGACGTCACCGCCCGTTGGGACACGCGCGTCAAGACCAACTTGACCGACACGATGTTCGCTCAGTTGCAGTGGGTTCTGACCTACGACAACACCCCGGTCACGGGCCTCGATCGCCAGGATCACTTGCTCGCTTTGACGATCGGCTGGACCTTCTAAGACTGGCGGGGGAATGCTCCTCGCCACTTCTTCCATGAGCCCTCGCCGATCCCCTCGGCGGGGGCTCATTGCTTGGCTCTCCAACTCTTGAACCAAAGCGCCCCATGATGGCCATTCAACAACTCTTCCCCAAGCCGGGCTCCTTGATCGGCATGATCCATCTCGGTGCTCTGCCGGGAACCGCCTTTCAGACGCAGTCCCTCGACGACGTGTTGGCGCAAGCGGCGCGCGAGGCCCAGCAGCTAGCGGAACTGGGCTTTGACGGGTTGATCGTCGAGAACATGGGGGACCGGCCGTACCTGCGCCGGGAAGTCGGGCCCGAGATAGTGGCGGCCATGACTGCGGCCTGCGTCGCCGTACGCGCAGCGGCGCCGAACTTGCCCTTGGGCGTCCAGGTGCTGGCCGGAGCGAACCACGAAGCCTTGGCCGTGGCTCACAGCAGCGGAGCCCAGTTTGTGCGAGTCGAGGGCTTCGTGTTCTCGAGCGTCGCGGACGAAGGCTTGCTCGAAGAGGCATCCGCGGGTTCCCTACTGCGCTACCGCAAGCAGATTGGAGCGCAGGGCATCGCGATCTTGGCGGACATCAAAAAGAAGCACTCCTCCCACGCCATCACCGAGGACCTCTCCCTGGCGGAGACGGCCAAGGCCGCCGAGTTCTGTGGAGCCGATGGCTTGATCGTGACCGGGGCTTCGACGGGGGAGGTCACCTCCCTCGCGGATCTAGAGGAAACCGCAAGGGCGACAAGCCTACCCGTGATGGTGGGCAGTGGCGTCACGCCCGAGCAAGTTCCCGAGTTGTCGAGGTGGGCGGCGGGCTTGATCGTTGGCTCCTACCTAAAGCATGCCGGCCAGTGGCAAAACGAGTTGGACCTCGCCCGTTGCGCGGAGCTGGTGCGCGCGGCCAAATAGGAGCGGCGGCGAGCAAGGCAACGAATGGGGCGGCCTGTAGCTGGCGACGGCTGGAGACAATTCAGCACGGCGGGACAGCAAGCGGAGTTTCCCGGCGGAGTCCTCTCGCGGCGTCTTGGGCCCGGTCACCTCGGGGTGCCCCCGCACCAAGCCCAAGCAGAACTGAAGCTGTCCCGCGCTAGCCACGATCCATCGATCGTCGCTGGCGCGGGACAGCTTCATAACGAGAGCGACTGAAGCGCTAGGGCAGGAAGCTCTTCTTGTCCTTCAGCTTGCGCGGTAGGTACTCGTCGATCACGAAGTTGAGTCCCCACTTGGCCAAGGCCTGCTGCTCGGCACGCACGCCCATCTTCAGCAGTTGGTTGATCGCTTGTGTCCAGGGCTTGTGGGCCTTGAAGAAGGGATCGTTCTTGAGGGCGTCCTTGGCGCGCTTGATGTCGACCTTCTGCAATTCGTGGGTGGCGTCCTGCAGCTTGAAGTCGGTGATGTCCTGGGGCGTGACGCCCAAGTACTTGGCTTGCGGGACGCAGAAGAACTTGTTGATGTGCGCTGCGTTGCCCGAACCAACCTTCAAGGTGCGGTAGATGTTCGCAATGCCGTAAGGGTCGCAATCCACAAAGCAATACACGGGGATCTTCTTGTCGTCTGCCAGTCGCCGGATGAAGCGGCGCGTCGCGCGGGTCGGCACGCCGCCCATCTCGACCAGAATGCACTTGCCGATCTTCCAGAACTTGTGGTTGTTCAGGCGTTGGAACATACCGCCGGTCTCGATGGCGATGATGAACTTGGCGTCGGTCTTGAACTTGAGGTGCTCCACCGAGTGCGGGATCGAGTAGGAACCCGTTCCGAAGGCCGTGCAGTCGATCTCGATCGGCTTGCCAGTTTCTGTATCGCGGTCGATGACGGTCAAGTTACCGGCAACAGAACCGCCGTGCTCCTCGGGGAAGTAGCGCAACTGCTCCCGGGAGAGCCCGTCGAGGCTGGCCAAGGCTTCGATGTCGTCCATGGCCGAGTCGGACTCGGTCTGTTCGTTGAACTTGCATTCGCCCCAGTTTTTGGAGACGTAGTAGGCCTCTCGTTTGGTGGCGAAGTCGTTGTTGAGGATCATCTCTTTCGAGATCGACATTAAACGCAGGGTCTGGGCGAAGCCCTTGACCGTGTTGACCGAGAGCGCGCGGGACTTGCGCCCCTTGCCCAACTCGAAGTACCCGGTCTTCTTTTCGTAGGAGACGTTCGCCAAGGAACGAACCGGGAACTTGAGTTCCGGCAGGATGCGCTTCTCGATCGAGTTCTTGACCCGCAGGGCCGTCTTCTCGATGAGGCTGATGGTCTTTAGGTCCAAGGGGCCCATCGTGGCCGCGGCGCGCTTGCCTTTGGTCCCGGTGGCCTTGATTTCCTCGGGGGCCAGGTCAAGGGTGTCGCTGGCTGCCTTGCTGCGAGCCACCTTCTTCTTGCGGACGACTTTTTTCTTCTTTGCCATGGTGCTGGTGTCGAGCTACAGGTGTTGAGCCAAAGGGCCCTAGAATTTCCGGCTCTTGTGAAGGACGTCTTCGAGGGTCTCGACGGTTTCGTCACGTTGTTTGTCATCGATCTCCAGGATCTCCTGCAGGGCGATGCCAATGTGGGGGATGTACTTTTCGATGTAGCTGCGCTTCTCAAACTCGCGCTTGAGGCGCTTGCCCTTGCGGATGTAGGAACCCAACTTGCGGCCGCACTCTTGCAACCCCAAGCGGATCTCTTTCAGGATCTCGTCGTAGGCCGCGATGGCCTCCTTGGATTCGGAAGTGAATGGCACCCAAACGCTGGCGATGTGAACCATGACGGCCATGGCCCCAATCGGCAGGGCTCCGCGCGGCTGCGTCAGGCCGTACCCGCGCCAGTTGGTCTGCTGAACCGCTTTGGTGATGGCGCAGCCCGAAGCAAGGTGCAGCAGGGGCACGCGATTCGCAAAGCGCAAAACGCGCACGGGATCGTCCATGGAACCCACCAAGTCCTCGGTGGCGATCTTGGCTTTGTCCTTCTTTCGAATGCGGCCTTCCTCGGTCACCTCGAGGCCTACGCCGCCGGGTTTGCCGTAGGCCAGGCCGACTTCGATTTGGAAGGGGTTGCCGCGATAGACAGCCGCGGGCCGCGTGGCGGTCACGTAGAAGTCCGCCTCGAGTTCCTTCTGCAGGCCCTGCAACATCAGCTCGCTGCCGATCGGAGCGATGCAGTCCGTCGAAGGGTTCGAGATCTTCGTTTTGTTGATGGCTTTGTGTAGGGCCGAAGCTTCCTCGCGGGCGATGCGCGATGCGTAGGACTTGTCGGTGAGACCCTTGCCCGCTTCCTGGATGATCTTCTTGGCGACCGTCGGTCCGACCCGCGAGAACTCTTCCTGCAGGAAACCCGAGACCGTGCGGCACTGGGTTTCTTTCAGCATGGCGATCAAACGTCCGAGCTCGACCCCATGGGGGTGGGGCTTGATCTCGACGGTTTCCGGGGGCAGTTCCTTCGAGGAATTCTCGTAGACCACCGTTTCCCCCAGGGGATCGGTGAAGCTGATCGAAAGGTGCGGGTTGGCGATGGCCGTCTGCTTGACGTACATGTCCACCGAGCGCATGCCCTTTTGGTAGCGCGCTTCCATCTCGATCTCGACGCGCGTGCCGTGGTCCTTCTCCCACTCGATGACCCTTGACTCGTGAATCTCGGGCTTGTTGCGCGCCGTGTCGATCGTTAGTAGGAACTCGTGGGCGTCCTTGCGCTTGCCCGTGCGACTTCGAATCAAGACGGGCTTGCCGGTGGTCAGTTGCCCGTACATGCCCGCAGCGGAGATGCCGATGCCCTGCTGCCCGCGGGTCTGGCTGAGCTTGTGGAACTTCGATCCGTACAGCAGCTTGCCGAAGACCTTGCCGATTTGGGTGTCGAGGATGCCCGGGCCATTGTCCTCCACGCAGCAGCGGTAGACGTTGTCCCCGGTTTGGCTGATCTCCACCAGGATGACCGGCAGAATGCCCGCTTCTTCGCAGGCGTCCAGGGAGTTGTCGACCGCTTCCTTGACCGTGGTCAGGAGCGCCTTCAAGGGAGAGTCGAAGCCGAGCAGGTGGCGGTTCTTCGTGAAGAACTCCGAGACCGAGATCTCGCGCTGCTTGGTGGCCATCTCGCTGGCGTTGGAGCGCCGCTTGGTCGGGGCGGAGCCCTCGCTATCGGAGGAAGACTTCTTGGGACTCGCTTTTTTCTTGGAGGTCACTTCGTCTTCGGCTTCGCCAGGGAAGAGGGTGGGGGTGGCGCTTGCGCCTTTGCTTCGGGCCAAGGTGGGGGCTCCTTGCAGGCTGATAATCAGGATGAAACGGGCGGATCGGCGCACACTTGCGCGCGCTGCCCCTTATGTATGGGGCCGCTCGCCCCATTGCAACCTCCGAGTGCAAGCCTCTTGCATTCAAGAGCTTGCGAGCGCGCACCGACTCACCTGCGATGGGCGAGAAAGGAGTCGATGGGCTGTGGGTTGAGGTCGGCGCGGCACAGTCCGAGGGGCGCGGCGGCGTCGCGGAAGGCGTACAGGGCGGCCTGCATCGAGGCGCCCGGTTCGTAATCGCACTGCTCCGCGAGGTAGCGCGTGCAGCGCGCCAGGGGCAGGGACCATTCGGTTGCCCCCTGCTGGGCGAGTTCGGCGATGGCGCTCGCTCCTCGTGAACGGGCCCGGGCAAAGGCGGCCAGGTGCGGTTCGATGTGGACTCCGGGGGCCACGATCCACGGGGCGAAAATGAAGGGCAAGCCCGTGCGCTGGGCCCAGACTTTCGAGGGGTTGAAGACTCGTGGCGCGTCTGCGGCGTAGGTTTCGCGCAGGGCGGGGTCCCCGATACGCAGCCAGCCATCCGCATCTGCTTGGCGCGGGTCTTCGCCCAAGCCAACTTCGATGAACTCCGGGGGCGAGTCGCCCTTTTGGGAGAGCAGGACTTGCACTAGGCAGGCAGCGGTGCGGCTGGAAGGATCCAAAGCCACCCGGCGCACCTCTTGCAGTGGCTTGCGCAGGAAGAGCTGCACGCTGTCCACTTCCCCGGCGCCGGCGACAGCGATGCCCGGGATGAAGCGATAGTCAGGCTGACGAAAGAGCTCGATCGAACTCACCAGGGCCACGTCCAGTTCCCCGCCACGCAAGCGCCTGACCAGTTCAGCGGGGACCGCGTGGGAGAGCTCGATGTCGGGCTCGTCCCCCAGTCCGAGGTCCAATGGGCGACCGACGAGATAGGGAACACTTCCGACACGCAGCTTGGGCATGGGCGAAGTATAGGGTTCCGCTCGGGGCAGGGCCCAGGGGTCGCGCCGCACAATTCTATGGGGAAGTGTCCACGCGCGGCCCGTTCAGGGATTGGAGGGATCTACGTGCGAATACGCGGAACCGTTCAGCGCGGCCGAAGCGCACCGACGCGGAACGGTTCTCGCAGCAGAGATCGACTCGCGCGCTCCTAGAGGCCCGGCCGACAAGGGGCGATTCCTCGCTCGGCTCCCACGAACCGCCCGGCTGCGTTGCCTGAACCCCCATATAGCTTCAACTATGTGGGGAACCCGGCGCCTTGCCAGTCGATCCGTGGAACCCGATCGAGAAACCGCCCCTTGTCGGCCGGGCCTCTAGCCCCGCGGCAGCGGGCGACACTCGAGCCGCTTCCGATCGAAGGCCTCGCTCGCGATCCATTCTTCTTGGGCCTTCGTCGGTTCGATCAGCTGGGCCTGGGAGGCCTTGTGGTCCTGGCGCACGATGCGCAGCACTCCAAGCGCCTGCTCCACGTGCCCGAGCAGCTCCCCGCTGTCCGGATCGAGCAGGGCCTTCCCGCGCAAGATCAACTCGAACTTATCGCCGACCGAGTACAGGGCGCTCCCCGCGTTCAAGTAGAAGGTGATGCCCCCGGCGCCCGCGCTGTCAATTGTCACGACTTCGGCGGGGAAGACCTCGCGCAGCAACTCTCTGGCAAGCACTTCGCTGGCCTCTAGCAAGAGTTCGTGGCCCAGCGCTCCATCTGCGATCTCAGGGATCTCGTCGCGCAAGTCCTCGGGACTCCATTCGTAGGTTTGGGTGTAGGGGACCGTCCATCGGATCGCGCCACTCTCGCCGTCGGTGAGGGTCAAGCTCATGGCGACTTGCGCGGAGCGACTGCGACTGACGTAGCCGGTCAGCTTGACCACTTCGGACTTGCGGCGTATGGACAGACGTTCTATGCGGCAGGTCACGCGGTAGTCAATCGGCGGCTTCAGAGCGGGGAGACCTGGTTCCGGGCGGGGGTGCATGTCGCCAGGCTGCTTCTCGACCTGGCCCTTAGGAATGAGGACTTCACGGGGCATCACGACAAAGCGGCCCGCTTCCACCAAGCGCGACTCGAACTGCAAGCGCAGGTTCAGGAGCAGGTCCTCCACCCCCGACGGCGCGCCCTCCAAGCGGAGCGCATCGGAAGCCAACTGAAACTCGCCGACGATGATGGTCTTGCTGCCTTTCGTTGCGGGTGTCTCCGGGGATTTCTGGTGAACCTGTCCCTGTGGCTGGATGAGCCCGTGGTTTTCAGCAGCGTTGGCCTGGGCGCCAGGGAGTGCTAGCGCAAGAGCCCACAAGGCGGCGAGGACGAGGGAGTTGTGCATGGCTGTCATCGGCGCTTACCAGGGGCGGTTGTCGTTCTCGAATCACTGCGCCCAACGCGTGGCTTCCACTTCCAGCCCCGATGGGCAAGGCACGTGGCGTGATCAAAGCGACGCGCTGACCGGCAGATCATGTTCCAAGCCCGCTCGAAGGCTCGGGCAGCGCTTCGAGATGCTCGTCCACTTCCCGCAGCAAGTCTTCGGACTTGAGCTTGGTGCGAATCGCTCCCAGCCCCTCGGCGTTCAGCGGCTCTTGCAGGTACTGCCGGGCGAGTTGCTCGTATTCTTCTGTGCTGAAGCGTGACTCCAAGGTGACCATGAAGGGCGCGGAGGACGTGGGCCCTGGGGGAAGCTCGACCACTTCGCCGTTGACCGTCTTGGTCGAGGCCCTCCACTCCGGTGCTGGCCACTTGCCCACCCTCAAGTGTCGCGCGCCGTCGCGCACAGTGAGTGAGCGTTCGTCCTGTGCACTGGATTTAGAAACGGCCCGCCCCCAACCTTCTGCTGCCAGAGCTTCGCTCAGTTCTACGAGCACTTCGGCGAAGGGACGTTCATCGTGGAAGCGGTAGTACGCTCGGCTATGGATGAAGGGACCGTGTTCCCAGCCTCGAAACTCGATGTCCTTGGCGAGCAGGGCTTTGGGCAACTCGAGCGGTATTCCTGGGATGGCGCTGCCAGGCAGTGAAATCGATGGCTTGCCCGGTACGGCCAATTCGCCCAGTGGCTCGAGAATGCTCTTCTTGATGCTGGCGGCGATGGATTGGGCGGGTGTGCCGAGAACATCCGCCCCGAGCACAAAACCGAAGCGGCGGAACTGGTAGGTGAACTCGCCCTTGAATTCCTTGCGCCCCATGGGAGGCAGCCCTTCCGTGCTGGTCGTGGCGCCCATCGGGAAGGGGACGCTCGCAGCCGAAACGTGGACCTGTCCTTTGAAAGATTGGACGAGGGGTGTTGGCCACAGACGTTCCTGCATACCGGCGATGTCTACATACAAGTCGGGGGCCAGTGCGCCCTCCTCTGGCAAATGCTCGCGAGGCCAGAGCTCCACGGATTCCGTCCACGACTCGTTGGCGAAATCGGTCGCCACTTGACGGGCACACAGCCAGGAGAGTTCACCGTCGGAGTACGTCACGCGGATCGTTTTCGGAGCGCGCGAAGTGCCGGATTCTGATCTGGTGCTGACGGAATGGTTCGACCCCATCTGGTTGGCCTGATAGGCCATGCCAAACAAGCCGGGCAGCGGGTTCGCTTTCACATCGATCGCAGGACCGCGGCTGCCGAAGGTTCCAAACTGCAGGGCGATCCCAAAGAGCGCGACGATCAGGACAAGCCCTTGACGATTCCAAGGCTTCCAAGCGCGCGACCAAGCGCTGCGCCCGAACAGCGCGTAGAGCGCGGCCAGGATCGGATTGCAGGCCAGGAACAGAACCGTCCAGAGCGCGAACGCGAAGCGCTGCGAGCCAAGCATGGGAGTCAACTGCGCCCGATGGCGAAAGCAATCCACAAACAACCCCAGCCAGAAGGCGAAGGCGAGCAAGAGAAGAACGGAGGCGAGGACCGTGGGAGTCATGTCGAGTGCGGGGCGCAGGCAGCGGGACGGCAGAGTGCAGGCGAGGCGACCCCAGCCCTTGTGAGCGGACTGCGCGCAGGTCAGGAACGCGGGCTTGAAGAACCCAGGTTCACCAAGAGTGCGAGTTGCTGGCGCGCTGGCGCCCAAGCCCGATGGGCGCTGGGAGCGAGAGGGGACCGCCCCTACCGTAGCCGATCTTAAGGCCTCCAAGCCAGAGTGGGGGCGATGCTCCGCGCACCACCTATGCGCACGCCTGCTCGTGCCAAGGGAAACAGGACTGACGGGCGTTCCATGGGCTGCGGAGTCGGCCGCTGGTGTCAAAGCCTGGGGACTCCTTGGGGGAGCCGGTTCAGCGTTCGGCGCTTGGAGCACCGGAGTCCTGGCTTGCGCCCAATGGGGGCTTGGGCTCGCGCTTTCGCTGGGTGGGTCGAGAGCGGACTGGTGAGGTGGATCCGTTGCTCGGGTCGCGCGCGGAACCTAGGAGCCTCCAAGGAGCGGGCAACCGCGGTGGGGGCCCGCGCGGCGTATATACTCTGTCTGGGCGAGGTAAATGGGTGCTTAGTGGCCTCTGCTTATGGGTTTAAAGCTATTGCGGATGAATGAGTCGTGATATAGCCTGGGAAGCTCTTCTCTGCTCAACGGCCATCAATTCGGGACACCTTACCCATGAATAAGCCTCTTCAAACGACCGGACTCTGTGCACTTGCTCTCCTTCTGACGGGCGGAATCTCGCTCCAGGCGGATCCTCAATCACGGCCAGGGGAGGAGCCTGGAATTCCCCGGCAGCCCCTGCCGCGCACTCCGGACACGGGCATCGTCCCCGACGATCCGAATCAACGGGTGGTTCCCTTCGCCCTCGACCTGCTCTCCGCTGGTTCCGGGACGATTCAGCTGGCCCAGTCGGCCTCGATCGTCTCGCCCCCGGAGTACGATCCCGTTGAAGGGGTTTTGATGCGCTATGGAGCGGGCTGGAACAGTGTGGTGCGCGACATGGTGGTGGCCCTGACCGCGAATCCCAACAAGGACGAACGCGCGGTGGTCGTCGTCACCACGCAGAGTCAGAAAAACTCGGCCACGACCTACTTCGCCAACGCGGGCGCGGACATGACCAAGGTGGACTTCGTCATCGAACCCTCTGACTCGATTTGGATGCGCGACTATGGCCCGCACTTCATCTGGCAGGAGGGCGCGCGCGTGATCGTGGACAGTCACTACTACTCGACCCGTCCCCAGGACAACTTCTTGCCGACGCGGCTGGCGACGAACTTCTATGACACACCGTCTTTGGCCATGGGGCTTTACTACTCGGGCGGGAACTTTCAGGCGGGCCCCAATCGCTCCGGCTACATCACCTCGCTGATCAACCAAGACAACGGTGACCTGGACCTGGCACGCATCCAAGAGCTGTACCGGGACTTCCAAGGCATCGACACCTTGCATCTTTTTCCACGCTTGCCCAGCTCGGTGGACGGCACGGGGCACATCGACATGTGGTTCTATCTTGTGGATGCGAACACGGTCATCATTTCAGAGTTCGTCGCGGGCTCCAATGCGACGGCCATCAACGTCACCAACAATGCAGTGACGTACATGCAAGGCCTGGGCTTCACGGTTCACCGAGTGCCTGCTTGGAATGTCGGCAGCACCCACTACACCTACGCGAATGCTTTCCGTGTGAATGATCGGTTGTTCATTCCGAGCTACGGCCAGGGCAACGCCAGCTACCTGGGTCAAGACGCAGCCGCAGCCGCCAGCTGGCAGGCGGCTGCCGGGCAGAACGTGGAGATCATTCCGATCAACTGCTACGGGATCATTCCGGCCTCCGGTGCGATCCACTGCATCGTCAAGCAGGTGCCGCGCTACACCGCGTCGGTTCCTTCCTTGTCGGTGCTTCAACCGCGCGCTGGGGATGTCCTGGTCAGGGGCAACTCACAGGAAATCGTCTGGGCGGCCAGCGATGACAAAGCGGTCGCTGGCGTGCAGTTGCACTACTCTACCGATGGAGGTCAGAGCTTCCCGCACTTGGTCAAGCGCCGCATGGACGACACGGGGACCTTCGATTGGGACATCCCGTTGACACAAACCCTGCAGGGTGTCTTCCGGATTCGCGTGGGCGACTTCGAGGGCAACCTATCCGCCGGCTATTCCGAGCGCGAGTTCCGGATCATCGACCGGCCCCAACACGTCTACGACTTCAGCACGGGTGCGGGCGTCGACAAGTTTGCTTGGGGGTCCAACAGCACGAACTGGTCCGAATTGGAGCAGTCCCGCTACCCAGCATCGGTCAGCACTTCCATCGAAGTCCTCGTTCCAGGAGCGTGGAACGCACTGGCCCGCTCCGATGCGGACGGCGAGGATGGGGACACCAATCGCTATCGTTCCCCCAAACCCACCGGCGGTCGAGAGTCTTCCCACATCTACGAGTTCAACGTCGCTGAGGCACCGAACTCGATCATCGACCTCGCCGTGCAGTGGGAAGGGTATGGGGATCAATGCCTCCAAACGGAACTCTACATCTGGGACAACGTTGCCGGCAACTGGGGCGATGGCGCGGGCGCTAGCGGTGCGAACAACTACATGGACGCTCACGCCGGAAACTGGGACAAGAAACTGGGTGGCCACATCGCGAGGCAACCTGGTCGCTACATCGATGCCCAAGGCAAGGTCACGCTTCTGATCTACGCCGAGCGCAACAACCAATCCACGTTCCACGATTACGTGTCGTTGACCGTGACGCACTAGCACTCTCTCCACAGCCTGCTTGGTTTCGTCCGAACCGGACGCGCCATTTCGGCCGTAAGTCTCGATTCGAGGACTTGCGGCCGATTCGCGTGTTGGGGATGGAAGCTTGGTTGTGCACCGTGGGGGTCCCCTCTGGAAGTGAGGAGGCAAACTCTGGCCGGTGCCGCTTGGGGTGCCTGAACCGACCGCCGCGATCCCGTCAGAACTGAATCCAGATCCCGATCACGGGTCCGGAGAGCCGCAGGTCCAGCCCCGACTGGAAGAAGTCTTCCGGGTCCGAATCAATCCGAACCTTGCGCCAGCCAAAGGAGAGCAGCATCGGTTGGTTTGAAAAGAGCACGAAGCCAAGGTCGAGGGTCGTGGACTCAGAGGCACCGGATCCCGAAGTCACCCCATATCCTGCACGAGCCTCCGCATAGATTTTCAGAGTCTCGAGGGGCTGCCAATCGAGGGCTCCACCAACGGCCGGCCCGAGCATGTTGACGCGCGAGTGAGCCGGGCTTCTTGGGTTTGGCACGGCTTCTCGAAGGCCGAGATCCAGGGAGGTGAATTCCAGACCAGCGAATGCATCGAAAGCGAATCCATGTCTCCGACGGGAATGCAGGCGAGCATCGAGCAGCACCCGGACCATCTCGAAGTCGATGAGCAAGGTCTGGGAGTCGTCAAAGATCTGGCCTCCAAAGACGACCACTTCTCCGGGCAAGAGCTGTTGGTCCGCAGACGATCGCGCATGGGAGACGTGCAGGTCCAGGGATGCCCGCGACTCAGGGGCCTTCGGATCCCCCTTCCCCGGGAGTTCTGAGGCGCTCTCGGCGACAGTTTCTTTCGCGAATGCCCAGGTCACCCGGGCGTCCGAGAAGAGGGCCAATCGATCCTCCGATTCCACATCGGTATTGGCGGCAACGCAGGAACACAGGAGGATCGAGAGGATCCCGAGCAGGCCGCTTGCGCGCAGCGGGATGAGCTGTGAAGACGTCATGGGAACAAAGCCGTCAAGCGTGCCCACAACCCTTCAACGAATCTGGATGTCGCCAGGGTTGCGGCTGTTGCACGATCCATGGGCGTCGACGGATTTCGAGGCAGCCTGCCCGGCGGCAAAGGGCAGCCGTCGCTCCGCTTGGGCGCGCCGCGCGAGTGCAGAAGTTCTTGCCGTTGGAAAGAATCTCCGAATACCATGAAGGGTTGAAGGCGCGCTTTGCGGCCCTCCTGATCTCCCCTGATCTTCGTTCCCTTTCCTTGATGAGGCCCCAATCCACATGTGGTTGCCCCTGACTCTTTGGTTGGCTGGCTTGCTGGCGACTCCGTTGCAAACCGCTGACGCGTTCGCTCGCACGGAAGTTGCCCTGCGGGCCAGGGACTCCGTGCAGGCCGAGCAGCTCCTAAATGAACGACTCGAAACGGATCCGCTTCAGCTGGAGACACAACTCTCCTACCAGAAGTTGTTGATTCACTTGGGCCGCGAGGAGGAACTGCGGGAGAGCTATGCGCTGCGTCTCGCAGGGGAACCGGAGCAGGCCCTGTGGTCCTTGCTGGCGGGCGCCTTGCAGCCGAACGCCGAGGAGCGCGAGGATCTTTTCAAGCGAGGCATCGAGAGGCTTGCAAGCACACCCGCCAAGCTCAGCCAGGATCCGACATCGAACATGCAGCTCGAGCTCGAGCTACGCATGAACTTGGGCCTGTCCTTGCACCATCAAGGGCTCCACCGGGAAGCCCTCGAGGCCCTTGAACTGGCCGCCCGGTTTGACCCCAGCGCGGACGGTCCACAAGTCGGCATCATCAAGGCCATGGCGCGCCTGGGTCGAGCGCCGGAAGCCGCTCAACGCTTCGAGGCCTTGGCGTCCGGGCAACCGGATTCCTCGCGTTCCAGGTTGTGGCTCGGCCGTGCCTACCTTGCAGCAGGAGAGCAGAGTCAAGCTCGCCAACAGTTGGAAGCCTTCTCCCACGCGCAACCGGATGACTTGAGCGGCATCGTTCAACTCGCGGCTCTCGAGGTCTTAGGGGGCAACATCGAGCAGGCAAAGCAGCTTTCCGATCGAGCTCTGCAGCTCGACCCTTACGACAAAGACGGGCTGCTGCTGTGCGCCCTGGTGAGAGGACTGTTGCTCCACGAAGCCAAGGGCACGCAAGCCGCGCAACTCGCCGTGCGCTTGGAGCCCTGCTCGCCCAAGGTGCACTTGATCCTGGGGCACCTGCAATTCACCGCCGGCGATTTGGCGGGAGCCAGAGCTAGTTACAACCGAGCGTTGCGTTGGGATCCCTCGGACAAGGACGCGTACGAGGGTCTGGCCAACCTGGCCTTGAAGGTCAGCGACGTTCCGCTCGCGATCGTGCACCTGGAAAGCTCCCTCCGAATGAACAGCCAGAACACCGAAATCATGGTCAACCTCGGCCAATTGCACTCACGCTTGGGGGACCGCGAATCCGCCCGGCGCATGTTGGAAAGGGTGGAAGCCATTGGCGGGGAAGCGCAGCGAGACGAACGCATTCGTCTGCGCCAAGACCCTTCGGGGGAGCTGGTCTCCGAGGGTCTGTCCTTCGATGAGTCTTGGTTGCGTCTGCAGTCGATCTGGGCGGACCTGCACGGGGGGCGTTCGGCCAAGGCCCTCGCGCAGCTCGAGCGATTGCTCGAGCAAGGGGAAGCCGGGATACCGGAACGCTGGGCCTACTGTCTGTTGCTCGAGCGTCTGGGCGACACCCAGCGGGCGCTCACGGAGTACCAACGGCTCGCGGCTGAGTTGGATGGAAGCGGCCAAGAAGCACGGGGCGCGGCAGCCTTGGGCCAGGCACCCTTGGGAATCTGCAGCGCGCTTCGAGCCGCCGACTGCCAATGGGAGCTCGGGCAAACGGCCCAGGCCAGCCTTGCCTATCGCCGCATTCATGAGCGCTTTGGAGACGAGGTGCCGGCCCACGAACATCTGCCCGACCTTGTCGCCGCACTCGATAGGCAAGCGACCGATGCAAAGTGGGTTCGGATCCCGAACTTGCGAGTGGAAGTCAGTACAGACGCGTCCGTGAGCACAGCCCGCGCGATTTGTGCGGTCCTGAAGAACCTGGGGCTGCCCGCACAGGCGGCTGCCCTGGCTGCGCAGTTCAAGCAGTCCCTGCCGGCCGCCCAGTCGAACTACGACGTGCACGCTTGGCGCGCCATTCTGTCGAGCCTCGATGCCCGTGAGGACGTGGATGTGCGGCTCTTCGATGGCCGTTGGGAAACACTACGAGAGCAGCTCGATGCAGGCCGCGCGCTGCTGCAAGTGCTGACTCGCTCCAACGCTGCGGGCGAGAAGGAACTCTGCCTGCGGACCCTCTCTGGCTACGATGAACGTCTGGGCATCGTGATCAGCAGTTGTCCGGAGTTGCTGGACGAAATGACGCGCGTTCCCACAGGGGATGTCGATCGGGTGCTGACGATTTTGTTCACGCTACAGGGCGCACTCAACGCCGAGCAGATCGCGGATCTGCCTGGGCGGGAGCTCCACGAACTCTTGAACAAGGCCACCTTGGCCGAGCGCGGGGGGGATCTGCAAGGCAGTCGGCGCTGGCTGCAGAGTGCCCTGGAGCTGGATCCAGAGCATGCCGCAGTGCTGCAACGTTTGGCCTTGCTGGATCTCAACCAGGGTAGATTCGATGAAGCCTTGGCCTTGCTCGAGCGCGCCCACCAGAACCCGGCCAATCCGAACTCCCTCGCGGGACTCTACGCACAGGTGCTCGCCAGCCAAGGACGGTTCGTTGAAGCCGAGGGAATCCTGCGCGGGATCTTGCACAAGGAGCCGAGCCTCGATCGCGCCCACCGGGAACTCCAGCAGGTCTTGATGGCGATGCCGAACCGCCAGGAGGATGCCTTGGCTGCCGCCGAAGCGTTCGTGGCCGCCCGGCCTCGATTCGGCCCGGCCTACGAGGCGCGCGGCTACCAACGGATGCAAGCGGGTCGCGGGGAAGAGTCGCTCGAGGACTTTTCTGTGGCCACGACCCTGAACCCGACGACGCAAAACCGAGTCAACCTGGGCAATGTCCTCGGGCGTCTGCAACGTTGGGAGGAATCCATTCTGGTGCTCGAGGCAGCCATCTCGAACGAATCGGATCCAGCCCAGCGAGCGCATGCGGAGGGGCTCCTTCAATACGTGCGAGGGAGGCAGTCCGAGCAGGCGAACCCTCAGCCATCCAAAGAGGATTGATGGGCAAGTCCCCGCGACTTGTGGCAAGCTGCGGGCCTGCTCGGGGGGTGCCCTGTCTTCCATGGAAGCCCAGTGCTGCATGGGGGCCAGGTCTTCCATGTTAGCCCCGAAGCAAGCGGCATCCAGCTTTCAGGAATCCATGGACGATCCCGTCAACTCCAATGATGCGTCCTCTATCGGGGAGACTCCCGACTTCGGGGAGCTCTACGCTGAGCTACGCAGTCTGGCACAGAGACGCTTGGCGCAGCTACCCCCGGGGCAAACCTTGCAACCGACGGCACTCGTGCACGAGGCCTGGATGCGCCTCGCCGGACGCGAGTCGGTCTTGCCAGAGGGGCGCCGCTCCCTGATGTTCCTCGTCATGCGTGCCATGCGCGATCTGTTGGTGGAAGACGCACGCCGCAAGGCTTCCCTCAAGCGCGGTGGAGTGCGCAGTCGCGCGCCGATCGAGGAGATCCCCATTTCCAACGATGGGGATTTGGAGGACGTGCTCGCCGTTCATGAAGCTCTTGAAGCCTTGGAACTGGAGAGCCCCGAATCCGCGAAAATCGTGGGCCTGCGCTACTTCGCAGGACTGACGGTGCCCGAAACGGCGGAGGTGATGAGCTGCAGCGTGAGCACCGTGGAGCGCCAATGGTCCTACGCTCGGTCCTGGTTGCGGCGTCACATGGACGGGGCTGAAGGGCCGCAAGAGTCCTGAGTCGGCAGCGCCCGTGAATCCCGGGTGGGACTCTTCCAGAGTTCTCCGAAAAGCATGAAGGGTTGCGAGCGCGGCCTGCGGCTTTAGGGGGTCGCACGAGGAACCACCTCCGGAACTCCTCGCAGGCGACTCGCCGCAACCAAGTTCTAAGGAGCTTTTCCCATGCACCGCCAACTCCTCTTCGCGTCCCTGACTCTAGGTTTGTCTTCGATCGCGGCCGCGCAGTCCCCGTCCTACTCCCAACTCGTCGTGTTCGGCGATAGCCTTTCGGACACCGGCAACTTCTTCGCAGCGACGGGCAACCCGCCGGCGCCCTACTGGCAAGGCCGCTTCTCCAACGGTCCCATCTGGGCCGAGCAGTTGGCGAACCACATCGGCCTGTACACCAACAACACGATCAACAAGGCCGTCGGTTTCGCGACCACGACCGATGTACTTCATCTTCAAATCCAACCCTACTTGGTGGGTGCCGGAAGCGCGGATCCAGCTGCGCTCTACTCCTACTGGGCCGGAGCGAACGATCTCTTCGGGTTGCTTTCGACACCCGGTGCGGACCCGGCGGTCGTGATCGGAACGGCCATGCAAAACACCGCAACGAGTCTGCAGGCACTGCTCGCCGCGGGCGCCCAACACATCGTGGTGGCGAACCTGCCCGATCTCTCGGTGACGCCCTTCGCGGTGGAATTCGGGGATCCCGCACTGACGGCCATGATGTTCGCCCTCACGCGCACCTACAACCGTTACCTGGCCTACACCCTGGACGCCGTTGAAGCGGCCAGTGGCGTGCCGATCACACGCTTCGATGCCTTCGGTCTGACCCGTTCTCTCGTGCAGGATCCGTTCTCCGGGGGCTTTCGCAACGTGGACCAGCGCGCCTTTTCTAGCACGGGAGTTCTGACACCCTATCCCGACGCGTACATGTTCTGGGATCATGTGCACCCGACCACCAAGGGCCACAGCTTCGTGATGGGGACGGCTCTTGCGCAACTTGGAATCCTCTGGGGGGACGTGCATGTGGACGGCGTGCTCGACATCAACGACGCCAACGCCCTGCTGCAGGTCATGGGCCCCAGCGTTCCTGGCACGGCTGCGGACTTGGATGGATCAGGAGTGGTGGACAACCAGGACCACGACCTGCTCATGATCCTTCTGCGCTAGGCGCCGATCCATCCGGGGCAGCTTTGGGCCCATTGCCCGGGTTGCCATGGGAGGCCTGGGGCCTGCCTTGGCCGCACTCTAAAATGCGGGCCAGGGGCGGGGGGGCCCGGGCCCCTCTCTGTTCTCCTCGCGCTCTGTTCTCCTCGCGCTGTCGGATTGCTGGCGACGGCTCAATACCTGTTACCCTTGTGATCGAATGCTAGGAAAAGACCTTGATCGCCTGCAGCGACTGCTGCGCGTCGCGTCGCGACTGCCCGCGGGAGAACGCGTTTCCTTCTTGGCTCAAGCGGAACCCACGCGGGCGGAGCTGAGGGACGAGGTCTGTTCCTTGTTGAGTCACGACGGAGATCGGGGCGAGCTCTGCGCACCGCACTTGAGCGAGCCGACGGAGATCGGTCCCTATCATTTGCACGATCGCTTGGGGGAGGCTTCCCCAGCGCGACTCTACCGAGCCTGGCACGTGGACCGGCCAAGCGATCCCCTGCTGGTTGCCGTCGCTGGTCCCGGGCCCGCCGCGCAACAGGTCGCCTTGGCTTTGGAAGGGCAAGTCGTGCGCCAGCGAGACCTCGCCGATCCGATCATGGCGCGCATCCTCGACGCCGGGTCGACCGCCAGCAGTCACCTCTACGCAGCCTTTGAGGGAATCGAGGGGGTGCCGCTCGCTGAGTTCTGCGACGTCTTGACCCTTTCGCTGGTGGATCGGGTGGCTTTGATCGAGCAGGTCGCCCTGGCTGTCGAGCGTGCCCATCAAGCGGGCGTCGCGCCCCTTGGTCTGATGCCTTGGTCGGTTCTCGGCAGTTGGCACATTGGTGCTCCTGTGGTGCGCTTGATCGCAGTGGATCCCTGGCCCCTGCTGGCGCTGCTTGAACCGGAAAGGCGTGCAGAGGCCGACTTGCTTGCCGGCTTGGAAACTTCTGCCCCCGAAGCGTTGCGCGGGGAAGCTCGTGGCGTGCAGACAGACGTCTTCGCACTCGGTGCGTTGCTCTTCGAATCCGTGACTGGAACGGCGCCGCTCGGGTTACGCAGGTTGGCGGGGCACCGTGGCCTGCGCGACGAGCTGCGCATGGCGGCACGCATCGTGGCTCCCTTGGCGAGCGAACGGGTCGAACGCTTGGGGCGTCGCACGGAAGAGATTGCACGTCGGCGGGCAACCAAACTGGAGCCCTTGCTGCGGGACCTGCGGAGCGGTCTCGACGGTCTGCTCGCCCGTGCGCTTTCCCCCGACCCCACCCAGCGACCGCCCTGCGCCGCGGCCTTTGCGGGAGAGCTCGCCGCCTGGCGCACTTCAGGTCGCGGCGGAGTGTTGAATTCTGCCCGCGACTTTGGGCGCCGCCTGGTGGCCGGAATCGGGGCCGTCGTGCCGCGCATCCACGGGGCTGGGCGCGAGGCTCCCCCGGGGCCAGAATGAGGTTTTCCCGGAGCTTGCTGCAGGCCACAACCCGTGGCCGTCGTGAGGCAGGGGCAGGACGCCGCGTCCCTTGCCTAGGTATCGAGCGCATTCCCCGTGCCGCGCTCAGCCGGCTCTGGCCTTTGAGTTCAAGCGTCTTGTTCAACCCGTGCTATCGCGTCCTTCAAGCCCTTCGACTTGTCCCCGGTTTCCCACCAAGGGAATCGTAGCGCACTGCTCCACATGACCACCTCCGATTCGAACTCGCGCAATGAACCGCTCGAGGCGCGCTTGGCACGCCTCTTCGGTCCCGAGGTAGATCCGCACATTTCCTTGTCCGAACCCCACTCGGAAGGATCCACCTCCGGCATCCTCCAGCAATTGCTGAACAAGGACGGCAGCCAGCAGCGTTACGAGGTGCGCGGGGAAATCGACCGCGGGGGCATGGGAGTCGTGCTCGAGGTGTGGGATCAGGACCTGCGCCGACCCCTGGCCATGAAGGTCGCCCTCGATTCGAAGGGGGACGAGTCTTCGGGCACCCGGCGCGTCGCGCGCTTCTTGGAAGAAGCTCAGATCACCGCCCAACTGGATCACCCCGGAGTTGTGCCCGTGCATGAGTTGGGAGTGAACGACGAGGGCCGCGTCTACTTCACCATGCGCCGCATCCAAGGCCGCGATCTTCGAGAGGTCTTGCACTGTGTGCAATTCGGCTTGGACGGCTGGAACGAAACGCGCATCCTCTCCGTGCTCTTACGGGTTTGTGAAGCGGTGGCCTTTGCCCACAGCCGCGGCGTCATTCACCGGGACTTGAAACCGGCAAACATCATGATTGGGGCCTTTGGGGAGGTCTACGTGGTGGACTGGGGATTGGCGCACGTCCTGGGGGCCGGCAGTCGGCAGGCGCGCCCCAACGTTTCCGAAGAGTCCTTGAGCACCGTGTTGCGAGATGAACGGGAGCGCTCACCCAATTCAACGCTTGTCACCATGCACGGGGACGTGCTTGGCACCCCGGCCTACATGCCCCCCGAACAAGCTCGAGGCGAGTTGGAGAACCCATCTCCGCGCTCCGATGTCTATGCGATCGGGGCCATGCTCTACCACCTGCTTGCTCAGGAACCGCCGTACTTTCCCGCCAAGGTTCCGACCACACAAATCCACGCCTTGAAAGCCTTGCGCCAAGGGCCGCCCGTGCCCCTCGGGGAAGTCCGACCGGGGATCACCCCTGAGTTGGTCGCGATCTGCGAGAAGGCCATGGCCTATGCGCCGGAAGAGCGCTACGCCGATGTGCAGGCCCTCGGTGCGGATCTACGTGCGTTCCTCGAGCAGCGGGTGGTGGGCGCGTACTCGAGCAGTCCCTGGGCGGAAGCTCGTCAGTGGGTTCGACGCAATCGGGCCCTGGCCGGTGCCCTGGCCGCCGCAGCCCTCTTGTTTCTCTTGGGCTTCGTCGCCACCGGTTCCCAGTATTTGCGGGCCGAGGAGGCGGCGGGCGAAGCACACCTGGAAGCTCAGCGGGCTGACGGTGAGGCGCAGGTGGCGCGCGCGAACCTCTCGCGTGCGCAGCAAAGCGAGGCATTGGCCCTGGCGGAGACGGAGAAAGTCCTGCGCCTCTCGGACTCAAAGCAACTGGAACAACTCATCGATCAAGCGGATCAATTGTGGCCCGCCCTGCCGCAGACGCTGGAAGCCATGGGGGATTGGATCGAGCGAACACAGACGCTGCTCGAGCAACGGGATCTGCACGTGTCCAGGCTTTCCACTCTGCGTGCCCAGGCCAGGCCCTACGACGAAGGAATGCGGCAACGCGACCAGCGGGAGCACCCGCAAGCGGCGGAACTCGCGAAGACCCGGGCGGACATGGACACCCTGATCGCTGGCATTGATCGCCAAGTGGGGGATGTGCGCGAAGCGTCCGAAGAGCGCATCGCTCAATTAGAAACGCACAGTCGAGAACTCGAAGAAAAGGTGCTTGAACGCCGGACCTGGAGCTTTGAGAACGTCGAGTTGCAATGGCAGCACGACTTGCTCGCGCAGCTTGTGGCAGGTCTAGATGAATTGGCCGGTCGCGGAACCACGGCCGGTGTCCTTCCTCAAGTGGAAGCGCGCCTGCAGTTTGCCCTGCAGATCGAGGCCCGTTCTGTGGGGGATGCCACGGCCCAGGCACTTTGGGCTGACTCGCTTGAAATCGCCCAGAACTCCAAGCTCTACTCCGGCTTGGAACTCCGGCCGCAACTGGGCTTGTTGCCCCTGGGCCCCGATCCTGATTCGGGCCTGCTCGAGTTTTCGCACCTCGCTAGCGGTGACGTCGCGCTACGGGGCACCCATGGTCAACTGGAACTGCACGATGCGACCGGGCTGGTTCTCGTGCTGATTCCAGCGGGGCGTTTCAGCATGGGAGCCCAAGCAGTGGATGCCGGCTCCCCGGCCTACGATCCCTGGGCCCTCGGCGACGAAGGGCCTGCGCAAGAAGTGGAACTCGCGGCCTACTTCCTTTCCAAGTACGAAATGACCCAGGCCCAATGGTTGCGCCTGACCGGTTCGAATCCGAGTGCGTACGGTCCGCACCGTTACTCGAAGAATTGGAACCGCTCGGGTCTTCCAGCCAACTTGATGCACCCCGTCGAAATGGTGTCTTGGGCTGAGTGCGCGCACTTTCTGCCGAGGATCGACCTCGACATGCCGACCGAATGCCAATGGGAGCGCGGGGCACGCGCCGGGACGACGACCCCATGGTGGACGGGCGACAAGCTGTCGAGCTTGCAAGGCGCAGCCAACGTGGCCGATCGTTTCGGCAACGGGAACGGGGCTGGCTGGCCAGGCTTCGAAGCAGAGCTCGATGACGGCAACACGACCCATGCAGGGATCGGGCACTACCGTGCGAATGGGTTCGGCTTGCACGACACCGCAGGCAATGTGGTGGAGTGGTGCAAGGACGGCTTCGGCTCCTACGCAACAGCGCCCGCGGTCGGCGACGGCGCGCGCCCGCCCACCTTCGAGGACTCCCATCCCAGGCGCGGCGGCGGGTTCAGCCTAAGAGCCACCGACGCGCGCTCCAGTTGCCGCAACCCAGGACTCGCAGGCTTCGTATCGGACGTCTTGGGCGTGCGTCCCGCCCGGGCCCTGCGTTAACCGCTCCGATTGTTCGAGCGTTGATCCCCTAGGCGTTCGGAGGGACTGGGCTGCGCTCATTTGGAAGTTCGACGGCCTAGGCGCAGGATCTCCGCAGTTTGCTTTCCCGACCGGAAGCGTGTCTTGCGCAGCCCATGCTGCGCAAACGCTGAGGACTGCTGAAAGTGCACCGAAGGCCCGGAGCTGCGAAACCAGCCCAGGGCCTCCATCTGGATCACCAGGAGACGCTGCCCTTCTCGAACTTCTTCGCGATCGGGTTGGACTGCCCCTCCCAAACCATCTCGCCCGTGCGCACGTCGGAGATCCACATGCGCATGACGTAGGTGTTTTGCGCTTCGCGATAGCCTTGGGAGTAGAGCCAAAGAATCTGCGTACGCAAGGAGAGCTTGGCCACGGTGGCTTGGCCTGCTTCGGGGATCTGGGAGGAGTCAAAGAGCGGGTCCTTCTTCAAGTCGAGGGTCTCTCGCGTGACGGAGTCCACTCCATCCGAGCCATAGGTGGAGACCCAGCGCGCCTTGCCGGACTTGGAGAGGGTCTGGCGAATGTTGCTGAGGATCAACTCCGTGGGGAAGTGCGCCAGGTCGGTCTTGTTCTGGACCTCGGAGACCACCATCGCAACGGGTTGCGGCGCGTACTCGTCCCGTGCGAGCAGCCCGCTCGCCATCATTTGTTCTGTGAGGTTGCCGGACCACTCGAGCAATTCGGAGTAGTCCACGCCGGCGGACACCACCGCGTCGTCTCCGGTGGGATCGATGCGTCGCGGTCCGTACTGGCAAGCCGCGCCGAGGAACAGGAATGGAAGGAACAGGAGGAACTTTGTTTTCATGATTCTTCGGTTCGCGATAGGACGGTGGAGCTTGGATCCAGGCTCTCGGCTAGGTCGGAGAGCAGGGAGGCTGGAGTGTCCAACTCTCTGCTCGGAGGGGAGGCAGCCTTAGCGGCTGCCCTCACGGCCCCGCGCACTCCAATGGAGAAAACGCGGGGAACGATGGGGGAGACCCGAGGATTCCTCACGAAGAGAATCGTGGTCCGGGCGGGGGGGATGCGCACTTGCACAGGGGTGGCTAAGTGGCCGGGGTAGGAGAGCTTGACGAGGCCGTCCTCCGGCACTTGCCCATAAGCGATCTGGAACTCAGCCCCAAGCGTGCGCCAGGTGCGCAGGTCCGCATCGGAACTGAGGAGTCGGTAGATCGCCGTGAACAGGTACAGCAACCCGTAGTCGTCGTCGCGCTGGACTGCGTTCGACACGAATTGTTTCGCGACCTGGCTGACCACCATGCGCCAGATGTCTGTGGCGAGGGTGGCTTGAAACTCGGTCGCGACGATGCTGTCCACGCTGGCGATCTCTTGGGTCACGAGGTCGAGCGCTCCTGCGGCCCCTTGCACGCGCAGGTGACCGACGTCGCGCGGCATCGTCTTCAAGTTCGGAACCGCGAAGCGCGTGATTCCGTTGGGAGTGGGCAGCAAGAGCGAGAATTGCCAGCGCATGGGCGCCATGCCGTTTTCGAACACGACGTAGAGACGATCAGGTGTTGGCTCGGAGCTCCCTTCAAACTCCTTCAACAGATCGGGCAGCCAACGGTTGTCCGGACGCAAATCGATCAGGCGTTGCAAGTCGACCCGGGAATCGGCCTGACTGCCTTCTTCGCGCAACAACAGAGCGGAGAGGAAGGTGCCCATGGGGTTCACGAAGTCCGCGTAAGCTTCTCCCTTGATCGCTTCCAAGCTCTGGTTGAACTGCTGGTAGTTCTCACTGTCGAGGGCCGCTTGGCCGGCGGCATCGCCTTTTTCCTCGCGAGCTTCGATCTCCGCCGCATTGCGCGCCACAGCTTCCGCTTGACGCCTGTAGATGCGTCGCGTGCGCACCAGGGCTTCACCGAGGTCTCCGCGACCCAGCTCATTGAAGGCCTGATAGAGCTCGAGCAGAATGCGATCGTAGTCCGTTCCGCGGTAGGCCCGGGAGGCTTGGGTGCCGACGCTCGCGGCGAGTTCTTCTGAGATCGAAACGTCCGCCGCGTTGTCGTACTCGGTCAGGCGCTCAGCGGCGCGATCAAAGAGCGCGGCCGATGCATCGTACTCGCCCGCGTCGAAGAGCACCTTGCCACCTTCGAGCAGGAACAAGAGGCCGTCGCTCTTGCTCAAGTAGTGCCGCTGAAACTCCTCCGAATGCACCACCGCGGCCGCCACCTGGAAGTTGCCCGCTGAGTACGGATCCACCAGGGGCGCGATGTCGTCGTTGTACGTCCGGCACCCCGCAGCGACGAGACACGCGCCCCCGGCGAGGAGGAGCTGGATTGGTCGTGGAAAGGGGAGGAGCTGCACGGGCTTGAACGGGAGAGACGGCGGCCCCACAGGCTGACAGGATTTGATGCGCAGTCCAACCGCGCGCTTCACATTCTGCGGGGGTGGGCCTCCGGGGAGCTGGAGCCTAGAGATAGGCCCAAGCCTGCGGGGTCTCACGCAAATCTTGCGCGCATTTTGCCGGGGTGTCCGGGCCGCGAGGTCCGTATCCTGTGCCCCGTGCAACCCAGCGTCTTTCCCTCTATTCCCCTCGACAACTACACCTTGCTCGATTCCGGCGCGGGGGAGAAGCTCGAGCGCTTCGGCGAAGTGGTCCTGCGCCGCCCAGATCCCCAGGCCCTCTGGCGTCGGCGGCGAGCGGATCGCGATTGGAAAAACGCGGACCTGACCTTTGTGCGCGAATCGGATCGCGGGGGCCAGTGGCAGGCAGGCCCTGGCGTGCGGCCCTTCTTGCGTGCTGCCGAGCCTAGCTGGAAGTTGAAGCACGCTTCCGCCTCTTTCTTGATTCGTCCCACGGCCTTCAAGCACGTGGGACTGTTCCCGGAGCAAGCCGCGAACTGGGACTACATCGCGCGGGTCGGTCGCGAACTCAAGGCGAGTGGAGAAGACAAGCCGCGCTTGCTCAATCTGTTCGGCTACACCGGAGCAGCTTCCGTGCTCGCCGCCGCCGATGGTTGGGACGTGACCCACGTGGATGCTTCCAAGCAATCGGTCGCTTGGCTGCGCGAGAACATCGCGGCCAGCGGTTTGCCCGAACGGGTCATGCGCTTGATGGTCGACGACGCCTTGGGCTTTGCTCGGCGAGAAGTGCGCAGGGAATCCAAGTACTCTGCCGTGCTCTTGGATCCGCCCCACTACGGCCGTGGTCCGAAGGGCGAGAAGTGGCAGCTGGAAGACAGCTTGGCGACCTTGATCGAAACGGCGGGCCAGCTGCTCGAAGAGCGCGGGGTGCTGGTGCTCTCGACCTACGCGGTGGGCTATTCGCCCCTCGCCTTTCAGAACATTCTCGGGGACCTAGGTGCTGGAGAAGTCTCTGTGGGAGAGCTCGCTTTGCAGGAAGAGGGGGAGGACGGACGCTTCTTGCCCGCTGGCTTTTGTGCACGCTTCGCGCGCGGTGTGACCGTCGAGGATTGAGCGCGACCATGCCTGTGCCCCTGGACGTCTTGTTCTGCGACAACCATCTCTTGGTGGTGAACAAGCCCGCGGGAACTCCGACCGTTCCCGACGAGTCGGGTGACGAGAGCCTTTTGGATCAGGGCAAGGCCTTCATCAAGCGCGAGTTCTCAAAGCCCGGTGCCGTGTTCCTAGGAGTCGTGCATCGCTTGGATCGTCCCGTGTCTGGTGTTGTGCTCTTCGCGCGCACCTCCAAAGCCGCCGAGCGCATGACGCGCCAATTCCGCGAGCGCACCACGCAGAAGCTCTATTGGGGTTTGGTGCAAGGCGTCGTCCTCGAAGACGAGGGCAGCATCGAACACTGGCTACGCAAAGATCGTGAGCGCAACCGCGTGCACATCGCAGCCGCCGAAAGCGAAGGAGCCAAGTCGGCCTCCACCCAATACCGTGTGCGGCGGCGCAAGGGCGAGCGGACATGGTTGGAGTTGGAACCGCTCACGGGCCGTTCGCATCAATTGCGTGTGGCCTGCGCGAGTTTGGGAACGCCCTTGCTCGGGGACCTCAAGTATGGGGCAGAGCAGCCTTTGGAAGATCGCAGCATCGCTTTGCACGCGCGCTCTTTGCGCGTGGAGCACCCGACCCTGCGCGAGCCCCTGGCCTTCGAAGCCCCCGTGCCGCGTCTCGCCGTTTGGCGTTCGGTGCTCTAGCCGGGATCAAAGTGGCGCTACAGCCGGTAGGAGAGCGCGAACCCGATCAAGCCGATGAAGCCCTCACCCACGTCTTCGCCGCAAGTGTCGATGTTGATCTCCGCTCCGAGGGATGCGTAGGTTTCGAGGCTCCAGGCGCTATCCCCCAAGAGCCAGCGATACCCGCCGAGGGCCGTGGGCTGCATGACGACCACTTCCGTCAAGCCCCGCCGTTCGTTCCCGGCGCCCGGGTTGTCCACCCAGTCGATGTCCAGGTACCAAAAGTCGAGGCGGCCCCCGGCGAACCAGCCGTCGTAGTCCGTGCCCCAATAGTGGCGCCCGCTGAAGCCGAAGCCCGGGCCGTCCCCGCTTTCGTCCGCGTGCTCCCCATTGTCGTCACGGTCCGTGTCGTTGAGGCCCACGTGGGCGCTCAAGGTGTTGTGACTGCCTTCGAGGGTCGTTTCGAATTGCAAGCTGGTGATCGTACCGGTCGGGTAGGCCTGGAAGTCGACACCCAGAGACAGCGGTTCGGGCCACTCCACATCCTTCATGGTCTGGCAGCTGCCGAGGGAGCTAGAGATCAGTAGGACGCAAGCTGCGAACTGAGAGCGATTGAACAAAACTAGGCTCCTGCTTCGGCCCATTGGCCGATGTTGTCTACGTCCACGTTGACGGTGGACTCGATGTGCACGTGCCGCCCGAAGACCTTTCCAAAGCGTCCCACGAAGGAACGGAAGATTGGATCCCGTTCGACATCCTGGGAGGTTGGATAGCGCTTCGAGCGATTCCAAGTGTGGGATAGTACGAACTCCATTTGGTCCGCTCCTAGTTCTCGGGCCGATTTTTGGGCCTTCAAAATCTCTTGCTCGGAATCATTGTGCTCGAACAGCACGTATTTCCAGCAGACCACGGGGTAGGAAGTGATGCGCGGCTTGAGGGAGGCAAAGCGCCGTAGGTTGCGGGCTCCCAGTTGATTGCTGAGGGCTTTCTTGGCTTTGGCCATTTGGGCGATGAAGGTTTTGGCCCGCTCGATTTTGCCCTCGCGGCGGTACTGTTCGTAGGTCTCCTGGGTGGCCCCGTCGATGCTGACGGTGACTCGGTCAAACATCAGGTGCTCCGGCCGGAACTTCACGTTGCCGCTCGTGTGCACCGAGAAGATCGAACGCGGGTAGTGCTTGCGCGCGTAGGCCAGGATCTCGGCCATGTGCGGGTTGAGCAGAGGTTCTCCGCGTCCGCAGAAGAAGAAGTCCTTGACCTCAATGCCGTTGGCCACGCAGTCGTCCACCAGCTTCATGAAGTTCGCAACGGGCAAGTGCACGGGCCCGGAACCGAGGGGAGACTTTTCCGGGTTCGTGCGGTCGGCCTTGATGAAGCACGCGGGGCAATCGATCGGACACAGAAACGAGGACTCGATCTGCAGGATCTCGATGCTCTTCTGAACGCCGTCCTGGCCGTTGTGCTCAAAGGCAACGCCGGGCTGATAGAAGAAGCAGTCCTTGCATTCCTTCAAGTAGGGCTTGCCCGCCTGGAAGCTGCGGCGCATGTCGAGGAAGGGTTTGCCGTTGTAGCAATCATCGATGTAGCGCACGGGCTCGGGGCCCTTCACATCGGGGCGATAGAGGGTCACGTGTTCCCCGACATCGCAGCCGCAAGGAATGCTGCCGTCCGCCCGGATGTAGAGGCGATTGGCCGCCACGCAATTGTTCTGGCGAGCTGTCCGAGCTTCCGTGTTCTGCATAGGCCAAATTCTACACGGAAGCGTCCATTCCGGTGCGGCCAGAGCTTTGGGCCCTCGTGTCCTCGACATCCGTCCCTTTTCTCGGCCAGGCAGCCGGCCGGCCTGGGCCCATGCAGGAGGGGGCGCAGCGCCGCAGCGCTCCGCCCCCATTGAACTGCTTCTGCCCTCCGTAGAGAGTTAGTTCGTGAACTGCACCAGGACCCCTGAGGAGAGGTTGAAGGTCGAGCCGCAAAGGGTGTTCGTGTCCCGATACCAGGCCTGGAAGGTTCGTGTGTCCCCTGCGCCCCATGCACCGGCCGGAGCCAGGCCGGAGGCCCATGCGGCGCTGCCTTGGGCGTCGGAGAACTGCACGCCGAGACGCTTCAAAGAGCCTCCAGCGCAGCGCAAACCGTCGCCGAAGGGGGCTCCCAATCCGCCACCCAGGCTGGCGTCGCCGGCGAAGAGCAGGGTGGGTTTGTTGGCGGGCAGCTGGGTGGCCGTGAAGTGGATGGAGTCCGCGCTGACGCTCGTGCCGCCGGCGGCCTTGAGCTTGGCCCCGGTGCCCCCGGAGTTTTGACAGCCTTCGCCCGCGCCGCCCGAGTTGCCGCAAGGGCAAGCCGCGCCGCTGCCGTCGCCAAAGCAAGTGGTCGTCCCCGTCTGGGCGCTGATGCGCATGTTGTCCGCGCCGATGTTCCACTGGTCGAAGATGAAGAAGAACAGGGGATCCCCATAAAAGATGCGCACTTCCGTGACGTTGGTGATGACCGAGTTCCAAGCCACGTCGGGTGCGGCGCAGCTACCAAGTGTCAGCCAACCGGCGGGCATGGTCGTGCTGGCCGAGTCCACCGCGATCTCGTGGGAATCCCAACCGGCGCCGACCTGGGGGACGAACTCCGTTCCCACCCGATAGACCGTGCAGGAGCCGTCCGTGAGCATCAAAGAGACTTCCCGCTGGTAGGGGAAGTTGGTCGAGAAGGTCTTGAGATCCAAACCAAAGGACTCGACACCCTTGGCGCGCCAATCCCCGTGAAACGGGTTGCTGGCGGTGGTGGTGGACAACTGCGGAGCAAAGGTGTCCATCAACGAGTTGTGCAAGAAGGCTCCCGGATTGCCGCCGGTGTTGTCGATGCCTTCGATCGTGTTGCCGTAGGTCCAGCCGCCCGCGTTGACGCCGCCGGTGAACGTTTCCACGTAGTCTTGAGCGGAGGCGTTGGACGCGACCAAGGCGAGCATGGCGATGAGAGTGAACGTGCGCATTGGAGTGCCTGAGTTGGTTTGGGTTTGCAGGGGGGGGGCGGAGCAAATGTATCCGGTAGCGCCAAGGGCGGGGCTTCCGCAGGGTCCACGCAGGGCGGCCCGGGTTGGACAGGCGCATCCTAGAGCGGAACGCACAAATGCGGCCAGGTAGTTGCCAGGTAACCTTGGGGGGGCTCTTCGGGGCCTTCCATCCCTTACAAAGGGACGTAGGATCAGCCCCATGGCATCCCCAACACCTCGGCTGAAGGGCTCTAGCCTGCTCCCCGGCCACGACCTCCGTCAGCGAGTCAGCGACCTGGGCGTGCGCTTGGCCACTTCCCTGCGAGCGGTGACCGAGGCCATTCCCGATCGCCCGGCGGGCCCCCAACGCTTGGCCAAGGCCCTGGGGCTCGACAAGGTTTTCGCCAGCAGGCTCTTGAAGGCCCTGCGCAACCGCGAGCCGCTGACGGTCGTGCACCAACTGCCGGGGCCCGATCCCCTGCGGCGCTTCTTGGTGGCGGCGCGCAAGAGCGGTGTGCCCAGCGAACGGATCCAACCGGCGCGGGAAGCAGTGGAGGCCTTCGAGGGTCTGATCCGCGACGAAGCTGGAGACCGCAGCGCCTTGGGTGCCATCTTGAGCGCTTGGCTACCGGAGGTGCGCGCCCAACTCGAGTTGCGCGCACGTCAAACCGCCTACCGAGCTGCCGGGCAAATCCTCGGGGCCCAGGCCGACTTTGATCACTCGACCGTTTTGCTCTATCCCGCGGGAGGCGGACGCTTGGACGTGGTGTGGTTGATCGGGGTGGTCGGCTTGCAGCGATTGCGGCCGGGCGCGACGGTCAAGTTCGATACCCAGCGCCTGGTTCCCGAGGCGGGCAAGCGGCGGCCCACTGACTTGCACGGCAAGGTGCTGAATGGCCCCGCGGTGGGGCCCGAGGCCTTCTGCAGCGGGACCCGGGCGACGATCGAAATCCAGAGCGCCGGGGAGTCGGTCCACTACCTGCTCGGCGAGACCGGTTTTGGACCGCGCTCCGCTGTGGATGTGCTCTTCTGCGAAGTCAATCGGGCAGAACTGCCCGCCAGCGTTCCCGCAGATAGCGGGCGTCGCGCCTGGTTTGCGGCGGAAATTTCGGCACCGGTCAAGCGCTCCTGCTTCGACATCTTTGTGCATCGGGATGTGTATCCCGGCGAAGACCCCGAATTGCTGGTCTATGACCGCTCCTCGGGGGGCCTCGCGGATGTGAACGATCCCGGACGGGACATCGATCGAATGCAAGCGGATCAGACGATGGTGCCCCTTGGCCAAGGGCTCGACCGCACTCCACTCTCCGAGTTGCCGCGCCACCCGGACTTGCTGGGGCACGTGCACGCTTGCTTGGGTTGGAACCCCGAAGAGTTTCGCGGGTACCGGGTGCGCACGGACTATCCCTTGCACCGCGCGCAGGTCACCTATGCTTTTCGGCCACCGCAAGAGTCCGCGTCCTGATTGCGAGCGGGAGCCGGGAGCTAGGAAGGTGGCAGGACTTGGCGCGGGCTAAGGCTCCAACACATCCACGTGCACGAACACCTTCCCCACCAGTTCGTGGGCCTCGAGCGCGCGCTGAACGGCCACCGAGATGTCGTGGGCATCCGCTGCGCTGTTGATGTCCTTGATTTGGATGTCCACCTCCACGTGCAGGATGGGACCGACGTAGTGGGCTTTGAGGGCACCCAACTCGATCACCCCGGCGATGGCCGTTCCGAGCCGGACGAGCTCTTCGATGACTTTGGAGTCCGGGGCTTCTCCCATCAGGTAGCGCAAGTTCTCACGGGCCAAGTCGAAGCCGTTCTTGCCGATGTAGAAGGCCACGGGCAGAGCCAAGACTGCGTCCGCCTGGACGAAGCCCGCGCGGGCGATGCCAAACCCGACGAGTGAACTCGCGCAGGCCACCAAGTCGTTGCGCGTATCGGTCTTCAAGGCTTCCAGCGCTGAACTGCGCGATCTGCGCGAGGCGGGAAGAATCAAGAGCATGATCGCGAACTTGAAGACCAGCTTGCCCCCCAAGATCCACGCGATGGAGGCGTCCAAAGTGGCCAGTTCCCCGGTGATCAGGGCTTGCACTGCGCTTCGAAAGACTTCGAAGGCCAGGACACCAGCGAGCACGGCTGCCACCAAGGCACCGATCGGTTCGGCGCGATCGTGACCGTAGGGGTGGTTCTTATCGCGCGGCATGCGCCCGACCCGAATGCTCAAGGCCAGGATCACCCCGACACCGATGTCGAGCAGGGAGTCGGACCCCTGGGCGAGCACCAGTTGGCTGCCGGTCGTGTAGAAGACGAACGCGGCGACGCAGAAGAGCGCGGCGTTGAAGACCAACGCTCCGACCACGAGCCGGTTGGATTCCGCAGAAGAGGAGGCTGTTGCTGATTCTGTCATGGGGGACCCTCCAGCGGGTCGCGACCATGGTACGCCGTCAAGCCTTGCAACAGAATGGTGAGGCTGACGCGGATCTCGCATTTGCGAGGCGCTGTCGCCGCTGGGCGCCCTTCGAATTTGCGGTCGAGCTAGATCTCCGCCATGGCCTTGGAGTACTGGGCCCAGGCCTCATCGAAGTCCCGCACCTTCTTGATCTCCATGGCTTTCTTGAACGACTGGGAGGTCGCCTTGCCGTCCACTGCGCCGCGCAAGAATTCCATGAAGGGCTCGCGCAGAGCTCCCGACTCGCCGTGCAGCAGGTAGTGGGTGAGTGCGTAGGAGGCGGCGTACTTCTCCGCTTGCAGGTTGTCCGCGTGAAAGTCCCCGGCGGAGAGTGTCAAGCTGCGCTTCAGACCGTATGGCTTCTTTGATTCCGATTGGACTTCGAAGTGGTGCTTGGCGTGCCCAAGCAGTTCCCCGCGATCTTTCAGGGGCAGGCCCGTCTTGTCGATGGCGCGCGGCAGGTACTCCGCGAAGCCCTCATCGATCCAGCCTGGGATGACCGGCTTGGACCCCATGATCTCCTTGGCGAAGAACATGATGCTGTGCACCATCTCGTGCACTTGAACTGTGTTCGTCGCGGGGTCGTAAAGGGTGTAGGCGGCTCGTTGGGCCGGCGAGAAAAACCCGGGACCACGCTGTTGGTCCGGGAAGTCGCTCAGCCGCGTGTAGATGCAAATGTCCATGGGGTCGATCACGTGGTAGAGCCCCATCTCGGAGCCGATCAACTCGTGGAAGCTGTAGTAGGACCCTTCGAGCAACCAGGCCATTTCAAGAGCCTTGGCCAAGGGCAAGTCGGTGCGCAGGTTGAAGTGCGATGTTGGAAGCTGCCAGGCGTCCTTGAACTGAGAGTGCAGTGTCTTCGCTTTGGAAAGTGGATGCCAACGCTTGCCGACGGGCACGAGCCAGCGCTTGCCCGACTTGCGATGGCCCAAGGCCGTGTGGGCCTCGTCGTTGACTTCATCCAAGACCAAGACCTCCCACAGGAGCAAGCGCGACTCGAGCGGCAAACCCAGGAGCTCGAAGTCCTTGGCGAGTTGCAGGCGCGAAGTGATGTCGTCCTCGCGCAAGTTGGCGTGCATGTGCAGGGCTGCCGGGATGTCGATCACCTTGGCCTTGATGGAGCGCACCTCTTCCTGGGAAAAGTGCCGGTCGCGGCCTCGCACACGGATCACGACTTGCTCCTTGTCGAAGAGCATGACCGTGCCTTCCAAGGGATTGCCTTTCTTCGGCTCGAGCTTGTCCATGGGGATGCTCTTGCGCAAATCATCCGAGGCAAACGTCGGAGAACAGAAAGCGAGGAAGAGCAGCGTGAGGCAGAGAGCGAGTCGTTTCGAAGGCATCAATTTCCAGGCGAGGAGAGCGGCAGCGGACGGCGAGGGCCCGATCCTCCCATTCAATGCGCGTCTTGGCCAGTCCGAATTGTGCGCTCCGTTCGGGAACCTCTGGCCAACAAGCGGACGAGCGCTTTCGCGCACGGGTGTGCTCCGAATCGCACCTTGCGCAGGCTGAACTTGGGATGCCCAGGTCCCCGATTCAGGCAAGCGGCCGTGTCCCGTCAGGGAGTGGGCCGGAAGAGGCTGTGACCCGAGGTCGACGCAAGAAGCCCAGGCCGGGCTCGCCGAGTGTGGCGGGGTCGACCTGGGCCAAGCTCTGTTCTCCGATCAAGTATTGATGGTCGAGCGAATTCCGCGCACGTCGTAGCTGAGTTTGGTGAACTGCTTGCGGTAGTCCGCGAGGGTCTTGCGCAACAAAGGATTCATGTCGTCGTCCTCATTGCGGATGATGTACCCGTACTCGGTGAAGTTGAGCACGTAGGTGAGGAAGGGATGCTCTAGCGCTTCCTTGGGGGGCACCACGGTCGTTTCATCCACTTGCAGATCGGTCAAGTCGTCGGACAGCCCGAGTGTGGCGAACTCGATTTCACCGCCCATGAAGTACTGGGAGTCGTTGACCCAAGTGTGCTTGAAGGTGGTGAAGTACAAGAGGTACTTGCAGAGTTGTTTGAGGTTCGCGATGTCCTTCGGGTTGGCCTTGTCCGATTGAGTGATGGGACTCAGGGCCACCGGGACACCGTTGACCGTCGGGTGCGGCGAGCTCGCTTGATTGAGCTCCCCTTGGTCGTAGAAGGAGCTTTCTTGTTGATCCTTGTACGGCAGGGCGTGGTTCACCAAGTCGTCGGAAAAGCGCCGGATCTCGAACCAGTGCTTCTTGATGTTCGCCAAGTTTTGGTGAAAGTAGGCATCCAAGTAGCTGTCCAAGACTTGCCAGTACAACTCGCCAATTTGCGCAAAGCGATGGCCTGTTCCAAGGGGTTTGCGCGGGCGCCAGTCGTGCCAGTTGTAGCCAGCGAAGCCGTCGCGAACCGCCTGCTCCGCGGACTCCTTGACGAAGGCTGAGGTGCTGATCACGAGGCCCTTCTCTCCAATCAAAATCTCGTTGGCGGCGAGGTTGACGGCCACGGTCCCGTACAGATGGGGGTGCAGCAGCCGAGCGATCGGGGACAGGTGCAAGTTTCGACGCAGGGGCACGACGTATTGCTCGGCGTTCAAGTGCGTCTCGCCCAGGTGCGTGAGGGCTTCTCCGAAGAGGAAGTAGTTGACCCGGAAGATGCGCTTCAAACGCTCCCATTCCTTCTTCTCTTTGGCTGGGGCGTTCGGCTTCGGCTTGTCTTGAATCCACGGTTCGCGGTAGACAGCGTGGGCCGTGGTGCTTCCTGGTGTTCGCTTCTGCAAGGAGATGGCATCCAGATTCAGCTTGCCGGACTTCAAGGTGAAGTAGGCCGTGGTGTTGGGCGCGAAGTGCGTCTTGTCCTGCTGGACTCCGTTCCAGAGAAACTCAACGTAGTACTTGTTGGGCGCGCTCTGCTTGAGGACGCATGGATTGAAGCCGTTCAGCACCAGGTCGCAAAGAGCCGCATCCGTGCGGGCGGCGGCACCCAAGATGCGCGTTTCGTTCTTGGGGTAGTGGGCCTCGATGTCCTCGTTGCTGGGCCGGTTCTTCCGGTAGTTGGCGACCAGCTTGTCGCGTTCGTAGCCGATCTTGTGTCGCAGGCCCACTTTCAATTGCTCTAGCAGGCCGTTGAAAATGTGGCCCCTCGCGCTGCACATCCGAGGATTGGCTTC
>CALCXM010000055.1 GCA_937905825.1 uncultured bacterium
CGCACTTACCCCTCGATTGCGTCCGTCAGGCTCCCACTAAAGGTGCAGGAGAGCCCGAAGTTCTACGGAATGACGTGTTGCTGATCAGGGGCTTTTGATCTTTGTGTCAAGCGAATCATTGCGCGCCATGCACTTCTGTTGAATACTGGCCACCTAGCAGCGCCGCCCTCAATCCAAACCCCGCGATACGCGCATGGAGGATGTTTGTGGAGAGCAACAATCCAGCCGAGCCCGATCCGGAGCATCACATCCCAGATGATGGTGCCACGTTGGAACCTGCAGAAAGCCACAGCCCGAGGAAGCAAAGAGTCGGGAGCGAGTCGGAGTCAGCGCTGAGGCGTCTCGAGGTGGATACGGCTGGCGGAGTCTTTGAGATGAGATGCGAGACGCGCATCCGGGCCCTCGCTTACCTCGTCGACTCGGAGTGGGTGCAGGATTTGGTTCTAGCGAGAATCCATGATGATCCACGTCTCTATTGCTCCGAAGATCCCACAGGACTCGACTCCGTTATCGACCGTTCGATTCACGACCTAGTGGGAATGCAGGAGGCGGAGCCTTCTGAAGACCCGCCAAGTGAAGAGTTCTTGGAGCAGATGCGCGGCATGGGGGTCGAGTCACAGCGGGTTTCCTTCGCCTGCAAACGCTTCAATGGTCTTCCGTTCTCGCTCAGGAAGACCTTCCGCGTTGTCTGCTTGGAAGGCGTTACCGTGGACGAATGCGTCGAATTGGAAATGGGGTCGGAGGAGGTGATTGGGGGCGCGATCTACACGTGTTTCGAAGCCCTCATCGGAGATTGGCCCTTGAAGAAAGTCCCTCGTAGCAAGCAACCGAACCTATGAGCACTAGCAAAACACTAGACCCGGAAGTCCAGGCAATCCTGGAGTCGGTGGCCTCGGACCCGAGGTGTGAGTTGCTTCGTGTTCCGAAGCTGACGGTTCCGTCGATGCAGGCTACGGCTGTTTCGAAGCGAGAGCCCTTCCTGAAGCGCGCCGAACGACGCTTGCTCGAGGTCCACCGCATCGACATTTCTCAGTTGCTCTTGGACCACGTGCGATCCGCCGTCATTGCCGGGGAGCGGGCAGAAGGGCGACTCCTGAATTACGCCACTGCCAACCTACGGTCCGAAGCCCCAGAGCCGGCCGCGATGATCAGGAGGAGCCGGGAACGACTGGCGAGAAAGGCAACCCTTCAGGAGTGCCCCGACGAGGTCACGCTCTTGGAGCGCTGCGTACAATCCAGCCCAGGCAAACGCCCCGAAACTTCGAGCCTCGCGCTCGCCGCCCTAAGGCTCGTGCCCCGTGTTGACACAAAGATCTGCCTTGGAATTGCCCTTGGACAAGAAGGCAGGGAGTCGGAGGGCCTCGAAGTGCTCTACTCAGTGATCGACGGCGAGCCCTCGCAAATGATGTTGTCCTACGCATGGCAGAATGTGGCGCTACTTCGAGAACGGTTGGATCCCGGCCGGGTTGCACTAGACGCCGTCCGGAGCGCTGCATGCACGGTTGAGAAGAGAGGAGACCCGGCGATGAGATGGTTCGCAAGCGCACTTCAGCTGGGGGACCCGGCGGAGGCCCTCAGGGCTTCCGTGTACGTGGAGGAAGCCTTGCCCCCATCGCACCGATCGATCGAGGAGTTCATCCAAATGCGTAGAGAATTGGACGCTGACTGTGGTTGGGAGGGCAATGGCCGACTTCGAACCGCCTTCTCCAGTATTGAAACCCGACTACCCGAACAGACTTGGAGGATTGGACATGATCTCTCACAGATCTCATAGTTCACGATTTACGGGCCGATTGCCCGCGCTGGCCGTCACCGTTTTCCTTCTCGCTGGCCTGGCTGTAGGGGGAGGCGGCGCACCATCAGGCGGCGCGGCAGCAGAGGGGCCTCGGGCGACCTCCACTCGTTTGAATCTTGGAGGCCCAGGCGGCGGGGGGTCAGGAGTACCCCCAGTTCGCCCGCAAGACAAGATCGGAACCGCAACCGGAGCGCCGTAAGTTGGAAGGAAGGCAAAGCGTCCGGCTCGTCCTCTTGGGGCTGCTCATGGCGGTCGTTCTCGGGGTTGGAGCCAAGATGTGGGAGGAGGACGTCGCCGCGAACTCTGGGGAGGGGTCCGCAGTCTCATCGCCAGTTGACTTGGTCGAAACGTCTGGGCTTCAGGTTGGAAGCGCCCCGGCCGAGAAGCAGGCGCCGGTCATTCAGACCGCGGAGATCGACACCGTGGTCAACCTCATCGATGAGGTCGATCCCGGTACAGAACCCAGCAACCGAGAACCGGCCCCGCTCGGCGTGTTCGAGGGACAGCTGCTCACGACGGAGGGTCATGCCCTGCGGGGGGCAACCCTCTCCTGGTCCCCCTACGGGAAAGATCTCATCGTCCAGAGCAGCGAGCTAGATCTGGGGCCGTGGATTCTGGATCAAGGGAGGTTCGAATCGATCACCCGTTGGACAGAGACAGACGACCAGGGTCGGTTCGCGTTCATGGATTCACCCGACTTCAAGGATGGAGATGCTTCGGTGATCTGGGCAACTCACCCAGATGCGGTCGCCTTGCCCATCCTTCTCCCGGCGGATGCGGAGGCATGGCCGAGCGGCGAGGCCTACACCTTGCAACCTGCCTTGCGTGCAACGGTCCGTGTGCTCGACGGAACCGGGCTTCATGTCGCTGGAGCCACCGTTGCGGACCTCGCCTTGGTGCAGCCGTTGCACTCCGTTCAAACCCCCCTCGAGATTGAAGAGACGGTTCGGGTGTTCCTGCGGCGCTCCTACGTCACGGGTCAGGATGGCTTGGCCAATCTTGTAGGGATGGGGGGGCGGAGGCAGCTCCAAGCGAGCTCCGGGGCTCGCCTCTCGGCTCCTTGGCGGGGGCCTGCGGGGGAGGATGTCGTCCTCCCGCTGGAGAGCAGCTTTGGTGCGCGGGGGACGGTGGCCTTGGTGGGGACTGGCACTCCCTATACCGGTGAGCTTTTCGTGGTCATCGAGGGCTGGAGAGGGCGCAGCCGGGGGTTCCAAAGTCGCGTCCCCGTCAATGAGGAAACGCTCCAATGGGGCCCAATCCAGATACCGATCGGAGCAGAGGACCACTTCACGTTCTCCCTCGACGCGCTGACAATGACCCCTTGCACGCGGTCCATCCCAACTCCGGATCCGGAGGCTCTGGTCACCATCGACCTCGAAACGGCCGATGGCGAGGAAGTTTGGTTTGGCTTGATGAACGAGAAGGACGAGTTCCTCAAAGAAGGCACGATCGAGATTGACTGGGAGTCACGCGATGGGCAGCGCGGTACGTTCGTTCGCAAGCTCAGGGCCGATGGCTACGTTCGGTTGTTGGCCTGCCCCCCCGGGCGAGTGACGCAAATCCGAGGCCACTCCCCCGGCTACGCGGGGGGAGCCATGGCGGGCCCTGAGGTTCCGGAGGCGGAGCCATCCGCGTGGATCATGACCCTCCAGCAGGCGGGTAGCCTGAGAGGAACCTGCACCCAGAACGGACAGCCGGTCGAGGATTTCGAAGTTGTTCTGTGGCAACCCGGCAACACGCGCAATCCGCTTCGGGCGAGCTTCACGGGTTCGACGGACGGCACGTTCTCGATTGATGAGGCGCCCTTGGGGGAGGTGCAGGTGCTAGCGACGGCCATTGGCTTTGGCCCATCCGTTCCGCTTCTTGTGCGCGTGGAGTCGGAAAAGGTCGCCGAGGTGAAGCTGGAGTTGAATTCCGATCGAGTCGTTCGCGGCAGAGTCCTCGACGAGTTTGGCGATTCCCTGCGGTCAGTCGCGACGGTCCAGGCGTACATCCAGGCCGAACAGAGGATGATGACCAAGTCCGGGGATCCCGTTGTCGCGAATAGCACCGGAGCCTTTGCCCTGCGTGGATTTGCCCCGGGGCTGATGGGGATCGTCGTTTCCGCACCAGGCTACGCGCCCTACGAGCGCTGGACGCGCGGCGGGAAGCACACAGACCAGCAGCTTGGGGACATCCGTCTGCAATCCCTCCGTGACCTTCAAATGAACTTCCACTTCGCCGCCGAAACGGATGCAACCTTGCACGAGGTTTGGCTCGGCAGAAGCGGAAGTGAGCGGACTGGATTGCAACGTCTGAATGCGGAGGGGGCCACGGTCTTTCATGGTGTGGGTCCTGAAGTCCGCTCGGCTTGGCTGCAGTTCCCCGATGGAACGAACGAGTTCTTGAAGATCCCGAGACCGACCGCGGGTCCGTGGATCGCCGAGTATCAAATGGCGGGAACCGGATCTCTCGGCGTAGATATTGGTCCCAAGAGCTCTCTCGCGGACCTGACGAGCGCAACCCGGGTGACGCTCTATTCCTACATCCGAGGCACGGGGTCTTCCGGACGAGCCAAACTCCTGAAGGGTGCGCCCAACCTCGAATTCCCAGGGCTCTTGCCGGGGGACTACCTGGTCGAAATCGTGGACGCAGGGGACCTGGTGCGCGCATCCACACTCGCAAAGGTGAGCCCCGGCGAAACAACCTACTGCGCACTGGAACTGGACAGCGGCGATACCGTCTTTCATGTCACGGACCGAACCGGGGCGCCACTTAGCGGAGTCGCTGTCTCCGCCTATGCCACCCATTTCCCCCTCTGGAGGCATGGCGTGACCGACGCCAACGGAATTTGCACCATCCGGGGGACCTCCAGCATGAGTGCGTTTGCTTCCTTGCAGCATCCAACCCATGGAAGCGTTTGGGACCAACCCGTCGAGCTCGCCGGGGGAACGGAGGACCCCATTGAATTAGAGTTGGATGCAAGAGCCTCCATCCGGTTGCGATTCGCCGATGGTGCTCTCCCTATCCCCGATGTCCTCTGTCGAGTGGTGAGTGCAGGAAACCCCAACATCGAACTCGTCACCGCTGAACGGAGCGACAGTGATGGAGTCGTCGAGTATGAGGGGTTCTCCGAGGGCAGCTACCATGTCGAACTCTCCGGTCCCCACATCTGGGCCACCGAACTCGAAGTTCCCTCTGTGAGGGGAAGCGACGAGACTCAGGTGTCGGTGCGCCGGCTCGGGAACTTGCGTATTCGGGCCCATTCCCTTGCAGGTCACCCCGTCCCCGACCTAGCCATTGAGCTGATCGACTCGAGCAGCGGCACTCCCGTGGCGGATTGGATCCAACAGGGAAGAGTCCAAGCGAGCCCCGCATCCGCCCGGCCCGGCGCGGATGGGATTCTCGACATCCCCGCGATTCCCCACGGGAACTACGCGTGGCGTGCGCTGCCAAGTGGGGGAGGCGAGCTCACGGGGAGTGTGGAGGTGACTCCCGGGGCCTGGGCGGAATTGGTCATTGAGTTGGCCGATTGAGGTCAGGGAGTGCGCGGCAGGTCGGAGCGGGCCTGCTTCTTCGAGATAGGGGTCCCTAGCGGCATGCTGCGAGTCTAGGTTTCCAGCTCTCGCGTGCTAGAAAAGCGAGTCGGCCATCGGGTGCATGGTCCTCCATCGGGCGCTAGACTGCGGACAGCCTCCGTGATATCTCGCGTGATTCAGATAACTCAAATGACTCAACCAAAAACTGGGGCTCGCACCCCATCCGCCTCGGGCCGGGCAGGTTGGCCCTTGGTCTTCATCTTGGGCATTTGCCTAGCACTCGTGTGCTGGACAAACCGCTCCAAGATTCTGGGAGAGAGTCCCGAACTCGTTGGCGAGGCCTCATCGAAAGTGAACACCGTGAGCGAGTTGCCGGCGAATGCTGGCGGCGAGGAAAGGTCCGCGCGGATCGTCGAGCCAGACACTGCGTTGCCTGTTCTCGACGACCAACTCGACAACTCGACTAGCGCAACAGATGGGTTCATCAGCTCCGTCATTCGTGATCGGTCCGGGCGGGTGCTGGCGGATGTGGAAGCGACCCTGCGCCCAGATTCCCGTCGGGTCGTTTCGGACGCTCGTGGTCGGCTCTTGCTCTCGAACCAAGAATTGGCGGATTTGATGGAGCACGGACCTGTCGAAATGAAGGGTGCCGTTTTCCTGGGAGCGCATCTGCTGTTGCCGATTGCCGATGGGGAACCCGGCGCGTTGATCAAGGCAAAGCAAGTGGGCGAGCTCCGCCTTGTGATCGAACCCGCGGCGGGGCAGGAGGCGCTTCCCTCCGGGCGGGAGGTGCTGAGCGCCAGTGTCGTTCCTCTTCACGATCGATTCCGCGGCTCCGCGGATGTCAGCTCGCCCTTCGTGCGCCCGATTCCATCGTCGGGGGCAGTGACTTTCCCCTTGGGCATCGGTCGCTACGCGGTGTCTGTGCGCGGTGAGCTGGGCGATGACGTCCTTCGAGCCTCCATGGGTGGCAACAATGGGTTCGTCGCGGGCAACGTCACTGTTCAGCAGGGCGAAGTGTCGGAGTTGGTGCTCAAGCTTCCGCTGTTGCACCGAGTCGAAATCCGCGCGGTGAATTCCGTGACGCGTGCACCCGTGCCCAGCGCTCATCTCGTGCCAATCAGTGAGGTCGAAGCCACCGCGCCCGGTGGGCCTGGGCTCATCGCGGATGCGCAGGGAGTCGTCGTGGCCTGGATGAGAGCGGGCAGCGCCATGTTCGCGGTTTCCGCTCCTGGCTACCCAGCCCAAAACATCGTGATGAGGGAAACCGGAGCCGACTCCTACGAGATCGATCTCTGTCCGTTCGGTGCTGGCACTCGCTTGGTGGTTTCGACCCCGAACTTCATGAACCGAGAAGCTGACCTCGCAGTGTCCCTGGTGCCCCTTGGCGGATCGCCAGAACCTCAAGCTGGCGACCCCGTGGAAGCTGGCTTTGCCTTTGCCGACGTCCCGCCAGGGGCCTACGTCCTCCAGATCCAAATGAAGGATCTGCTGCTTAGCGTCCATCACCGCGTGACGGGTGAGTTGCCCGTGGACTCCATCGACTTGACGCAATTGCGAGTCCTTCCCGTGCAGCTTCGCATCGATTCTGTGCAGTTGCCGGAACTGGACGTGACCGCACGATCCCGTGCGTCCGGGGCGGGCACTGGCTTCTTTGCGGACACGGTGATGAGGCCGAGGAATGGAGCTTTTGTAGGGCGCGTATGCCTTGCGGCGGAGAGCTCCTCCTTTGACACGCTGCTTGTGAAGGTGTCCGGCGCTCGAGGAGCTGGAGCTTATTCTCTGCGTCTGGAGAGCACCTCTTTGGAGCCCAAGGTCCCCTCCGCAACGTCCAGCTCTCCGCTCACCCTCGCCTCGTTCGAAACCCAGGCAGTGCGAGTGACTGGGGCGAACGGGGCTCCACTCTCCGGCGTTCGCATCGACGCCATGATGTACTCGACGGAATTCCGCGGTGGAGTCATCGGAACTTGTCGGACGGACGAAGCGGGGGTCGCCCAGTTGCTGTGCATCGACACTCGTCTCGGCGTCATCAGAGCCTTTGGTCACCCGGGCTGCAACACGGCAGAGGCCCCTCTCTCCGGCGCACAGGGTGAGCCGTCCATCATTGAGCTATCGACCTGTGGTGCACCGAACCCCGTCGCCATCCAACTCCGTCGCCCCAGCGGGGAGCTGCTACGCGGCTTCCTGGTGAAGCTGATTCCCGCGGCCGACGTCGGAACCAATCGCACCACCTACGAAGACGCGGACTTGATGGCCTACAGCGGCCCGCAAGGCATCGCCCACTTTCCATCGGTCGCGCCGGGCGACTACGCAGTGACGTTGACTGGCGGCAAGGGGCGAGCAGGACCGGAAGCGGTTTATTATGAGGATCGCATCCTCACGGTTGAGCCCAGCCCCGGCCTTATCGAACTCACCATCCTGTCCAACGAGTGACTGGGGCTCGGAGTTGGGCGTCCGGGCCCAGGCCCTCCGCAATCGCAGCTCGGATTCGAGGGCAATCGAAGCCGTGGGAGCGGGCGCGCTGTTGAGCAGGGTTGCGGGCGATCGGTGACGATTTAGGCGATGCACTCCTGCAAGGGAGTTTGGAGGATAGGCGCAGGGAGTCGCCGGGCAGCGGGAGTATTAGCAATTCAGCTTGAGCTGGAAGGAACAGGGCGTTGGGGCCTGCGCAATGAACGTCCAGCTGAATTGGAAGCGACCGGTGAGCTGCTCTTGAGCTACGTTCCCGAGCAGGAGACCAAGATCCTCGGCCATCAAATCAGGGCTCTAAAAAAGCGCTCGACGGCGGAGGTTTTCATCAAAGCCGAGGACGGTCAGACGGCGGACAAAGGGCGCTCGCAGAGGGATCGGTCTCGGCCAATTGCGGGTGTTCTCGCCGGGGGTCGCAAGCTCCCAAAGCGGCCAACAACGACTGCGCTTCTTCGTGCAACCGAACTAGCTCCGACGCGCGACAAGCGCGAATGCGTGCCAGTGCTGAAGCCCGTCAAACATGGTCTCGCGCTCCTCCTCGATCTCCTTAAGGAAGGGGATGTGCGTCGCCTTGCTCCTGTTGATTGCGAATCTCCCTCGGCCCGCGTAGCTTTAGGTGATGAACTCGCAAATCACTCGCTCTCTATTGTTCCTCGCCCTCTCCTGTTCCCTAACCTCCAGCCTGCTCGCACAAGGCAACGTCGAGACCTGGGGTCTTGATGGATTTCACCATGTGGTCAGCAACTCTCCGGTCACGAGCGGTTTCGTGCAAGTCACCACCGGAGACGAGTACAGCGTTGCCTTGCATTCGGACGGGACTCTTACCGCCTGGGGAAGCGACGGCTACGGACAAGTTTCAGGTACCCCTACAGGTGGCGGTTACACTCAGGTCGCCGCGGCGGTCTCCCATGCTGTGGCCCTGCACTCAGATGGTTCGCTGGTCTCTTGGGGTTCACTTGCCGGATCACCCGGGGGCCATGACTTCGTCCAGGTCACGGCCGGAGACTACCACAACGTCGCGCGCCGTGCGGATGGTTCGCTAGTGGCCTGGGGAGATGATGGAGGCCAGTGGGACCTGGGCGTCTTCTACCCCTGGGGGGTGGTGAATGACACTCCGACTGGAATTGGTTTCATCGATGTCGCCGCTGGCGACACCTACACGGCGGCCATCACTGCCCAAGGCACCATCGTTGCTTGGGGCTTCAACTACCAAAATGCAGATGGAAACCTTCCCCTTGGGGCGGGTTTTGCACAGCTCGCTTGCGGATCCAAGTATGGCTTCGCTTTGAACGAGGACGGCTCCATTACGTCGTGGCCTACAAACTCGCAGCAGGTAACGGCATTGACGCCACCTGGGAATGACTTCATCCAAGTGGATGCATGGTGGAATCTCTCCGGCGCCCTGCGTGAAGATGGTTCGCTCTTGTTGATGAACCTAGAAACGTTGGATTTCGGAGGGATTATCGCGAATGCTCCTGGCGGGGAGGACATCGTTTCCTTCTCACTCGATGGCTTCCACGCAAGCCTCGTTCGCGTGTCGAATGATGGGGCGGCCTACTGCCTTGGTGACGGCAGCGGTGCGGCTTGCCCCTGCGGCAACAATGGCAATGCTGGGGAAGGTTGCGCCAACTCCAGCGGCAACGGCGGAGCCATCCTGAACGGCATTGGGGCCCCATGGCTCTCGGCCGACAGCTATCGACTCAAGGTGCGCGGTGGACCTGCGGGAGCTTCGTGCATCGCCTTGCGGGGCATCAACCAACTGAGCAATGGCCTTGGCAACCCATGGGGTGGGGGTCTGTTGTGCACCGGCGGACAGACCGCGCGTTCACAGGTGCAGACGTTGGGACCCCAGGGCGGCACTTTGTTCGAGGACTTCCAGGGCCAGACCCTTGGCGCGAGCTCCTATGGAGCCGGAGTCACGGCGAACTACCAAGTGTGGTATCGAGACCCCCTCAACACCTGCACCGGAGCTGGCTTCAACTTCACGAACGCTTGGTCGGTGACCTGGTTGTTGTAGCAGCTGCGAAATGCCCCGCTCATCCGTCCTCGGCAACCTTCGAGGGCAGAGCGGGGAACAGCATTTGTCTCGGGATGTCGCGCGGCATCTCGTCGTCGTGGGGGTACCCGAGTCGCCCTGGCTCTCGATCCTTCGGCCAGTAAGCGGTTCGAAACAGGTAGTCCCAACAGGACAGGACGATTCCGTAGTTCTTGCCAAGGCCGCCTTCGCTTGAGCTGTCGTGATGCCACAGGTGCATGCGCGGGCTGTTGAACAGGTAAGCGAGGGGGCCGATACCGACGTCGAAGTTCGCGTGGTTGAAGTGTCCCCAAGCCGTGGCAAAAACCGCGACGGCGAAGAGCGGCTCGGGCTCACCGCCCAGGAAAAGCAAGGGGATGTAGAGCAGGGACTTGTAGACCACGAGTTCCATCCAGTGAAAGCGGAAGTTGCCTGCCCAGTCCATCTGGTGAATCGAGTGATGCACCTTGTGGAAGTTCCAAAGGAACGGCACCCGATGCAGCAGGTTGTGCACGCACCATTGGAGGAAGTCGCTGATCAGCAAGTAGACGACGAACTGAACGATCAGACTCTTGCCGGTGAGCAAGTCGACCGTTGGAAAAACGGATGCGCCCTTCATGAGCGAGTCTGTGCGCGTCGCCAGGGCACCTATCAATCCACCGGTAAGGACCGCCCAAAGGTGGCCGTTGAAGACCAAGTAGAAGAGGTCGTTCGTCAGCTGTGGACGCAGGTGAGGTTGGGCCTTGCGCGCGGGCTTCAGGAACTCGATGACCGCGAAGGATCCGGAAACCAAGAGCAACCAGCTTAGGTAACTCACGATCTACTTGGTCTCGTTCGAATTGGCATCGTCGAACTCCGACCAGTAGTCGCGACGCAGCAACTGGCCCCAATTCCCGTCGTAGGGATGCACGCGTTCGATGGGGGTGCCATCGACGACGACCGGTGCGCCGCGATTGGCCCACTCAAAGATCGAACCCTCGAGGTTGAACAAGTTGGTGTAGCCACGATCCATCAGCTTTTCAACCAAGGCGGAAGAGCGATAGCCAACGGAGCAATACAAAACGACCGGTTGATCGAGCGGCGAGTTCCCCAGGATCTGGAGAGCCGCGTCCAGGTCGATGGCCCGTTGCGCGTGCTCTAGATGGCTGACGTCGAACTCGGCTGCTTGGCGTACATCGAGCAGCAGTGGCGCAGGTTTGTTCCCGGAGAGCCAAGCCTTCAAGTCAGCTGCAGGGAGTTGCTGTGCTCGCGGGAAGGTCTCGCGAATCTCCTGCTTGAGGGCGGCCCAGCGTTCGGGCGCGATGGATGGCGCCTCGACGGGCTGTGCTTGCACTCGATCTTCGAGCTCGACGATCGGGTCCACAGCGGCCGCGCCCTGTAGGTTCTGCTTCGGCACCGAAGCGGCTTGCGGATCCCCAGTGCAACCGAACGCAAGGAACAGAAACGTGAGCAGAGCTGGGGTCTGCCAATGTGTTGAACGAATCATGAAGTTGTCGAACCTCGCTTCTACTGCCGAGCGCTGAACTGGATGCCCGGCCGAATGCGGTGGGGATTGTCGGTCATCTGGTCCTGAGAATCCAGCCAGAGCGCAGTTCGAGCTTGGACCAGGCGTTCGATGACGTGGCGGATCCGGACGTCATCATGCTGGACTCGCGCTCCGAGGGTGAGTTCAAGGCGGGGGGCCGATCCCGCTGCCGTGCGCATCGAGTGGGTGCACAACGACACGTCCGATCCAGTGCCTGTGTTCAAGTCGCTCGCTGCATTGGCCAAGCATTTCAAGGTCCAAGCAGTTCACGTATCCCGAGTGCCTGCCACGAACTTCGGCCAGGCGCGCATGTAGTCGATTAGCTTCTCACCGAGTGCTTCGCCGCGCAGGTGCTCTGGCGTGTAGGGCGGACGCGCCGGCTCCCAGTCGGGCCGCGTTGCATCGCGCGGCCAACTCGCGTTTCCGATGGCAGCCCGGCCGAGTCCTACCAGGTCCGCACCGTGGGCGAGGACCTGATCCGCTTCAGCGGGTGTCCAAACGCCGCCGGTTGCGATCAGTGGAATGTCGCTACCGAGCGCTTCGCGGAACCAGGTGGTGAGCATCTTTTCGGACTCCGGATGCTTGGCCGGTGGCTTGAAGCTATCCCAGTTGGAGACGTGGACGAAATCGACGCCGTCGTCCGCGAGCCACTTGGCGACCGTGAGCGAGTCGTCGAGTTCGACCCCCAGCTCCGCGACTTCGGGAGAGATGCGGGCCCCGATCAGAAACCCGTCGGGTGTCGCCTGACGGGTTGCGGCGACGATCAGGCGCAGGAAGCGGGCGCGATTGGCGAGGGAGCCACCCCACTCGTCGCTGCGCGTGTTGGAGATCGTTCCGAGGAATTGAGTGATGAGGTACCCGTGGGCCCCATGGATCTCCACCCCATCGAAGCCAGCCTCTGCACTGCGACGGGCTGCAGCGGCGAAGGCGGCGATGGTGCGCTCGATGTCCTCCAGCGTGGCTTGCCTCGGTACTTCGAATCCCTTGCTGGTGAGCTCGAAGGCACTCGCACTGAAGGGCTGCTGTCCGGTCAGGCGCGAGGGGGCGCGCACCCCGCCGTGAAAGATCTGCACCAAGGAGACAGCGCCCTGCGAGCGCAAGGCATCGGCGAGACGCGCGAGACCGGGGAGCAGTGAGTCGTCGTAGACACCGAGCTCCCCGTCCCAACCCTGACCATCGAGGCTCACGTGGGCGGCGCAGGTCGTGATGATGCCGAACCCGCCACGCGCTCGCGCAGTCAGCCATTCGAGTTCCGCGTCACTCAGGGCTCCGTCCGCTGCGCTCTGCTTGTTGGTCATCGCAGCGAGCACGAGGCGGTTGCGCAGGACGGTCCCGGTACGAGGGAAGGTGAAAGGCTGGAGGATCTTCGGGGCTGACATGCGCTCACTGTACCTACGCACGGGTTTCCCCCAAGCTCCGGGACACTTCAAGTTGTGGAGATCGGGGCTTTGGCCTACCCTTCATTCATGATCCCCCTTTCTAGAATTCTCCTCTGTTGTTGCTTCTCCTCGACTGCCCTGTGCTCTGCACCGCTTGCCTACGGGCAGGAAGCGGCCACCCACACGCCAGGGCAGGAGCTTCCTGAAGACCTTGGCGCAGCTCCCCCCGAAGGGCACTCGCACATCGGCGCCAGCTTCAACGAAGGCCCCCGCCAAGCGGCCTACTTGATGAGTGACTGGGACAAGGTGCACTTCGCGGTCACGACCAAGCAGGCCATGGCACAGAATTTCTTTGACCAGGGGATCGGCCAGTTGCATGGCTTCTGGTTCTTGGAATCAGAACGTTCCTTCCGCCAGGTGGCGGCCATCGATCCTGACTGCGCCATGGCGTACTGGGGGATGGCCATGGCGAACGTCGAGAACGAAGAGCGCGCCGCCGACTTTTCCCATGAAGCCTACAAGCGTCGCGATTCGGTCAGCGATCGTGAGCAGCAGTTCATCGATGCACTCGCCAAGTACTACGATGTGAATCACTTGGTCGGTGTCGTGGACGATGTAGAGGTCGATCCTGACAAGGAGCAGACCACCTATGCGGACGGGGAGGCGAGTGAGCAGCCGGAAGACGAAGCCCTCGAAGTCGTGGTGGATGCGATTGCGCCGGAGTGCACGGCGTTTCTTGTGGAGAAGCGCAAACCCGCCAAGGACAAGGATCGGTCCGACACGTACACCAAGGACTTGGAGGAGTTGCTCTACGACTACCCCCACGACATCGAGGCCAAAGCGATCCTCGTGAATCATCTTTGGCTCTCCCGTCGCAAGGGCATTGCCACGCCCAGCCGCTTGGCGAATGAAGCTCTGCTGAAGGAGATCTTTGAGGTGAACCCGATGCACCCGGCGCATCACTACCGCATTCACTTGTGGGACTCCAAGGACGCGGGCAAGCGCGCCGTAAGTTCGGCAGCGCGCTCGGGACAGAGCTACCCGAGCATTGCGCACATGTGGCACATGGGCGGACACATTTTCGCCAGCCTGGGGCGTCACTCCGATGCGGCTTGGCAACAGGAAGCCTCCGCACGCACGGACCACGCCTACATGATGCGCGATGGGATCCTTCCCGATCAGATCCACAACTTCGCCCACAACAACGAGTGGCTGACCCGCAGCCTGCGCAATGCCGGTCGGGTCAGCGAGGCCATCGATCTGGCCAAGAACATGATCGAGTTGCCGCGGCATCCGTCGTACAACCACCTGGAGCTCGGGGGTTGCAGCTCGACGTACGGACGTCGGCGTTTGATCGAGGCGCTGGAGCTCTACGAGCGCTGGGACGAGCTGATTGCAGCCTACGACTCGTCCTATTTGGATCCGGTGGACAAGGACACGAGCCGCGCAGATCGCGCCTCGACCTTGGCCAAGGCTTCCTTGTTTGCAGGGGATGTGGAAGCAGCCAGAGCCCAAATGGTGCTATTGGATGAGCTGCTCGTGAGCGCCAAGCTCGACCGCATGCATGCGGCCGAGGAAGCAGAAGATGCAGCCCTCGCCGAGGACAAGAAACTGGACAAGGTGCACGATGACATGCGTGAGGCCCTGGCCGATCACGCGCGTCCGATCGAGAGCCTGCGCGAGAAGATTGAGGTGGCCCGCGCCTTGGAGACGATTCTCTTTCCGCGAGAGTCCGATGAGCCGCTGGCTGATGGGGAAGCTGACGCGCAGGTGGCGGATGAACGACTCGCTGCCTTGGACGTCCTCGAAGGCACTGGATTTTCTCGCACGCACCTGAGTCGCCTGTTGTTGGAGGCCGGGGAGCAGGAGCGCGCTGTCGAAATGGCGCGTGAGGAAACAGTGGACAAGCCGGGCATCGCTGTTGCGCACGCGAACCTCAGCTTTGTGCTCTGGGGAGCTGATGACAAAGACGGCGCCCGTGAAGCCTTCGACGCCTTGCAGTCGTTCTCCGAGCGCTTCGAACTCGACAACCCTCCCTTCGAGCGACTTGCACCTCTCGTGAACGAGCTGGGCCTGGCCGCGGACTGGCGTCAACCCATGGCGAGCCTGCCCGATGTCGGCGAGCGCGTGCCCTTGGCGAGTCTCGGTCCGTTCCGTTGGTCCCCGATCGAGGCGCCCAGTTGGCAGCTGCCCGATGGCTTCGGCAATGAAGTCGCCTTGGCGGACTACGCGGGCAAGCCGGTGCTCGTGATCTTCTTCCTCGGGTTTGGTTGTGTGCACTGCGTCGAACAGCTCGGCGCGTTTGAACCGGTTGCCCAGAACTTCCTGGACGCCGGTATTCCCATCGTGACGATCGGCACGGATACGGTGGAGGACTTGCGTGCCTCGCAAGAGAGCGATTCCGAAGCGGAGCGCCTGCCCTTCCCGGTTCTCTCCGATCCGCAGCTCAATGTCTTCAAGCAGTACCGCTGCCACGATGACTTCGAGAATCTCGCACTGCACGGCACCTTCCTCTTGGATGGGGAAGGTCGCGTGCGTTGGCATGACATCAGCTACGAGCCATTCATGGACACGGAATTCCTCTTGGCTGAGTCGCAGCGCTTGTTGGCCCTGCCGAAATTCGTTGAACCCGTGAGCGCGAAAGCCACCGCGACCTCACCGGTCGGTTCCGGGACCGCTATCCGTTAGCGCCGGATTCAGCCCGGCACGCTGCTGCTCAATTCACGGGCAGGGGCGTCTCGGCGGCATCGCCGAACTTCAGGTGCAGTTCTCGGGAGCGCCTGGCCACTGAACGAAGGAAGCCAGCGCGTCCTAGGACGAGCTGGCTTCCTTCATGTGAAAGTGGTGGAGACGAAGGGGCTCGAACCCTCGACCTTCGCATTGCGAACGCGACGCTCTACCAGCTGAGCTACGTCCCCACGGGCGGGAATATTAGGAAGCCCGCTGGCAGAAAGCAATTCGGTACTGCAACTCCTCCGAATCAGAACTCGCAGGCTAGCACCGGGCCACGTAGGGATCGGACACAAGCATTCCAGGTCTGCCTTGCCACCGTTCGAAAGGTCTTTCATGTCCCTGATTTCTCCAGTACTCGCCTTGCTCGCTATTTTGCCCGGGTGGCCGGGTGGGGCGCCCTCCGCTACTCCGGCAGGGGCGCTGGAAGAGTCGGGGGCCGTTCAGGACGAGGGCGGGCGCGAGCGGCGCTGGGAGACTCTGGTGTTGCCCGCGGGCTTTTGCCTGGACCTGAAATCGGGGGTGGTGGTCAGTCGGCCCGACCCAAACCGCTCAACCGTGCACTACTCCGGGGGGCGGTTGGCCAGTGACCGGCCCCTGCGGCTGCTCCCGCAAACGGGCTCGCAGGGCAGGACGACCTTCGAGCGCGAGGGAGGTGAGACGGTGCCCGGAGTCACGGCCTCGCCTGGGCAAGAGTTGATCTTTGATCTCTACGGGGAAGCTTGGGGGCTCTTGCGGATCCTGGCCGTCTCCCCGGAAGCGATCAGCATTGAACTCGTTTACGAACCGAACCCAGCCCTGGGAGCGTTGTCGCGTAGCCCCGCACGGTTGGACAGTCGTTCTGGACCAGATGGCGCCCATCTCAATTGGCCGGCCTCGCAAGGGGAGCTCTATCGTGTGGAGCGTCGGCGTCTCGCCAAGGGCGGGAACGAGCGCCATGGTTCTTGGCAAGAGGTGGCGCAAGTTGCTGCGGACCATTGGACAGATGAGGAGGTTTACCTCTCGCGCATCAGCGAGTACCGGGTCTCTTTGATCGGCGCAGGGGGCGGCTTCGGCTCCGGTGCTTTTGGCGTGCCGGGCATGGAGTCCAGCGAGGTGCGCACGGAGCTAGGCGCCGGGTCAGAGTTCAATCTGTTGTGCGCCATGGACGATGGAGAGCGGGCCGACGTGACCATCGAAACCGTACGCTCCAACGGCGTGCAGATTTCACCGGGAGTCGGTGTGCTCGCGCGCATGTTGACCCTCGAAGAAGAAGCTCGTTGGTCCTTAGACGAGATCTTGCCGGGGGGCTATCACAACCAACAGTTCTTCGTTCCGCCCGGACGTGTCATGGCTCTGCGCACGGCGGAGGGTGTGCACTGCCTCGTGCGCGTTGAGGATGTTCGCGAGGGCTTTGCGGTGATCACCCGTCAACTGGACTTGAACGGAGACAGACTCTTTCCGCCGAAGCCATTGGAGCCCACGGCGAGTTGGGAACGCGGACGGGGCGTTGTGTTTCAATTTGAAAAGGGACGCTCCCTGCCGTCCCATGGCACACCGCTGCTCGTGGCTGAACGGGAGCGGAGACTGGACAGTGGCGATTGGGAGGTTTGCGCGGTGGGGGCTCCTGGTGAGCTCGAATTGGTGGATTCGGCACAGATGGATGCTTTGCTGGTGCGCTACCGCTTTCGCCAGGGATTGGATTTGCAGCGGCTCTCGGCGGGCACGCTGCCTCTAACGGTTTTGGTGGGTGGCGAAAGTGACGCGGCCCGCAACGAACTCTTGCAACGGGCGATACATGACTTGGGGGCGAAGGACTACGACCTGCGCGAAGAAGCGCGCGGCGTGCTCTTGGCCCTTGGGGAAGGAGCTTGGCCACTGCTGCGTGAAGCCCTGCGCTCGGGAAACGCGGAGTTGGCAACGAACGCGCGCGAGTTGCTCGTGCGCGGACTGCGCGAAGCAGCGGGGGATGAGAGACTACTGCGCGGCGGCCTGGCGCGTTTGCTGCTCAGCATTCGCGCGGAAGAGTTGGGCTTGGAGGGTGCACCGACAAAGAATTGGACCGACCGTGCGAGCGGTGTGCGTGCCCTCGCGAGCTTGCGCGGTGAAGGTTGGCGCGCGCACACTCCGGAACTGGTCTCCGCCTGGCGCCGTGTATTGGAGGAAGCGGATCCCGACGAAGGCGTTCAACTGGCGGCGGGACTCGCCACACTCTTGGAGAGCGAAGGCTTCGGACTGGATCTCGGTCTCGACGCGCAGCTCACGGATTGGGACGGGCGCGACTTCGAAGGTCCGCCCCGAGTATCACAGCAGGCAGGGCTTAGTAGACACGAGGACCTGTCGCCCTGGAGCGCTCTGGTGGAAGAGCAAGCGCGCTACGCTGTCGAGCGCGCGAGCTGGATTTCGAGTGAGCAGGTCGACTTGGCCCAGGAACGCTGGAGCCTGGCCCGTTCCCTCGCGGCACACTTCGCACGAACCGAGGACAGCCTGTTCCTCGATTGCGCCTTGCGTCTGATCGAGGATCCAATCGCCCGCTTCCAAGGAGCCCGGGCCTTCGCCAGGGAACGCCGCTCCCGGCGTCAAGTGGAGGGAGATGAGGGTTGGCGCACCCTGCGTTTGTCCGCGCCTGATTCCGAACTCCTGCGCGCGGAGCTGGATTCCCTGAGTGACGGGGCTGGCGGGCCGCTGGAGATCATCCTGCCCGCCGGGGTCTACGAATCCCTACCGAACAATGGCTCCTTGAGCGCCGTAGCTGCCCGCTTTCGATTGCGCGGGGAGGGGCAAGTGGAGATCCGCGCGCCCCTGACTTTGCTCAAAGGTTGTCGTGTGACCCTCGAAAACCTGGCGATCGTGCCCGAGGTCGGCACGGCCATCAACCTGGCCTATTCTCAGCTTCTCTTGAGGGATTGCGAGGTGCGCGGCGGAAACCTGGGAGTGCTTGGAACGGACTCCATTCTCGAATTGGAGGGCAGTTCCGTGATCGGCAATGGCGCCGACAACTCCGGTGCGGCTGGGGTGCGCTGCGGCGGACGCTCCATGTTGCTCGCCACGGAATCGCGCATCGAATGTCCGGGGGTGGCGGTCTCCGGGTTGCGGGTGGCCTTGTTCGATCGTTGCGTGATCAGCTCGACGGACCGCAATGGCATTGAAGGTGGAGCTGATTCCGACCTGTGGATGATGGCGAGCCTCTTGCGGGCGAAGCGCGCACCCTATCAGCGGGTCGCTCGGGGCCTCTTGGAAGGAGTCGCGATTCAGAGTCCGGCGGGAACGGTCCCCGGAGGGGATCCAGGGGTCAAGGCCTGCTTCGACCACTTGCGGGTCGATGGGGCGAATCGCGAGATGGGCCACGGCGTGTGGCTCGACAGCTGCAGCCTCGGCCGCTAGGGGTCAAGAAAGGAGGCTTTTCGGGCCAAAAGACGAGTCTTCTGTCCGAATGAGCTGCCCAGGGACCAGCTGGCTGGCCCGGGCCTGCAGCCTCTCCCCGGCGTGCGATTTCCTCCCGGGGGGAATTCGTCAACATTTTCAGGCGGTGGGGGGCTTCACAAGGTGCCGTTCATGGATAAGCTCCGCCCCAACTGGAGGCATTGGACCCCTTTCAATGCCCGACACCCAGAAACCCAGCACATCAGAGTTACGGTCATGAACCGCAGTCTAATCGGCCTCATCGCACTCTTCGCCACAGCTTGTGGCGGTGGCGAAACAGCTCCCGTAAAACCCAAGCCCGCTCCGGCCAAAACCGAAACCGCCAAGGACGCCCCCAAGGCATCCGAGGCCAAGAGCGACGCTCCTAAGAAGGACACCAAGAAAGCCGCAGGTGGCAGCCAGGATTGGGCCGCCTCCATGGGAACCGCTACGGTTTCCGGCAAGATCGCCTTCAAGGGCGACGCCCCAGTCATGGCCGCCATCGACATGGCCTCCGACGCCAAGTGTGGCGCTGAGAACACCGAAGAGACCATCGTGGTCAGCGCTGGTGGTCTCGCCAACGTGATCATCTCAGTCTCGAGCGGCCTCGAGGGCTACAAGTTCGCTGACGGCACCGGCAAGGTCATGGTCGACCAGAAAGGTTGCCGCTACATTCCCCACGTCATCGCCCTTCAGGCCGGCCAGGAGATCTCGATCGCGAACAGCGACGACACCGTGCACAACGTGCACTCCTACTCCAAGCGCAACATCGCCTTCAACCAGGCCCAGCCCGCTGGAACGGCTGCCATCGAGAAGAAGATGGGCCGCAAGGACAAGATGTTCCCCATCAAGTGCGACATGCACTCCTGGATGAACTGCCACGTCGCGGTCTTCGATCACCCCTTCTTCATCGTGAGCGGCGCTGACGGCTCCTTCACGTTGCCCAAGCTGCCCGCCGGCAGCTACACCTTGACCGCGGAACACGAGGTCCTGGACAAGCAGACTGCTGAAGTCACCGTGGCCGACAACGGCACGGCGACGGTGAATTTCACCTTCTCGAAGTAATTCGAGGGTCGTCCCAGGACGGCGCACAAGCCGAGAGCCCAGGCGGGATCGCCCGGGCTCTCGGCCTTTCTACACAATGGCCCCACGCAGCGATGAATCCGGATTATCTGGTTGCGGGCCTACGATTCGCTTTGAAACAGTTGGTGAGCGAGGCTGCTGATATGTAGACTTCCGGCGATTTCGTCGTCAGAAGCGCCGCAGGCAGGCTTTTGGCCCCTTGTCTCCCACTGATCCCTCCCCACCGGGTCAGACCACCCGATGACCTCTGAGACATCCATGAGGCGTTCCACAACCCTAATCGCTTGTTTGGCCACCCTGGCCTTCGCCGCCCTGGCATCGTTCCGGGGGGATTCTGCGCCCGCAGAAGCCACCCTTGAGGAGCATGCTGAAGAGCAGGCCGCGGACGAGCACGGCGCTCCGGCCGAGGCCGAAAAACCGCACATGCGCGCTCCGATTGGAGTGGATCTCTACGTGCGCGAAGACGCCTGGCTGCGCGCCCCCGGCCCCGAGTGGTTCAAGAAACAGTCGGATCTCCAGCCTGGCCGCTTCACCTTCAACGAGGAAGGCGGCGACGGCGAAGGGGAGTGGGTCGACGCTCAAAACGTCTACCGCCTGATCTACGACGAGGAAGAGGACGTCTACGCCTACTGGAGCTGGGCGGGTCCCGAGCAGTTGACCCGCGGACGTCAGGACTTCCTGCAGTTCTGCTCTAGCTGCCACGGCATCGACGGGGACGGTTACGGACGATCCGGCCAATGGCTGCGTCCTTCGCCCCGCAGCTTCCACCAGAGCAACTTCAAGTTCACGAAGGTCATCCAGCCCCTGCCCACGGATGCCGCTCTGATGCGCCTCATCAAGCGTGGTTTGGAAGGCACCCCGATGTTGCCCTGGGCGCTCTCGGACGAGCAGCTGACGGACATCATTCAGTACATCAAGTACCTCTCGCCGGAAGGCGAGGGCTGGCGCGACCCGTTCACCGGAGTCGGCGACGTGGTCGAATCGGGTGAGGACACCTGGGTCGGCAAGGAGGAGTACGCCATCGAGCGCGGCAAGCGCTTGTATCACGATCCCTCCGGCGCCAACTGCGCTCTGTGTCACCCCGGCTACGTGAACCCGAGCGCGCTCGGCAAGCTGCTGGGTGATGACAGCGTCAAGGCTCGCGAGAGCTACTACTTGCCCGTGCTGAAGGACTCCGCTTACGAGGTCCAAGGCCAGCCGGTCAAGATCATGCCCCCGGACTTCACCTGGCATCAGGTGCGCGCGGGGACGACCACTCAAGATCTCTTCGAAACGATTGCTTCGGGGATCAAGGGCACTGCCATGCCGCAGTGGAAGGGAGCGCTTACCGACGAAGACCTGTGGGCCTTGGCTCACTACGTCGAAAGCCTCATCAACGATTACAAGGGCAAGCCTGACGCTCGCGCCGAGTTCATGAAGGGCCTGCGCGAGGCCAAGTAGCCCGATTTATCCATGAAGCTGCACACGAAAATGATGCAACGATTGACCTCCCTGTGGACCAGCGGAATCACCCGGGCCTCGCTCGGCTTGGCCATTCTCTGCGGAATGGCTCCCGAGGCCCTCGCCGGCGGCAAGCGCTGGGGACCTGTCCCCTTCGCCTCCGATTTCGGTTACCGATTCGAAGATCTGTTCTGGCTGATCACCTGGCTCTGCGTGGGCAGCTTTTCGATCGTGGTGATCATGATCTTGATCCCCTCGGTTCGAGATCGCTACAAGCCCGGTCGCAAGGCTCACTTTGACCACGGCGCGAGTCTCAAGGACAAGCGCTTGGCCACGGTCATCTCGGCCGCGACCTTCCTGGTGCTCGACGCCTGGGTGCTCGTCATCGCCATGACCGACCTGCGCGAGGCTTGGTGGAACATCCCCGAGTCCGAAGAAGCCGGTGTCTACGAAGTGGAAGTGCTGGCACAGCAATGGGCCTGGAACTTCCGCCACAAGGGCGCCGATGGCAAGTTCGGAACCGCGGACGACATCCTGCAGATGAACGAGCTGACCGTGCCCAACGGGCGCTCTGTCAGCTTCCAAGGAACGAGCAAGGACGTGATTCACTCCTTGTTCATTCCGGCTATGCGCTTCAAGAAGGACTTCAACCCCGGTGACATCAACTCGGTTTGGTTCAAGCCGATCACCGCCGGTAACTACACGATTCTTTGCGCCGAGCTTTGTGGTTACGCCCACTACCAGATGTTTGGTGAGCTGCACGTGCTGGAGTCCGACACCTTTGACAACTGGGCTGCCGATGCGAGTGAGCTGGGTGTAGCCGCCTACGATTCCGAAGACACTGAGGCCCGCTGGGCCTGGGACTGGAAAGAGTAATTCATCATGAGTGGTGATCACATTCACGCGGAACCGACCAACTTCTTCCGGAAGCACGTCTTCTCGGTCGATCACAAGGTCATCGCGAAGCAGTTCCTCTGGTTCGGCCTCGTCTGGCTGGGCATTGGCGGAATCATGGCCATGCTGATTCGTTGGCAACTGGCGAATCCGGGGGACCCGGTCCCGGTGATCGGTTCCTTCTTGTTCCCGCGTACCGGCGGCGTCATCGATCCGGCCACGTACAACACGCTGTTCACGATGCACGGCACGATCATGATCTTCTTGGGGCTGACCCCGTTGATCATCGGTTGCGTCGGCAACTGGGCCATCCCGCTCATGATCGGCGCCCGGGACATGATCTTTCCGCTGCTGAACTGCTTGTCCTTCTGGACGGTGTTCGCGGGAGGCTGTGTCGGTTTCTACTCGCTGTTCGTGCCGCTCGGCGCGACAGAAGCGGGTTGGACAGGCTACCCAACGCTTTCCACGACCGTGAACGGTCTGGGATCGGGGGAGACCCTGTGGGCCATCGCGGTGTTCTTGATCGGCGCGAGTTCGATCATGGGCGGCATCAACTACATGACCACCGTCATCCGCTTGCGCGCTCCGGGCATGACCTGGGGCCGCCTGCCGCTGACGGTCTGGGGCTTGTTCCTGACCTCCGCGCTGAACGTGCTGTTCATCCCGGTGATCGGCTCGGCCATGCTGCTCTTGATCATGGACCGGGTGTTCGGAACGACTTTCTTCGTTCCCGCCTCGATCATGCAAGGCGGCGGCGGGGGAGATCCGATCCTCTACCAGCACCTGTTCTGGATCTTCGGTCACCCTGAGGTCTACATCCTGATCTTGCCCGCCTGGGGCATCATCGGAGACCTGCTTTCCTTCTTCGCACGCAAGCCCGCGTTTGGCTACCGCGCACAAGTCGGAGCCATGACGGCCGTGACGGTTCTGTCGGCGGTGGTCTACGGACACCACATGTTCACCACGGGTCTGTCCGCGATGTTGGGGGAGAGCTTCATGCTGCTCACCATGATCATCTCGGTGCCGGCGGAGATCCTGTTCTTCAGCTGGTTGCACACCATCTGGCGTGGAAACATCCGCTTCACAGTTCCCATGCTGTGGTCGGTCGGCGTGATCTTCGTGTTCGGCCTCGGTGGTCTGACCGGTATCTACTGCGCGACGATCGGTACGGACATCTTCCTGCACGACACCTACTTCATCGTGGGGCACTTCCACCTGACGATGGCCGCTTCGGCGCTCTTTGCTGCCTTCGGTGCGATCGTGTTCTTCTTCCCGAAGATGTTCGGTCGAATGATGAGCCCATTGCTTGGCAAGCTGCACTTCTGGCTGACGATCATTCCGTTGGTTAGCGTGTTCTGCATGATGTTCGTGATGGGCTACGCGGGCATGCCCCGTCGTTACTACGACCACACGTCCATGGAGTTCTTGGCTTCCCTGCAGCACATGAACAAGGCCGCCACTCACATGGCGTTCCTGCTGGGTTCCGCCCAGCTGATCTTCGTCTTCAACTTCATCAAGAGCCGTTGGTTCGGCAAGCCGGCTTCCACGAACCCGTGGGAAGTGGGCACCTTGGATTGGCAGACGGAGACGCCGCTTCCGCACTACAACTTCAAGGACATCCCCACGGTTGTTACCGGTCCCCACGAGTTCAGCCACCCTGCCCTTCCTGAGGGTCGGGACTGGATCTCGATGACCGAGGAATTGCCCTCCGCCTAAGCGGAACTTGCCATGACCAGCGCCGCCATCAGCTTGCCGAAGGAAGGGATCAAGTCCCGGGTCAACACGACCCTGGGCATGGTGTTCTTCATCGGCTCGTGGAGCATGTCCTTCGGGACCTTGTTCCTGGCTTTTGCGGTGCTGCGGCAACGTTCCGGGGTTTGGCCGCCGGTGGGCATCGCCCTCCCGTCCTTGCCCATGGCGACCCTGGCGACTGCGGTGCTCATCGCGAGCAGCGTGGCCTTCCACAGGGCGCTCCAAGGGATCGACGCCAAGGATTCCAACGCCGTCCGCGCTGACGGCTTGGGCCTGCCTTGGATCATCGGACTTGTGACTGGCGTGGCCTTCGCGCTCCTCCAGGGCTGGCTCTGGATGGACTTGATGGCTGCTGGCCGCAACCCTTCTTCGGGGCTCTACGAGTCCCTGTTTTACGGCTTGACCTGGGTGCACGCGCTGCACGTGGGGATCGGCCTCCTATCGCTTCTGTGGGCGACGATCGGTCTCGCGGCCGGACGCTACGGCTCACATCGTTTTTCGACGATCAACAACATCGTGATCTTCTGGCATTTCGTTGATGTCGTGTGGATCGTCCTCTACCTGGCCTTCTTCATCTTCTAATGGTGATCCGCCGATGAGCAGCACCCTACAAACCGCGGCCGATGGTCACGGGGAAACCCTCGAGCCCGAGGACGTCAACTTTGGCAAGGCCACCGGTGGCAAAGTCGCCATGTGGATGTTCATTGCCCAGGACGGCATGTCCTTCGGTGGACTCCTGTTTGCCTACGGCGTTCTGCGCTCCTCCGCCCAGGAGTGGCCGATTCCCGCCGAAGTCCTAGGCATTGGCCTGACCGCCGTTGCGACCTTCCTCCTGATTTGCTCGTCCTTGAGCATGGTGTTCGCCGTTCTGGCGGCCCAGGAGCGAAACCAGGCAGCGCTTGTGCGCTGGTTGGGCGTCACGATCGCCGGCGGTGCGACTTTCCTCGGCATCCAGGCCTACGAGTACTATCACCTCGTGCACAACGGAGTCGGTTTCATCACCAGCTCCCACAATGGTGAGTCGATCAACAACCTGTTCGGGACGACCTTCTACGCGGTGACGGGCTTCCACGGCCTGCACGTGTTGAGCGGTGTGATCTACCTGACCATCATTTTCCGCGGTGCCCAGAAAGGCAAGTACACCCAAGGCGGTACGAGCTACAGCCCTGTGGAACTGGTCGGCCTGTTCTGGCACTTCGTCGACCTGGTCTGGATCCTGGTCTTCACTTTCATCTACTTGCTATAAGGGTCAACTTCGATGGAGAACCACCAAACACCGACGGCCAACCCGCACCACAGCGCGCACCCGGTCGAACACCAAAGCCACCGGGCTGAGTACATCACGATCTTCCTGATCCTGACGTTCCTGACGGGCGTCGAGGTCTTTGTGCCGGACGTCTACTCGGCGGTCTGGAGCGGCCACACCAAGATGCTGCTGCTCTGCATCCTGGCCTTCGTGAAAGCCGGACTCGTGTTCATGTACTTCATGCACATGAAGAATGAGGCCAAGTGGGTGCGCTGGATTGGCTACACCCCGATCTACATGGGCATGGCGGTGATCATCATCATGCTGGAGACGTCGTACCGATGATCCCTCGTATCGCAGCGACGATCGGCGCCGTGGCGGCCTTGGCTGCCTCAGCCTCCGCTTGCCCGTCCTGCTCCACGGGGCAGGGCATGGAGACACTGCTTTACGTGCTCGGGTTCCTCACGATTCCCTACATGGTTGTGTCGGGCGTCCTGTTTTCGATGCGCCGGCTTTTCAATCAGGAGCGCGGGCTCTAGCAGTCCTGCTAGCCCTCCCGTTCCTCATGGGTAGCCGAGCTACCCACTAGCCATGACCGAACCACTTACGCCGGACGACCCCCAAGGGTTGGCCGGCGTTTCTGCAGCTCCTCCCAGCACCGCGCCGAAGTGGACTCGCTTCCTGGCGCGTCCCTGGTTTTGGATCCCGTTCGTGGGGGCCTTCTGGCTCTTGCCCCTGCTCAAGAACCTGGATGCGACTCTGCCGGAACCGCCCCCGGGGGCCGATCGCGCCCCGGAGGTCATCGCGCTCTCGGACATTGAGGGTCGCCATTTGCAGCTCACGGACTTGGCGGGGGATCTCAAAGTGATCTTTCCCCTGCGCGCCAAGGACCCGAAGCAGCTAGAGCGCGACTTCCTGGCCTTCCGAGAAGCGAAGAGCCACATGCGCAGCATGGGCATGATCACGGTCTACCTGCTGCTCGTGGACGGAGACGACATCAAGGCGGTCACCCAGTACCTGGACAGCATGAAGGCACGCAAGCCGCGCAACATCTACCTGCTCGATGCCGGCGGTGCCGTCTTCCAGGAGCTCCGACAAAGCGCTGAGGCCCCTGAGGCCACGGGCTTCCTTCTCGACCGCCACGGCCGCCTGCGCGCCACCTACGGACTCTCTGAAGAGCAGCAGCAGGGCTTTCTGCGCTGCATGACCCTGCTGGGCAACTGGGCAGGTTCCGACCCCGAGCTTGGCGAGCCGGTGCATCCCTAACAGGGACCACCTGGTTCCGCTTGGCCATCAGCGAACTGACCGCAGGGATGTCGACTCCCAGCAACCAACTGCCCGTGGCCTAGGTCAGGCACGGCAACGTGTCGAATGTTGTGCATGAACTTCGCGGGCCCTTCCGCGACGGGACAACACTTTTGCTTCGAGCCACTCGGCCTCAGGCTAGAGTGCCGATTGAGCGGCTGGCGGCTCTCGTTCCACCCCGCATCTGACCCAGCTGATCTACCAAGGAGTTCTCGCTCCCGCCTCAGGTCGACCTAGGGACGTTTGGCCCGCCTTGGACTTCCCGGCAGCATGCCGACGGAAAGCGTCAAGCTTCACGCCGAATTCCTTGAGGGCCACGGCCCGGCCTGGGATGGTATTTACCGGGATACCACGTCGTTCCATTCGCGCACCAGGCACCGAACCAAGCACCGCGCTGCCTTGAATCGTTGCTACGCAGAGGGCGGGGAGGAGTCCCTGGGTTTCCTTGGATGCAATGGCGTCCAACTCACCCTCCACCCTCATCAGGCCCCGGCGACACCAGGGGCGCATGCCCCGAGAACGAATCGTGAAGAGCAACTTTGCGACTTCGGCATAGGTGGTCTGTGTAGCGCGATGAAAGGCAGAAGCCGACAGGGCGCCTCGCGCGCAGTAGGCGCCAGCGAGGACAAGGGCTTGCAAGTGGGTATCGGCATTGAGCGCCGAGCCGTAAGGCTGGATCTGATTCGCACCACCCGTGCGTCCGTGCTCGATGGCGTTCGCTGGGCCTTCCGTGAGTAGAAGCCAGGTGCGCAGCCCCCCTCACCCAGACAATTCACAGATTCTGTCGTCGATTTGCGAAGCCCTGCATGGACCCGCTTACCATGACGAACCAAACACACCCTCCCATGAATGCCGAATCCCTGCTCAAACACGCCTCCTGGGCCCACTCCCTGGCACGCGGCCTAGTGGGTGAGGGAGCGGCGGAGGACCTCGTCCAGGAAACCTGGGTGGCTGCTCTACAAGCGAAACCGGAGGAGCGGCACTCATTACGTCCCTGGCTTGGGACCGTTTTGGGCAACTTTGCCCGCCAAGGCTGGCGCGGCTCCGCCCACCGCCAGCGGCGCGAACTAGTCGCTGCGAAGCACGAAAGCCTGCCCTCCGCCGCCGAGTTGACTGAGCGCACAGAGTCCCAACGCCTGCTGATGGAGCAACTGCTGAAGCTACCCGAAGCCCAGCGCGAGCTGCTGCTTTTGAAGTACTTCGAGGAGCTCTCCGCTGCGGAGATTGGTCGGCGTCGGGGGCTCCCAGTGAGCACGGTGAAAAGTCGTATTGAGCGCGGCTTGGAGGCCTTGCGCAAAGGGCTCGATGAGCAATATGACGGGGGTCGGGAAATCTGGGGGCTGGCCTTGATGCCGTTGTTGCGAGTGCAAGGCACCCGCAAGGTCGCTCACACCTCGGGCGCCACTGGGTTCGGATGGATGTCCTTCACTAAGCTATCCCTATGGCTGTTGATGAGCGTCGCCGGCGCTTCGGCACTGCTCGTGATTGGCCAGGGAGTTTGGAGCGCGCTGCCTTTCCAGGAGTCCGTTCTCATTGAAAAAGTCGACTTCACCCCACTGCCCCTGACGGACCTAGCGGACATAACGGACCTCCAGCGCCCCACGACTAGCTCACAGCGCACGGCGATCGGGGCACCCGAGGAAGGCGAAGGCGTCTTGTCCGTTCCAGCCCTGCCCCTTTCGGAAACGACCCTGCGGGTGCGCTTCCTCGACAGCGTCGGGCAACCAGTTCCCGGAGTTCGTCTCGGCTTTGGCTCCATGCCGCCCAGTGATGGTGCGGGCCGGATCGAGCATACCCTGAAATACTATGGGCAAAAGCCTAGGCCTCTTTCCACGACCTACAGTCATAGGAGCTTGGCCGGGAACCGGCTCTCCTTCACGCCGGACCCGGGGGGCATTGTCGACCTCGGAGATGTCATCACCGTCCCCGGCGGGGCTTTGCGTGGACGAGTCGTCGATGGCTCGGGGGAGCCCCTGCCCAACGCAGAAGTCAGCGTGGATGGCGCCCTGCGGACGACGGTCCGTGCGGGTAGCCGCATGAGATCCAACGAGCTCACGACCTTGGGAGCCGCGGAAACAAGCACCGACGAGAACGGGGAGTTCCGACTCACGGGATTGATCGCCGGTGACCAACGGGTCGAGGTCAGCACGCGGGACGGCTTGCATCAAGGCATGAGCGGCCGTGTGGAGATCCGCGTTGGGCAAGAGACTTCCGGGCTCGTGATTCACGCGCCCGCGATCCCGGATCACTTGCGCATCGAGGGGCACGTGTTCGACCCCGATGGAAACCCGACCAGAGCCGGTTTCAACGGAAGCTACCGGGTATTCCTGGGGGGGGGCGGATCCTTCAGCAGTCAATGCGATGCGGACGGGTTCTTTAGGATTATCCTCCGCAAAGAAGTTGAGCACGACCTCGTCTTCTCGGCTCCCCGGAGTGAGGATTGGGCCCCTATCATCCTGAACGATGTGAGCCCCGGGAGCCTCGACATGCGCTTGCAGTTCAAGCGCAGCCCCTCCTTCCAACTACTGGCCACAGATGAAGAGGATGGCCCGCTAGCGCAGTACTCGTGCACGATTCTCGACGGGTCTGAGCAGAATGTGTTGCAACACACCCAGCTCGGTCCCGTTGGCGCAGGGGGGCTGAACCTCCGCTTGCCCGAAGATGACTTTGTGATCCGCGTACGAGCGCCGGGCTTCGCGGAGGAAAGCTACGTCATGGCCGGCGGGCACTTGAAGGCCAATGGGTCCTTCAGTGTTGCATTGGAAGCCTTACCGGGAATCCGCGGCCACGTGCTGTACCAGGGACAACCCGTGGCCTGGGCCAAGGTCTACCTGCAACGCAAAGCACGGCAAGCGAATACCTACAACGGCTTCCCCGCGCGCTTCGAGTCAAGGGAACTCCATTCCACGGTGACGGGCATGGACGGTAGTTTTGAGTTGGAGCTGGACGAGGATGGTGAGTATGCGGTGCGCGCTTCGGCCGAGGGATTCGCGGCCTGCGAATTGGCTTCGGGCGAACTCTCCATGCGGCAAGGCGTCCGAGATCTGAAACTGCACCTGAGCAAAGGTGGTTCGATCCACGGCAAGGTCTTCGTGGATCCCGGCAGAAGCCCCGCGCGCACCATCGTGGGCATCTCCCGCGGGGACTGCTGGGCACAGACTCAGATGGTGGGTCCAGACGGCCTCTTTCGCTTCGAGTCCCTCACGCCTGGTCCGTGGATGGTGAAGACAGTCGCACGGGAAATTGACGAGGACGAGTACGAGTCGATCTCCAAGTTCGGTTCTGTCCATGAGAACGTGCCCTCGAACTGTCGCGTGGTGGAAGGACAAGAAACGCGATTCGACGTATTGCTCGCCGAATTGCCGCTATGCACTTTGCAGGGGCAATTCAAACTGGCGGGAATCGACATGTCCGAATGGCTCTGCGAGATCGCACCGACGAAATCGTCCATAGAACAGCGAGGCACTTCCCAGACATCCTTCCGTCTGGACTCGGACGGCCGCTTCGAACTGCGCGTGGCCGGTGACGGGAAGTGGGAGCTGTTGTTCATGGAACTCGAGGGAGCCAACTTGCGATTCGTCGCCCCCCTGCAGCTGCGAGAAGGGCAAAACAGCTGGAAAGAATCACTGGATGTGGCTTGGATCAGCTTTCGAGGCTTGGCGTCCACCCACGAGATCTTCTCCTGGGAAGGCGAGCGCGATCTGCTAGCTATCGCCGCCCTACCAAAAGAACTGGCTCAGCAGTCCAATTGGCAGCTAGTTCCATCAGGCAAGTCCCGCATCGCGATCCAGGACTCTGCTCGGGCACTCTCCGAAGGCCTGGACCCCAGTGACCCCAGCACATGGAAAACCTGGAAGGAGCTCGACTTGCAAAGCGGTCAAAGGCTGGTGCTCGACCTCGACCACTAGCGAGTGCAAGGGAGCCAAAGGTCTCCGCCAGCCTCATCGAATTCCCCGTGCGCATCCACATCGCCTTCGGCCCGATACCTTGCTTGGGCACGCGTTCTTGCGACTCTCTCCCGCACGAGGCGTGCTCCAAGTTCGCCCAATCTCACCGCTCCCGAACAAGCGGCCCATCGCTCACGCCCGGTGGCCGTGTTGTGCACGAGCCTCGTGCGCCCTCCAGCGCTGGGACAACGCACTTCATCAGTTCCGCAAAGCCATAGCGGTCCCATGAAGACCCGCAAGCCGCGGAACATCTACCTACTCGATGGGGGAGGCACGGTCTTCCAGGAGCTGCGAGAGAGCGCTGGAGCTCCCGATGCCACGGGCTTCCTCCCTGGATCGCCATGGCCGCCTGCGCGCCACGTACGGACTCTCTGAAGAGCAGCAGCAGGGCTTTCTACGCTGCATGACCCTGCCCTGTGCGGAAACTTCCTGCGGAACGTAAGGAACACGTGTGACCCTTGGCACGCCTGATGCATAGGAGTTGGACACAGCCACTGCACGCAGACGCGCCGAGGGACGCGAGCAGTTGGTTAAAAGGGGGCCCTGCAGGGTTCCGAGAGGGGGATGGGGCTTCCGGCCAGACGGACAAGGTCTGGCCGGAGGCTTGATCCCATGTCCCACCGGAAGGACATTCGGGGGGTCACGGGAGGACACGGGACGTGTCCCTGTGTACGCTATTTGCCGTCTGGCATGTGCACAATGTGCACATCCGACTGCGGGAAGGGGAAGGAGATGCCTTCCTGATCCAAGCGCTGCTTGATGGTCTTGGTGAGGTCCCAGTAGACCGCCCAGTAGTCCCCAGTCTTCGACCAGGGGCGCACGATGAACTCCACGGCGGAATCCCCCAGGTTGTTGACCATGACCACAGGCTCCGGATCAGCGAGCACTAGGGGGTGGGCCTTGGCGATCTCCATCAAGAGTTCTTGGGCGCGGTCCAGGTCGTCGGAGTAGCTGACACCGACAACCATGTCGACCCGGCGCGTGGCCTGGGCGGTGACGTTGCGGATCGTGCCGCCCCAGATGGAGCCATTGGGAATGATCAGCCTCTGGTTGTCCGGGGTGCCGAGGATGGTGGAGACCAGGCTCATGTCCTGGACCTTGCCGGTCTCGCCAGCGGCCGTGATCACGTCGCCGATGTCGTAGGGGCGATACATCAAGATCATGACGCCTGCGGCGAAGTTGGAGAGGGTGTCTTGCAGAGCGAATCCCACCACGAAACCGATGACGCCGATTCCGGCCAGCAACGGGCCCGTCTTCACTCCGACCATCTCCAAGGCGATCATGAGACCGACCACTAGGAAGACCTTCTTGATCGAGCCCTGGAAGAACTCGCGGAGCAGATCCGAGATGTTGAGCTTGGCTGTCTTCATCGCCCGCGTCGCCATGCTGGCGGCCACGTTCCCGATGAATTTGAAGACGATCAGGATGAGCAGGAAGAGCACAGCCTTGAGGACCATTCCGGGGCCTTCCTCAATCGCCCAATTCTTGGCCTTTTTCAGGTAGTCCAAGCCTTTGCCCGCGGTGTTCTCAAGAGTGCCGTCCTCGAGATCATCGCCACTGATCTTCCAGAGCTCCGTGCCAAACTTTCCGCCCTTGCCGTCCTTGGCAGCGTCGCGCAGCTCGCGCGCCGCTTCGAGGGCGGCGCTGTACTCCGTGCTCGCGGCTTCTTGAGCGGTCTTGAGTGCGGCATCCTCGGGGCTGGCCGCGAGCGCGGTGCTGGCCGTCTCCATGGCAGCATGGGTGCCTTGGAGCTTGGCAATGGCAGCGTCGGCTGCCGCCCCTGTTTGGACCGCGCCAAAGGCCGGCGCAATCAAGAGAAGCAGGGCAGCGCAGAGTCGGAAGATCGTGTTCATAAAAGCGTGGGGGAAGAGGTCCGAAATCGAGGGGTCCGGGAGGGGGGTGAGTAAGGTTAGGAGCCGGACTCCATTTTTGCACGGGCCACTTGCAGGACTTGGTCCTCTAGTTTCTGAACTTCGGCCTCCAGTTCGTCGGCTTGCTTCAGGTACTCCGCGCGGGCGGCCAGGTCTTGCAGATCAGCGCTGTTGATGCGCACGTTCAAACCCGCCCCTAAGACGGCTGTACGCACACATAGGGCGCCCACGGCAGCGTCGCTAATCGACGTCTCCTGCCCGATCTCGGCCATTGCCCTGATTAGGGGCATAGCCCCCAGAGATTCGCGCATGACCCGCAAAGGGACCTCGATCGCGTGGCGCGTGGCCGCTTCGGCGGCGGCTTTTTGGGCGGCCTTTTCGGCGTCGCTTCCCGTGGGCAAACGGAAGGCAGCCATCACTCCGTTGAAGGCTTCCGTGTCGGCGTCCACCAAGCGCAGCAGGGTCTCCTGGGAAGTCTTGCCTTGCTCCGCCCAATCCGAGAACTCTTCCCAACGCTCGTCCCAACCACGCCTATGGCTAGACAGGTTGGCGACCATGGTTCCAAGAGCGGCACCGAGGGCGCCCACCGCCGCAGCGATCGAACCTCCGCCGGGGGCCACGGACTCGGAAGCGGTCAGTTCCACCAGGCCCCTCACGCTCAGATCGACGAGCTGCTTGGGCTGCTCGGCGGCCAGCACGTACTCGATGATTTTCTCCTCGGGAACAAAAGGCGCCAGGTCATCCATGCCCATGGACTTGACCGCAATCTTGATCAGCTCCGCATCGGAGACGCCGGTGGAACGCTCTTGCTTGCGCAGGAAGTAACGTCCCGCATCCAACATGGCCTGCAAGGGAATCAGGCCGACCACTTCCGAGCCGGTGACGCGAATGCCGCGTTCTCTGGCGCGCTTGTCGCATTCGTCGAAGGCCACGTGCACGGGGGTGACGGAGATGTTCGTGAGGTTCATCGAGATCTGCGCGACCCCGTACTCCTCGATGAACCAGCCGATGCCCTTGACACATTTGAGGGCGCCGGGAATCCAGATCGGTTCGCCGTTGGCGTCCTTGGCGAGGGGGCCGGTGAGCGGGTCACCGACGCGTTCCTGGCGACCCTTCTCCCGAACGTCGTAGGCGATCGCGTTCGCTCGGCGCGTGGAGGTGGAATTCAGGTTGACGTTGTAGGCTACTAGAAAGTCCCGGGCGCTGACCGCGGTCGCGCCGCTGCGCGGGTTGAACTTGGCGGGGCCGAAGTCCGGCTTCCAGCGTGGGTCGGCCAGCTTGGCTTCGAGTCCTTCATACTCGCCCGCGCGCACCACGGCCAGGTTGCGCCTCTCCTCAATCAGAGCGGCGTTCTCGTAGCAGAACACGGTGATGCCGACCTCCTCCCCGAGGCGCTTGGCCAGGCGCCGGGCGTATTCCGCGGTCTCCTCCATCGTGATCCCGGAGATCGGGACCAGGGGGCAGACGTCCGTGGCCCCAAAGCGCGGGTGTTCGCCGTGGTGCTTGGACATGTCGATCAGCTCGGCGGCCTTGCGCACGCAGAGCACAGCGGCGTCCAGCACAGCCTCCGGAGGGCCTACGAAGGTGACCACGGTCCGATTGGTGGCGGCGCCGGGATCCACGTCCAGGAGCTTGACCCCGTCCACGGACTCGATCTCGGCGGTGATCTCCGCGATGAGGGCCATGTCGACGCCCTCACTGAAGTTGGGGACGCATTCGATGAGCTGAACCATGGGCGGATGTGGGGTCGGGGTAAAAAAGGGGGAATAGCGGCCAACAAAATAGTGTCTGAACAGTTTCTGTCTACTGCTGGCTCGTTAGCAGTATTCAGCGCGGGGGATTTGGCCATACTTGTCGGCGGGAGAGGAGAACGTGAAAGCCATGTGGATTCGATTCAAAAACGTATTGGTGGGGGGGCTGCTCGTGGGCGCCCTGCTGAGCGGGAAAACCGTCGTTGCGCTCAGCGCGAGCATCACAGAATTGCCAAGGGGCATCGAACCTCAGCCTTCGCTAGCTGCGGCGGGCTGTGAGGAGTCCGATCTGATCAAGGACCGCGCAGTGGTGCGCGCGAAGCTCGAGGCCCAGCTCATGGAGCTGGTGGAGGATTGCTCGAAGAAGAAGCTCTTCGCGACTCGGACGGCGCTCTACGAGCTCGTGCTCGAGTTTGATCCCGAAAACGTCGAGGCCAAGAAGGGGCTCGGCTACAAAAAACAGAAGGACGGCAGCTGGACCTTGAAGCCCCGGCGCATGGCCCCCAAGGACAAGTCCGCGAGCTTGGCTGAGGAGATCGAGGCCCAGAAGAAGGAAGCGCTGACGGTCTACGCCGAGCATCTCCTGGCAGTGCTCAAGAGCTACGAGTCTGTCGCGAGCAAGGAAAACCGCGAGCTTCTGATGAGCGACGTGCTCGCCGTTGATCCGAACAACGCGGTGGTTCGTGAAGCCCGCGGAGAGACCCTGCTCGAGGAAGATTGGGTGCTCAAAGAGACGGCGATCGCGAAACAGCGACGGGCTGAATTGAAGGACTTCGTGCGCGCGGCCTTCGCGAGCTTGCCGCCCCTGGCGGCGGTCGAGCCGACTCCCCGGGAAGCAGCCTTCGGCCTGCCCTGGAGCGTGGTGATCTCCACGCCCGTCGGCCGCACCCTCGGAACCGCTTCCAAGGCCGAGATCGAAAAGTTGAGCCAGGCCATGTGGGTCACGCGCTCCTACTTCAACGACACCTTGGGCGCGCGGGGCACGTTGCCGAAGGAGCTGACGGTCTATTCTTTTGGAGCCCCCGCAGACGGCCTCGTTTTTGTGGACAAGCATCCGGATGTGGACGAGGACTACCGAGCCTTCCTCAAGACGTTGGAAGGCTCTGGCATCCAAGGCACCGGTGACTTCGCCCAGTGGGCACCCAACGAACAGCGCCGCTTGGATGGTCTCGTGCGGCAGGCGGTCGCCTGGCTGTTCGCCGGCGCCTATGAGATCTTCCCCAAGCACGGCTGGGTCTTCGAGGGCTTCGGGCTGTACTTGACCCGTGAGATTGCAGGCACGCGACTCACCTGGTTCGTCGGGCCGTCTAGCACGTTGGACGCCCAGTCGGAACAGGAACTGCGGGACCGCCTGATGGAGCCCACCACGAACTGGATGAACGAGGCGTTTCTCATTCTTCAGGCTCCCGGTCGCCCTAACCTGAAGAAGCTATTGGAGAAGGGTGTCAATGAGCTGACCCCGGAAGACCTGCTCTATTCCTACGTCTTGGCCGCCTACCTGATCGAGGCGGAAGCCCCACACGTGCCGGAACTCCTGCGAACCATCGGAAAAGGCAAGTCCTCCGTCTTGGCTATCCAAGCGGAGCTCAAGACCCAGATTCCGGAACTAGAAGATCGAATCCTACGTTGGCTCTCAGAGCGTCTTGCTCGCTGAGTCGAAACACCCTTGTGTGCAACCCGAACCGATCCCCAGGTTCCCAACTCCTCGCACCCGCGCCCCTTATCCCCTTGATGAAGGCAATCCTCACCCTCGCACTGGCCCTCTCCCTATTTGGTTCCCAACCGGCCTACGCGGCCGGTGACGTCATCACCCTGGAGTTCTCTTGGAAAGGGCGGACTTACTCCGCTGGAGAACTTCCCTCCCAACTGGATGAGACCTCGGTCGAAGCCATCAAAACTTGGACTCCTTGGTGCCAAGAGCACAAGTACCAGATGGACCTGGTCGCCGACCAACGGGTTCTGCTGATCTCTCGCAAAGGCAACAAGGCAGTTTCTAAACGCCTCAAGCTGATCGACGAAACAGAGAAGGAGTTCGACAAGATCCTGCCCGCGCCCAAACGGCAGGAGAAGAAGGACGAGGGAGAGGAGTCGCAGCCGACGGCCCCCAAAGATCTGCCTGAGGATCCCGAAGGGGGTCCCGTTGGCTTTTCCCCCACGCGCACGGGCTCGGGCCCTGCGGCCCCCTCTTGGAGTTCCAGTTGGGGCGCCGGTACGTGGCCCGTGGACTCAGAGACCTGCGTGATGTTCGTGGTGAAGAACGAAAAGGAGTACGGCTCCCTGGTTCGGACCATTGGCGAGATGGAAGAGTACTTGGCGGGTTGGGTCGACTTCGGCATGACTCAAACGGGCTTCGTCCATGAGAAGCCCTTGGTCGGCGCCTACATCGAAAACGCCGAGGGCGTAGAGGAATGGGATCCCGAGAACGAATTGGTGCACCGCGTTGCGCACATGCTGTTCGTCCGCCGCTTCTCCTCTGTGCAACCCTTCTGGTTGATTCAGGGAGTGTCCTGGCACCTGGAGAACGCGATTCGCGAGACGATCTACGTCTATCCCTACCGCCATGAGTTCGTCTTCGCGACTGAGCACACCGCTTGGCCCAATGACCTGAAGAACATCTTTGAAGGACGCGGTGCCACGCCCATCGAATTGCACGAAGTGTCCGAGTGGCGCCGGGGGACCTACGACGGGATTCGAGCCCGAGTCGCTTTCGGCCTGGTGAACTTCCTCGCGAAGTACCACGGGGATGATCTCAGTGCCTTCGCCGAAGGCATGCGTTTGCACGCCCTCACCGACAGCAAGGAGTACGAGGAGGACGGCGTGACTTGGAAGTTCAAGCCCAACTACGCCATCTCGACGGAAGACCAGTATCGCTTCGTCGTGGAGAACTTCGGCGAGTTCTGCCTGTTGGATGCCGCAGAGTCTTTCCGCGAAGGCAAGAAGTACAAAGTGAAGAAGCGCAAGAAGACGCGAGGGAAGTAGTCGGGTCCGCTGGCCTTGTCTCAGCAGGTCGCTTTGGAGCGGCCCCGTTGAGCGACGCAAGTGAGCGCGACTGAGACTCTCACCTGCACGATCGAACGACAAGACCGAGCTATCCAGCACGAACAAAGGGGCGCGCCGCAATCGCTTGCGGCGCGCCCCTTTTCAGCGGACCAGGGTCTTCCGACCCTGCCCGCGTCCCTAGAAGGCGTCCACTTGGATGGCGTCCCAGCGGGCCTCTTCGGCCTTGCGCAGGAGGTCGCCTTCCTCGCCGTTGATCACGCCCGCTTCCAAGGCCGCTTCGATGGATCCGGCCACGCGCCCGCGGGGAATTGTCTTGGCCCGCATGGCTGCCTTGAGCTTCTTGACCACAGGCTTGGCCGCCACCACGTGGGCTAGGTTGGCCTCCAAGGCCCCGAGCCCGGGCTCGCCGGGGGCAGGAATGTAGAGGTGCGGAGAGAGGGACTCGCGGGCTGCGCCGCCATCGAGGATCGCGTTGGCCGCTTTCTGAACCGTGCGATCGCTCGGCGCCTTCAAGCGCGTGAAGCCGGGGAACAGCTTCATCTTCAGGAACCAACCCAGGGGGCGGATCGGCAAGTTGTCGAGGACGCCGAGCATCGCACACTGGGCCTGGTAGGCGGCGTGCTCCGCGGACCAATGCATCATGGGCTCGTCACGCTCGAGATCGCCGTCGTGCACAAAGCGCTTCAAGCTGGCCGTGCCCAAGTACATCCAAGCGAGGCCGTCCGCCAAGCGACCCGTCAGCATCTCCTTGCGCTTGAGTTGGCCGCCGAGGGTCATCATGCAGATCTCGCTGCACACGGCGTAGGCCGCGCTCATGCGTTCGAACTGCTGGAAGTGTCGTTCTGTCGGGCCTTCCACGGGAGACTGGGCCAAGCGTGCGTTGCAGATGCCCAAAACCGTGGCGCGCACGAAACTGGTCATGAACCCGCCGATGTGCCCAAAGAAGGCCGCGTCGAATCGGCGCGCGTCCCGTGCCGCCACGGACATCATCTCCTCCAGAGCGAAGGCGTGACAGCGAATCGCCCCTTGACCAAAGATGATCATGGAGCGTGTCAGGATGTTCGCGCCTTCCACGGTGATGCCGATCGGCAAGCCCTGGTACGCGCGACCGAGAATGTTGCGCGGACCCAAGGAGATTCCCGAACCGCCGATGATGTCCATGCCATCGTTGACGATCTTGCGCATGGCCTCGGTCATGTAGGCCTTGCAGATAGCGGTGATGACCGCGGGCTTTTCCCCCGCGTCGATGGCACCCGCGGTCAGCCAGCGACTGGCCTCCATCATGTAGGTCATGCCCGCTATGGGGCCCATGCGTTCTTCGATGCCTTCGAACTTGCCGATGGGGGTGTTGAACTGCTCGCGGATGGTGGCGTAAGCCCCGACGGTGCGCGTGGTGAGTTCTGCGGCGCCACAGGCTTGCGCTGGCAAGGAGATGCCGCGGCCCGCTGCGAGACTTTGCATGAGCATCTTCCAGCCCTTGCCCGCGTTGGCTTGGCCGCCAATGATGAAGTCGATCGGTACGAAGACGTCCACCCCCTGGGTCGGCCCGTTGATGAAGGGCACGCCGAGCGGGTTGTGGCGCTTGCCCGTCACGACCCCCGGCGTCTCCGCCGGAATCAGCGCGCAGGTGATGCCCAGGTGCTTCTCCTCTCCGAGCAGCCCATCGGGGTCGTCGAGTTTGAAGGCCAAACCGATGACCGTGGCCACCGCGGACAAAGTGATGTAGCGCTTGTCCCAGTTCAACCGAATGCCAAGCACTTCTTTCCCTTGGTACTCGCCACGGCAGACGACCCCGTGGGAAGTCATGGCGCCCGCATCGCTACCTGCGCCGGGTTCCGTGAGGGCGAAGCAGGGCACTTCCAAGCCCTTTGCGAGGCGTGGGAGGTAGTGGTCCTTTTGTTCTTTGGTGCCGTAGTGCAGCAGCAGTTCCGCAGGCCCCAGGGAGTTCGGAACCATGACCGTCACCCCGGCGGTGACCGAGCGGCTCGAGACCATCGCGACCACAGCGCCATTTGCTTGTGCGGAGAAACCCAGGCCGCCGTAAGCCTCGGGGATGATCAGTCCGAGGAAGCCCTCGTCTTTCAAAAACTGCCAGATGTCCGCGGGCAGGTCGTCCGACTGAATGATCTGCCAATCGTCGAGTCGCTTGCAGAGCTCCGTGCAAGGGCCGTCGAGGAAGGCGCGCTCCTTGGCGCTCATGGGCTCCACTTTGAAGTCGAGCAACTGGTCCCAGTTCGGCTTGCCGCTGAAGAGTTCTTTGTCCCACCAGACCGTGCCTGCTTCGAGGGCTTCAGTTTCGGTCTTGCTCATCTTGGGAAAGATCGGGGCGAGCAAGGGCATGAGCTGCTTCGACACCAAGACGCGTCGCACGGGCGCGAGGCCCAGCAGCACGAAGGCCACAACGAAAGCGATGGTGAAGAACCACCAGAGGCCGCCCACTTGCTCCGCTGCCAGGCGCCAGGTGCAAAGCCCGATGGCGATGGGAAAGACCCAGGCGGCCCAGGCGCGCCCCACGTAGAGGAGCCAGATGGCGAAGGCGAGGAGGAAGACGGTGAATAGAAGTGTCATCCGATTCTGGTCGAGGACAGGGAAATGAACCTTGAATCATCGTTGTGACACTTAGGGCCCGTAGCTTCAAGGGCACAGGGTCAGCGGCCCGCGGGATTCAACATTTCCTCTTCGACCCGGGAGAGCCGATGGTGAAGGCCCGAGCGGCGATTGCTCCCCGATTTCAGGGGTTTTGGGCCACTTTCGCGCGTGACCGCAGATTCACTCCGCAGCACAGATGGCGTGAGGAACAGGAAGTCTCGGCGCCGAGTTCTCGCGCCAGCTGGAAGCCTCTGGATGCACGGGCTAGATCCCGAAACCCCGGTGCACCCAGCGCGGGCGGCTGAAGTCCCAGTTGGACTCGGCCATGGCGGCGACAAAAACCGGGAAGGCCTGTTCGATGGCTTCGCAGAAGTTGGGGCTGATGCCGATCTTCTGGGCGTAGCGCTGCAAGGCGTCCCGTTCCCAGGCGCGCGAGGCCCCGGGAGTCAGCAGTTGTCGCCAGGCGCCTTCAATCCGTCCGCCGCGGGCCTGCTTCGTTTCGTGCACGATGAGTTGCAAGAGGTCGAAGTAGGGAACATCCGCCTTGCGAGAGGAACCCCAATCGAGGAAGCCCAGGATGCGACCATCGGGATCGATCTGAACGTGTTTGTTGCGCAGGTCCGCGTGTTGCAGGGAGAGCGGCATCGCTTCCCCGAGCAAGCGTTCGCGGGTGCGCGCGCGCAACTCTTCGAGGGCCAGACGAGTGCCTTCGCGGCCCGCGTGGTCTGCAACGATGTCGAAGCGCCAGTCGAAGTACTTGGCAAAGGCCCGTTCGTCGATCGTGATCACCTTGCCCGTGAGCAACTTCGGGAAGAGCTCCACCGTGTCGTCCAGCAGCCGCCGCATGGCCGTCTCGTTCCCGGATCTTTGGGGGGCCGTCAGCCCCGGCAAGCGGCGCTCGCACGCCAGCGATATGCCTTGCAAAACCCCCGAGTAGATCGGCTCGGGCACGGGCACCGGTTGCCCCTTTTCCCAGAGGCTGCGGATGGTCTGGTCGTGCAAGGCGACCTGTTCCGCTTTGTGCGGACTGAGCGCGATGTGCAAGCACCAACGGCCTTCGGGGTCGTCCATGTCTCCGCTTGCGGGCCGCGTTTGCAAGACCACGCAGTTGCCGCGGGTGGCCACCCATTCGTCCATCTCCCCGCGTCGCTCTCCACTGATCTCGGAGAGCTCCGTGAGCACTCGTTCGATGCGAGATTCGAGGGACTGGGCGAGCGACAACTCCGTGCTGACCAGGGCGAAGGAGGGCGTCAACCAGGGGAAGAGTCCCAGCTTGTTGCCCGCCATTTTGAGCTTGTTCTTGCGCTCCTTGGGCCCGATGTGAAGGCGCGGCGCGGGCTTGTCGAGAGCGACAACGTGAGTGAAATCCGCCGAGTGGGGATACAGGGAAAAGGCCTCTGGGGCCGCGCATCCGCTGAATTGAAGGGCTCTGCGATATCCGCGCAAGGTTCGTTCGCCACCTTTCGAACGCAGGATTTCCCGCAGGAAGCGCGCGGCAGAAGGCACGGCGAAACGGCCCCGTCGTTCGAGGGAGCGCTTGTAGCCAAGGCGGTTGTTGACGGTCACCACCAGCTCCCCGGAGCACACCCGTCGCAACTCGCTCAGGTTGTGTCCAAGACCACCCTTGACCAGCGGGACGCCAGCTTCTTGCACCACAAGGGCGAAGCGTTTGTCCGCGAAGGGCAGGCGCTTTGCGTTGGTGGACAGCGTGTGAGCGCAGGGCACTCCGGTCAGTGCGCGCGAGCGATAGTCCTCGAAGCGCATGCGTTCCTCGCACACGTCGTACAGATGCGGGCGGAATCCCAAGGCGGCGGCCACATGGGCCGTGGCCGAGAAGGAGTTGCCCACGAAGAGCGCTTCGCCAGCGGATCCGCGCAAGAGCGGCAGCCAAGAACCGCGCCCTTCGCGCATGATCAAGGACAGGTGCTCCGCACGCTCCACTGGAAGTTGCAGCAGCAGATCCTCGAGCACGGGTTTGAACTCTTCGCCAGCGTCAAGGCGCGCCAAGAACGGCGTGAGCTCTCCCACCAAGAGCGGCAGGGGATCCGTGAAACTCATTGGCTGAGCAGAATGAAGACCGCTGACGAGAGGACACCGAGGGCCGCGAGAGCCCGTGCGCGCCGGTCCGCCCGTCGTCGCCAGGTTTGCCAGCCGCAAACCGCGAAGAGCGCTGCGCAGCCTCCCGCAGCAATCTGCGCGGTCAGAGCCCCTTGCCACCAAGCCCAGCAGCACAGACCAAACAGGGCCAGCCAGAGCGGTTTCGCTGCGCGCTCCCGTTCGTGGCGCGGGCGCAAACCCGCTGGCAAAAGCGCGAGGCGCAAGACAGCCAGCGGAAGCCAAAGCCAGATCCATGGCAGCAGGGCCCACGCGCCGATCCCGAGCAGCCAACTAGCGCAGAGCGTCGCGCCCAGTTCCCGTCGATTGTGATCCCCCGGCCAGCCAGGGGGGATCATCGAGAGGCAAAGTCGACCGACACAAACCGTGACGGCAAGGGAAAGTGGGGGGGCAAGCTCCATGGTGAGCGTGTATCGTAGCTTCACCATGCGCGTCGCCGCCCTTCAATACGACATCTCCAACGATCCAAAGCAGAACTTGGCCTTCGTTCTGCAGCAACTCGAGCTCGCCGCGGACGAGGGCGTGGAGCTGGTGCTGATGCCGGAGATGTGGGCCAGTTCCTTTCCCTCGACCAAGGAAGGCCTCGCCGAACGGGTGGCCGCGGACCGCCGTTGCGTGGAAAGCCTGCGGGACAAGTCTGCCCGGTTGGGGATCTGCGTGGGGGGCAGCGCGCTCTTCGCGGATGGCCCCCAGGTGCTCAACCGCCTCGAGTTCTTCCAAGCGGGCGAGTCGATCTTCGTCTATGACAAGGTGCATCTCTTCACGCCCACGGCCGAGCACGAGATCTTCTCCCCGGGGACCCAAGCTCCCCCGGTGGTTGCGGTGAAGGGTGTTCCGGTGGAGGGCGCAACCTCCCAGGATTTGCACCTGTCAGGCGGCGTGTGCTACGACCTGCGCTTTCCCGAGTTGTTCCGCGTTCCCTTCCGCGGCGGCGTGGAGTTGCTCTGTGTTCCCGCTCAATGGCCCGCTCCCCGGGCCAATCACTGGGTCGCCCTCAGCATCGCGCGCGCCGTGGAGAATCAATGCTTCGTGCTGGCCGCCAATCGCACGGGTGTAGCGTTCATCGGTCGGCGCCAAGCGCGCCTCGAGTTCCCCGGCAACTCCCTGATTGTTTCGCCCTACGGAGACATCCTGGCCCAGGGCAGCGGACAAGATGGCTTGGTGAGCGCCGACCTCGACCTGGATCTCGCGCGCCAGTTCCGAATCCGTGTGCCCGTGCTCAAGGACGAACGCCCGGACCTCTACCGCGAGTGGCTAGAACAACCCAGCCCAAATGGGCGAACGGACGACTGACGTTTCCGTCCTTCGCCCGTTCGTCACTTTGGAGTGCTCGGTGTTTGCCGGCCCGCCTGACTACTTCTTCGGAGTCGGTTGCAGCGGGGGCAATTGTTTGTGGCGCTTGCGCGGTGGGGCGTCCTTGGGCACATCGGTGGGAGTCGGTACGGGGACGTGCAGTTGGATACCAGCGGTACCTTCCTGCACGCCTACCGAGTCGCCGTGAGCCGGAAACGCGTCCGTCATGGCAAGCAGCAAAGGGGGCAAGAGACTCCCGGCGGGAGTCGCGATGCTGAGGGGCGCGCCCTCGGTGGTCTGGGTCAACACGTGACCGCAGTTCAATGCCCAAAGCTGACCGCTTGAGAGCGGCATGAAGTCGCCTAGGAAGAAGAGTCCGGTGTTTCTCCAAACGCCATCGGCGATGGAGAGCATCTCGATTTGCAAAGCCTGCAGAGTTCCGCGCGGGAACTCTTCGGTGTAGATGGCGCCCGAGGGCAGCCAGAACGTGCTTTGGGTTCCGTGATGGGGATCCGAGACGATCATGAGGACCTCAGCTTCAGCGAAGCTGCGCGCCGTGAAGCGCGTCTCCTCCAACTGCAAAGCGACGCTGAGTTCTTGGCGGACTTGCTGTGGCAGTTCCTTCAAGCTCAGCGTGTCCTGCGGTGCCAGGGCGATTCCGAAGCTGGCGAGGAGAGTTGCGGTGATCATGGTCTTCGTTCCTGAGTGGTCCCGGAGGCGGAGCGCTCCCGGGCTGACCTTGGTATCGGACGGACCCCCTGGGTGCTTGAGCGCCTGCTTGCGCCCCGGGAAAACTTTTCCCAATCGCTGTCCTGGGCGTCCCAGGGATGGGTTTGGGGCCCTATGATCTGGCCATGAGGAAAGAAGTGATTCTGCAGTCAGCGCGCTTTGACCCGAAACTCAAGGCGTATTGGATGGCGGGGGCCCAGCTCGGCTTGCTCTTCACCGTCTTCGGCATTCCGCTGATGCCCATTTGGTACTTCTTGGGTTGGAGCATCTACAACCGCTCCTTTGATGCCATGAGTTTTGAGCTCACGGAGCGCTCTCTGAACATCCGCAAGGGGTTCATCTTCCGAGTGGAGAAGAGCATTCCCCTGGACAAGATTCAGGACGTTGGCATGAAGGAAGGTCCCTTGCTGCGGCGGCTTGGGCTGAGTTCCCTGATGGTTGAAACCGCGGGACAGAGCAACCCTCAAGGGGTTTCGGACGCAATGCTCTCGGGAGTGATCGATGCGCCCGCATTCCGGGATGCGATCCTCGATCAACGGGATCGCGTGGTGGCGACCGGAGCCGGGGCCGTGCCAGCCCGCGACGGCGAATCAGACGAGAACGTGCTTGGCGAGATTCGCGACAGCCTGCTACGTATCGAAGGTTTGTTGAAGAAGGAAAGCTAACTCCACTTCAGTCAGGCCCTATTGAGGGGCCGCGCCAGGACCGGGGTCGTTGTCGACAACGAGGGCCTTCCCGTTGAAGCTCGCGCTACTCGCGCCCGATGGCGCGGAAGGCTGCCCAGTCCACCGCGGCAACTCCAGCCTTGGCGAGTGTTCGACGAGCGTGCTGAGCAGCGACTGCGGGAGTGTTCCCACTGCGCAGGGAGTCGTGATAGGCGATCGAGAAACGGGAGGCGATGTCGTCTCGAATCGGCCAGAGGGTCACGAGCAAGTTGCGCGTTCCGCCGTCGAGGAAGGCGCGCGCCATTCCTTGCAAACCGCGTCCGTCGAGATGCCTGCCGCCGGCGCTGGCGCAAGTCGCGAGAACGACCAAGTCGGAGTTGGTCTGTTGCTGCGCGATGGTCGTCGCGCATAAGACTTCTCCCCAGGAGAGCTCCAAGCCCTGGGCGGAGAAACGCGGCGACGAGCAATCATCCGAGGGGGCGAGGTGCGTTGCGATGTGCAGGGATTGACCCGCGCTGAGCGCTTCCAAGACCGCTTGGCTCGTCATGTCGGGCCCGCTGATGCGCTTTCGAAAACTGTGCGCGCCTTCCAAGAGCGACAACTCCAAGCCCGCGCCCGGCAAGCGTTGCTGGCCGTCTGCGTTGACTGGATCTCCGATGAGCGACCATTCGCGGGCGTCGGGCTTGCGTTGCCCGGGCCGCTTGCTTGGAAGCTCCGGCAGGGCGATGAGAACGATGGAATCGTCAAGCACTCCCGCTTCGTAAGGCAAGGCCTCGAAAGGTAGCAGCTCGAGCTCTCCATGGGGCAGCAGCAACAGCCGGGGCTGCTCTCCTTCTTGAGCCTTGATCGCGGCGCGCAATGAAGGGGGCAGAAGTGCACCGAGCAACTCCTTGCCGAGCTGCGTGTGACGCTCGGTCGCTTGGCGAATGAGTGCCTCCCGATAGCGTTGGGTCGCGCGGTTCAAATCTCTGCGTGGCAAGTCGATCCCGAAGGCAGTCGCCACTCCCTGTGGCGTGATGTGCAGCGCTAAGGCATCGTTTGCTCCCGAGATCCACGTGACCAAACCGAGGTCGTAGTGGCATGCCCAGGCGAGCAAGTCGTCGGATGTGAGGGAGTCCTGCCCAGCGTTGCTACCAAGCTGATCCGCGCGCGCCGCCTTGCGCCAACGGAAGCCGTGGGCGCGCTCGATCAGAACCGCTGCTTCCAGGACTCGATCCAGTTGGCAAAGGGCCTTGGCTTCCAAGACGACCGCGTGCATGCCGAGCCACTCACCGAGGACCGTCGCACCGCTGCCAGCCGTCGGCCGGGCTTCGTCCATGCGCGCTTCCCAACTTTCCGCAAGGGCGCGAGCGCGTCCCAAGGCTTCGAGGGCGAGGGCGGGATCGCCGGCCATCAAGTGCGCTTCGCCAAGGAGAACTTCCGCGCGACTGCGTCCCCGTTGGCTGAAGCTTGCGATGGCGGCGCGTGTGCCTTGCAGTCGATAGATGACCGCGGAGGGTTTGTCGCGAGCGAGGTCCAAGGTGGAGCGCAGCAAGATCCAATCCTCGTCCTCCTCCATCCCATTCTTCTCCAAGGAGTTGAACAGGCTGAGGGCTCCGTCGAGGTCGCCCATGCGCAATCGGACGCTGGTCAGGATCTGTCGCCAGACGCGCAGGTCGTCGGGGTCCTCGGGCCGGTGGCGGATCAGAAATTCCGCGGCTTGTTCAGGCCGGTCGCGATGCAACCACAACATGGCGTGTTCCCGGGCGAGCTCCCACGACTCTTCCGGGGAGCGCAGACGGGCGAGCTCGTTCAAACGCGTTTCAAGCTCCGGTTGGTCCCCAGCGCTGCGGGCCATGTGAATCAGTGCCACCAGGGCGTCCACTTCATACTCTTCCCGGCGGCAATCCCTGGCCATTCGCAAGCATTGCTCGAATAGCTCCCGTGCGCGGGCTTCCTGGGCTTCGAGCACCGCAAGCCGCCCGAGTTGCAAGAGCGGTCGCAACTTGGGGGTCTGCATGCCCGCGCGATCGAAGAGCGCGATGGCCTCGAGGGCCTCTCGTTTGGCGCGCAGGCAGCGAGCCTCGTATTCCTCGTCGGAGGTCACCTCGCGTCGGCTCGCGGCGGACCAATCCACGCGGATCTCCGATGCCAAGGCCAAGGCGTTGCCCGCCGCGCTAAACTCCGGAGCGGGCAGGGTGCGTGCCACAAAGCTCTCGATGTCAGCGAGTAGGGCGGGACGTTCCGCTTGCCAATCGAGCGCATTGCGAGCTTCCGCGCGGTTGTGAAATCCGTCGACCTCTTCGTGGGCGGCGAGACCCTGTATGCGATCCGCGGGCCGCAGGACCTTGTAGTACTCGATCACGCGCAGGGCATCCCGCCGACCATGTTGTTCGGCCATGCGTTGCGCGATGAGTTCAAGCTCCGTTCGGTTGGAGCCGTCCCCAGAACAGAACTCGGCGAGTTGTTGACCGAACTCTAGGTAGTCGCGCTCGTAGCTAAGCGCATCCGATTGCGAAGCGGGTGGGGGAGTTGCGAGCTCCTTCGAATGGGCCGCGCTGGCACGACTGACGGACCCGGGCCCCAAGGATGGAATGGCTCCAATTGCATAGAGCAACAGGGCACCGCAGACGGTGCCTACGAGCCAACGGCTGCTCACTTATCGACCGGGGCCGCGGAGATATTCGTCCCGCGCGGCGCTCTCGGGCAGGGAACGGGCCAGGCGACGGGCATCGCTTTGGAGTCCCTGCTGCTCGAGACGCTTTATCAACTGAAGCTTCGCCTTGGAGTCCTTTGAGTTGAGAACTCGCTCCAACTCCTTGCACAGTTCTGGCTGCTCGATCACTTCGAACTCGGCGCTACCCAGTTCGGTCTCCAACCCACGCACTGTGGCGAACGCGCGCCAACTGTAGAGGCCGGCACTTAGTTGCGGTCCCGCAAGCTGCGCAGTCGCGCCGCCGACGCTCGCCAAGCTCGCGCCGCGCTCGAAGGCACCGGGGCCGTGCGCGTAGATTTCGATGCGATAGGAATCGGCCTGCGCTGCCCTCGGCAACTCGTAAGCAATTTCGGCACCCTTGGGCGCCGCGAGTAGCTTGCCTCGGGGGAACAGCATGCGTTGCTGCTCGCCACCCCGTAGCAGGGCGTGGCTGGGGAAGGTCTCCGCAGGGGTCCAGATCGAGAGCCCTCGCAAGGCGGGGATCAACACGAGACCCGCCAGGCCAGCGGCCGCTAGCAGCGGGGGCCAGGAGGGTCGTGGTCCGAGCGGGCGCAATCCGACCCGCGGGATCTCGGGCGCGAACTCATCGGGAGTGGACTCGTCGGAAGTTCCCAAGATCAGAGGCGAGGGCGGCCGGCCCGCAAGGCTAGCGATCAAGCCCGCGCACTCTGCACAGTGTTCCAGGTGGCTTTCGATGCCTTCGTTGGAGGCCGCAGTCCTGGCGAAGTCGAACAGCTCTTCGGCCGGGGGGCAGGGGCTCGGGTCTTGAGCTTGGTCAAAGGGACCGCCCGCGCTGGCTTTCAGCAATCCGCCCGCCTCCATCCATTCCTCTATGCGTCGCAGGGCGGCCAGCTTGGTGGCGCTCTCCGGATGACTGGCCAGGCGCGCCAGCGAATCTTCATCCAGCTCTTCCCAGTGCTCGAGCGCCTCGTTCAGGTCGTTGGGTGTGGCTTGGCTCAAGGGAGGCAAGGACCTAGTTTTGGAGGGGTTCATGGGAATGGATCAGTTGAATGGCCTGTTGTCCGAAAGCAGTGGGGGTTTCCGGGTCAGTTCACTGGAGTTTTTTCGAGGGAGTTTGGCTCCAAGTAACCTTCTGTTTCCGCGAGCTTCTCGAGCGAGAAGTCGTTTAGCAAAACGCGGCGCAGGGCAGTAGATGCCCGTTTGAGCCTGTATTTGCACTGTTCATGGGAGATGCCTAGGTGTCCGGAAATCTCGCCCAAGGTCTGCCCTTGCACGAAGCGCAGGTTCAAGAGACTGCGCTGCTCACCTTCGAGTCGCACCAGCGCGCGGCGCACGAGTCCACCGACTTCTTCCGTGCCAGCTCGCGTGTCAGGGCCGGGGGCCGGGTCCGGCCGTTCCGGGTAGGACTCCGCGGGGGCGGATGTTCTGAGATGGCGGAGGCGGCTCCTGCGACGTTTGATGTCGACGCAGCGGCACCAGGCGACCCGGTAGAGCCAGGTCCCCAGGGAGGCTTTGCTCGGGTCGAAGCGATCGGCGTCCAAGCGCTCGAATATATAGAGGACAAGCTCCTGGTACAGGTCGTCCCGGGCGGAGTTGTCCCGCTCGAAGTGACCAATGCAGTGAAAGAGGAGTGAGCGGTACGTTTTAAGGAACGTGGCCACCACGGCCTCGTCCCGCGCTCGCATGCCTGTCACCAGTGTTGTCTCGTTCATTTGGCTCGGTGCTCGGCACCTAGGACATGCGGAATACGGCTTTTGAGGGCCCGTTTCAACGCTGCTCCGTCTCTGATGACAAACGGGGTCCGAATTCGCCCGGTTCTGAGGGGGTTAAATCCGCTTTTCGGGAAGACCGGCGGAAGCTCAGCCATAGTAAGCCCCCTTTTAAAGCGAAGATTCTCGCAAAGCGAGTCAGACCCACACTGGAGAATTGGGGCCGGGAACCATAGAATTGTGGGCCAAAACGGCATCCAGGTCCGCTGGCCTCTGATCTTCGGAGGGGCTCTGACTCGCCCGCTTCCCAGCTCCCCGATCCTCCCGTCGTTTTTGATTCAGTTCAGTTCAACCCTCCATCCAAACGGCCATCCGGAGGGATCGGCCCCCAACGCCCCGGCCTGCTTGCCGGGAGGTTCACCGTGAGAGACGTCGTCATCGTCAGTGCCTGTCGCACCCCCATCGCCAAGTTCCAAGGTGGGCTTGCCAGCTTCCGTGCACCGGAGCTTGGCGGCTTTGCCATTTCGGAAGCCCTACGCCGGGCTGGTATCCAGGGAGACGCGGTGGATGAGGTCATCATGGGCAACGTGCTCTCCGCAGGTCTCGGTCAGAACCCCGCGCGCCAAGCGGCGCGCGCCGCTGGCATTCCCGATGAGATCGGGAGCTTCACGATCAACAAAGTCTGCGGCAGTGGTTTGAAAGCGGTGATGCTGGCCGCCCAAGCCATTCGCGCCGGGGACGCGGAAGTTGTGGTAGCGGGCGGCATGGAGTCCATGTCGAACGCTCCCTATCTTCTGCCCGACGCTCGCAACGGTCAGCGCCTGGGCCACGGCAAGCTGCTCGACTCGATGGTCAACGATGGCTTGTGGGACATCTACAACGATTTCCACATGGGCATCACCGGCGAGATGGTCGCGGACAAGTACGAGGTGAGCCGTGAAGATCAGGACACCTTCGCCGCCGCTAGTCACAACAAGGCGGAGGCCGCCACCCAAGCGGGGCGCTTGAGCGACGAGAAGTTCACGATCAGCGTTCCCCAACGCAAGCAGGATCCAATCGAGTTCTCCGCCGACGAAGGCATTCGCGCTGGCATGACCGTGGATTCGATCTCCGGCATGCGCGCCGCTTTCAAGAAGGACGGCAGCGTGACCGCAGCCAACGCTTCTTCCATCAATGACGGCGCCGCGGCCCTGGTCGTGATGAGCGCGGAGAAGTGCAAGGCCCTGGGACTCACGCCCATGGCGCGCATCTCCGGTTACGCCACCGGTGGTTGCGCTCCCGAGTGGGTCATGATGGCTCCGGCCAAGTCGATCCCCGCTTGCGCCGCCAAGGCTGGCCTGGGCGCCGGCGACTTTGACCTGCACGAAATCAACGAGGCCTTCAGTGCCGCCGCAGTTGCGCTGACCCGCACCTTGGACCTGGACCCCGCGAAAATCAACGTGAACGGGGGAGCGGTCGCGATCGGTCACCCGATTGGCGCTTCCGGCGCACGCATCCTGACGACCTTGCTGTACGCCATGCAGCAAAAGGACGCCAAAACCGGCATGGCTTCCCTCTGCCTCGGTGGTGGAAACGCAGTGTCCCTAGCGGTGGAGATGTAGGCGATGTCGAGCCCGTACTTTGAATCGGTTGGCGTGATTGGCGCTGGAACCATGGGCAACGGAATCGTGCAGGTCTTCGCCATGCACGGCACCCAAGTCACCATGATCGATAGCAACCCCGCTGCCCTCGAGCGCGGCCTGGGTGCCATCGAGAAGAGCCTTGGCCGCTTGGTCAAGAAGGAGAGCATCAGCGAAGACGAGGCCAAGACGGTCATGGGCCGCATCCACACGGGCACAGACATCAGCGACCTCAAGGATCAGAAGTTGGTCATCGAAGCGGTGGTGGAGCGCATGGATGTCAAAGCCGCCGTCTTCTCCAGGCTCGATGAGCACATGCCCGCGGACACGATCCTCGCGACAAACACCTCTTCGATTTCCATCACGGAGATCGCGGCCACGACGAATCGCGCGGACAAGGTGATCGGCATGCATTTCATGAACCCCGTGCCGCTGATGAAGTTGGTCGAGGTGATCGAAGGCCACGCCACCAGCGCCGAGACCACGGCGACGGTTGTCGCCTGCTCCGAAGCGATCGGCAAGGTGCCCGTTGCCGCGCAGGACTACCCGGGCTTCGTTTCGAATCGCGTCCTGATGCCGATGATCAACGAGGCCGTCTACTGCTTGATGGAAGGCGTTGCCACGAAAGAGGGCATCGACACGGTCATGAAGCTCGGCATGGCCCACCCGATGGGGCCGCTCGCCCTGGCTGACCTAGTCGGCTTGGACGTCTGCCTCGACATCATGAACGTGCTGCACGACGGCCTGGGTGATAGCAAATACCGCCCCTGTCCGTTGCTGCGGCGAATGGTTGCCGCCGGCCAGCTCGGCCGCAAGTCCGGCAAGGGTTTCTACGACTACGAGTGAGCTCCTCCCAAGGACGCAAATCAATATGGATTTCCAACTGACTGAAGATCAGGCGATGGTTCGCGACATGGCTCGCGATTTCGCCCAGAAAGAACTGGTTCCGCGCGCGCGCAAGCACGACGAGCAAGGCAGCATCGATCCCGAAGTGTTCGGCATACTGAAGGAGCTTGGCTTCTGGGGCTTCACTATTCCTGAAGAGCACGGAGGCGCAGGCCTCGGCAACTTGGAGCTCGCTCTGTTGCTCGAGGAACTGAACGCCGGCTGTGCCTCCACGGGTGTGACGGTCTCCGTTCACAACAGCTTGCTCGGCAGCCCGATTCGGCGCTTTGGCACCCAGGCCCAAATGGAGCAGTGGTTGCCGCAGCTAGCGACCGGCGACCGCATCGGTTGTTACTGCTTGACGGAGCCCAACGCGGGTTCCGACGCTGGCGGATTGATCACGAGCGCCGTGCGCGACGGGGATGACTGGATTCTCAATGGAACCAAGATCTTCGTGACCAACGGTGCCTTCGCGGGCCTCGCGATCGTCTACGCACGGACCTCCACGGAACTCAAGGGTCCGAAAGGCATCTCGGCCTTCCTGGTCCCCATGGAAACTCCCGGCGTCTCCGTCGGCAAGGCCGAGAAGAAGACGGGCATCCGCGGTTCCTCGACCACGGAAGTCCTGCTCGAGAACGTGCGTTTGCCCGCCTCGGCCTTGCTAGGCGAAGAGAATCGCGGCTTCCCGATCGCTATGGACACCTTGGACGGCGGCCGCATCGGCATCGCTGCCCAAGCCATTGGGATCGGTCGAGCTTGCCTCGAGGCCTCGATCAAGTACGCCAAGGACCGCGAGCAGTTCGGCAGCCCGATCGGCAACTTCCAGGCGATTCAGTGGAAGCTGGCGGACATGTCCACGCGACTGGACGCTGCGCGTCTCTTGGTGCACCGTGCCGCTCTGACCCGCGATGCGGGAGAGCGCGTCACGCCGCAGGCGGCTCAAGCCAAGCTGTTCGCTTCGACGGTCGCCAACTTCTGCGCGGACGAGTGCTTGCAGATTCACGGTGGCGCTGGTTACACGGACGACTTTGAAGTGGAACGCCTCTTCCGCGATGCACGCATCACGGAGATCTACGAAGGCGCCACGGACATTCAACGCATCGTCATCGCGCGCAACCTGCTCGCCTGATTCAGAAAGGATGATCGTGGCCGAAAAGAAAGCACCCATCGCCGAACGCCTGATGAACGGGGACCGCAACGCGGTCGCCCGTCTCATCACGTGGGCGGAGAACGGGGATGGACGCTTTCCGAAAGCCCTGGCGCAGTTCTACCCGCAAGTGGGCAAGGCGCGCAGGCTCGGCGTCACGGGGCCACCCGGCGCGGGCAAGAGCACGCTCGTGAACGAATTGGTCGGCCACCTGCGCACTCAAGATCGTTCGGTCGGCGTGCTCGCCGTGGACCCTTCGAGCCCCTTCACTGGTGGAGCGCTGCTCGGCGATCGCATTCGCATGGAGTCGCGCACGTCCGATCCCAAGGTCTTCATTCGCTCCATGGCGAGCCGCAGCAGTCACGGTGGATTGGCGCGGGCGACCATCGACGCCTGCGACGTGATGGATGCCTTTGGTTTTGACGATGTGCTCGTGGAAACCGTGGGAGTTGGCCAAGCGGAGTACGACGTGGTCAGCGCCGCGGACACCGTCGTCGTCGTGCTTTGCCCGGGAGCCGGGGACAGCATTCAAGCGATGAAGTCGGGCCTCTTAGAAGTCGCCGACGTGCTCGTTGTGAACAAGGACGACATGCCCGGGGCGCAGCGCTTGGCCGCGGACCTTGGCGAAGCGATTCACATCCGCCTCGCGGGTCGCGGCAAGTGGATCACGCCGGTGGTGATGTGCAGCGCGGGACGTGGCACGGGCATCGAAGACGTGGCCAAAGCCATCGAAGAGCATCGCAGCTTCCTCGGCGAGATGGGCCTCAAGCAAGCGCGCAACACCAAGCGCGTGGGCCAAGTTCGCATGGTCGCCTCCGAGTGGGTCGATCAAGCTGTGTGGAGTCCGGAGCCTCGCTGGAACGGAACCACCTGCGCTGCCCACGTGCAGCAAGAGCTGAGCGCTGGCAGCACCCCTTACGACATCGCCCGGAATCTCCGGGACGCGATCATGGCTGGAAAACTCCAAGACCAACCAGAACTGAGAGAGCAAGCATGACGGACACGACTGGTGTGCAACGGGTGGATTCCGGAGAGATCTGGCGCAAGGCTATGGAAGGGGCGCGGACCCGTGAAGCGGCCTTCACGACCTTGTCCGACGTGGAGCTTCAACCGCTCTACACTTCAAAGGACGCGCAGTTCGACGAGGAGCGTGACCTGGGCTACCCCGGTCAATTCCCCTTCACCCGCGGCGTGCACCCGAGCATGTATCGCGGCCGGCTGTGGACCATGCGCCAGTTCGCTGGCTTCGGTTCTGCCAAGCAGACCAACGAGCGCTTTAAGTTCCTCCTGGCCCACGGCCAAACGGGACTCTCCACCGCCTTCGATTTCCCGACGTTGATGGGCTACGACTCCGACGACGAGCATTCCCTTGGGGAAGTCGGGCAAGTGGGCGTCGCCATCTCCAGCATGGACGACATGTCCGTACTGTTCGACGGCATCCCGATGGGGGAGGTCTCGACCTCCATGACGATCAACGGTCCCGCGCCGATCATGCTCGGCTTCTACATCGCCGCGGCCCAGAAGCAAGGCGTGGACCCCAAGGTCCTGCGCGGAACGATTCAGAACGACATCTTGAAGGAGTACCAGGCGCAACACGCGTGGCTGGTGGCCCCGGAACCTGCCTTGCGCATGATCACGGACATGATGTCCTACTGTGCCGAGCACGTGCCGCACTGGAACACGATCTCGATCAGCGGCTACCACATCCGCGAGGCGGGCTCGACTGCCGCCCAGGAGTTGGCCTTCACTTTGGCCAATGGCATGGAGTACGTGCGCCGCGGCGTGGCGGCTGGCATGGACGTGGACAGCTTTGCTCCGCGCCTCTCGTTCTTCTTTGATAGTCACTTGGACTTCTTCGAGGAGATCTGCAAGTTCCGCGCGGCCCGTCGCATCTGGGCGCGCAAGATGCGCGACGAATTTGGTGCGAAGGACCCCAAGTCTTGGATGGTTCGCTTCCACACGCAAACGGCCGGCGTGTCCCTGACCGCCCAGCAGCCGGAGAACAACATCGTGCGCACGGCTTTCGAGGCCATGGCGGCGGTGCTCGGCGGTACCCAAAGCCTGCACACCAACTCCATGGACGAGACCCTCTCGTTGCCCACGGAGAAAGCGGTCAAGATCGCCCTGCGCACCCAGCAGATCATCGCCGAGGAAACCGAAGTGACTCACGTGGCGGACCCGCTAGCCGGTTCCTACTTCGTGGAAGCGCAAACCAACCGCTTGGAAGCCGAAGCCGAGGCCTACTTCAAAGAGATCGAAGAGCGCGGCGGCGTGGTTCCGAGTTTGCAGGAGGGCTACTTCCAAAAAGAGATTCACCTCTCAGCGGTCAAGTACCAACGGCAGATGGAACGCGGCGAGAAGAAGGTGGTCGGCGTGAACTGCTACGTCGAAGACGAGAGCGGTCCCTCGATCGACCTGCACCGCATCGACAAGGGCGTCGAAAAGGAGCAGCACGATCGCCTCGCCGCCCTGCGCGAACGCCGTGACGACGCCAGCGTTGAAAGCGAACTCAAGGCGATCCGGGCGGCCTGCCGCGACGGCAGCAACCTGCTCGAGCGCTTCGTCGCCGCCGCGCACGCCGAGTGCACCCTGGGAGAAATTGCCCAGGTCTTGCGCGAAGAGTTCGGCCAGTTCAAAGAACCCAACATCCTGTAACCCGACGACGCGTTCCAAACAAACGAACAACGATGCCGAACACGACGAGAATCATCCGGGTGCTGATTGGAAAGCCCGGATTGGACGGGCACGACCGCGGCGCCAAAACGGTGGCCAGTGTCTTGCGCGACCATGGGATGGAGGTGATCTACAGCGGCTTGCACAAGACCCCTTCGGAAATTGCCGAAGCGGCTGCCCAGGAAGACGTGGACGTGGTCGGGCTCTCGATTCTATCGGGTGCCCACATGTCGCTCTTTCCGCGAGTGCGCGACGAGTTGGCTTCCCGGGGCAAGGAGGACGTGCTGCTTGTCGGCGGCGGGATCATCCCTGCGGAGGACATGGCAGAACTGGAGAACGATGGCTTCGCCAAGCTGTTTGGTCCGGGGACCAACACAGATGACATCGCCGAATGGATCAAAACCGAAATGAAGAAACGCTTCGAAGCAGAGGGAGAAGACGCATGAGTGGAAGTAGTGATCGCGAAATTCTGAACATCGAAGAGGCCGCAGCCTTGCTCGGCGTCAGCATCAAGACCTTCAACAAGGTCTTGCACTCCGAGAAAATGCCTGCCCGCAAGATCGGGCGCGAGTGGAAGTTTTCCCGCCGCGCTCTGATCAGTTGGGTAGGGGAGGGACGTAGTCGGGACTTCTACAAGGAAGCCGACGCCCCCCGCACCAATGAAAGCACTGCCCAGGAACGCCGCACGGCGGGCTGGCGCATCGAATCTGAATAGGCGGCTCCGCCCGCTCCTTCCAACGAATCCACCCACACACGAATCGCTACTTTAGGATTCACCCATGTACGAACTGCCCGATATCAAGAACAGCTTCGACCTCTCCGAGGACCAGACGATGATCCGCGAGATGGTCCGCGAGTTCGCCGAGAACGAAGTCGCCCCCATCGCCGCCGAGATCGACGAGAACCATCGTTTCCCCACGGAGACCTGGGCCAAGATCGTTGAGCTCGGTTTGCCCGGCATTCCCTTCTCCGAGGAAGTCGGTGGCTCGAATGGCGGAACCTTGGCTTACATCTTGGCCGTCGAGGAACTGTCGCGAGTCTGCGCTTCCACGGGTTTGACCTTGGCCGCGCACGTGAGCCTCGGCACCTACCCGATCTACGCCTGGGGCGGTGACAAGCTGCGCGACATGTACGTGCCCAAGCTGATCGCTGGGGAGTACATGGGCGCCTACGGCCTGACCGAACCAAACGCAGGATCGGACTCGGGTGCGACTCAAACCACCGCCGTTCGCGATGGGGACGAGTGGGTGCTCAACGGTCGCAAGTGCTTCATCACCAACGCCAACTACTCCGGCGCCTTCATCTGCACGGCGACGGTTGATCGCAGCTTGGGTTCGAAGGGCATCTGCGCTTTCGTGGTGCCCAAGGAAACCGCGGGCTTCAGCCTTGAGAAGGGTGAGAAGAAGCTCGGCATGCGCGGCTCGGACTGGGCTAGCTTGGTTTTCGAGGACGCCCGCATCCCCGCCGATCACCTGCTCGGCCCGGAAGGCGAAGGCTTCAAGACCTTCATGAAGACCCTCGAAGGCGGCCGCATCTCGATCGGAGCCCTCGGACTGGGCATCGCCCAAGGGGCCTTCGAGCAAGCGGTCAAGTACGCCAACGAACGCATGGCCTTCGGCAAGAGCTTGGCCTCCCAGCAAGCGGTGGAGTTCAAGCTGGCCAACATGGCGGTGGAGATCGCCGCAGCCCGTCACCTGATCTACCACTCGGCACGCCTCAAGGACGCCGGTCAACCCTTCGGCACGGCCTCGGCCATGGGCAAGCTGTACTCCTCAGAAGTCGCCATGCGCGTGACCTACGACGCCATCCAGATCTTCGGCGGTTACGGTTACAGCCGCGAGTACCCGGTGGAGCGCATGTGGCGCGACGCCAAGCTGTGCACGATCGGCGAAGGCACCTCCGAGGTCCAACGCATGATCATCGGTCGCGACGTGATTCGCAAAGGGCCGATGAACGCGGTCTTCAACTAAAGAGCGCTGTGCATCAAGCGAGCATGAATCCGCCGGTCTGGACGCCCCGCAGCGTGCAGGTCGGCGATTGGCTTATTACAGCCCTGTGCGATGGCTTCCTGCGTTTGGACGGAGGCTCCATGTGGGGAGTCGTTCCGCAAAACCTTTGGAAGCTGATGACGCCGCCGGAGGAAGACAACAGCATCCTGATGGCCCTGCGACCGTTCCTTTTGGAACGCGGCGACGAGAAGGTCGTGCTCGAAGTCGGCATCGGCGATCGCTGGAGCGACAAGCTGCGCGCCATCTATCACATCCTGCCGACCACCTCTCTGTTTGAGTCCCTCGCGGTCTGCGGAGTGAGCCCCGAAGAGGTGACCCACGTGATCGCGTCCCACAACCACTGGGATCACATCGGCCATCAAGTCATCGAGCGCGCTGGGGAACTGCTGCCGGCCTTTCCCAACGCGAAGCACTACGCCAGCGCCACGGAAGTCGAGAACGCCAAGAAGGGTCCCCACGCTCGCTCGGGTTCTTACCGCGCCGAAGACACCACCGTCATCGAAGAGGCGGGACTGCTGCAAACTTGGACTGGTTCCGAAGAGATCCTGCCCGGGATCTGGGCCCACGAATGCGGCGGCCACTCTCAGGGAGTTTCGTTGATCACGATCAACGAGGACGAGCTCGGCGACACCGCCGTGTTCTGGTCCGACGTGGTGCCGACGACCCATCACATCCAGCCTCCTTACATCATGGCCTACGATGTGGACGTGGTGCTCTCCTTCGAGCAGCGGTCCAAGTGGCTCGAGAAAGCCTGCGAGGGCGAGTGGTTGGGTCTCTTCTACCACGACGTGGACTTTGCCTTCGGGCGCTTGACGAAGGCTGGTCGGCGCTATGCCTTGGACGTGGTCGAGGGCGAAGCGAGGGGTTAGACCGCGATGCGCATCGTTTCCCTTTGCCCGAGCCTGACGGAGCTCGTCTTTGATCTAGGCCGCGGGGAGGACTTGGTGGGCATCACCAAATTCTGCGTGCATCCGGCAGACAAGGTCGCGGGCCTCAAGAAGGTGGGGGGCACGAAGGACCCCGAGGTGGACGCGATCATCCAGTTGGCCCCGGACGTGGTGCTCTTCAACGAGGAGGAGAACCGCAAGCAAGACTACGACGCTCTGCAACAGGCCGGCGTGCACGTGCACAACAGCTTCCCGAAGAATGCCATCGAGACTGCCCAGATGGTGCGCTCGATCGGCGCGGAACTTGAACGTGCAGAACTGGCTGAAGCAATCGCCCTCGACATCGAGCAGCGCGTTGCACGGGTCGTGCAAGCAGCGCAGACCCTCGCCCCGGTTACCTTCGCCTACTTCATCTGGCGCAAGCCGTGGATGAGCGTGAACGGCGACACCTTTGCGAGTTCGCTCCTTTGCCAAGCGGGTGCAGTGAACGTGTTCGGCGACCAAGCGGACCGCTACCCCGCTGTCGAACTCGAGGACCTCGTCGCCGCCAATCCCGACATCGTCCTGCTCTGCACCGAACCCTTCGATTTCAAGCAGAAGCACATTGACGAGTTGGCCAGCCTTACAGGTTTCGAGCGCTCCCGCTTCCTGATCGCCGACGGCGAATACCTCTCCTGGCACGGCTCGCGCACCCCAGCGGGTGTCGACTACGCCGCCCGGATCTTGCGACCCTAAACCTAGCGTTGGCCTCGTAGAGACGCTGCGGCGTGCTGCTCGTGATGGGGCTTGTGAGCCAGTGGAGTGATCGTGGGCGCGGTTTGGGATCGGCGGCTCCAGTTCGATAAGCTAGGCGCTCGCCTTGCTCGGTACTTCTAAGTCTGGAGCGCGAGCGGCTTCTCGCGGGCCTTCTACTGCAACTCGAAATGAAGATCGAAACCTCGCTCCGTCGGATGAGCACGTTCGCGTTCGCCGTGGTGTTGTGTCTGCTGTTCTGGCGCTTTGGAGGTTCCAGTGAACGGGGCGGTGCTTTCCCTTCGCTCTTCCCATCCGCCTCCGAGTCAGAGGCGGGGGACTTCCCCTCGTCGCGCGGAAGCGTCGAGGGGACGCGGAGTTCGGCAAGTCCGATGGTCGTCGATTCAGCAGAACGGCTCACGATCACCGGCGTGCTTCGGGATTCAGTCAACGGTCAAGCCTTGGTCGGTAGCATCGCAGTCGGAGCGACGACCACCTGGGGCCTTCCCGGTACCGGCGAATTCAGGTTGCAGGTCGACAACAACGCGTCGCTCGGTAGAGCGGATGCTCCCGGATACGAATCAACCGCGATCGAGTTCGGAAGCCGCGAGCGCTTCCTCGATCTTGGAGTCGTTCTATTGACTCCGGTGGATCGCGTTACGATCCGGGTCGTCGACGAAGCGGGCGCAGCACTGGCCGGTGCACTTGTTTACGGCTCCCGTTACTCACCGACGCGCCTACCGAGCCCGGCGGCCTTGCCGCCCTCGAGCGCTACGCCAGGCTTCCTGGGAAGAACGTCACTCGATGGCACCTTGCCCACTCCAGCCGTCACCCCGCAAGTTTTCTTCGCCCAGCTCGACAACCGCGTGTCGGACATCACGACTTGGCACGAGGGCGACACGGAGTGCACGATCGTTGTGCCCGCGGACCCTGTGCTCCTTCCCAAGATCCGCTTCTCGGAGACGGCCGCGCCGCTTGCGGATTTCCCGGTTGAGTTGCACCGCATCGGCGCCGGCCCGGCTTTGCGTTTCGAAGCTCTGACCGACAGTGCGGGAAACCTCGTGGCAACCCTTCCGCCCGGCGCATACCAACTGGAGGTGAAGGACTGTTCGCGCCTGGACCTTCGGTTCGCGTGCTCTGTGCTCGAGGATTTCGAGAAGGAGCCTCTGCTCAAGCTAGACCGCACTCCTGCTCCTGATCTATTCGCTCGCAGCCTAGGTTCGATCCAAGTCATGGCGACCGACCGCGCGACGGGAGTCCCCTTGAATTCCTTGTCCGCTTGGACTGCTGTCAGGCCTCCCGCAGCCCTCGCCGGCAAGCCCGGGGTCCCCAGGGTTTGGGCCACGCTCGGTGCGGACGTGAACGGCCCTTGCGTGCGAACTTCTGGGGAGCAGGCGGGTCTCCTGCACCTCCCGTACAAGCTTCCCAGCGCTGGCCCGCTCACCATCATGGTGAGTTCCCCGGGATACTCACGGGGGGAGATCCAGCTCGACTCCGGGGTGGATGACCAAACCGGAGTTCAGTCGATTCAGCTGGAGCGCGTGCCCGAGAAACGAGTCCTGCTCGTCGATGGAAGCGGAGCGCCGCTCGATCGGTTTGTGACAGCCAAGGAGATCGACACCAAGCGGGTGCTCTTCTCTGCTGCGCTGGAAGACGGCGTGATGATCTTGTCGGGCTGGTCGGAAGGGGACGTCACCCTGTACTGCGCCCAGCGGGTGGGGAATCCCTTTGCGACGATCCCTGAAGATGTGCTCCTGTCCGAGAGTGCGCAGATCACTTTCCAGCTAGAGCTCGCCCGCGTCCTGATCGAGAACGTACCCCCCGATCACCCGCCGATTTTTTGCGCGCGCCGCGGCTTGGGTGGACTTAGCGCGGGACGTTCACTTGGGGGTCGCCTTGTCTTCGAGCACCTGGTGCCCGGCGACTACGTGATCGGTCCGTTCGAAGACCTCTGCGCCCCAACTGGCGGGGGGTTCTCCTCCAGCCCGTCGTCCCGACTCATCAAGATCGAGTCTGGGGCTGAGGAGCGTCTCCAATGGGATTCGAACTGGCGCAGGGTCCCGACCATCGAGGGCAGGCTTGTCACCGAGGGTATCCGGCCTGAAGAGCTCTGGCTCGCTCCGGTCTTCTTCGAGGACAGCCGCCTCGTTTCAGCGAGTGCCTTCCCCGTGCGAGCGGACGGGACCTACCGCGTGTCCGGCTTGACCTGTGAGGCGCAACACGCGGATGTGCTTTGCGAGACGAACTCCGGCGAGTCGATCTGCTTGGGAACGATTCGCCTGGGAGCTGTGGAGACGATTGCCGCTGCCTTCCTCACTGTGGACTTCCCGGATGAACAGCGAGGAGCTGCCGTTCTCATCACTTGGAGGCGTGAAGAATCGAGGGTTGGCTCCGCAGGTCGCATGGGAAAAGTCCAAGCCATCTACGACAAGCCAATCCGGATCGGTCCCCTCTCCAGTCAGACCCGATCCTTCCGTTTGAACGCATCGCACCATTCCCCCGCGCTGCACGTCTCTTTGAATCCCGGCGAGAACACTCTCAGTGCAGCGGACTGAGCGTGGAGGGCGCGTCAACGGGCAAGACGGCGGAAGGGACTCGCGTGGATTCGGAGCCTGCCCGTTCACTGGCCGTCTCTTTCCCCCGGCTCCTGTGGAAGCGCGGATGCACAACCCAGGGCATGGACGGGCACACGCTCTAGTTGATAGCCAGTCGTGATTGAGCGTTCGCAACGCGCTTGTCTCGCCAGGCTTCCCAGCGCTGCTTGACTCGCCCAGGGAGGACCATGCCAATCAGCATCAGGCACCCAACCAGAACCAGACTGGAAGGGTCAGCGTTCGCAGAAGGGTAGAGCAGGACCAGGACTGTTCCCAGCCCCAGAATGGCAGCGACGCCGCCCCAAACGATGGCGCCGTTGAGCAGACCTTTCTTGCGTGTGATCGAGGCCAGATCCCAGAAGAGAACGGATGTGAAGAGTGGAACCCCGATGAGCATCTCGTGGCCTCGGAGACTCCAACTCTCCCTGGTCGTGATCAGGATCGAGAGACCTAGAACGGCGAGGAGGGCGACGATCGCGGCTTTCATCCACCACTCGATCTCGACGAGCACGGGTTCCTTGGTCCAGTGATGGGAGATGTCGACCACGAGATTGATCTCGTCGCACTGCGGACAAGGAACACTGGCCCGCGCGTGTTTTCTTGCCTTGGCCTTTGTGCCCAAGGCGTGGGAGTCCGTGGCGAGGTCGAACTCCAGCGGCGCGTAGCAATGCAAGCAGTAGGGGAACTGATAAGGCCGTTGTTGCATGGGAACTCTCCGGCTAGTTGTGAGTGGCGTGGGCCGCCGACTCGTCTTGGGGGAGCGACTCGATGGATGATTCGGCCATTGTATATCTGCCCTAATGAAGTTCAAGGCTTCCGAGACTCTGCTTCGCTTCGCAAGAAAGCAGGGCGGCGGCGGACCCGGTCAAGGGGGCTGCGCACACTCAGGCGATCAACTCGCTGACTCCACCAACTCCCGTTGCATCGCGGGAAGGTTGAACCTGAAGATGGAACCGCCCGAGGGGTTGGGCTCAACCCATATGCGGCCGCCGTGGCGCTCCACGACACGTGCGCAGAGGGCGAGTCCGATGCCCGTGCCCTCGTAGGCAGAGGATGCGTGTGCCCGGTGGAACAACTCGAAGACGCGAGCCTGTTGGTCGTCAGGGATTCCGATGCCATTGTCGATGACGGCAAGTTCCCACTGCTCACCATCGCGTTCGGCTTGCACATGGATACGCGGCTCTGCTTCGCCGCGATACTTGATGGCGTTGCCGATCAGGTTGCGCAGGAGCTGAGTGAGCAGCGGACTTCGCCCTTGAATCGTTGGCAAATCCTGAGCGCTCACTTGGGCGCCGCAGGCCTGCATTGTGGATTTGAATTCAGCGAGCACGTGATCGAGGACGCTGCGCAGGTCCACGGGCTCAAATGGGCGGTCGTCCGAGTCGACTTTCGAAAGCGCCAGCAGGTCGTCGATCAAGGTGCCCATGCGCCCGACCGAATTGACGATTTCACTCATCCAACGGGAGGCATCCTCGGAGATCTCACCGCCAGCTTCCAAAGTGTCTTCCTCGAGGAACTCCACGAGGGCACCGATGTGGCGCAGGGGAGCCTTGAGGTCATGGGACGCGGCGTGGGCGAAGTTGCGCAGGTCATCGTTGCTGCGCCTGAGGGAGTCGTTGGCTTGACTGAGAGCCCTTGTGCGGTCGGCGACGCGTTCCTCGAGTTCAGCTCGGGAGCGGGCAAGCTCTGCGGTCATTTCGTTGAAGCGCTCCGCGAGCTCCCCGAGCTCATCACTGCTGTGGGGTTGGACCCGAACCTCTAGTTGGCCGGCGGTGACGCACTGTGCCGCGCTTGCGAGTTCGGTGACCGGACTCGTTAGGCGACGAGCTAGGGCGGCAGAAAGGAACAGGCTGCAGATGGCGAGAATTCCTTGCAGTATCCATTGGCGATTCCGCAATTCAACAATGTCCGAGTAGGCTTCACTGAGGTTCATGGTTACCAGCAAGCCCCAAGAACTGGAGACGCCATCTCGCAGTGGGTCGTACGCCATCGGTCGCCAAGCCGCGAGGTACTCTCGAGTCTCGCCGCTGCGAATTCCTCGACCGGTCTCGCCTGCCAAGGACTGCTCGAACATTCCGGCGGTGTCCTGGGAATCGGGACTGAACGATTCCAACTCTTCAGCGGGGGATGGCAGACGCAGGTAGCGCAATCCCGTGCGTGATTGTGTGGCGACTTGCACATTCCCTGAGTCGCCCAATCCCGTGCGATCAGTGAGAATGTTGCGGAGCTCAGGGGTGTCTAGTTGGATGACAATCAACCCAAGAAGCTGCTCATGGTCGTCGGTTGCGGGGGAGCTGAGCAGAACCAGATCGGAGCCGTACTCTTGGGGGGCTCCCAAGTGCGGGGCGTCGAAGGGCAGCTGGAGGTCGCCCAACGAAAGGGGTGGGGCGCCCTCAGTGCTGGTGAGCAAACGCCCAGCCTGGTCGATGACCCAAATGTTCTGAAAGTCTTCGGTCGAGTCGCGCGCGTCGTTGAGGATTCTGGCCGTGCCCTCCGCAAAGTCCTTCGGATAGCTCTAGTGATCAAGCGCGTCCGCGAGGTATTTGCGCAGGCGGGTGCGACTGCTGACGAGTTGAACGCGCTCATGCTGTCGTTCGATGAAGGCCTGAATGCGTGCCGCGCGATCGTGAGCGATGGTGTCTAGGTGCGCGTGAATCTGGTCGAGCAGGAGCCCGCGGGAATAATCGAAAGCCAACCAGTTCATGGCACTGGTTGTGAGTAGCACCAAGGCGACCAGGGTGATGGTCAGCTTGGAGCGGATGGACGTCTTGCGGGGGTTCATGGAAACAGGCCACGCCTTTCGAGTGCAGGGGAGGGCAAGCTCGGAGGGGAGTCACAGGGCCGCTGGCTCATCCGCATGCGGACAATTCAGCCGATCACTGTGACCCAGAACGCAGTCAGGAGAACGGTCGACTTGGACAGTCCCCGGTCTTGAGAGGGCGCGCGCGATCTTTCCCAGGGATACTCCTCCGACTCTCAATAGAGAGAAGGACAGGTGGCTACGAGTCCTGAAACCTGCCTGCCCATAAGGCCGTTGCGTTGCGAAATCCCGCCCAGGAGTCCCCCTCTTGGTCGTGCATCGACGCCCAAAATCCCCGTTGACGCCCAAACCCTCGCTGGGGGCACGGCTTCAGCTGAGGCTCCGAATCGAGAGCACAAACCAGGCAGCCTGCGATGGGCTGCTACTCCTTAAAACCAGCTCCAACGAATCGCGGCGCTGGCCGCGAACCTGCTGTTCGACCCTTGGTCGAACACAACCCACTGGGCGAAGAGCGGCATACCCAGAAGTTGGGGGTCATTGGGCACCGGCAACACCAGGGAACCCCAACCGTTTCCCGGGCCGAGGCCGCGCAGGGCGGGCAAGGATTGCAGGGAGGCGCTGGGCAGGTGTGGATAGAGTCGCGCTCCACTGTGCAGCACTCCACCGGCGGTGTCCGCCGGGCTAACGAGCAGGATCGCAAGGGCCCCGCCGCGAGCGTTCTCGATGCCGAGGGTGATGTCGCCAACGCCGAGCTTGGGCGGTTCGATGGCGACGATCTTTGGAATGTGACCGCCGCTTCCGGCAGTGCCCAATCCGAACTCCACGGGCTCGTGAATGGAGTCGGCGTATTGGGAGGGGCGGTCGAAGGGGAAGGTTCCCGCCGCGACGCGCGGATCCGTGAGGGCTCCGGTCATGAAGGCAACGATCGCGCGCTTGAGAGTCTGGCTCAAGTTCAACGCACGGATCTCCGGGTGCTTGTTCGGTGCGTCGAAGATCCCCCCCTGGCTGTAGAACTCGATGACCTCCGCTAGATCTGCAAGGGAACCGTCGTGCATGAACGGACCGCGCAAGGCGACGTTGCGCAATTGAGGTGTTCGAAAGCTCCCGCGATCGCGGTCGCGCCCCGTGACCAATGCGCGACCAAGGTCTGCGTCTTGCGGTGCCACTCCGATGTAGTGGAAGTCATCATCCGTGAAGCGCACGGGACCCTGGCCCATGCTGTGGCACGTTCCACAACTGCCCGAGTCCGGATCGAGGAATGCCAGCAGTCCGGTGATCTCTTGAGCGGTCAGCACTTGGTCGATCGGCACGCCGCTCAAGGTCAAGTCCCAGGGAGTTTGATCTGGTGTCAGGGTGCGTTCGTAGGTGGCGATCGCCATGCCGATGCGCGCACCGTCGATCTGGTTGGTGCCGAAGGCTTCCAGAAAGAGTTGCGGGTACGTGCGCCCGGCGATCCATTGCTCCAATGCGGTGGGCACAAAGCCGGAGAGCGCCAGGGGCGTCGCGCTTTGAAGTCGACTCACCACCTCCGGCCAGGTGCGACCGATGTGACCCATCTCGACCGAACTCATGATGGGCCCGACGGCCTGGGACTCCAGGGCGGCGTCCGAGGGGAGCACGATGGCGCCGGTCTCGGGGGAGAGGAAGGTCTCCCCGGCACGCCCGTCCCAGAACAAGTGCTTGGAATAGCCGGCGCCAATGGCGGAGGGCGCAACGCGGCCTGTCACTTGGGGCGACAGTCCAAAGACCGCGTCTTGTAGGTAGTGTCCGGTCTTCGTGGAAAGCGGCACACCGCCGGACCCGTGCACGTCATCCCCGGTGCCGAAGACCCCGTCGGGACCCGGGTTCCAGTTGTCCTTCGTGCGCGGATCCGCTCCGCCCGTTTCCGGCATGTGGCAGGTGCCGCAGGAGACGGTTCCCGTGGAGGAGAGCTGTTCGTCCCAGAAGAGCGCCTTGCCGAGGTTGGCCTTGGAGACGGTCACAGGATTCCCCGCGGGGGCCGTGGGGGCGGGCAGCTGGGCGGCGCTGAGGGGCGCGCAGAGCAGGGGGACGAGATAGATAGCGGATAACATGGTCGTGTTAGCAAGGCTACCACGATCTCCACCATGTTGGGGTCTTCCAACAAAGAACGTCCCGTGAAGTTGCTTCACGGGACGTTTCGGACGGGCCGGCCGGAAAAGCTTTCCGGGGCCGATGGTCTAGCGGACGGACATGTTGAAGTCGAATACTTGGGGCACCCCGGGCCCCAGGGTGACCTTCAAGCCCAGAGCCTCGCCCGTGCGCGTGCTGTTGCCGAGCTGGACAGTTTGCGCGCCGTCGGCCCCAAACGGCACGATCTGATCGAGCACGAGTTGCGAGTAACGCGCCTGGTCGATGCGCCCGAAGCTACCATCTTGGGAACCTGTCTGCGCGGCCTGGTCGATGACCTGAGCCGTGAGCTGGACATGCAGTTGGATGCGACCATCCTCCGTACGCGTCGGACGCATCAAGCAGATGGCGCCGTCCAAGTCGATGCAGGTGATCGGGTCCGCAACGCTCGAGCCCTGGGCGATCTCCACGTCATAGTCGCGAATGGCGGAAGACTCCACTCCCAGGACGAGAGCGGACTGAGCGCCGATACGCAGGGGCAATTGGTAGGAGAGCACATTGCGCTCTTTTCCGGGCCGTTGGACTTCCATGGAGACTTGCAGCAGCTCGCTGGGGGGCGTCATGCTCGTCACCAGTTGTTCCAAGGTCTTCTGGACCTTCGAGCTGGCTTCCCCGTTCTCCAAGCAAAGCATCCAACCCTCGGGGAACATCAGCTCGGAATCCTCCAAGGTTGTTTGCAACAGGTCGATTCCGAACTCTGACTCTTCGTTGTCGAAGGTCGCGAGGAACTCCCAACTGAATTTCTGGAGCTTGTCCTGAAGGCGCCCGACCGAACCTGCCAAAGCGTGACCGCCGCCGTGCAAGTTGACTTTCGATGGGGTGAGGAAGTCTCTGCGAACGAGGTGCAACTTCTTGTCGGCCCCTAGCGCGTGTGACTGCAGATTCGGCTGCATCTCACCAACGAGTCGAAGCATGACTCGCTGTTCACTTTGGCCTCCGTGCACATCCATGTTGAGGCCGAGCACTAGGGCACGCTCTCGCGGGATCGACGTGTTCAGGGCTAGAGTTCGTTGCTTGATCGAGGTGGACTGGATGACTTCCGGCCCGCGTTCATCCTTCCTGCCTTGCTCCGAATTTGTCACGCCGCGGGTGTCGAAGGGATGACTCTTCATTTTCCGAGCCTGATCCCCATTCCAGTAGATCAGGGCCAGATCGCAGCCGTTCGCCGAGGGATTCGCTTTCACTTGGAGGCGCGTGCCAGTCAGCATGCTGACCATGATCGGATCGAAGCTCATGCTGTTTGAGGCGACCTCCACATCGTAGTCGAGCAGGCATTCCTGACGCTTGGCGGCCTCGATGGAGGAAGGCAGGCTGACCTTCAGGGGGATGGAATAGCTCTCGGTGAGTTGGTCGGCGAAAAGGTCGAGGGCTTTTTTTGCGTCCTCCAGCTTGAGGACCCCCGCGGGCAAACTCGCGGAGCCTGCAGGCACGTTGAAGATGTCCACCTGCAAGTGGGCGCTGGAACGGCTGGCATGGGAGAAGACCGAGAGGATCTGGCGCACTTGACGATGCACGCTCTCCGGAGCGTAGAGCGCGAAGCCATCGTTTTCCGTGATTCCGTAGTGGCGCCCTTCGTACTCCAGCTCATCCAAGAGGAAGGAGTGCAGTGTGTCGACGATCATCGAGGGCTCAAAGGTCCAGATGTCCCTGTCGAACTCCGGCAACTCGGGGCTCACGAGGGAGCCAGGGAAGAGGTGGCCGTCGCGTTCGTAGTGGGTGTCTCGGCCACAGTGGGCGGCCAAGTCGTAGGTCCGATAGACCGACTCTGCAGCCTCGCCGGCGGGCAGCAAGGGGCCGCCGACAAAGGGCAGCGCGATCAACAATTCAAGAAGCATCATCAGGAGGAACTCCGGGTGGCAAGGGCACGGGCACTGAGGAATGGTCTCAGTTCCCGAGCCAATTTGTAGAGGGACGAGGTCGTCCTCGCTTCCGCCTGTAGCCGGCGAAGCAGAAGGAGGATGTTTTGTTGGTCGCGAACTTCCGCGCCGATCAAGGCTTCGGAGCTAGCCGCTTCGCCACCCAGTTGATGGATGGCAAGGAGCGTGGTGGCGGCCAGTTGGCGTTCTTGAACACCGCAGCGTTCGAAGACCGTCACAGCGCTCGGGAGGTCACGGGGATCGCCGTTCGTTCCGAGCAAGGCCACGAGATCCGATTGCAAATCCAAGGGGATCCGGTCTGTCTCAAGCAGTGCGCGGAGCACGGGAATGGTCGCGTCCGTTCCGACGGACAACATGCGCCGGGCGACGGTGCTGTAGGAATCGGGATCGTTATTCTGGCGCCAGAACTTCAAGGCATCCACGAAGCGTCCGGAGTCGAAGGCCAAGGCTTGTTCGAAGAGCGCGTCCAAGTCCTCGGTGGAGATCGCGGAGTTTCCGTCCAGCCGAACAAGAATCTCAACCCCCGACACGCCCTGCAGACGTGGCAGTTGCTCGAGGCAAAAGTCCTTCCAGTCACGATCGTCGATGGATCTACTTAGCCAATGGCCCGCCGTGGACGGGGCGAAACGGCTGGCGCAGAGCAGCATGGTTTCCAAGTCACCGGAGCGGCGCCTGTCGGGATGTCCGGCCGCGTAGATGCTGCTGACCAAGTAGGACCCGGTGCTGCGGATCTCCTCCAAGCAAGCGAGCAGCGAATCCATGCTGAGCAGTTGTTCTTGGCCAAGCTCGATCAAGGCGGGCAGGCTGTGCTGCTGCATGGCCACCAACACTTCGAGCAGGTCGTTGCCCGTTGCCGCGGAGCCCGTTGCCGCGGAGCCCGTTGGTGCAGAGTCCGTTGCCCGTTGCTGGTCGCGCAGTTCCTTGGCTAAGACTTCCGCCACCTGGGCTGCCGCCGCGGGACTCTGCTTGGCGATCAACAGGTCTGCAGCGAGGGTGCGCTCGGAGGGCACGCAGAGCGCTTGCCCCAAGCCCTGCAGTCCGTCCGGTCCGGCGCTTGCCAAGGCGAGGGTCACGGCCCGCGCCATGTGGGGAAGCTCGAGGCACGCGCTGAGTCGGCGGATGGAGCTACGATCTCCGCGCAGTCCGATGTACGTCGCCGCAGCTTGCGCCACCTTGGGCTCCGGGTCTTTCAGCAAACCCTCCGTGATGCGCACGATCGGCCAAGACTGCTTGCGCAGGGCTAGGGTGAGTTCGTCGACCTCTTCAGCGAAGGCGGTCATGTTCGCGGACGATCCGTCCTGGGAAACGAGCTCGACGCTACGTTCGTAGGCAGACAGCAAGCGCTCCCGTACCTCGACTCTCGCCCGCGCAAGTCGCGAGTCGTCCAGGGGGGCGTCCGGGGTCGCCGGCGCGGAAGCGAGTTCACTCGTTGCTCCGCCCGTCCGTTGTTCGATCTGCGCGTGCTTGCCTTCCGGGCTCAAGTCCGGAGTGGGGTCCGCCGCCAGCGCGCGCTCCTCTGCATGCTCCGTTGCCTGGGGTTCATGGGTGGGAAGCACAAGCTCCTCTCCGTTCTTTGCGAGCGGTGACTCGCCGGGCTCCTGCTCCGTTGCATCGCGCTTCACAGCAATGATCACCAACAAGCTCGCCGCCAGCGCAGCCGCCGGAAATCGCCAACGGGTCCACTCTGCGGGCGTTGTTGGCTTCTTCGATGCAGCGGGAACATGGCGCGCTTCACGGATGCGCGCCAGCGACTGCTGAACGTTCAAGCGCGCCAGGGGTGGCTCTGGCATGCGGGCAAAGCCCTCTTCGATCTGCATGGCGGACTGCCAATGCAACTCGCACTGGGGGCACTCTTGCAAGTGGCGGTCCAACAGGAATCCCAACTCCAAGTCCAGGGACTCATCCAAGCGCAGGTCCATGGCGCGGCGTGCTTGACGACATCTCATCGAAGATCCTCCTCGCCCTTCCAAGCGTTCAGCCAGTCACGCAGTTGCTTGCGCGCTTTCATCACGTGCACGCGGGCGGTCTGGGGGTTGCACTCGAGCACCGCGGCGATCTCCGGGTACTCCATGTTCTCTTGGGTTCGCAGCACCAATGCCACCCTCCGCTTGTGGGTCAGGGCATCCATCGCTTTGCGCAGGGCACCTTGGAACTCCCGTTGGCGGGCTTCCGACGCGGGTCCTTGCCTCGGGCTGGCAGCCGCTTGCTGTTCGTTCAACTCGGTTGTGTTCGGACGACGACTCTTCTTGCGGAAATGGTCCCGCGACTGATGCACCGCGATCCGAAACAGCCAAGTGGAAAGACTCGACTGCAAGCGAAAGTGGGGCAGGGAAGCCTGGGCTTTGATGAAGCAATCTTGGGCCAAGTCCTCCGCGTCTTCGTGGTTGCCGATCATGCGAAAGAGCAGGGCGTAGACTCGACCAAAGTGAAACTCGGCGATCGAATCAAAGGCTTCCACATCCCCGGCCTGGGCCCGTTCGATCCAGCGCGGCTCCTCGGCCATCCGTGAGCGCTCCCGATCCCTGTTGCGCGGGTCTGTCATGGGGAGGTCGATCAGAGGCACGGCTGCACGCCTCTGGATCCCGGTGGGTTTGGGTTGGAGCTTTTGCATGTCGCGTCGTTCGCCATCGGGTCCTTGGACGCCGGGGGGATCTGGCTGTTGACGGTCCTTTTTGGAAAAGTCCATGGATCCACTTATAAGGGGCCAAGGGGGAACGGTTACCTCTAGCCGGCTCTATTCATGAGTCCATTCGCCAATAGCCCCAAACCACTCGGCTTCGCCTCGTTCTCGCTCTCTGGCGGCACTTTGCAAATCCTGGCGTCCAGGGCGACCAACAAGGTCGCCTGTGGGGCCAGGCTTCGCAAAGCACCGCCAGAGAGCGAGTTGGGACTATTGGCAAATCGACTCATGAATAGACCGGCGGCCGGTGGCCCGAAGGATTCGAAGCACCTCGGGATTTTGGGGCTTTTGGCGGGGCTTGCAGCCGATTCAGAGGTTCCGGAGGGGCCACTCGCGCCTTCCTCACTGTGCGCCGGCCACAAAACTCTGCCCTGTGCTCCCGCTGCTACCCCCGAGCGTCGACAGCCCTTCGAGGTCGCTCTTCGTTCTGATCGCCTGCCTGCTATTCGCTATGTGCTCCTCGCTGACGAACCCAACGACCGATCGACCTCGCCCCGCCTGGCACAAGCCCGTGCAGCTCATGGGAGCCTTGGGAGTCCTTCTGTTGGTCTGCGCTTCGCTGCTGGTGTGGAGCGCCCGTTGGCATTGGGCTGGGGAGTTGGCCGCCAGCTTCGCTTGGTACTTGGGGTTGGCCGGGGTGCTCGGCGCACTGCTCTTGCTGTGCACAGAGAGAAGGCGCCTGGCCGGTTTCGCCTGCCTGCTATCGATCCTTCACTGCGGCCCGGAGCTCATGCTTTGGATTCCGTCGAGTGCGCCGTCGAGGAGGCCCAGCCAGACCCTGACCATCGCCACCAGCAATCTGCTTTGGCACAACCGCGACTACGAAGCCCTCGCGCAGTGGATCGAGCGCAACGATCCCGACATCATCGCCTTTCAAGAGGTGTCGCCCCATTCCCGCGATGTGTTGCTCGCCATGTCGAAGGGCTATCCGCACATGGTCTTTGAGCCCCCCCTAGAAGACTGGGACAGTTTGACCTGGGGCTTGGCGATTCTCTCCAAGGCACCCCTGAAGAACCAGCGCCGCGTTCCGATCGAAGGAACTCCTTGGAAGGGAATCCTGGAAGTGCAAGCCCAGCTCGACGGCGAGCCCCTGCTGCTGCGCAACATGCACCCGACGCGCCCCGGTGGCAGCGCGCGCAACGCTGAACGCAACGCCGCCTTGCACGCCGCGCAATCCGCAACGTGGGGCGGGAGGAGTCTTCTGCTAGGGGACCTGAACGTCACTAGCACCTCGCCGATCTTCAGCGACCTGCTCGCTGCAACCGGCTTGCGCGACTCGCGCCAAGGATTTGGGCGCCAACCGACCTACCGCATCAAACAGCCCCTGCCCGGCCTGATGGTCGCCATCGATCACGTGCTCGTCAGCGATCAAATCGAGGTCCTCGAGCGCCGCGTCGAAGAACTGCCTGGAAGCGATCATCTAAGCCTGGTGCTGGAGATCCAGGGTGTTCCTCGGACAGGAGTTCTTGAAGCCGAGCGAGCACTGCCCGGGGCGTCAGATTCGAAGAGCCGTGGAGTGCAAGTGCTCGCGCCTCGCAGGCAGCTCTGAAAAGCTCAATGAGGAGTCGAGCTAGTTGCGATGGGTCTTGCTCTTCTCGCGGTAAGCGGCGAGTTCCCGCAGCACGCTGAGGATGCTGTCCGTGGGTGCGCCGGCGTCGCGGTTGGCGGCGGCAATTTTGAAGGCCAAACGCCATTGTTCGCAGAGTACGCGCCAGGCTTCCAGCAGGGGCGTCTTCGGATCGTAGATGTGCGCGGCTTCGGAGGTCAGGCCGTTCAGCTCGAGGATCTTGAAGTGACGACCGGCTTGGAAATCCTCTTCGCTCTTGGCGCGCAGGTCGTAGCGGCCAAAGTGAAAGCCCGGGCAGGAGCGGCTCAAACGCTCGAAGAGCTCTTCAAGCTGCGGGGTCTTGAGGTGGTTGCCATCCAGGAAGACAGCGCCGCGGCAGTGCGTGCCAAGTTCTACGAGTTTGATGCGTTCCCCTTGGGCGGGAACCGTGTGCACGCGACTCGAGTGCATCTCGATGTAGGTGGAGGCCATGGCGACGCTGCGCTTGTCCAGCAAGATCAACTCCTCCAAGGTGTGTTGTCCATCGCCGATCAGGACGGGGATCTGTTTCTTCGTGATCGAGAAGATCCTGCCCCGTTCGGCGCCTGCATCGCGAATGTAGAACACGCCGTACTCCGGGCCGGGGACGTACTCCTGAATGACGTGGTCCACGAGCATCTCCGCAAGCGCTCGACGCAACTCCTGCGCGTCCTTCAAGAGGCGCACGCCCGAGCCACGCTGCCCGACCTCTGGTTTGAGAATGATGGGGAAGGGGCGCTCGAGTTCCGCTTGAAACTCCGCGGATTGCGACAGGCGTTGGTCCAAATTATCGGTTGCATTCAGCAGTCGATAGCGCGCAATCAGCCCCATCCCGGCGTCGAGCCCATCCAGGATCTTCGACTTCGACTCTCCGATGAAACCGCCCGTGGGCATGCAGGGGTTGACCGCCGTGCAAAGCGCCAAGCTGCGGTGCTTGATTGCAAGGCAGAGGATGTAGAACGCGACCGGCGGGTAGAACAGCCAGGGCGGCCAGAACTCCCAGCGGGTCCAGCGCACCCAAGCCCCGACCAAGGCACGGCGTCCGCGGAAGGTGAAGAGCCGAATGAGAACGCGCTCGCCAATCAAGAGGCCAAGCACCAAGGCAACCAAGGCCCAGGGACCCCAATGCTCGATCCACGCACCGGCTTCCTCGCCGATCCAAACCGCGAGCAAGACCAGCGCTGGCGTCCAAACGCAAACGGCGATCGCGAAGTACACGGCGAAGACCCAGAAGCGCGTGCGCAGGACGCCCGCAGCAAAGTAGGTGGGCAAGCGCAGCCCCGGCATCAAGCGCGACAAGAAGATGGTCTTCATGCCCTGGCGCTCAAACCAACTGGAGGCGCGGTCCAGGGAAGCTGGAGTCAGGAACCAAGAGAGCGGGCGACGTTCGACCACCGCTCGGCCGAGCCAGCGCCCGGCGAGGAAGAGCGCCAAGTCGCCTACGTAGACTCCGAGGGCGCAGGCAAAGGCGGCTGGCAGAAAGTCGATGCGGCCCTGGGCGACCATCAAGCCCGCGGCGATCGTGGTGAGGTCTTCACTGACGAACGTACCGACGATGAAAAGCAACATCAGCACCAACAGACTTGGTCCGCTCGCTGCCGGGATGCGGCTCGGGTCAAACTCTTCCCGCGCTTGCTCTAGCCGTTCAGCGCTGGCCTCCGCGCGCCCCGTCGCTCTGCCGCTTGCCACTCGCTGAACGAAGCTGGCGACCTGCTGCGCGGTGCGTTCCGGTTGGGTCCAAAGCAAGAAGTGGCTCGAGTCCTCCTCCATCAATTCCGCTTGGGGGACGATGCGCGCGGTTTCGCGCGCGGAGGCGATGGGCACCAGGAAATCACGCAGGCCATGCACCACCAAGCAGGGCGCCTGCAACCCGACCAGCCCAGCGCGTACCCGGCTTTGATCCGTGTCGTAGAAGTTGCGCGCGTAGGGCAGGCCAAGCACCCAATCCTGCGCGCTACCAAAGTGCGGGACGAGTTGGCGTAGGGCTTCGATGCCAACGAGTTGGGCCCCGTGGATTAGGTGGTTGAGGTCCTGGTCGCCGAAGAGTTCGAGCTCAACGGTTCCCAGGGCGGAGATCATCGAAAGGGAGTCGATGCGTTCGGGAGCCCGCATGGCGAACTCTGCGGCGACCGCGCCTCCCATGGAAAAGACGACGAGGTGCACGGAGTCCACCGACAACTCGTCCAGCCAGCTCAGCAGGTAGGCGCTGTGAGCGCGGGCAGAGTAGTCCGGCAGATCGCGCTCCGAAGAACCAAAGCCCGGCAAGTCGGGAACCAGGACCCGGAACTCCGTCGGAAGCAATTCGGCGAAGGAGTCAAAGTCCTGCAGAGTTCCCGGGCTGCCGTGCAACAGCACGAGGGTGGGGGCGTCTGTTGCTCGGGAACCCAAATCCCGATAGGCCATGCGCACCTGGCGCGCAGCGCGCTGCTCCCCATCCACTTCCGCTAGCTGGACGAAGCTCGAGCTCTCGGAGACACGCGGCACGTGGGTTCCCAAGCGCCACACCAGTTGGGAACTCGCCAAAATCAGCAAGTAGCCGAACATGAGGGTTCGTAGCCACTTGCGCCTGGTGCTCGGTTTCTGATCGGTTCCCATGAGGTTCTGTGAGCCAGGCCCCTAATGCGGCATGTCCCCAAAGATGGGGTCGGGACCGAGTTCTAGGCAAACTGGCTCAAAGATCGCTTCGACTGCCCGCTGGCAGTTTTGAGCTAGCTGCTTGCGGTCGTCCGACTGTTGCTGCACCTCCGAGAACTGAATGAAGGCATCGAACTTAGAGAGCCGTAGCATGGCCAGGAAGTGCGGAGTGAAGTCCATGCTGCCCCACCAGGCCACGGACCATTGAGCTGGTCGTTGGGGCGCGGGGCAGTGGTAGCGCAGGGTGGCGGTGCTGACGTCCAACCCTCCTTCTGCCGCCGCTTGGAAGAGCGAGGCCTTGAAGGGCAAAACCTGCAACCCCGGGCTGCTGGTTCCTTCGGGAAAGAACACCACGCCGCGGCCTTGATCGAGGGTGCTCTTGATCTCGCCAATCACGCGCGGAAGATCCCGGCGGCGCGTGCGGTCGACGAAGAGCGTTCCACCGAAGCGCGCGAGAGTGCCGAGCAGAGGCCAACTGGCCACCTCCGCCTTGGACAACAGGCGCGCATCCACTTGGCTCATGTAGGCCAGCACATCCAAGTAGGAGAGGTGGTTGGAGACCAGCAGGAACGAGCGCTGGGGCAGGGGCCCGCGGGTTTGAACGCGCATCCCGATGATGCGCGCCATGCGATTCGCCCAGCCCCGAATGACCTTGTTCTCGCGCTCGAGCTTGCCACGCGAGACAAGGGCCCCGAAGCCTCGCACGATCATCAACCAGAGGGCGCTTGAAACGCAGAGAAGGAAGATCGCCAGCAGTTTCCAGGCGACTCTAACGCCCATCTCTTTGCAGGAGCCTGGCTCTGGAGAGATCGCGCGGGCCTGACTCGCCAGTTCGGCGTGGCCTGCTGGCCATGCGGCGGGTGCGACTGGCAGACTCGTGCAGAGTCCGAGAGGATCGTCGTTGGCCGGCGTTCATAGGCGAGCAGTTTGCGCCTAGGCGCGCCGTGGCAAGTTCTTGGCGAAGGATTCCGCGAGTCTTCCGACGATCGAACGGGTGTCGGTCCAAATCAGGAAGTCGATGGTGCCAAAATAGCGATCGAGGGCCGGGGCGCTCAAAACATTCGCGGCAAAGCGCAGGTAGAACCCGAACAACTTGGGGATCGGGAAGTTGCCCTCGTAGGGCGCGGTGCTCGGCGCCTCGCAGACGTAGCCGGGCAAAGGGGGCACAAAGATTTCCTTGTGGTAGTAGCCCTTGCGCTCGAGAAATGCCTGGCAGTCGAGTCCCTCGCGAGGGTCCTGGGATGTCAGCGAGGAGCAGCCAAAGAAGTAGCGCGCATCGTTCCAACGATGGTAGGCCATCAAGCCACGCCAGAGCAAAAACAGCACCGAGCGGTCGCGATGGTCAAAGGCGATTGCGGCCCGGCCCAGCTCGAGAGCTTGGCGCAACTCTGTTTGTGGAATGCCGGAGAGGTCGAACTCGTCCGCTGAGTAGAAACCATAGCCGGCCATCGCCATCTCATAGGTCTGCATGCGATAGGTACCGACGAGCTGGCCGCTCTTTGCTTCGATCACCATCAAGTGGTCGCAGACTTCGTCAAACCTGTCCCGGTCGATGCCGGTGGCCTCGGACTCGGCGAGACCTTCCCCAAGCTCCAAGTTGAAAACCTCGTAGCGCAGGCGACAGCAGGTCTCCACGTCCCGAGCATTGCGGGCGAAGCGTACCTGATAGGATCCGCGCAACTCGTCGAGGGGCGGCACGCTGTCGCGCTCGCCAACGGGCAGGGGCGAGGTCTTGGGTTTGGTTAGCTCGAAATGATCTGAGTGTTCCATGACGGCGGGCTTACGGCGTCTTGTCCTATTCGTGTCCACCCTGGGTCAAAAAGATTACCCATCAGTTGAGGGGTGGAGCACTGGCTAAATTTATCACCCGTACGAGCGGGGGCCCAGCAAAAGCAAATTGTGGATTCCCCGTGAAGGGGAGCGCTTCCCGAAAAGCGCCCTATCCGGCCAATTCGGGGGGCAGCTTGAAGACGACCAATTCGTCCTCGCCGTCGAGTTCGCGGGTTGAGCTCACGCCCAATTCCCGCAAGCGATCCAGGATCAGCTGGACCAGGGTTTCCGGGGCGGAGGCGCCGGCGGTGACGCCCACGTTTTCGACCCCTTCGAACCAGCTCTCTTCGATCTGGCTGGCTTCATCCACCAAGTAGGAGGGCACGCCCGCCCGTTCGCCGAGTTCCCGCAGGCGGCTGGAATTGGAGGAGTTGGAGGAGCCCACCACGATCAAGAGGTCCACGGAGGGCGACATCTGACGCACGGCGTTCTGACGGTTTTGGGTGGCGTAGCAGATGTCCGAAAGGTCCGGACCCTTGATGTTGGGGAAGCGCTCCACCAGGGCCGCGATGACATCCCGGGTGTCATCCACCGACAGGGTCGTTTGGGTGACGTAGGCCAAGCGGTTGGCGTCCTCGACTTCCAAGACCCGAACTTCCTCGGCGGTCGACAGGATGTGAACGATTCCGGTGAAGCGTCCCATGGTTCCTTCCACCTCAGGGTGTCCGGGGTGTCCGATCAGGATCAGCTCGTCGTCTTCGTTGTCGTACACGCGCGCTTGGCTGTGGACCTTGGTCACGAGGGGGCAGGTCGCGTCGATCACTCGCAAGGAGCGTTCACGCCCGATTCGTTCCACTTCTTCCGAAACCCCGTGGGCGCTGAAGATCGTGATCGCGCCGCTGGGGATCTCGGACAACTCGCGCACGAAATGCACTCCCCGGGAACGCAGGTTCTCGAGCACGTGCCGGTTGTGCACGATCTCGTGCAGGACGTAAACGGGAGCTCCGTACATCTCGAGGGCCCGTTCGACGATTTCGATCGCCCGGTCGACACCGGCGCAGAAACCGCGGGGATTGGCGAGGTGAACTTTCATGACAATCTAGGCGCAGTGGATTGGGCCCGACGGACGGGCTCAAATGGAGGGACGCTGCTTAGTGAGATTCCGCAACGTGATTGCGATTCCAACTGGGGACTTCGACGACGACGTCCTTGGAACCATCCGGCACGGCTTGGCACGCCAAGCGAGAAAACTCCTGCACGCCCGGGGCGTTGTCGAGCATGTCCTCTTCCGTCTCTTCGGACTCGGTGCAGGTATCGAAACCTTCGCGAATGTAGACGTGGCAAGTGGAGCAGGCGTTGACACCACCACAGGCGTGGTCGATGTCGACGTCATGCCCGAGGGCGAGATCGAGAATGGATCCCGGCTTGCCATCCCGTTGATAAGGGATCGACGCGGAGTCCACTTCGATCGTCTTGTTGCCCGGGTTGAAGGTGATTCTGTAGCTGGATGTCATTGGAGTCGTCTGACTAGAGCCCGGATCCGAATCCACCACCTGGGGCGGGGCGTTCGGCGCGCTCTTTCTTTTTAGGAGTGGGTTCAGTGGGGGAGTCCGTCGGCTCCTGGCGAGAGCGGGTGCGCTCGCGCCGGGGCTTCTCGGAAACCTGCCTTTCGTCCGAGTTGCTGCGCGGGGCAGCCTCTCGATCGACTCGCGAGGGCGTGCGTTCCCGGGGGGCGGCTTCCTCATCTCGACTAGCGCGCGACCGGCGTGGGCGCTCGGAGTCACGCTCTTGCGTGTCCCGGGGACGCTCCTCACGCTCGCCCCGTGAACGGGACCTGGAACGATCGCGGCGCGGCTCGTCGCCAGCGTTGCTGTCGTCGCGATCCCTGGGAGTTTCGTCGCGCTCTTGACGAGAGCGTGA
>CALCXM010000056.1 GCA_937905825.1 uncultured bacterium
TGCAGCCGGACGGGCCATCGCCCCGCCGTTGATCGGCCCAACCGCTAGTCGGACCATGACTACTCTCGACGAGGCGTTTCAGTCAGCTCTGAGCACCGAGGCTGAGGTAGGTTTCGATGCTCTATCGGAGCGAGACAGAGTGCTCGTCACAATCTGGGGTCTCGAAGCCGACGTCAACAACGGTGGGTTTGATCAGTACTTTTTCAACTCATCTGGCGACCATGCATTCGCGGCCGTCGAGTGCCTGAGGAGGATCGGGGCCAACGCGATGGCCGACATCGTTCGCGACGCGACCTCGCTATTTGGCCAGGACGGAGTCCCGCGAGATCGGAGTACTCGGCAAGATGCCTTGGACTCTTTCCGAGATGACAGTGAAGAATTCCTCGATGCCCTGGACACAAGGTTCATTGCGTATCCCGACGATCTCTCAGGACTCCTGCAGAACTACCTTGGGGGGCTCTAGAGTGAAGGCTAACCAGCCGGTGCAAACGGACATGGCCTCGCCCCGCCGCTGACCGCCCCAAGTAGATACGCAGCCCGCGCAACCTCCACCAAACCCCTAGACGTGGACGGGGTTACTATCGCTTCCGGTACCCGGCCGCTGATCCCGACATCGCTCGCATGCTTCTCCCCTACGCCACCAATTGCTATCACGACGGCCCTCCGCGCGGCACGATTGCATTGATTCTTGCAAACGTGCTCGTCTTCGCCAGCGTGCAGAGGGGTTGGATCGCAGTCGAGGAGTCGATGTTTATCTGGTCGAGTTGGAATCCGATCGGTTGGTTGCGGGGCGCGTTCTTGCACGCGGAGTGGGGTCACATCATCGGCAACGTGATCGGGCTTTGGGTCTTCGGGCAGGTGCTTGAGGGAGCGGTTGGAACACGAGCGTTCTTGATCATGTGCCTGGCCTTCGTGCTCGGAAGCGGCTTCGTGGGAACGCTCGCTTTCCACGCATTCGAAGGGGGTGCCTACGGCGCGTCGGGAGTGGTCTACGCCACTTTCATCGCGGCCTGCTTGGCCGCACCGAGAACCAAGATCCGCGTCCTCTTCTGGTTCTTCATCAAGCCGCGATGGATCGCGGTGCGAGTCACTTTGCTGGGTGCAATGTTCCTCGCTCTGGAACTCATGCAATGCATCCTTTTCGTCGTTCGGGATACTGCGATCGACCTCGCTGCCGAAACCGGATCGTTCGCGAGTCAGCGAGCTGAAACCCCCATGCTCCTTTCCACTCCCGGGCTGCACTTGATCAGCGCGGCGATCGGAGCAGGCGTGGCCTATGTCGGCTTGAAACTCAACTGGCTAGACGCCGGTGGTTGGGACTTGTTCTCGAAGGGTCATAAGGAGCGAGTCGAACGCGAGAACCAGCGGCTCGGCGACTTCGTTATGCCCGCGTCGAACTCCGCGATCCCCGAGCCCAGAGTAGAGGTGCCAAACTGCGAACACTGCGGCCGCGTGCGTCCAGCTCACAAGCTGCGTTGCACTTATTGTGGGTTGGCTTGAGGTTTATAGGCGCGCGGACAGAGAGGTCTTGGGCAACGGACGAGGGTTTCCTTCTTCCGCTGTGGGTACGCGGCGTAATTCCTTCTCCCCGTGCCTTGGGAGAGGCCTGACCACCGAGCTACCCCCCCATGGCGCTCCGGTCCTGACCGACCATGCCCATTGGTCCTGCGGGCATTTGCGTCACCCTCGTTGCGAGTTCGAGTCTCGCTCGGACCCCACTCCATACGGACTGCGAACCTCGAGAACAGCCCCGATACCCGTCCGCGCAATCTCTACCAGATCCCTGAACGTGGCGGAGCTTGCGTGGGCGGAGTATCGCGGGGTAGCGCGTCCTCAGTTAGCGAATTGGATCTCCAAAGTTGACGTGAAAGTGTAGGTGCTTTGAATCCTGATAGTCGCCCAAATTCGTGAGCACTCGCGCCGCACCGCGCTCGGACTCGACCTTTTGAGCGACTTGCCGAACAACCGCGAGAACGTCGTGAACGGTCGACATATCGCAATCCCCGAGATCCGTGAAAGACGGCACATGCACCTTGGGAACCACGACAATGTGAACCGGCCAGAACGGTTTCGTGTGATGGAAGGCAAGAACGGTGTCGGTCTCGGCCACAACATCCACGGGGGTATTCCCGCTCAACGCCTCGTCACAGTAAAAATCACTAGTCACAACTGAAGCTCCTTGGCTTAGAGAATCAAGAATGGCCCCAGACGATTCCTACCGACTGAGCACCGCGCAGATACGCA
>CALCXM010000057.1 GCA_937905825.1 uncultured bacterium
GTACCGCCGTACCGCGTATTCAGCGGTGCAAGGGCCCTGGCGGGTTTTCCTGGGTTCGACTATCCTTCACGATGAAGTCCTCTCCCCTTCACCAGAACTCGAATGCGTCCAGAGGGAATCTCGCACCCTTTGCTCCCTTGAATTCACCAGCTTCCCACCGGGATCTCGCGATCCCATTCGCCTCCTCGCCCTTGCTCGAAGCAGAGCTCAACGCTCTGTCACCCGCACAAGCCGAACTCGTTCGTACTTTTGCTGAGCGCGGATTCGTGATCGTTGACTTGGATCTCGCGCGGGTTGCGCCACTCGCCGAGCGCATCATCGGCGATCTGGCGGAACACTATCCGCCCCAGGTTGGCCGGATCGAAAACGCCTGGTACTTCCAACCGGAGGTCCGGGAACTGGCAACGCTTCCGACGCTGCTCGACACCCTACGCTTGCTGTTCGGCAGGAACCCGATCCCTTTTCAAACCATCAACTTCGAGCGTGGGACCGAGCAGGCTGCGCACAGCGACACGGTGCACTTTCACTGCGTACCGCGGCAGTTCATGGCCGGGGTCTGGATTGCTTTGGAGGACGCGGACGAGGCCAATGGCGCGCTCTTCGCTTACCCCGGCAGTCACAAGCTCCCGGAGTACGACATGACCACCCTGGGGCTCTCGCCCACCTGGGCCGATTACGGGGAGTACGAAAAACGCCTGGGCCGCCTGATCGAGAGCAGCGGGATCGAGCGCGAGGTGCTGACCCTCAAACAAGGTCAAGCGGTCATTTGGGCTGCCAACCTGATCCACGGGGGTCTAGACATCGCGGACCCCCATCGAACGCGCCACTCCCAGGCCACCCACTACTACTTTGAGAATGGCGCCTACTACTACCCGATGGGCTCCGAGCCAATCGCCGGGAAGGTCACCCTGCGCGAAGTCATCGACATCCGTACGGGACGCTTCGTCCCTCACATGCACAACGGCAAGCGCATTCGCCTGAAGGAGCAGCCCCACGTATGGCGCTACCGTCGTCCGCTACCCGCGTGGGTCGAGACCTCGGACGAGCTTCACCACAAGCTTGAGCCCACGCACCCGGACGAACTTGCCCTGCGCGTCCATACCCTCAAACGCACGGTTGAAGAGCTGCGCAAGAGCTTCGCCCTGGCCCAAGCACACAATCGCATCAAGGATGAGGAAGCGGCCCGGGTCAATGCGGACAACCGCGCCAAGGAGGCCTTCATCAAGCAGCGCGACAACGAACTCGCCTACAAGATCGCTCGCCGCGTGACCAAAACCTACCGCTCGCTCATCGGGCAGAGCGCGGACTGATTTGGTGCTCGGGCTGCTTGAAGGTTAGGCATCCATTGCCTGCCCCAAGTGAGCCTGGACCCCAGTGCCCAAGCACTCCCGAGCAGCTCCTTCGCCCATCTGCCTGAATAGAGCAGCCAATCCCTCGCCTTGGCCCGTTGCAGTTGGCAACCTCTCGCGAGTGCCGCAAGACCAACGCCCCCCCGTCGCCCCGCTCCTCGTCCTATCGATTGGAGTGCTCGCTATGTCCACGGGCGCGAGCTTCGCGCGCTTGGCAGAAGCCCCAGCGTTCGCCATCTCGTTTTGGCGATGCGGCCTGGCGGCCCTGGTCTTCCTGCCCTTCGCGAGAGGCAAACTTCTCACTGAACTGAACGCTCTGAACGGGCGCGAGCAGATGCTCTTGGTCCTGTCCGGGATTTGCCTTTCAGTGCACTTCGCCGCGTGGATCACTTCTCTCGAGCACACCACGGTCGCCGCCAGTGTCCTGCTCGTCAACACGTCGCCCATTTGGGTCGCGCTGCTCTCGCGCTTCATCGGTGAAGGTGTCCTGAGTCGCAAGATGCGCTGGGGCATGCTCGCTTCCTTTTGCGGAAGCGCCATCGTGGCCTGGGGCGACTTCGGTGGAGCTAGCCAAGCCTTGCTCGGGGACGGCTTGGCCCTCTTGGGCGCCATGGCGGGCAGCGTCTATTTGGTCATCGGTCGGCGGCTACGCCCGCAGCTCTCGCTGCCTTGCTACGTGACTCTCTGCTACGGGGTCGCGGCGTTCTGCCTGCTCGTGCTCTCGATGGCCACCGAGACGCAACTCACAGGCTTCGACTCAAAGACTTGGTGGTGGCTGCTGGCCTGCGCTCTCGTCCCGCAAGTGCTCGGACATACGAGCGCCAACTGGGCCTTGCGCTGGGCCACGGCACCGATGGTTGCAATCAGCCTGCTGGGTGAACCCTTGGGATCCATCCTGCTCGCCGTCCTGTTCCTGAACGAGCTGCCGCCGGCTCAAGCGCTCGCTGGCACGCCCCTGATTCTGCTCGGAATTCTGATGGCTGCACGCTCCGAAAAGCGCTGAATCCGGTCTTGCGGAGGGAACCTGGCTAGCTACGGGTCCCGCTCCCTTATCCGGAGCCTCCAGAATGCTGTGGATGAGGTAGTCTTCCAGCATGATCTCTGCACTCATCAGCGCCCTCCTCGTCGCCTGTCCGCTCCCCGCCCAAGTCAATGACCAAGGCCCGGGCGCCTCCGTTCCGAACTGGATTTGGATCAGCGCGGAGGGCCAGCCGGATCAACACGCCTACTTCACGCGCATGGTAGAGGTCGGGCCCGATTTGATCGAAGCGCAGCTGGAAGGCTCCTGCGACAACAGCTTCGAGTTGTTCCTCAACGGCGAGCAGGTGACGAAGAACGCCGAGTGGGAAGTGGCCCTGCGCATGGACGCCCTCAAGCTCTTGAAGCAGGGACAGTCCAACTTCATCGCGATCCATGGCTGGAACCAGAGTGGTCCAGGGGGCATGTGGTTCAAGCTAGGCTTGAAGTACGAGGACGGCCGTTCGCAGACGATCATTTCCGATGGTTCCTGGACTGTGCAGGGCAGCGCGACTGACGGCTGGACGCAAGCGCGCACCTCCACGGATTCGGCGACTTCAGCGCTCGTCCTCGCAGCCCTCGGGGACGCTCCCTGGGGTCTGCCCAGGAGCACCATGGACAACGCTCCCCCGCGTGCTTTGGAAGCGGACGCCTTGCAACTCCCGGAAGGCTTCCACGCGGAACTCGTCTACAACGTTCCCCGGGAGAGCCAGGGCTCCTGGGTTTCCATGGCCAACGCACCGGATGGCAAGCTCTTCGTGAGCGACCAATACGGCGGACTGTACCGCGTCACCCCGAGCCCCATCGGCTCCGGTGAAAAGGGAACGATCGTCGAGGCGATGAGTGTCAGCATCGGCCAAGCTCAAGGCTTGCTATGGGCCTTCGACAGCTTGTACGTGGTCGGCGGCACGGGCGGCGGCGAGGCGGGACTCTATCGAGTGACCGACAGCGACGGCGATGACGTCCTTGACAAGAGCACCCTGCTGCGCCCCCTCAATGGACGGGGCGAACACGGCCCACACGCCGTGCGACTCAGCCCAGATGGACAATCCCTGTACGTGGTCGCAGGCAATCACACGACCCTCCCCGAGATCGTTGCGAGCCAAGTTCCCCAGACTTGGCAAGAGGACCAACTGCTTCCGCGCCTGCCCGATCCGCGTGGACATGCAGTGGGCATCATGGCTCCCGGCGGCTGGGTTTGTCGCACGGACCCCGAGGGGCGCGAGTGGGAACTGATCGCCAGCGGCATGCGCAACGCCTATGACATTGCCTTCAACGAAGCGGGCGATTTGTTCACCTTCGACAGCGACATGGAGTGGGACGTTGGCCTGCCTTGGTACCGGCCCACGCGCGTTCTGCACCTGGTTCCCGGAGCGGAGTTCGGTTGGCGTCACGGCTCCGGCAAGTGGCCCGCCAGTTACCCCGATTCCTGGCCAGGCGTGCTCGATGTTGGCCTCGGTTCCCCCACCGGCGTTGTCTTCGCTCCCGAGAGTTGGCCCGCGGGTTTGGGCGGATCCCTTCTCATAGCGGACTGGGCCTACGGCCAGGTTTTCGCTGTTCAACTGCAAGCGGCCGGCTCCAGTTACTCCGGCGAGTTGAGCTCGTTCCTAAAGGGCAAACCCTTCCCCGTCACGGACCTCACCGTGCAAGGAGAAACGCTCTACTTGACCACCGGCGGCCGACGCGTTCAGTCCGGCTTGTACCGCGTGACGGCCACGCCGCGCGGAGCGTTGCTCGAGGCTTCCGCGAGCAAGAACGCTGGCGCAACTCACGCTGCATCCGGTGCCTCCGAACTCGCCCTAGCTCATGAACGGCGCGCCCTCGAATCCATGGGAGCGCAAGCCTCGGAGGCCCAAATCGAGTCGATCTTCAAGTCCCTGTCTTCGAACGATCCCGGGGTGCAACGGGCGGCGCGCACCGCGCTGGAACGCCTTCCAATCGGCTCCTGGGGCATGCGCTGCTTCGAACTGCAAGATGCGCGAGCGATCATTCTCTCGGGAATCGCCATGGCGCGCTCCAGCGAACCCTCGGTCGAACTCGCCAGCAAGCTTCGAGACGCCTGGCTCGCTCTGCCCCTCGCGCAGCTAGAGGTGACCGACCAAATTGCTGCCCTGCGTTGGCTCGCCTTGATCGAGCGCCGTCTGGCAGAAGCGAACGAGCAAGATCGAGCGCGCATCGCGGCGCTCCTCGACCCCTTGTTTCCAAGCGGGCACGAAGAGCTCGATCGGGAACTCTGCCGGTCCCTCGTTTCCGTGCAAGCTCCCTATGTCGTCGAACGCGGCTTGCGCTTGCTCGACCAGGGAAGCACCCAAGAGGAACGCATCTTCTACTTCTACGCCCTGGCCAACGCCCAAGTCGGTTGGACCCCAAGCGGTCGTGAGGCGTACTTCCGGGCCATGCAAATTGCCCTGCGTGACTTTGAAGGCGGCGCCAGCCTAACTCAGTACCTGCTCTCGATTCGGGAAGTGGCTCGCAAGGGGTTGCCCTCCAACCAAGCCCCTAAGATCTCCGCCTACCTGGTGGAGCTCAGCAAGCCGGCGAGCCCGCCCAGTCGCCTGCGCAGCTTCGTCAAGAGTTGGACCGCCGCCGACTTGCAAAGCAAGCCGTTGGTTCCAGCGCAGCGCGATCTCGTTCGTGGTCGCCTCCTGCTTGACGAAGCCACTTGTCTCTCCTGCCACCGATTCGGCAATCAGGGCGGCAACACGGGGCCCGACTTGGCCGGTGCTGGAAACCGCTTCAACCAACTCGATCTGCTGCAAGCCCTGCTGGACCCCTCTTCGCAGATCTCCGACCAATACCAGGACACCGAACTGCTGACCACGGATGAGGACTTCTTCGTGGGCCGGCTTGAGGGCGAGCAGGACGGCAGCGTGCAGTTGCGCAGCCTGCCCCCGGAGAGCGAGCTGTTTCGCTTCGCCCCGGACGAGATCGCGGAGCTCAAGCCGCACCCCTACTCCCGCATGCCGGAAGGGTTGCTGGACAGCTTTGACGAGGGAGAGGTGCTCGACCTGCTCGCTGCCTTGATTGCGGGGCCCGCGGACTGAGCAGATGCTCGCGTAGGGACCCGAATGGAGTTACGCTGACTCGCGTTCCCCATAACCTAAGAGGTCCCACATGTTGCGACGTAGATCGATTCTAGGAGCTGGACTTGCCGGCGCTTCCCTTTCGCTGGCTGGCAGTGCAGCTGCCGCCAAACCAAACTCGGCTTCGACCGGAGCGCAGGCCGGCGAGCCCTTCCAGCTCAAGTACGCCCCCCACCACAACATGTTCCGCAACCTGGGAGGCGACGACTACGTCACCCAATTGGAGTTCATGGCCGCCGAGGGCTTCAGCGCCGTCGAAGACAACAACATGGCCGGGCGGCCGGTGGAAGAGCAAGAACGCTTGGCCAAGGCCATGCAGCGCCTGGGTATCGAGATGGGTGTCTTCGTCTGCAACTTCGGCACGGCCTTCGGCAAGCCCTCCTTTGCCAGCGGTCGCCAGGAGTTCAAAGAGAACTTCGAGGCGGATCTCCTGAAGGCCGTGGAGGTTGCCAAGCGTGTCAATGCCACATGGATGACCGTGGTGCTAGGCGACCAACAACTCGGATTGCGCCAGGGATTCCAGGACGCTCACGCCATCGAGATGCTGCGCCGCGGAGCGGAAATCTTGGAACCCCATGGCCTCGTCATGGTCATGGAACCGCTCAACTTCCGTGACCACGCGGGCATGTACCTGGAACGCAGCGATCATGCGTACATGCTGTGCAAGGCGGTCAATTCCCCGTCGGTCAAGATGCTCTTCGACATCTACCACCAAGCGGCCACTGAAGGCAACCTGATCCCGAACATCGACCTGTGTTGGGACGAGATCGCTTACTTCCAAATCGGTGACAACCCCGGTCGCCGGGAGCCCACCACCGGCGAGGTCAACTACAAGAACATCTTCAAGCACATCCACGGCCGCGCTTGGAAAGGGATCCTTGGAATGGAGCATGGCAACTCGAAGGGCGGCGCGGAGGGCGAGCGCGCGGTCATCGACGCCTACCGCGAGGTCGACAACTTTTAATTCTAAACCCGGACGAGTCATGAAGCCCCGCTCACGCGCAGCAACTCCTTCCGTTCGGGAACGAGCGGAATCCGGAGGCGAGCGTTTGCGAAGCCTAGCGTGTCTCTTCATGAGTCGTCCGGTGCCGCCAGGGCCCCAGATCGATGCGCCACGCGAGTAGCCGTCGCTAAAAATCAGTCACGAGACAATCAGTCACGAGGAAGGCAATCATGAAACTATCCTTCTTGGGGGGAGCCGGCACGGTCACTGGCTCCAAGTACCTCATCCAATCCGGCCACTCCCGCCTGTTGATTGACTGCGGTTTGTTTCAAGGCTTGAAGGCCTTGCGTGAACGCAACTGGTCCGAACCGCCCTTCGAACCGAAGAGCATCGACGCGGTGGTTTTGACCCATGCTCACTTGGACCACAGCGGTTACTTGCCCGTGCTTTTTCAACGGGGATTCCGCGGGGTCGCCCACTGCACGCGCGGCACCCAGTCCCTCTGCGAAGTGCTCCTGCCGGACTCCGGTCATCTGCAAGAGGAAGCAGCGAAGTACGCCCAGAAGAAGGGTTTCTCTAAGCATTCCCCAGCGCGACCGCTCTACACGGAAGAGGAGGCGAGGGAGTCCCTCAAGCACTTTCACACCCATCCATTCGGCAAGAGCTTCCGCCCGACCAAGGGCTTGACCTGCAGTTTCTCGCGGGCCGGGCACATCCTCGGGTCCGCCTGCGTCACGGTCTCGGATGGCACCACGACAGTTGGGTTCAGCGGCGACGTGGGACGTCCGGGGAATCCCGTGCTCATGCCGCCCGAAACCATGCCCCCCGTGGATTACCTCGTCGTGGAATCGACCTACGGCAACCGCGTTCACCCGCAAGTGGATCCGGGAACACAATTGGCCGAGATCGTCAATCGCACTTGCGAGAAGGGCGGCGTGCTCTTGATCCCTTCTTTTGCGGTTGGACGTTCCCAGATGATCCTGCACTTGCTCGGCGAGCTGCGCGCCGCCGGTGAGATCCCGAGTCTCCCGGTCTACATGGACAGCCCGATGGCGATCAAGGCCACGAGCATCTATTGCGGGGACAGTTCGGAGTCTCGCTTGAACGAAACGGAGGCCCACGCCATGTGCCACACGGCGATTCCCCTTCGAACCCCGCAGGAATCGATCTCCCTCAACTCGATGGAGGGCCCCATGATCATCCTCTCCGCCAGCGGCATGGCCACGGGCGGGAGAGTGCTGCACCACCTAAAGCGTCTCCTTCCGGACGAACGCAACACGGTGCTCTTCGCAGGCTTTCAGGCCGCAGGGACCCGCGGGGAAACCCTGGTCAGCGGTGCCGGTGAAGTGAGGATTCACGGTGCCTACGTTCCCGTCTACGCCGACGTGTTCATGTTGGAATCCCTCTCCGCCCACGGAGATCGGACCGAGATGCTCGACTGGCTCGAGCAAATGGAGCAGGCCCCGCGCAAGACTTTCGTCACCCACGGGGAGCCGTCCGCCTCTGACGCCTTCCGGCGGTACTTGCGCACCAACCTCGGGTGGGACGCGGAAGTTCCCGAACACGGCCAAACTGTCGAACTCACGTAGGGCTTGGTTCGCAGGCTCCAAGGTCCCCTGTATCTCGCCTATCTAGGCTAAGCTCTTGCCCATGAGCACAAGCTGGTTGGAAGTAGAAGGGCAAGAGAATCACGAGTGGCTGCTGGAGCGATTCCTGGATCTGCTCGTGCGCGCGGAGCCGGCTTCCGTGCTCGACGTGGGCTGCGGATCGGGCAAGCTGATGAAGCGCTGTTTGGAACGGGGCATTCAAACCAGCGGCATCGATCAAGGGAGTCCTACTCTCGAGGCCTTGAAGCAGGAGGGCTTGGATGTGCGCGTCGGTTCCGCCTATGAGCTTCCCCTGCAAGATCGCTCCGTGGACTGGGTGCTGCTGCGGCACGTCCCCCACCATTTGGCCGATCCGAATCGGGCCTTCGCCGAAGCCCTGCGCGTCGCTCGCAAGGGCGTGCTGATCGCGGAGCCCTGCTTCGATGGGTCCTTGGCCTGCCAAAGGTCCGCGGTCGCCCTCGACGTCTGGGAGAAGGCCCAGCACCGGCGCGGGGGCATGATCCACGACGAGGTCATCGACCTGGGCGGTTTGCTCGCGGCCCTGCCTGCGGGCTACCAGGACGCCTTCGAGGCGGAGGTCCACATTCACCGCCGCCTGCGCTCGCGAAGCGTGGAAGCCTTCCAATCGACCGCACTCGGCCTCCTTGAAGACCTGCAGAACCCCGACGCGGAACGGCGCACCCTGGAACTCCTCCTGCAAAGGCTGCGACGGGACGGGCTGAGCTGGAATGGCTCCATGTGCTTGATGCTGACGCGCCGGGCCTAAACACAAAAGCACTTCCCCGGGCCCCAGCCCCAGGCGATCGGCCCGGCCAGCCCCGCAGAGCCCGCCCGCACGGACCCCAGGACCCGACGCGAGGCGCCCCCGGCTGTTTCGACAACAAAGAGCGCGTGTTCAGGAGGTCAAGCCTCACCCGTTGGCGGCCGCACGAAATGCACAAGTGCAGGGCCCGAACCGCCGTTTGGCCGCCTTCGTGAATTGACTCGCGTTTGCAGGAGGCTAGGATCCCCCCCCCCTGTTCAACCACGACCCGGAGTCATTGTGTCCCGTTACCTCGTCACCAGCGCGCTCCCCTATGCAAATGGGGAGATTCACTTCGGCCATGTGGCCGGGGCCTACCTTCCGGCCGACGTTTATGTGCGCTACTTGCGAATGGCCGGACACCAGGTTCGCTTCGTTTGCGGCGGCGACGAACACGGGGCTGCAATCACCATCGGCGCCGAGCAGGAAGGCAAGCCCTACGGCGAGTATGCCCAGGCTTGGAGCGCCAAGATCAAGCACACCTTCGATTGCTTCGGCATCGAGTTCGACATCTGGAGCGGCACGAGCACCTGTCCGCAGCACCCGCAGTTCAGCCAGGAATTCTTCCGGCGCCTGAACGAGAACGGGTACTTGGAGAAGCGCACCACCGAGCAGCACTTCTGCGAACACGACAGCATGTTCCTGCCGGACCGTTACGTCCTGGGCACCTGCCCGAACTGTGCGCATCCCTCCGCTCGCGGGGATGAGTGCCCCAGTTGCGGGGAATGGCTCGACGCCCTCAAGCTCAAGGACCCGACCTGCAAGACTTGCGGCAACACCCCGGTGATTCGTTCCACGACTCACTGGTACCTCGACCTGCCCAAATTGCGGGACGATCACATTGGCGAGTGGTTCGAGCAGAAGACCTGGAAGTCCAACGTCAGCGCCTTCGTGGGCCAGATGCTAAAGGACCTGCGCTCGCGGCCCATCACCCGGGACATGAGTTGGGGCATCCCGGTGCCGGCGGAGATCGCCGGAGATGAAACGGGCAAGGTGCTCTACGTCTGGTTCGACGCGCCGATCGGCTACATCTCGATGACGGCCGAGCTCTCCGAGCGTGAAGGCAACCCCGAAGAGTGGCGCGACTGGTGGCAGAACCCCGAGACGCAGCTCGTGAACTTCATCGGCAAGGACAACATCCCGTTCCACGCCATGGTCTTCCCTTCCATGCTTTGGGGCGTGAAGCAGGAGTACGTCTTGCCGACAGCCGTGCCGGCCAACGAGTTCTACAACTTGCAGGGCGCCAAGTTCTCCACCTCGGAGAACCGAACGATCCCGGTGGACCACTTCTTCGAAACCTACGACGCGGAGGCAGCGCGCTTCCACCTCGTGGCGTCCATGCCCGAAACCTCGGACAGCGAGTTCCGTTGGGATGAATTCCAATCCACGGTGAACGCTTCCCTGGCGGACACGATCGGCAACTTGGTGACCCGCGTGTTGCGCTTCATCGACAAGCACTTCGAGTCCAAGATCCCGGCCCTGGCCGACTCCATGGTCGAAGAACTCGACACGGCGATCCTCTCCGAGTGCGGGCAGATCGCTGACCCGGGCGCCTCAATCGCCGAATACCGCTTCCGGCGCTCGGCCGAGGAATTGGTCGCAAATGCTGCTGTGGCCAACGTTTTCGTGGATCGCCTGGCCCCCTGGGCCCTGCGCAAGACGGATCCGGAGCGGGCGGCCGCGGTGCTCAACACCCTCTGCAACTGGTTGGCCCTTGAGGCGCGCTGGATGGTTCCCTTCATGCCCGGCAAGGCCCAGGCCATTTGGGAAATGCTCGGCCAAGCAGGTCGCGTCTCCGATCAACCCTGGCCCAGCCCTCCGACGGCTGGCAATTGGCGAACGCTGCAAGCAGGACAAACGCTTGGTGAGGTCAGCGGACTCTTCCAAAAAATCGATGACGCAGCCGTCGCTGCAGAAATCGAAGCCCTGGGCTAGCAAGACAGCGCGACCAAAGAAGAAGGGCGTCTTCCGGTAAACCGGAGGACGCCCTTGTTCGTGAAGACCCGAAGGTCTCTGTTCTAGACCGACTCGCGCAGAGCTTTTCCTACTCGGAAACCTACGCGTCGTCCTGCTTCGATTTGGATCGGTTCCCCCGTTTGGGGGTTGCGGCCGGTGCGCGCTTTGCGGGGCTTCACCTCAAAGGTGCCGAACCCACTCAGCGTCACTGACTTGTCGTCGATAAGACCCTTTCGGATACCAGCGAGCACCGTGTCCACAAGCCCTGCGGCTTGCAGCCTAGAAGTCTGCAGCTCTCTGGCGACATGCGCTACCAGGTGGCTTTTGTTCATGACGTGCTCCTATTCGGTCAGTCCGGGTCTACTTGCGACGGGCAGCCTTCTTCCGAGTGGCCTTCTTCTTGGAAGTCTTCTTCCGAGTAGCCTTCTTCTTGGAAGCTTTCTTGCGAGAAGCTTTCTTCTTAGTGGCTTTCTTGCGAGTGGCCTTTTTCTTGGTGGCCTTCTTGCGAGAAGCCTTCTTCTTGCGGGTTGCCTTTTTCTTGGAAGCCTTCTTTTTAGAAGCCTTCTTCTTGGTTGCCTTTTTGCGAGAAGCTTTCTTCTTGGTCGCCTTCTTGCGCGAAGCTTTCTTCTTCGTCGCCTTCTTGCGCGTAGCTTTCTTCTTCGCTGCCTTACGGCGTGTTGCTTTCTTGGCCATGATTAGTGGGGAGTCTCCTGATCAGGTGAGTCCGAGTTTTTTGGTGCGTCAATGAAGCGCACGAGCCACGACTATCACCACGTCTATCGGTGGCCATTGCCGAGAGCAGCCCTGCTTCCTACAAACTTTCTTAGGGCTATGTGTCCAACAGACAGGGTGCAAAGGGGCAATGACGTATTGAGTTCAGGCGCACGCGGGCAACGCATCGCTCGCACTTCGCTGCCTGTCGTGAGCCCCTCTCGCGCACAACAACGGAGCTGCACCTGTGCCCCTCTGCGTGCTCGGCGAACGAACAAAGCGAACTCATAAGGCGAGCTTTCTTAAAGACTTACAACCACCGGGCACACCTTTTCGCGAAACCGAATGGCCTGCGTGCAGTCAACAAACTCGGGTGATTCGCCCTAGCCCCTGGCCCACCACGGCTTGCGACATTTGCCCTGTTTCGGACTCGCCGAGCAGCGCCTCACAGCCCCTATTCTGGGTCGCTCTCTCCCCTCGGTTTTTTTCGCACGCTTTCCCACGAACGGAACCAAGTTGAATAAACGAGCACAGATCCGGTCTCTTTCCGAGTGCAAGGCAGGGGCGATCGAAGGCCCCGGGCCAATGGACTGCGCGGCGATTTCAAGCCACGTACGAGCTGAAGGACGAGTGCACCACGCCCAGCGAGCACGAACTCTCCAGATACAACGCAACCCGGCTCCCTAGGAAGCCGGGTGGATCCGGGGACTGGGCCCCGGGACGCGTCAAGGCTGGCAGGACGGTGGGTCTGCCCGGTAAGAACCGGGGCGCGACCCGCCGCTAGCGAAACCTACGCCGGTTTTTTGATCTTCCCGCTCTTCATGCAGCGGGTGCAGATCTTCACGCGGGTGACCTTGCCGTCGACGACGGCGCGCACACGCTGGATGTTCGGCTTGAAGGTACGCTTGGTGCGTCCCGTAATACGGAGGCCAATGCCCCCACTTTTCTTAGGAAGTCCACGACGGGCGATGATTCCGCCAACTGCCGTGCCTTTTCCGCAATATTCGCAAACTCGTGCCATGATTCGTCTCGTCTCGGGGCTTGTCCCCTGGATGGAAGGGCGAAGAACATACTCACTCCCCCCGCCCCGTGCAAGGCCCCAAAACAGCTCCAGAGGACTTTCCCCCGGCATTTTCGGTGCGGAGCCCTCGCCCGCCCCAAGGCACAAACGCCCAGGGCCCCGCCCCGCGATGCTGCGGGGCGGGGCCCTGGGCGTCCAATGGCCCCATGGCCCACGCTTAAGGCCCGAAGGCCCTAACAGAACACTAAAATAATTCGTCCAGAGCTGCCGAAGCGCTCGAGGAGAAATCGTCGGCGAGGCCCGAGCCCTCCTCGGGAGCTGTTCGTTGCTGCATGACCGTGAACTGCTCGAGCAATCGAGCGGCGCTCTCCTCAGCGTAGAAGCGCACCAGGCCCAAGTTGCTGCTGTCGTCGAACACGATGACAAACAGGGAACGGTCACCGATCGCCGAGATCTGAATGCTGTCCCGGGAACCTTGGTGGAACATCGTGTTGAACTGCCCCTCTCCGATCAGGCCAGCCATCTCGCGCGTCGCGGCGAAGGAGCCGGCAGCGAGGGCGGCAACGGACTCGAGGGAGCCATCGAGGGACTCCCCGCGACGGGTCACCATGTGCCCGCTGCGATCCACCAACATCGCGCAGCGCGCGCCGGAGAGTTCGAGGAAGCCGTCGAGCTCCTGGTCGATCTCACTTAGATCGTCCGTGTAGAAGACGAGGTGCTGCTCGCGGAGTACTTGGTCTTTGGTCATGTTAATTGCCTTCGTGAATCTAGAGAATCGAGAGCACGAAGCCCCCGAGTGCTGCGCCAATGCTGACGGAGGCCACAACGATGAAGCCCGTCACCACCACGCTGCGCTTCTTGCGACTGACGGGGGTCGAGTGGACCTCCGGCGAGGGAGTGGGTGCGAAAGATCGAGTCCCCGGCATACGCCGTTGAGGAGTCTGGGTTCCTGCCTCGACCCCCATGACCGGAGCTGCTGAAGTCGCTTGAGCCGGGACCGCCGCGGGCTGCGGCGGGGCTTGAACCGCTGGCACGTGCACCATGGTCTGGCCCTGAGCTTGCGCCGGTTGTCCTGTCGGTGCGGCCCCGGGAGACTGCCTCTGCATGGCTGAAGCTTGATGTCCGTTGTGCCCCATGGGCAGCGCTTCGGGCGGAGCGCTGGGCTGCGCCATGCGAAGCCCCGAACTCGGCTGCGGTTCTGCGGGCGGAGCATCCGCCGTTGGGGTCGGGGGCATCTGCGCCGAGACCGACTTTGCGGCCACTTCCAACGGAATGGACGGGGCCTTGTGAAAGCCAGTCTGACTCATCGAAACCGATGGACGATCAGGCGCCGACGGAATAGGAGCCTGGGCGGTCGCAACGGGCGGCGCAGCGACCGGAGCAGGTGCCGCCGGAGCAGTGGGCGCGCTCGCCGCTTGCCCGCTCCCTTGTTGGCGATGCAACGAATCCAGAACCGAAGCAGCGACGGCCTTGAGCGTCGGAAACACTCCTTGGCCAGTGTTTGCGATGGCTTCGAACGCGGGCGCACCGTGCTTGTTGAGCTTCTCTTCCAACTCTTCGATGGAGAGCGCCCCCGGCATGTCACGCTTGTTGTACTGGATGACCATCGGCATCTCGTCGAGGCCGCGCCCATACTCCTGGAGGTTCTCATCCAGGTTGCGCAGAGACTCCAAGTTCTCCTCCATCATGTTGGGAGAAGAGTCGGCGACGAAGATGACCCCGTCCACACCTTGCAAGACGAGCTTGCGAGTGGAGTTGTAGTACACCTGGCCAGGCACCGTGTAGATCTGGAACGAGGTCTTCATTCCGGCGACCGTACCGAGGTCCAGGGGCATGAAGTCGAAGAACAACGTGCGGTCGCCCTCCGTGCTGATGCTCGTCAGCTCACCGCGATTCGACTCGGGTGCACGCTGGTGGATAACCTCGAGGTTAGTCGTCTTGCCGGACATTCCGGGACCGTAGTAGACGATCTTCGCGTTGACCTGTTTCTTGGCGAAGTTGATTTGGACCATTTCAGCTATCCGTAGTTGTATTGGGGACTTGGTTCCCGACCTTTGCTTCTGGCTCCGACACCCCGTCGAACGCCTCCTCTGCCGCTGGGAAGATTCCCGGCGGGCCTTCTCCCGTCTCTTCCATTGGCTCCTCTCGGGTGAGCCCGCCGGCGCGCTTCACAGCGGCCCGGTCCAACCTTGAAAGAACCGACTCCATCGGTAGCCGAAGCTCCTCTGGTGCCATTCCTCGATCGAGCTCGACCGAGATGTTCAAACGTTCCGTCGTCATCAGGATGATCGTGCCACGCGTCGCAGCCAAGACCACACGGGTCGGCGCTCCCCAGGACAGCGGATCGACGGAGCGACGTATGTCACTTAACAGCACGGACGCCATGCCCGCGAAAGCACTCAGGTCCTCCGCGGTATCCGCGAGCTGATGGTCATCTTGATCCACATGGCCCTCGCTGTAGATGTGCACGATCGGCACGCCATCGTGGGAGAACAACATGGCCCGGCGAACTCCGGGGATGTGTTTGAGTGGGTCTAGAGCTCTCTTCAAGCGTGTGTCCCCCCTTGGGCTTCCCTACCAGACAAGTAGTCCAGTGCAGCTGAGGTTTTCTCGTTTGGCCGATCCTCGGTCCACAGGGCCGCAGCTCCAATCGAACCGGAACGAATGCTGATGCTGCCGAACTCACCCTCAACTTGGATGTCAACCGGAGCTCCTAGGCCTAAGCGACGGGCGGAACTGCGGCCAATGGTCAACAACTCACGCACACCGCGGGCGTAGCGCTCGGCAGTTGCGCCGCGCGGACCTTGAACCAAAGCCGTTCCCCCTTGGATGTAGAATGCGCCGTTGACACCCGGCTTGCTTGCCAAAGACTGCAACATGGGACGCAAGGCAAGGGCCGACTCGGAGGATGTCGTGTCCGTCTCGTCGTCCACGAAATTGCCGGTGCGTTCCACCTCGCGCAAGGCCTGGTCGAGGCTCGGAGCGTTCTCGGAGATCGAGGCCACCGTGCGGAAGCGAGCTTCCAGGACAGGGTCCCCGGGGCGAATCTCGAGCATACGAGCCAGGCACGTACGGGCTTCATGCCAAGCACCACAACGGGTGTAGATGTCGAGCGAAAGGCGAATTGCGCGCAATTCGTTCGAATTCTCCGCGAGGAAGCGATCAAGCAATTCAAGCGCCACGCGGGCATCGTCCCGGCGACGGTCGGCGAAGTAGCGAGCAGCGCGAACCTGGGCCCGTTGGAACAGCGCTTCGCCGTCCTGGGTCTTCACGAACCATTCTTCGGCGACCTTTTCGGCGCGGTCCAAACGTCCGGCTTTGATCTGCGTTTCGCAGAGTTCGCGATACACCGCGGGACGCGGGGAGCTTTTCAACTGACGCTGCAGATCGCGCACCAGGTCCTCGCGGGCCAGAGCCTGCGAGCGCCCCAGCATACGCTCGAGCTCTGCATTTCCGGGATGCAAGCCAAGGCCCTCTTCACAGACCTTCGCGACCTGGGTGAGCTGACCGCCGGATGCATAGCTCTGAGCCATGGCGAGGTAGTTTTCAGCGGTGGGTTCAGACGCCAGCTTGCGAGCCAGGGTCCGCGCACGTCCGCGGTTCAGAATGCGCTCGAACATTATTTCCGCCCTTGCAAGAGGTCGTCGATAGCTGCGATGTTGGCCAAGATGCGTTCGCGCCGAGGCCAGTCCTGCGCCCCCAAGCTTAGGGCAGTCTCAAACAGTTCCTTCGCCTTGCCGTAGTTGTTGCCCATGACTGCGTCGATCGCTTCGAGCCGTAATTTCTCGGCCTTCGCACTGCGCTCCAGGGCAGCTTCCTTGAGCACGCGCGCCTGGGCCGCTTCTTCGGCTCCAAGCCGCTCCGAATTCAGATGCAGGTCATTGCGTTCTTGGACCAGGCCGAACATGCCCACCCAAAGTCGGTGGGAAGCGATCAGCTCGTCGATTCCTTGAGCCCTGGCGTCAATCGAAGCGCGATTGTCGAGCACGGCCTGGGGCAGATTGTCGTAGGCACCCTTGATTTGGAATTCGCGCACGACGAAGCCGCCCAGCACCATCGAAACCAGGACCAGGACGCCAAGCACGCGATTGCGCTTGCGATTCTGTACCTGGTCCTCCATCTCTTGGTAGCGCAGGTCGCGGATCATGCGAGCCACGTCCCGGCGAGATTGGTCGTGCAAGAGCACCTCCTGGAGCCACGGAATGGCGTCCATCGGCGTGCCCTTCTCGACAGCCTCTTCGGCTCGCCGCAGGCAACGATCCACAAGCTCGGTCACGTCGCCGCAACGGCGCATCATGCTCGACAAGTCTTGCTGTAGATCGCGATCGTCTGGTACGCGCGTGTTCAGCATTTCCAGCATGCCGCGGGCTCGCTCCAGGTCCCCTTGATTTTCCAAGAGGATGCAAAGCCGACGGCCTTCATTGGCCAGGGAAACGTGATACAGCTCGAGAATCGACGGATGGGCCAAGCCCAGAATCAGCAGAGCCTCCAAGCGTCGTACGTCGCTCGGATCTTCACACAGGCTCTCTACCAGAGCCCGCCCGAAGGCCTCGGCGGAGCGCTTATCGAACTCGTCTGCTGCCCGTTGCAGCTGGTCCTTGAGATCCATCACGACGCCTTCTTCCCCGCTAGGCGGGTTGGTCAGAGCGCTGACCACTTCGTCGACGAGGACATACTGAGGAACTTCTTCGGTGTCAGTCGTCACAGAGCCATCTTCTAGCGGGGTTTCATTTATCTCAGACATAGCGCCACACTCCCAGTCAGGGCAACTATCGGGCTTCGACTCGACGAATCTGAAGCCATAGAAAAGAAGAAAAAAGGCCCACCGTCGCGAGGGCGGTGGGCCTTTGAAGGAAGCTGTCGCCTATTCGGAGACGTTGACCGTTGTTGCGGCCCCAGTGACGTTGCCGGCCAGGTCGGGCATGGCGGTCACGATTTCGAGCTCGGCCCCGGAGACCAGCGCACCGGAGAGTGCCACGCGGTACTCGTCCTCGTCGATGCGAGTCACACCGAGCACGACCACCGAACTTCCGCCGGTCACGCTCCAGGAGAACGGGTTGGTGATGAAGGTCTCATCGGGAGCCTCGGTGAACAGAACGTCCACCAGCAGGCCGAATGAGTTCTCACGGTAGTTCGAGAACGCGCTGATCACGTCCGGAGCCGTGCTGGTATCCCCCGTAACCACTCCCGCCAAGGGAGAAGCCGAGCTAGCCATCGCATTCGAGCTGTGGTCCCGGACGTTGACGACCGTGACACCAATCACCTGGTCGGCATCAAACGAATAGCCGGTGGCCAGCGGGAAGTTCACTGCGTAGCTCGTGCTGTCGTACCAAGCCCCGGTCGACATGATCGGAACCGTGCTCCCACCGCTTGTCAGCGTGTAGTTCGCAGAGTCCAGACCAGTAGCCACTTCGACGGCCTCATTGAAGCTGATCGTCACGTAGTCATTGTTCTCGCCAGCGATTGCTGTGCCTTGGACACTGATCAGCGCCGGGGGCGCACTCTCGCTGGCCAGGATGGCCTGTGCTGCTGCACCCGTCTCGTTGCCGGCCAGGTCCATCGCGTTGAAGGCAAGGTTGTTGCCGGCGACAGGGTTGGATGGGAACGTCAGACGGACAGTGGTGGGATCCACAAGGGTCGCGGTGTCCGGAAGAACAGAGGCGTTGTAGAGCCAGCGTCCCTCGTTTTCCGCAGCGGTCCGATCAAGAGCTTCATCGCTGAAGACCAAGAGCGAGTTCGGGTTGGCCCGGTCGATGCGCACACTGCTCGCGCCAATCGTCGGCGGGGTGGCGTTGTCGCCATCCACCGTGTTGCCGGCGGCCGTATCAGATGCCGACATTGCGACGCCCTGATCCGTCTGAATGTCGTCCACGATGAAGCTGTAGGTATCGGCCGCCTGCAAGGAGGGGGCCGTGTTGGCATTCAGCGTAATCACCACGGTGTCATTGCCGTCAAATTCGAACTGAGACCCTGATAGATCCAGGTCATCCGTGCCGTCGTTGACGGTGTAGTTGTTGTAGTTCTCTGCGCCCCAGGGGCTCAGGTTGCGGTCGAAGATGATCGTGATCACATCGTTGCGCTCTCCAGACACAGCCAGCGGCGCCGTCGTCTGGGTGTCCAGAGCGGGCTCCGTGGTGCTACTGGCTGCAAAGGCCATGAGCAGGTTGGGGTACATGTAGTTGCCAACCAGGTCCGTCGCCCCGAGCACGTCGATGGTGTCCGTCGCGTCGACCACGAAACCGAAGTCGAGCAACACACCAATCCCCTCGTCCAAGGAGGTTGCCGTGTTCGGAGAGCCGCGCAGAGCACCGCCACTGTCGCGAACCACGTAGCGCACACCGCCGGTGTTGGACACAGAGTACAGATCACTCAAGAGGTCCATGTGCTCGTTGAAGCGCACCACCAACTGCGTGTCGGCGGTCGCGTCAAAGATCGCCCGGTGGGCATAGGGATGGTTGCGCTCGAAGGTGATCGAACCCGTTGCCGGAGTCGAAGACACTTCGTTGGCACCAATGTCCGTCATGTCGCTAAGCGTCACCTGGTAGGTGTCGCCGAGCTTGAAGTATTGAGCGTTGACCGCGTCAAAAGTCAGGGTTCCCACTCGGGTCGTCGCGTTGTAAGTCACGCTCGCGCCCGTCGTGGTCAAGGAGGTCCCGATGGGAGACTCGATGGCCCAGTTGTCGGGGTCGATCACCGTCGACTCGACCATGTAGTCGTCGAAGCGCACAGTCACCGTGTCGTTGTCGGCACCTTCCGGAGCCGTTCCGTCCGTGGAGAGGATGGTCGGTTCGGTGCTATCGCTGGAGGTCACGGCCAGACCGGTTGCTGTCGCGATCACGTTGCCTGCGATGTCCGTCATGGTGTTCACACCCACCGTCGCGGTCCCGGGCACGGCGGCTCCGCCGGTCAAGGTCAAGCGCACAATGTTGCCGCTACCCAGACTGTCCGCGCTGGCCACCGTCAAGCCGGCGACGCTCCAACTGCCGGTGATTTCGGCGGAGGTCTCGTCCATGTCCTCGGACAAGGTCACATCGACGGTCATCCCGGTGGAGTCTTCGGTGCGGTTTTGCACGGAGCTGACGATCGTTGGCAGGGCCACATCGCCACTCACGGTGCCCGAATCCGCGGTACTGAAGGTCTCGCCGTCGACTTCGAGCACGGTCGTCGGAGTCAGCGTGTAGGCCACTCCATTCGTCATGTCGTCGACCAGGTCGATGCGCAGCGTCTTGGTGAGGAAATCGTAGTCGAAGGTCTGCAGGGCCAGGTTGATGGTGCTTCCATCGATCACGAGGTCCCAGTTGGCGACGTTCGATGCCGAGACCGGCTCGAAAGCCTGGGCGAAAACAGCTTCAACATAGTCCCCACCCGTGTTGGCAACGGTGACCGCGTCGGCGCTCGTGTAAGAGTTCGTGACCGGCGACGACTGAGCCACGGCTTGCACACCAATGGTCAAGCTGTTGCCGTGTGTGTCCATCATGTTGTTGGGCGTGATCGTCGTCACCCCGGGAATTGCCGGGGAGTTGAAGGTCACACGCAGAACGCCCGCAGTAGGCTGCGAAACGGTCGTTGCCGGGTTCGTGCCTGAACCGGAGAAGTTCGAGGCCGACTGGCTGAAGGTGGGGCTCATCGCCTCACTGAACGTGAAGTCCACGACGCGCCCAAACTCGTCGGCGGTGAGGTTTTGCTCCACACTGACCAAAGTCGGTGCGGCGGCGTCCCCAGATGCTGTGCCAGCCAGGGGCGTCGTCGACACTGCCGTGTCCGCAACGCTAACGAGGCTGCTCGCTGCCAGGGTGAAACTAGAGTGCAAGTTGGCGCTGGAGCCCAGGGTGATGGTCATCACCTGAGTCGATACGTCCAAAGTGAACGTGGACCCGGTCAGGTCCATGGTGGTCGCGCTCGCAACCAAGGCCCAACTGGTTGGATCCTCGGCGTCGGCCTCATCGACCCGCGGGCCGGAGAAGGTCACTTCGAGGGTGTCCGCACCGAGTCCTGCGTTTTGGGCAGAGTCCGTGATCGTGAAGGTGGGCGCAGCCGAGTTGGTCGTACTCGGCGTGGTCGTCCCGTCCTCGATGCCTGGCAAATCGGCAATCGTGATCGTGTGCGAAGGGGAAACGCGTGAGTCCCAAACTACGCGAACAGTGTTCCCGCTAATGGAAGCTCCGGTCGCCGTCTGACCACCGTCGGCGGTAAAGTAACCGGCTGCCGCGGACGCAGGTGCTTGGGAGAAGGTGACGACTGTCGTCGTGCCATTGGGATCTAGGGTTAGATTCTGCTGGCTGCTTTCAATGGTGCCGACTGCACTGGTCGAGTCGCCGCTGGAACAGCCAGCAACTACGAGAGTCAAGCCACAAAGAAATGCCCAAGAAGTCCTTTTCGAGAGGTTCATACCGAACGTCCTCATGTACAGCAATAGATACGGTTCCCTTTGGATGCCGGGTTTGGGATACGGCTGGGGAACAAATGGGTAATGGAGCTCACCACTCCTGGGTGGAGTAGCGCGTTGATCCAGTGCCCGTATCGGCGACGCTGCGGTCCGCCTTGAAAAGAACTACTCCAATCCGTGTACGCTTTTCCCTTCGCAAAAGCCCCAGCCCACTTAGCTTTCCAGTCGAGGCTCTCGCGTTCGGGCAGTAGACGCCTCGCGTAACGCTTCAAGCCAACTTGCGACGCTGACCTGGAAAAAAGTTCCGGCCCCTGCATTGCGGAATATTTTGGCTCGCGTTCTCACGCTTGAACGTAAGAAAGCCCCGCCTTGGCGAAGCTCTCTTCAGGGAATGCGCCGGCGCACTCGGCAGGTCACGGCTTCATTGAGCGAGTCCCTGCGTGGTGGAAGGGTCTCTGCTTAGTAGAAGAGCGGATCGAGCACCGTCTCGCTCAGGATCAACTGACCGCCAACCCGACTTGCCACCTGGACCGAACGGTTGGCTCCAAGCCAACTGCTGTTGGCCGGAATCGGTAGGGACAGGTCCGCTTGCCCGGAGGCTTGGGCCGGACGCACGATGACTTGCAAGTGGCGATCACGGGCGAGCTTCAGGGTCCCCATGGTTCCCGGGGGCGTGGTGGGATTGTTCGTGCGCTCCCCGAGCAGGAAGAACGCGAACGAACTTCCAGGTTGATGGCTACGCACTTTGAGATCCGAGCCCAAACGCGCCGGTCCGAGCTGCTCGAGCTCTCCTTCGCCGGTCGCGTAGAGGCGCACTTCCCCCGTGGACCCCAGCTGATTGGCGTGCAAGTTCTTGGTCAACACGGCGAGCTTGGTCCCGGTGGGATCCAAGGCCACTCCCATGGCACTGCCGGGCAAGTCAATCTCCAAGAGCGGCTGGGCCACTCCCCTCTGCAGCAAGAGCACCTCCGGATCTGCGTCCCCCTTGCCCCAGGAAGCGAAAGCGACGCGCTGACCGTCAGCGCTCATCTCCACGGCCACCGGAGAGTTCTGGAAGGCCGCGCCGCCGGAAATCTGGGTGACCTGGTTGAGCATTTGGAAGCTGGCGCCGGAGTACACCTCGTAGCGCAGGGTTTCGTTCGCACCAAAAGCCCAGCGGGCCACTGCGTAGGTGGAACCGTCCTCAGAGAGAGCCACTCGTTTGGCGATCTCGTTCGGACCGAGCTGCTCACGATGCGCTTGGCTGTAGACCCCCGCGCTTCCGTCGAAGACCAGAACTTCCCCCAACATGCCGACCAAGAGGCGCGATCCGTCCCCATCCAAGGCCAAGTCATTGACAGCAGAGTTCAGCGGTTGATCCAGCAACACGCTCCCGGTTTCGTCCAGCACCAGAAGCCTTTGAGCCACACCGAGTGCTGTGCGCTTGCCATCCGCCGAGATCGTCAGGGCGTCCAATCCGGCTGCTTGGAAGTTGATGACGACTCGCGTCGCCCCGCTGTCCCCGCTCAAGAGTCGAAGTTGCACGGCCCCCGGTCCGTTGTTGTCGTAGGCCGCTACGGCCAAGGTGTCCCCCAACTCATCCACCGACAGCAACGAAGGGCCATTGGCCGTGAAGGGAAAGGTCGCGGTCCAGAGCGGTGAGAAGGTCGTGCCAGCGCCGGCCTGCAAAGCGCTATGTCGCGTCACCAGGGTCCTGCGATGGAAGGAGTCAGGCTCCGGCCGTTGCTGCAAGCTGAAGAGTTGATCGCCGCCCTTCCCCGCTTCGACCGCCAGGATGTGGCTCGAAAGCGCCGCCCCGGGATCCTCGAGCACGGGCTGCACGACGCCTTGCTCGGGCCCCCCGAGCAGCATCAGGCGCCGGTTGATTGTTTGGGTTCCGACCCACACCAAATCGCTCTGCGCGGCAAAGGTCACGGACCCTGGAACCCAAGGATCGCTGAGCTGCGCCCCGTGAATCCACCTCAAGCCAGACTCAAAAGGGGCCACGAACCCCTGGGGGACGGCGAGGGCGGGGGTGGCGAGACTCCCGATCAGGAGCGGCGAAAGGAGGGCGAAGAGCTGCGTGGGAGGCGCCAGTCGGGTCATAGCAGTGGATACCGTGAATTCTTGGGGGGGGGCGAGGGCGGGGGATCAGGCCGCAATCGCATAGAGGCAACTGAAATCTACCCCGGGATCGGAGGGCCGGTCGGGAGCGGTCGGGGGTTGGCTCCAGGACCTGAATTCACTATTCTCTCCGCCGGAATACAGCAGATCTCGGGGAGAGAGTTGGGGCCAAGTGGGCTCTGACCGCCGAAGGGGCAAGTTCAGGCCAAAAAAGGGCAGCGGACGAATCTCTCAGGCAAAAAGGACCCAGATTTGATCCACTCCTGAACGACCGCGCATGCGGCCATTCGGACAGGGGCGCCAAGGACCTAGCAGGGTCGTGGCGCCTTCTTTTTTGTCTATCCCCTCACACGCCCGCAGCGCGGGCTGCGTTCCCGTCATGAAACAGACTCCCCTGCACGACGTTCACGAAACCCTCGGCGCCAAGATGGTCGATTTTGGTGGCTGGCACATGCCGGTCCAATACGGCCCGATCCTGGAAGAAGCCAAGTGTGTGCGCACCCAGGCCGGTCTCTTCGACCTGGGGCACATGGGACGGCTCTCGGTGACCGGCCCGGACGCGGTCAGCTACTTGGACAGCATCGCGACGAACTACGTGGGACGCATTCCCATGGGCTCGATCCGCTACACGCTGTTTTGCAAAGCAGACGGCAACCCGATCGACGATCTGCTCGTCTACCGCGGTGAGGACGAGGTCTACTTGGTGGTCAACGCTTCCAACACGGACGCGGTGCTCGAGTGGATGAACTCCAACAAAGAGGGCTTCGATGTTCAGATCGACCATCGCACGGCGCGCGAAACGATGATCGCCCTGCAGGGCCCCGC
>CALCXM010000058.1 GCA_937905825.1 uncultured bacterium
CGTCCGTGACCGAGTTGCCATCGCCGTAGCCCGGGGATCCCCACAAGCTCGAGAGCTCAGCGGGCGCATCCAAACGCACAGCGCTGGTGACGAAGACCTTCTCTCCCCAAATCACTGGGCTGGAATGGGCAAGCCCGGGGATCGCTGTTTTCCAAAGCACGTTCTCCCCGGTCTTCACGTCCCAGGTCACCGGCAACGCGTCCGTGTCCGCTACGCCACGGGCGCGATGGCCGCGGAAGGAGGGCCAGTTCAGTTCATCCCCGCTGGAGGGCGGGGGGGTCGCGAATGAGGTGGTGAGAAGGAGCAGAGCGCTTGCGATGATCATGGAGCCCTTATACCTGATGGCTCGCGCTGGAAACAGGAGACGCGGGTAAGGGCCCGGTACAGAGTCGAGCGAGCGCTGCGGCGACCGCGCAGGCCCCCACGCACCCTGCACGCCGCGCCCCGCTCCAACAGGAATTCTTGCGCGGGCAGGAAAAGCAACGGAGGCAGACGGTTAGGATGGCGGCCCAACCCAAGACATCCCATGACAGATTTCCGCATCCCCACCCACGTTCGCTTGGCCCCCGGTTGCAGCGCGAACCTCCCCGCAGTCGCCCTGGAACTAGGAGCAACGCGCGTGCTCTTCGTCACCGACGGCGGCCTCGTCGATGGACCGCTGGTCAAGCGCGCCCTCGCCAAGCTCGAGAGTGCTGGTGTCGATTGCCTGCTCTTCGGCGAAGTCGAAGCCAACCCACGCACACAAACCGCCGAGCGCATCGCGGCCCTTGCCAAGCCCGGCGATGTGATCGTCGGCTTCGGTGGCGGCAGCGTGATGGACGCGGCCAAGGCGGCGGCCATGTTGGCCACCAACCCTGGCGGCGTGAATGCATGGCTCGGCAAGAAGGTCTTCCCCCAGGAGCCCTTGCCCTTTGTGGCCATTCCAACCACCTGCGGAACGGGCAGCGAAGTCACTTGGGTTGCGGTGCTCACCGATCAAGCGCGCAACGTCAAGATCAGCATCAAAGGCACGCAACTCTTCCCCAACGTGGCTCTGGTGGACCCCGAACTCTTGCGCGGTTTGCCACCGCACTTGATCGCGAGCACTGGGCTGGACGCCATGACTCACGCCTTGGAGGCCACCACCGGTTGCGTGCGCAATCCGATATCGGACGCCATGGCGGAAAAGTCCTTGGCCCTCAGCTTTGAATTTTTGGGTCGCGCGGTTCGTGATCCCAAGGGCGACGCGCAAGCCTTGGACGGGGTCATGCGCGCCTCGACCCTGGCCGGCTTGGCCTTCGGCAACTCGGACGTCGCCGCGGTGCACTGCCTCTCAGAATCCCTCGGCGGTCTCTACGACGTGCCCCACGGATTGGCCAACGCCTTGCTCTTGGCACCGGTCATGCGAGCCCACGGGGAATCGGTCGCGCCACGCTTGGCCGAACTGGCCCAGGTCCTTGGGCAAGGCGCGACTGCAGCCGACTTCATGAACGAGCTCGAAGGTCTCGTGGCCAGTCTCGAACTCCCCGGAGTTTCCAGCCTTGGCATCGTCCAAGGAGAAGAGCGACGCATCGCAGAGTTGGCGGTTGCCAACGGCTCGAACTCTTCCAATCCCCGCAAGATGGGCGTCCAGGAGTACTTGGACATTCTGAACGAGCTGTAGCCGCGTGCCTTCCAACCGTGAACATCTAATCTTGGGCGGCGGCATCATCGGATGCTCGATCGCCTTGGAACTCGCTCGGCGAGGGGAATCCGTCACGGTCGTCGAACGTCACGGTGAGGTCGGCCACGGCACGACTTCCGCATCCTGTGCCATCGTGCGTTGCTTCTACTCCACGGACACCATGACCGCCCTGGCCCACGAGGGCGCCTCGATCTGGAGCGCGTGGCGTGAGCACCTGCAACCGACGCAGGACGAGGAGCTCGCGCGCTTCTTGCGCTGCGGCATGCTGTTCATCCAAACGACAGAGACGTCAGTGGTGCAAGAGACGATTGCGCGCATGCAGCGCCACGGGGTCGAGGTGCAGTGGCTCGACGCCACGCAACTCCGTGCGCGCTTCCCCTACCTGGACGTGGCCTCCCAGTTCCCAGTGCGCAGTCCTGATGCCGACGACTTCTTTGAGCCCACTGGCCGCCAGATCGCAGGCGCTGTCCACGAATTGAAAGCGGGCTACGTGATCTCGCCGGCACTCGCTACCCGCAACATCCGTGATGCGGCTGCGCGAGCGGGTGCGCGCTTTCATTTGGGGGATGAAGTGCTTGCGATCGAGGGCAGCACGGGCCTCGGAGATACGGGCGTCGCGAACGGCTTGGTCAGCGACCGTTTCCGTCTGCGCATGCAGAGCGGCAAGACCTTGCACGGGGACGTGCTGGTGAATGCCGCTGGGCCGCACTCGAGCCTCGTCAATCGCATGGCCGCGGTCGACCTGGGCATCGAGACCCGGCCCCTGCGCCGGGAAGTGCACGCCCTCAGCAACCCGGCCCACGAACGCCCGGGGGTCGCGCCGGTGCCGATCGTGGCCGACATCGACAGTGGTCTCTACTTCCAACCGGAAGCCGGTGGCATCGACCTCTTGCTCGGTTCCCTCGACCCTCAAGGGGACGTCATGGAATGGCTAGAGGACCCCGACGAGAACGACGTTCAATCCAGCGTGGCCTGTCACGAGCGCCACCTGCTGCGCTTGATGAAGCGCTTTCCCGAGGTGCAGTTCGAGCGCAAGCGCGGACTGGGCTCCATGTACGACGTCACGACCTTGGATTGGAATCCGGTGCTGGACCGAACGGATCGCCCCGGCTATTACGTTGCAATCGGGACCAGTGGATCCTCCTTCAAGACCGCACCGGTCATCGGCAAGTTGATGACCGAGCTCATCACCCAAGTCGAAGCCGGTCATGATCACGATCAACACCCCTTGCAGATGCGACTCGAACAGACTGGCATCGAGATCGACTTGGGCTTCTTCTCGCGCTTGCGGGGCGCGCACAACTCCTCGAACACCGTGCTCGGTTGAACTCATGCAGGGCAGAGGAAAACCATCCTAGAAACACCTGCCGTCCTGGTCACGCTCTCGCCCGCCGCGCCGTAGATCGCAACGAGCGCCGGATCCCCAGGGAACTCGCTCGCGCTCCCCCGCTGGACGCGCTGCCAAGGCCTCGCCTTTCCAATTCCTCAACTCACAAAACCTGCTGCATCCCTCCCCACGAGACTTCGGTCTTGAAGCGACGCAGCCTAGCCACGCATTCCATGAAGCTTTCCCACGCTCTCTCCGCGGTCTCTTTTGTTTGCCTGCCCTTGCTGCTCACCCAAGCGCTCAGCGCAGGGACTCCGCTTGCAGGTCAACCGGCCGGGGACACCTTCGAATGGCCCCATTGGCGCGGGCCGGCGCGCAACGGAATCTCGCTCGAGAGCGCCTGGTCCGCAAAGGGCAAGCCCGAAGCCCAGTGGACCAAGGAGGTCGGACTCGGCTACTCCTCGGTCTCCATCGCCGACGGCCGGCTCTTCACCATGGGCTACGACGCGGACGTCGAGGTGGACGTGGTCTGGTGCCTCGATGTCGAAACGGGAGCAGAGCTTTGGAGCCACGCCTATCCCGCGGCCATCATGAAGCACCTGCACGATGGCGGTACCCTCAGCACGCCCACCATCGACGGCCCGCGGGTCTTCAGCGCCAATCGCGAAGGCATGGTCTTCTGCTTGGAAGCAGCGAGTGGCGAGGTTGTTTGGGAAGCAGACCTCAAGGATCTCGCCAAGGCCGCCTTCGGCACATGGGGCTTCTCGGCCTCGCCCTTGGTCGACGGGGACACCCTGCTGCTCAACGCGGGCAAGCTCGTGGCCCTCGATAAGTTGACGGGGAAGCTCAAGTGGAGCACCAAGGACTACGGTCATTCCTACTCGACACCGGCGCCCTTTGACCTGCGCGGCACGCCTGCCCTGGCGCTCTTCAACGGCGACGGTCTGGCGGTGCTTGAAAGCGCCACTGGCAAGGAGCGCTACTTCCACGAGTGGAAGACGCGCTACGACATCAACGCCGCCACGCCCCACGTGATCGGTGATTCGATCTTCATCTCCTCGGGGCTCGGCCGGGGCTGCGCCCTGTTGAAGATGGCCAAGGACGAGGCCGGCAAGGAAGCCTTTGAACTCTTGTGGGAGAAGAAGTCCATGAACAACAAGATGTCCGGTTGCGTGCTGCTCGACGGTCACCTGTACGGATTCGACGAAGCCGTCTTGCGCTGCATCGACTTGCAAGGGGAGTCCAAGTGGGGCCAGCGCGGCCTGGGCAACGGTGCGCTCAGCGCGGCCGACGGCAAGTTGATCGTGATGACGGACGAGGGCGAGTTGATCATCGCGCAAGCCAATCCCAAGGAGTACGTGGAACTCTCGCGCACCAAGGTGATCGACACGGGCAAGGTCTTCTGGACCATGCCGGTCTTGGCCAACGGACGCATCTTCTGCCGCGGCAGCCAGGGAACCCTGGTCTGCCGCGACCATCGCGCGCAGTAGGGCCCGCGCGCGCTGCGGACGGGTTCATGGGCTGACCCGTCCGAGCGCCGCGGGGCGCAAACAGCGCGCAGACCAAGAAGCCCCGCAGACTAAGAAGCGTTGTGCAGCGTGATCTGGGTGAAGGGGATGCCCCATCCATACTCGTTGCAGGCGTCCACCAGAAACGCGCCGATGCCGCGCAGCAACTCGTTGTAGGCGGGCGCCGCCCCGGGCGCGAAGTCCACCATCACCGAGTAGTCCAGCGAAGACGCGCCAGCTTCCAGGAACTCAAGTTTGACCTTGCGGGTGTGTTCCACTCCAAAGCGCTTGGCGAGCTTCTGCTCGAGAAACTCCCTCATCAAGGTCGGCACCTGCGTGGTGCAGATTGCTTGGTGCTCGTAGTCGATGCCGAATCGAATGCGAATGCGAAAGCCCGCGCTCAAGTTTTCTAAGGCGAGGCCCAGGAAGTCTGCGGTTGGATAGACCACCTCACTGCCTCCTTGCATGCGCAGGCGGACGATCTCCGTGGATTGAAAGACCACGCAAGCCAGGCGCTCCCCATCCACGAGAACCCAGTCATCGCAACTCGTGGGGAACCAACTCTCCCCGTTGGCGACCCGTCGGGAGCGCAGTGCGGTCATGTCTCGCAGGGGAACTCGGATGCGGCCGCCGGTCAGTTCGGGGTTGTGCAGGCGCGCGAGCAAAGAAAGTTGCGACACGCGCCAGGGCAAGCCTTGGTAGATCACACGCTCCCCTTCGCGCACCGTCCCCAAGTTCAAGAGCAACCGGATCTGCTCCACAAACAGGGGAACCGCCGCCTTACCGGCCCATGCCAAGCCCGCCAAGAGCAGCAGGATCAAGCCGAGAATGGCCCAGTCGCTGGCGTTGTACAAAACGAGCAAGGCGCCACCCAAGGCGGCAAACCCGGAGAAGGCAAAGTACAAAACGTCGATCAGGCGCCCGTAGAATTTGCGCTCGCCCTTGCCCTTCTTGCCTAGCAATTTGCTGACCGCGCGGTGCACCAGGCGCAGGCCGAAGAGCGTGCCCAGGAACACACCCAGGGCGATCAGCAAGTTCAGTCCTCGGCTGCGAAAGAAAGCCCCCAGAGCTGTTTGAGCGGAATCCAACACGGACCGCTGCTTGGACTCCCGTTGGTCCAGTTGAAACTTGGCCACCGTGCGTTGGTTGGCCAACTCCTGCACTCGCTCGCGCCAACCCTCCTGGGATTCGCGCAGGGCCGCCACCAGCTCGGCACGTTTCTCGGGGTTCTCGACCGTCAGTTCCGCGGACTTCACCAACTCCTCCAAGTTGGCGACGGCCTCGCGGGCCAAGCTTTGGTGCTCCTCCGCAAAGCTCATCTGACCACGCAGACGTTCCATGGCCCGGGGAGCTTCAGTCGCGTCGCGCAGTTCCGCCACGATCGGCTCCAAGAGCCCCTTGACCTCGGAGATCAGGTCAAACTCCTGGTTCGCGCCCAACACGAAGTTGCGCACGTCAATGCCCGTGGCCACCGCCTCGAAGTTGAACTGAATCGTGTTCAAGTCCGCCTGCAGTTTGCGCATTTTCTCGAGCTGTTCGAGGCGTCGTTCGCTGTTCTCATCCGGGTCGAAGCGCTCGCGCAGTTGTTCGATCTCACGCAGCTTGCTGCTGCGCGAATCGTTGAGCGCGGAGAGCGTCTCCAGGGAGCGTTCTTCGAGGGTGGCCGCCACATTGCTGGGCACGCTGGGAAGGCCCGCGGCGCTCGCCGGCCCGCTGCTGAGCCCGGCGCTTTGGTCCAGCGTTCCGTCCTCTGTTGGCGTCCCGTTTTGTGTAGGCGCCCCGTCCTGTGTTGACGCGGGGCTCTCCGCAAGCGCTGGATTCTCGACGGACGCAGGGTGTTCTAGCAGCGCGGGGACCGCAACGTTTCCAACAGTCAGCAAACTGACCAACCAAAGAGAGACCAAAGACATCGTGCGCAGCATCCGGGTTCGAAGGAGGGGGTCGGCGGGACCCCACGGATCCCGCCCGCCGTAGCCTGACCGAAGCCGCTGGTGGGTGCAACACGTCCGGGCAAGACCCGGGAAAGAAGCGCGCCAGCCCTCAACAACGGCAGATCAAGTCCAGGCCCGAGCCCCGCGGGATCCGCGTCAGGGCTGGACCCAAGCGGCGCCCCTACCAGTCGTCGCTGCGAAAGGAAGAGGCGGGCAGACCCTCGCTGTTCATGAGGTTCGGCTGGTCCGCAGCACCCCAGGCAAAGCGCACCGCCATGGGCGCAGCCACGGCTTCGCTTGCGACCAAGAGACTCGTCCCGTCGAGGCTAGCTTGCGCCGGGTGGAAGACCCTGTCCTCCCCCGCCACTTGAAAGTGCGTCAGGGGTTTCCCATCGCGCGCTGCCAAGCCATTGCCCGCAGAATCGAATTGCACGCGCAGCCCCTTGCCCTCCACCTGGATCGAGCGATAGAGAGGCCCGGACCAGACATCGATGGGCTGCTCATAGGTCTTCGCTAGCGCCCAAAGCGCCAAGCGCTGCCCGACATCCAACTTGTTTTTCGGATGGATGTCCACAGGGTTGCCAATGTCGAGGGTCACCGCCATGCCGGTGTTCGCCACGGCGAGTGTCTTGCGTTGCGAGTCGCGCAGGTGGGCCGCTTGGCCCGTGTCGTTGCCGTAGTTGAAGGGCGCAATTTGCACGAAGTAGAAAGGGAAGCTGCCCTGTCCCCAGCGCGCCCTCCAGTCGGCGATCATGCCGGGGAAGAGCTCTTCGTAGAGCTGCGCCTTGCGACAGTTCGATTCCCCTTGGTACCAAATCGCGCCGCGAATGCTGAAGTCCGTGATGGAGGACAACATCCCGTTGGAGAGCGCGGTGGGCGTGTTGGCGTGCAACACGCTAGGACGTGGCCAGGCCGGCAAGTCGCTCATGCTCGCCCCGATCGCGAAGTCCCAACGTCCGTTCAAGGGCAAGGGTCGATCTTGTTCCCCTGCACGAATAAAGACCTGGTGCGCTTCCCCTGTCAGTCCACCAGGCCCCCCGGTGTCGAGCACGCGCACGGCCAGGGTGTTCTCACCGGGAACCACGACTCCCGCAGGCACTGCATAGCGCCGCAAAGTGGTGTGGTGTCCGGCCTCTTCGTGGCCGCCCACGCGCACCCCGTTGACCCAGGTGGTGTCCATGTCATCGATCGGTCCCAACTCGAGCAGCAGGGCCTTGCCTTCAACTCCTTCTGGAGCTTGAAACTTGCGGCGCAACCACACGATCCCATCGTGGCGCGCGGCGCTGGTGGCCGTCCAGTTGTTCGGAATCTCCATCAGGCCCCAAGAACTGCTATCGAAGTCCTTGGCGTGCCAGCCCAGGCGTGAACCTTCGTCGATGGACCCGAGTTGCTTCCACCACTCGGCCATGCGCTGCTGCTCCGAGCCCTTGAAGGCGTCCGCATCAGCGGCGATCGTGGCCACGTTGTCCAAGTCCCTGTGAAAGTCTGTCCAACGCCGCAGAACCCGCTCACTGGTCCAGGCTTCGGCCAAGGTCCCGCCCCAATTGCAGCTGATCAAGCCCACCGGAACATCGAGCTTGTCCGACAGCTCGCGGCCAAAGAAGAAACCGACCGCACTGAAGCGATTGAGGTTCTCCGTTGTGGCGACTCGCCACTCGCCAGCAGAGTCCAGCACCGGCGTTGCCGAAACTTGGCGGGGCACGTCAAACAAGCGGATGTTCGGATGGTTCGCGCTGCTGCGCTCGGTTTCGTAGAGCGGTGCGCAATTGGCCAGGGTCCATTCCATGTTCGATTGCCCGCCGCAAACCCAAACCTCACCGAGCAGGATGTCCTGCAATTCGATTTCGTTGTTGCCGCGGATCACGAGACGCTGCGGGCCTGTGGCGGAGGGCGTCTTCAACTTGACTTCCCAACGGCCCATTTTGTCGGCCTGAGTCTTCAAAACCTGCTTCGACCAACTGGCGCTCACCTCGACCTTTTCATCGGCCTCCGCCCAACCCCAGACATTCACGGTGGCGTCCTGCTGCAACACCATGTGGTCACTGATCAAGGCGGGCAGGCGAACGTCCGCCAGAAGTGAGGGGGCCAAGGCGGCCAGCAGGCCAGGCAGAAGAAGAGAGCGCAGCATAGGTGTTCTTGCGGGTTGGTGGTTGCGTGGAGCGATCCACCATAGCGCCTGGCCTCTTTCCGTGCAGGTCTTCCCCGCTGATCTGAGCGCGAGAGTCGAACAGAGGGGGGAGCGCTGCGCTGTTCTATCCCAGGCCCAGGGCCTGAAAAGCGGCGACCGCGCAAGGCTGCCTTCCCGAGCCCAACGCCCCTGGAATCTCCGGCGCTGTCACTTGCGCTTTGAGTCGGGCTCGACCACCAACTAGGATGGGCGGTCCCGACCAGCGGACTGACTGCAGGTTGTTGAGATCCCCGCCATCCTCGTTCCAAGCGCCCCATGAAACTGCTGCTGCCTCTCGTCTGCGCCTTGCCCCTGTTCATCGCCTCCTGCGCGAGCTCTCCACTGGCCTCGGATAAGTCCGCAGAGCCCTGGTTCGCCCACGACGTGTACTTCGACTTGAACGACGACTCCCCAGAGGCCCGCAAGGCCCTCGTGAAGTCTTGCTGGGACCAGCTCTCGAAACTCGATGGCGTGCGCTTCTTCGCCTGCGGTCAGCGCGATGAAAGCTTGACCAGTCCGGTGAACGATCAGGACTACGACGTCTCCCTGCACGTGATCTTTGAGAGTCGCTCCGCCCAGGACGCCTACCAAGTGCATCCCAAGCACCTGGCCTTTGTCACGCTGCACTTGGATAGCTGGAAGGGCGTGAGAGTCTTTGATTCGTTTGTTCACGGGGCCTTCACCAAGTAGGCGAAAGCGAAGGTCGCGGGGGCCGAATCGGGTGCTCCTCCGTCAGAATTGCTCCAGCGACCCTGTTATCCCCGCTGCAATCTGTACCAGGGTCCTGCTGGCCCGCTATTGTGGCGCCGACCAGCGGCGTTCTCCGACGCGAAGCCTGCCATGCGAACCTCCGACCTACTCTTCTTCCTGACAGGCGCTGCCGCACTCGTCTACCAGACCGTGTGGATCCGGCTGCTCGCGCGGCTCTTGGGTAGCGACGCCAGCGGTCTGGCATTGGTGCTCGCCATCTTCATGGGTGGCATGGCCTTGGGCGCCTTCTTCTTGGGCAACTGGGTACGCCGTGCCGCGCGTCCGGTCCGGCTCTTCGCGGGCATCGAGGCCGGACTCGGGATCTGGGCGGCCTTGACGGCGATCCTCTTCCCGCTCATCGATCCAGTTCAAAGCTTCGAGTTGCGCATGGTCTTGGCCGTGGCCTTCCTGCTGCCGCCGACCTTGGCCATGGGCGCCACCTTCCCCTTGATGGGTCGGCTCACGATTCGCAGCGCTGCGGACACGGGCTCGGAAACCTCCGCGTTCTATGGAGCCAACACACTCGGCGCGGCCTTCGGTGCCTTGCTCGGGCCGCTGGTGTTCATGCCGCTCCTCGGACTCTCGTGGTCTCTGGGAGCCGCTGCCCTGCTCGATGTGTTGGCAGCAGCCTTGGCACTACGCTGGCTGCAAGAAGCGACGGAGGGTGAATCGGAAGTGGTGACTCGCGAGCACAGCAAGCCGCCCTTCTTCGATGGAATCCTGCTCGCCACGTTTCTGATTGGCCTCACCGGAATCGGATTGGAAGTGGTGCTCTCGCGCTTGCTGGTGACCGTCACCGGTTCGTCGGTTTACGCCTACGCCATCGTGCTCTCCATGTTCCTGCTCGGCATCGGTCTGGGCAGTCGACAACTGGTGGCGAAGCAAGGCCAGCAGCCTAGTTTGCGGGCGAACCAAAGCACCCTCGCGCGCGCGGGCCTCTTGCTGCCGGCCTTGACCCTGGCGGGCTTGATTGCCCTGCGTCTACAACTCGGCGAGTCCGACCTTTTCGGTGCCCTGCAAAATCGCATGCCCGCAGGAGCGGGCGTGCTCAAGCTGTGGGCTTCCCACGCGGTCTTCGCCGCCTTGGCGCTCTTGCCTCCGGCCTTGGCACTCGGGGTGGCCCTGCCCTCCGCCGCTGCCGCCTTCGCGGACAAGCACTCCCAGGTCCCCCGGGAAAACGCCCTGGGCCGCGTCTATTCTTTCAACACCGCGGGCGCTCTGCTCGGCAGCCTGCTGGCGGGCTTCGTCTTCCTGCCGAACTTCGGAACGGAAGTGACCCTGCACTGCCTGCTCTTGTGTGCCTGGATCGCTGGTTTGTGCGCCTTGCCCAGAGCGCACGGGCGCTCCAAGACCTGGGTTGCGGGCAGCCTGCTCTCGGCCGCGGTGCTGGTGCTTTTCCTGCGCGGCGACTCCGTGCAAACCCCTTGGCTCTATCTCGCCAGCGACGCCCACGCCACAGTCAGCGTGGAAGAGACCGACACGCCCGAGGACGGAGTGGTTCGTTCTCTGCGAGTGAATGGCAAGGTGGTCGCGACCACCGCGCCGGTTGACCTACGCCTGCAACGTTTGCTCGGCCACGTGCCGGGATTGCTGCACGGCAACGTCAAGCGCGGGCTAGTGATCGGTTTGGGCACCGGTATGACCGCGGGCTCCCTGCTCGACTTGAAAGGCCTCGAGCGCCTCGACATCTTTGAAATTGCCGCGAGCATCCCCGACGGCGCCCAAGAGTTCGCCGGTTGGAATGGAAACTTGCTGTTCGATCGCCGCACCCGAGTGCACCAAGCGGACGGGCGCCACGCCCTCGCCACCAGCACGGAAACCTGGGACTTGATCACCTCCGATCCGATCCATCCATGGACGCGCGGTTCCAGCGACCTCTACTCGGTGGAGCACTTCCAGCAGATGGCTGGACACCTAGCGCCCGGCGGAATCGCTTCCCAATGGCTGCCGCTCTACCAGCTCTCGACCCTCGACGTGCAGACCGTGATCGCGAGTTGGTGTGAAGCCTTCCCCCACAGCTCCGCTTGGTTGACGGCCTACGACTTGGCCCTGGTCGGTTCTGTGCAAGAGCTGCCCATGCGGCTCGTGCCCGAAACCCTGTTCTCCGAGCGCTTGGGCAAGGCCCTGGCGCAAGCGGGGATTCACTCGGCGACGGAACTCTTGGCCCTGCAGGTCGCCGACGACAGCAGTCTGCGTGAATACGTGCAAGGAGTGGCGCCCATGCGTGACGACCGCCCTGTGCTCGAGTTCCGTGCCCCGTTCTCCTTCCTGGGGGGCTACGCCACGGAAGTCCTGGCCTGGTCCGGTCGCGAGAGCTTCCTGGCCAAGCTGCCGGAAAACGCTCGCCCCCGAGCGAGGGAAGTGCGCCAGTTGCTCGCGACCTTCCTCGATGAGATCCCCATGGGTCTAAGTGTTTCTGCCCGGCGCTATGGAGAAGCTTTGCTGGCCCTGCCGCCCTATGATCCAACGCTTCGCTAGCCGGTTCCAAGCTCTGCTCAATGTCCACTTCTGCCCCACATCCAAAATCCAAATCGGAGACCCGCTTCCAATCGGAGGAATCGAAACGTTGCCAGGTGCTCGTGATCGGAGCGGGGCTCGCCGGCGTGTCCACGGCCCTCTTGATCAGCAAACGCTTGCCGCGCGCCAACGTGGTGGTTGTCGACAAACAAACCGAGTTGCCCCGGGAGGGCCACAGTCAAGCTTTGACCGGTCCCGCTGGAGTCTTTTTCCAGATGGCCCTGCACTCTGCCGGGCTTTTGGCCCGCGAACACTTGCCGCGCCACGGGGAGCACTTTTGGTTCTCCAGGAAACCCACCAACGCCTTCGGCGAGCTCACGGAAATCGGCGCGGATGAATTCGCTAGCCATCCGGGTCAGCACGTGGACACCCTGCGCCTGGCCCATTCCATCTACCGCACGGCGGAGTTGGCGGGCGTGCGTTTTCTGTTGGGCGCGGAGGTCTCGCATGTGCGGGTGGATTGGCCAGCCTCCACCGCCTACCTGAAACAAGCGGAGGGCCCACTCGCCATGCAGGCGCGCTGGATCGTGGATGCGACCGGAAACGAGGGACTGATCTCCAAGCAGTTCGAGTTGCGGCAGTCCGTGGACACGCCGGAGTACACCAAAGCCGTGGCCAACTGGACGCGCTGCACGTCCTTTGATGAACTCGCTTCGGTTTTGCCGGAAAAGACAGACGGTGAGCTGCAGCCCTTCACTCGTTCACGGGAACTCGCCACCCACAACTTCTTCGGAGCCGACTGGCGCGCCAGCGTTTTCCCCAACGTGGCCGGGGGCAGCAGTGTTCAACTCGAAATGGATCGCGAGCGCTTTGAAAGTTTGCGGCAAGTGGATTCCGACCTCAGCGCCTACTCCGCCTTCCTGCGCTCGCGCCCTGGACTGCGCGATCTCTTGCGCAGAGCACAGATCGAACCGGAGAGTTTCCAGCTACAGCACGAGACGGATTGGCGTCCCAAGCGCAGCTGCGATCGCGGTTGGATTCTCGTGGGGGATGCTGCGGGCAGTTTGAAGACACTCTTCGCCGCTCCCCTGGACAGCATGGCGCGCACGATCTGGAATGCGGCGGAGATCATCGCCCTCGATCTCGGCTCGGGAGGCTCAGAAGCTCATGTGGTCGAGCATCTGCGTCTGCACAATCTGCGCGAGCGTCAACACGATGACTCCGACGAAGTGGTGTTGCACAGCACCACCCGCGCCCTGTGCGGCGACGCCGCCCTGTTCTCTGTGGCCTTCTCCTTCCGCCGCAGCCTGCGTTCCCTCGAGCTGGCGCGCATGGGCCGCGACTTGAAGTACTTCACCACCTTGTCCTGGCACACCCTCTGGCAGCAGAAGCTGCGCAGGAGCGTCTTCGGCCGGCTCAAGAAGCTCGCCGCCGATCGCCAAAAAGCGGGGCACTACGGCCGCGACAACACCGGTTGGCAACTGCGCCTGGGCCCCGGAGAGGGCACCCTGCGTCCGCTCGTCGCGGCGGCCTTGCAATGGCTGCGCTTGGAGTACCAAGGCCTGCAGGTGGCCATGAGTCCGGTCCCCGGAGACACAAAAACTCCAGAGGCCCCGGAAATCGCGCGGCGCCTCGCTCTTCTTCCCCGGGTTGAGGGAAGCACCACTTCGCCAGGCCCGTTTTCAGAGTAAGCTTCGGGCCCAGTTTCCACTCCAACTTCGATCCCATGCGTATCTCGGTCACCGGCTCCACCGGCTTCATCGGTCAGTACCTCGTTCCTGCTCTCGCGGCCAAGGGCCACGATCTGCGCCTGCTTGTGCGCGAAGGACGTCAGGACGCGGTCCCCAAAGCCGAGGGGGGCTCTATCGAGTTGCACGTGGGTGACCTGCTCAAGCCCGAGAGCATTCGCGGTTTCCTCAAGGACTGCGATCTCTTGATCCACATGGCTGCCGCCCACGATCACGTGGAGGACGAGTTGATGCGCAACATCACCGTCGGTGGCACGGAGGCGCTCTTGGCCGACGCCGTGGAACAGGGCCGCAGCAAAGATGAGGAGTTCCAGATTTGGATCGTGTCCTCAGCGGTGATCGGCGCGCCGGTCTACAGCTACTACCGCGACACGAAACGCATCCAAGAGAAGCTGATCAAGGGCTCGGGCATCAACTGGGCCTCCTTCCGTCCGACCCTCGTGTACGGCAAAGGAGACACGCGCCACACGGGACCGCTGCTGCGCAAATGCGCGGCCCAGGGCGGCAAGTTCGTGGTGCCTCACGACGGCAAGTCACGCATCAGCCCGGTGCATGTGGACGACGTGGTCGACGCCATCATGCGCTTCTTCGACTACGATCAAGGGGTTGATTGCTGCTACGAGTTGGCGGGTCCCGAGGGCATCACCTACAACGACTTCGTCGACCAGACGATCCAGGCCGCCGGGGGTACCCTCGTCCGCAAGAACATCTCCAAGAAGTGGGCCGACCGCGCCATCTTCTTCAAGGGCCTGTTCACCGACGTGACCGCCGACCGCCGCGCCTCGGCCTACTTCACCTTGCACCACAGCCACGACATCACCAACGCCGTGGACGAACTCGGCTGGCAGCCGCGCACCTACGACGTGGGCATTCGCCAGGTGGCCGAGGGCGATTGGTGGAAGGAGTAGGCAGGGTCCGAGGCCGCTGCGCGTGAGCGAGGCGGCTCGCTAGAGGCCCGGCCGACAAGGGGCGGTTTCTCGATCGGGTTCCACGGATCGACTGGCAAGGCGCCGGGTTCCCCACATAGTTGAAGCTATATGGGGGTTCAGGCAACGCAGCCGGGCGGTTCGTGGGAGCCGAGCGAGGAATCGCCCCTTGTCGGCCGGGCCTCTAGGCGCTGCTACTTGGAGATCGGCCAGGGCTGGCGGGTCCCCGCACGGACTGCGCGGCGCGCTTGCCATTGAGTCAGGCCGGCACGTTTTGTCAGGCATGTGCGTGGGTCAGCGGCTAGGAGCCAGCGAATCACGGGGCCAAACCGGTCGAGTAGCTGACCTTGCCGTCCGTCGCCACCAAGAGCGCCTCCACTCGCGGCAGGGACTCCACGAGCTTCAAGCCCTGCTCGGGGCCGAGCACACAAAGCGCCGTGGCCAAAGAGTCTGCGAAGGCCGCGTCCGGCGCGCACACCGTGGCACTCATGCAGCCGGTAGAAGGCCGCCCCGTGCGCGGATCGAGGATGTGATGGTAGCGCTTGCCATCCACCTCAAAAAACCGCTCGTAGTCCCCGGAGGTCACCACGCAGGTGTTGGAGACGGGCAGCACGGCCAGCACCCGGTCCCGTTCGCGCGGATGACGAATCGCAATTTCCCAGGACTTGCCAAAGCGCTGGCCCAAGGCCTTTAGATCGCCCCCCGCGTTGACCATCCCGTGCTTGACGCCGTGCTTGAGCAAGACGGCCATGGCGCGATCCACTCCGTACCCCTTGGCGATCCCGCCCAAGCCGATGCGCATGCCCGCGGGCAAGTCGATGCTGAGTTTCTGCTTGTCGAGGACTAGCCGTTGCCAGCCCACCTTGGCGAGAGCCGCGCGCAACTGGGCATCCGTTGGAATCACGGGAGGCTCTTGCTTGAAGTCCCAGAGCTTGCCCGCACCCGCGTAGGTCACATCGAAGGCACCACCGGTCAAGCGGCCAATCTCGCAAGCCCGCTCAATCAGGTCAAAGAGTTCCTTGGGGACGACTTGAGGCCCTTGGCCAGCCTTGTCATTGAGGGTCTCGAGGGGCGATGGCCGCCAGTCGGTCATCAGGTCCTCCACTCGCTTGAGTTCCAGAACGGACTCGTCCAAGGCCTCGTCGAGCAAGGCTGCATCCGTGCCGATGGCTCGAAGCTCCAGACTGGTGCCCATGATGGCAGCAATCCGTTCGCGCAACAGCAACTCCCCCTGGGCCAGGCCACGGGTTGCCATCAGCGCCAGCAGGGAGACGACAGCTAAAATTCGTAGGGGTCCGAGTTTGATCACAGCCTAGCTTAGCAGTCTCTTTGGAAAGGGCTTCCGCAGCGGGCGGCTGGGCTGGTCAAACGCACAGACCAGTCACTCGCTCAAGCCGGTTAGTCGCGAGCCGGAGCCCACTTGCTCCAATCCGCGGGTAGGTCGTGGGAGCGATAGAGAACCTGCTCTTGCGGCCCCAAGACGAGAATGGTGGGCGTGCCTTCAATCTGAAAGCGTTTCGTTAGGGAGAGATCCGTATCTCGCACCTGAGGGTGGGGCAAGCCGAACTGCTTGATCACGCGATCGATAGCTGGCTCATCCACGGACTCGGACGGGCCGGGAACCACTCCGAAGAAGTTCAGCTGCTGCCCCCACTGTTCAGAGTCCTTTGCCAATTGCGGCGCCTCCGCCAGACAGGAGCCACACCAACTCTGCCAGAAGACGAGAACGACCGGGTGTCCTTCCTTCAGCAGGGCGGACAAGTCGTGGGACGCTCCCGCGCGGTCGACCACGACCAGGGATTCCCCCTCAAACGCTACCGTCCTCGCCGGACTCGCGGGGGATTCCTGCACGGGAGTCGCGCAAGCGGCCAAGGAGAGAGCGAAAGCCATCAGCAGATTCGTAAGGAGCTTCATGGGATGCCTCTAGTAACTGTGGCGCCAACCGACGCTGCCGAAAAACTGATCGAGTCCGTCACTGCGCAAGGTGTAGTCCAGGTTGAAGTCCCAGGAGGAACCCGCTCCCAAGGTCCAGGTCCACTTCGTCCCGAGGGTGTGGGCATCGAAAGCCGCCAGGTCGGAGTCCTGGGTTCGGTAGTCTTCATCCGAAGCGAAGGCCGTGGTGAAGTGTTCCCCGAAGTCATCCGCCTCGGTTTGGGTGTAGAACCGATAGCGCAAGCGCCAGTCGAGCTTGCCTTCGATCAAGGAACGGTAGTAGCGCGGCTCGAAGGCCACGCTGCTGATGCCCCAAGAGTCCCCGTACAAACGCCCACCCAACTCATAGGCGGATTTGCGGTTGATCGAATTGCGTACGCGGCCGAAGAAGGCCGCGCGAAAACGGGAATCGGGCAACTCCTCGGTGACCTCGAATCCGTTGGCCAAGTTGTCCAGGTTGGTGTTGCCGGGCATGCTGCCGTCTTCCACGACCACCGCGTTGTAGGCGGTCTCGAGGAAGCCAGTCTGGGAAGCCAGCGTCACGCCAAAGTTGCCATGGGAAGTTGGCGAGAGCACTTGGTACCAGTTCACGGTTCCATTGAGCGAAGTCCGCGACTCCGACCCCTCTCCGTGTCCGTTGAAACGGATCACGTCGATCGTGTCGAGGTACGCATCAAAGCTATAGGAGAGCTTGGCATTGGCGTTTGGCAGGTTCTGTGTCGCGTTGAAGCCCAAACCCGTGGAGCGGTAGTCGTACTCCACGGAGTAGCCCGCATGGGTCCCCAAGGTCCAGTCCTTCGTCTTCTGGTAGTTGAGGGACAGGTCCACTCCAAGGTAGTTGTCTTGGCTGGCGCCCGATTGCTCGGGAAACTTGGAGAGGCGCTCGATCGAAGCGGAGGAGACGTTGTCGTAGGCCAACTCCGCACCGAGGCTAAGCCGGTCCGTGACGTTGTAGTCGTAGATCAGGATGGGCTCGATGACGGTCAGGTCTTCATCCAGGAACGGGTTGCCATCTCCAGCACCGTCCGCGTGGTTGTAGAAGCCGAGCTGCACGGCGTAACTGCCTTCCCCCGCCTTGCCGATCGTCGGCCCGCTCGTTGGACCTTCTTCACCAGGCGAGGCCCCGGCCTGGGAATAGGCAGCACCAACGAGCACGGGGAGGGCGAGGAAGGTACCCAGCAGAAACTTCAGTAGCATCCGCAACCTCCGCCCGCCGTGGTTCCGATGCCACCGGCACTCCCCTCCATTGAGTAGAAAACCTTCTGATAGAAATGGGCCTCGGCCGCACCATCGTCCATCTGCATCACGGAGTCTCCAAGCCGCTCCATCTCATAAAATTCGACCGTCTTGCAGCCGCTAGGCCCGATCAATAGAAGCCCCAGGCCCAACAGGCGCCATGGAGACAGTTGCAGCAGAGTCATCAGTAGGGAGTTCCAATTGGGAGAGGGAGGATGCACTAGCCTGAATTGAGCGAGCTAGGAGCCTAGGGCCCGCGAGAGCCGTAGCGAATGACAAGTCCGTCATACTGCTCTTCGATCCACAAACGACGGGCGCCGGGTCCCGCCCACGTGCTAGCCTGAACCCATGACGCGCGTATTGATCGTCGACGATGACCCCAAGCTCTGCGACCTGCTGCACCGCGGGTTGGCCCGCCATGGAATCGAAAGCGAGGTGGCCTCCTCAGGCAACTCTGCCCTCGAGCAACTGGAAGCAAGCGGTCCAGGTGCCTTCGACCTGGTGCTGCTCGATGTCATGATGCCCGGTATGGATGGCTGGGATGTGTTGGAGCGTATGCGGGCCGCTTCGAACGACACCCCCACCATTTTCGTCACTGCCCGCGACGCGGTCGAGGAACGGGTCAAGGGCCTGGACCTGGGAGCGGATGACTACATCATCAAACCCTTCGAGTTCACCGAGCTCTTGGCGCGCATCGAAGCGGTCCTGCGACGCCGGGCCATGGTCCCCCAGATGAGCTACGGCCCGATCACCATCAACCGACTGTCACGCACGGCGACCATCGAGGGAGAAGAACGCGCACTCTCCAGCAAGGAGTTCGACTTGCTGATCGCCCTGACCGAAGCCAGTGGCCAGGTCCTCACCCGCTCGGAGCTGCTGGAAAGGGTTTGGGGCATCGACTTCGACACGGAGACCAACATCGTCGATGTCTTCATCGCTCGGGTGCGCGGGCGCTTGCGTCCCTGCGGCGCGCGCATGATCCAGACGGTGCGTGGCCAGGGCTACCGCTTCAGTGCCGAGGAAATCGATGCGCCCAAAAGCAAGTAGGTGGTCCCTCGGTTCGCGCATGTTGCGGCAGCTGGCCCTGACGGCCGGCGTCATCACCTTGGCCCTCTCTCTGACGGGGCTGTGGTTTGTGCACTCGGCCGCCGATAGCCAAGCCGAGGCCCTTCTGATGGAGGAGCTCGACGAATCGCGGGCCGAATTCTCCGTGCGTGAACTCTCCGCCGAATCCTTTGCTGCCATCGCTGAGGAGCTGAATGCGCGACACCCCGAGAGCGAACTCGCCTGGCGCGTGTGGACCCCCGATGGAGAAGAATTGCTGGGCGAATTCGGGCACAGCCCTGGGGGCAGCGAGCGTGCACCTTGGAAGAGCCCCATCGACCAGACCATTCGCTTGGACAACGGTTACCGTTGGCACGCCATTCGGCACAAGAGCGGTCATACGGTCGCGCTGCTCTTGAATGAAAAACCATTCCGGCGCTTGGTAGATCAGTACATGGTCACAGCCTTGGTTTTCATGGTCGCCGGATTGACCAGTGTGCTCTTGGTGGGCCGCACCTGCTCCGTGCAACTGTCGCGCATCTTGGCGCGCATCGCCCAGCGCGCCCGGGCAGTGCAAACCGCGTCCGCCACCATGCAATTGTCCAACGAAGACCTGCCTTCGGAAGTCGATGAGGTGGTCGAGGCCCTCGAGCAAATGCTAATCAACAGCAGGGCCGAAACCGAGTCATCCCGGGTTTTGATCGCGGGCATCGCCCACGAGCTGAGGGCGCCGATCCAGAACATGATCGGTGAAACGGAGGTCGCTTTGATGGGCGAGCACTCCGTCGACGAGTACCGCACGGTGCTGGCCAGTCAGTTCGATGAAATGCGGCACATGGGCGACGCGGTCAACAACCTAGTGGCCCTGTGCTCCGCTGCCAAATCGGCCCAAGCCCAGGTGACCGAAGAGTTTGATCTGTTCGAACAAGTTCGCTTTCGATTGCAGCGTGAGTTCCATCGAGCCGAGCGCATGGGTGTCGAGTTGCTCCTGTCAGAACATGGCTCCCCGCGAATTCGCGGGGACCGCGAGGCCATCCTGGCCGCCGTGCGCAACTTCGTCTCGAACGCACTGGATTGGTGTCCGTCCGGAGGCCACGTGCGCCTGGTTCTTGATGGAACAGAACACGAGCTTGAAGTCAGGGTGGAAGATGACGGGCCCGGTATCCCTGAAGAACTGCGGTCCAGGATCTTTGAACCCTTTGTCCGCGGACCCGCGGCTTCGGGTCGCCGTGCCGGCTACGGTCTGGGCCTGGCCCTGGCGCGCTCGGCGGCAGCCAATCAAGGGGGATCCATCGAGCTGGACAAGTCCCCCCTCGGCGGTGCGCGCTTCCGCATGCGCATCCCGCGAACGCGACGTGCGGAACCTTCGGCCTAGAAGCTATGTGGGGGTTCAGGCAACGCAGCCGGGCGGTTCGTGGGAGCCGAGAGTTCAGCTGCCGGAAGCGCTTTCCCTATGGACTGCGTTCAACGCTTGAGTCGGCCAGCGTGATTGCCACAGCCCGTCGTTCCCGGCGCAGTCACTTGGCCCCATTGCGCATAAGCTGAACGTAGAACTGAATCATGTCCAAGTAGTCCCCGGTTGGGATTCGTTCATTGATCCCGTGGATGCGGTCCAGGTCGGCGGGCTTTAGCTTCATGGGAGTGAAACGGTAAACGTGTTCCGAAAGCCCCGCGTAGTGTCGTGAGTCCGTGGCCCCGAGCACCAGGCTGGGAGCTACGATCACGCCCTCGAAGCACTCCCGAATCGTGTGCTCGATCAAGCGCCAGGGCGCGCCCTGCGCGGGAGAGACTGCGGAGGGTTCACTCGCTGCTCCAAGCACCACCAACTTGACGCGCTCGTCGGCGATCGTCTGGCGCACGTGGGCCAGCACGGACTCGACTGTGTCCCGTGGATGGATGCGAAAGTTGACCGTGGCTTGCGCGCTTTCGGGCAGGACGTTTTCCGCGATGCCACCGCGCGTGCTGGTGACTGCTGTGGTGGTGCGCAGGGTCGCGCCGGTGCTTGCCTGCTTCTCCAACTCACTGACGAGAAAGCTCTCTAGCAGCCAACGGTTCGCAAAGAGCAGCTTCTTCTCGAAGGGCATCTCGCGCGCCAGCTCGTCGAAGAAGAGCCCAACCGCCCCATCGATGCGAGCCTCCATGGGGTTCTCTTCCAAGCGTGCGATGGCGGCTGCCAGGATTCCGATGGAGGTGCTTGGTCCCGGCATGGAAGCGTGTCCACCGGTCTGCTCCACTTGCAGTTCGACGGTCAAGTAGCCTTTCTCCGCGATCCCGATGCCCGCCACGTTGGCTTGGACCGCATCGATCACCCCGTCGAGCACGGCGAAGCCCTCGTCCAGGATCAGAAAGGGCGCGAGGCCCTCCTCGCGAAAGCGCATCGCCTGCTGCTGGGCTCCGCGCTCGCCGCCAACCTCCTCGTCGCAACCCAGGGCGATGATCACACCACGGTCGGGCAGTTCGTTGCGCGAGATCATGTACTCCACCGCTTCCAACACCGCGAAGGCCGCGTTCTTGTTGTCGAGCGCACCCCGGCCCCAAATGGAGCCCGCGGAGACTGCGCCGGAGAAGGGCGGGTAATTCCATTGGTCCTTGGTTTCAGGATCCACGGGAACCACATCCAGGTGCGCCAAGAGCAAGAGCGGCGCCAAGCTCGGGTCCTTGCCTTCCCAGCGGAACACGAGGTTGTGGGGATGGCGTTCGATCTTTAGACGGCCCTCCAAGGGCTTGAAGGTGCGCAGCAGGTAGTCCATCAGCTGTGCCATGCGACCTTCGGCGGTGGCGTCGCTGTGCGCAGCTGGAAAGGAAACCGTTGGATACTGCAAGGCCTTTCCAAGTCGCAAGAACACACGCTTGCCATCGATCTTCAAGGCTTGCGCCGGGACCACCTTCAGCGAACGCGACTCGAACAGCAAGGTTCGTAGGGGCATGACCGCCAGACACAGCAACACGACGAGCAGCAGGCTTAGTTTTTTCATGAAGGCAATCGTTCCCCTGGGAGGTCGAGGCAGCGCTCGCGCAAGAGTCGCTTTTGAATCTTTCCCGAACCGGTCAAGGGGAACTCGTCCACGAAGTACACGACTCGTGGAAGTTTGTAGGAGGCGAGGAACAAACGGCAGTGCGCGATCAACTCGGGCAAGAGCAGTTGTCGCTTGCCCTCCTGCGGCGCGCGCACGATGGCGGCGGCCACCAGCTCGCCCCAGGTTTCATCCTCGATCGGAAAGACTGCGGCGCTTTGCACCAGTTGGTGGGTGTAGAGCGCGTTCTCGACTTCCGTAGAGTACACCGTCTCGCCGCCGCTCAAGATGATGTCCTTGCGGCGGTCGACGATTTGGAAGAAGCCCCGGGACTCGCGGGTGGCCAGGTCTCCCGTGCGGAACCAATCCCCATCGAAGGCTTCTTGCGTAGCTTGGAGATCATTCCAATAGCCGCTAAAAACCCATGGACCGCGGGCTTGGATCTCGCCCACACTGCTGCCGTCGGCGGGCACGGGTGCACTGTTTTGGTCCACGAGTCGCAACTCGATCCCGCCAAAGGGACGGCCCGTGCGCGAGGCGTAGAAGAAGCGTTGCTGCTCGTCCAATTGGCGCAGGGAGTCGTCCAACAGACTCACGGTCAAGAACGGGCTCGTCTCCGTCAAGCCGTAGGTTTGCACGTACTCACAATCGAAACGCTCTTGCACTCGGCGCACCAACTCCGGCGCGATCGGAGCCCCGCCGGAGAGGATCATGCGCATGGACTTGGTCGCCCGAGACTGCTTGCCCGGCTCCCCCACCATGCGCTGCAACATGGTGGGCACGAGGTTCGTGACCGTCACCCCGTGCTGTTCGATGCGGGCGAAGCAGGCGGGCGCTTCGAAGGAATCGAGGAAGCAGTGCGCTCCACCCGCCAAGCTGATCGCAAAACAGGCCCAGGCATCCGCCAGGTGAAACATTGGTGCGAAGTGCCCCCACACATCCGTCGCTGTGAGCTGAAACTCTTGCAACGCCGCTTGGGCGTGGGCCAACACGTTGCCGTGACTGAGGGGAACGCCCTTGGCCCGTCCCGTGGTCCCACTCGTGAAGTAGAGTTGTGCGGGAAGCTCACCCGGGTCTGCCAAAGAGCTCGGCGCCACTGAGTTCGGGGCCAACGATTCCGGCCCGTCTGCATCCAAACGCAACAGCGTTGTTTGGCCCTCCCAAAGCGCAAGAGCCGACTGCAGTTCCGCCTGTGGCGAGTCCATCAAGGCCAGGACTTTGGGCTGCGCGGCGCTCAGGATGCCTTTGAGCTCCAGGGCACTTAGCCTGGTGTTCAAGGGCACGAAGACCAGGTTGGCCAGGACGCAAGCGAGGTACAGCTCCAGAAACTCGGGGCTATTGGGCAGGAACCCGGCAACTCGATCACCGGGCTTTAGCCCCAACTCATTGCAGGCGCGAACCCGTGCATGCACGGACTGCGCCAGTTCTCCGTAGGTGCGTTGGCCCGCCGCCTCGAGAATCGCGGGCCGCTGGGCGAAGCGTTCAAAAGCGGAGGCGATCTCTTCGCCAAGCGTCACTCGGAGCCTGCCCCGATCACGGCCATGCGGCCATCCAACCGTTCCAACTCCGCGCAGGCGAAGGCACCGCCATTCTCGAAGCCCGCTTCCTTGAACTTGGCGCGCACCGTGCGCATGCCCGCCAAGGCTGTGGCTTGTTCTCCATCCAGCGCTTTCAGTTCCGCCACTTCCCACAGGCAGTACCCCATCCAACGGGCGTGCAAGGCGGACGGCTCCATCTCGTACATGGCCTGGGCCGCCGAGAGGTTGGAACCTGCCAGGTTCCAGGCCCCGGTCAAGTCGCCCCGCTCACGCAGCACCCGTGCCAATTCCCAGGCGGCCAGGAACTCTTGATTGGTTTCGCCTGCCTCGGAGAAGTAGTCCTTCGCTGCTTGGAAGGCCACGCTCGCTTCGGCCAAGCGGCCGGCTTTGTGCAGCGCCACTCCCTTGCGGCTCCAGGTCTGTCCCAGCCAAGCGAACAAGCCCCCGGCTTCCGCCGCGTCGATGCCCTTGTTGGCCCAAACGATTTGCACCTGCGGGTCTTCGCTGGTCACCACGACTTCCTGGGCCGCGGCCAGGGCTCGCCGGTAGAGGGACGTGTTCATGCAGTAGGTGAACAGGTCCTTGAAGCGCTTGACGGCATCCTCTGTGCGTCCGCGATGGCGTTCGAGAATTCCCGTCACGTGCTGCAATCGTGACCAACCAAGGGGATCCTCTTCGGTCGCGCGGCGCGCCCCCAGGTCCAACCAGATCTTGGCCTCACGCAAGTCGCCCAGCTGGAAGGTGATGTGCCCGAGCTGGGCGCAGGCTTCCACGTGCGCATGGTTCGGCCCGTTGGCGTTGACCGCACGGGCATACATTTGCGCCGCCTCCTCGAGCTGATCGCTCTCGAAGAGCGTGTCCCCGAGGCGCAGCAGTTCGAGGTTGGGGCCGTCGATGGGGTAGTTGGACACGGGCGTCCGCCTTGCGGAGACGCAAGACAGCTGCAGGCAAGCCAACAGGCAGAGCCAGAGGAGCCAAGAGGGAGAGCGCTTCACGGTTTGGACGGAACTCGAGCTCACTCCCCGTCCCCACGCAATTTGGCCAGCACGGTAAAGTCCTCGAGCGTGCTCGTGTCTCCGGAGGACTCCACCCCGGCGGCCACGTCACGCAGCAGGCGGCGCATGATCTTGCCAGAACGGGTCTTCGGGAGAGCGTCGGTGAAGCGCATGTCCGCGGGACGCGCGAGCTTGCCAATCTCCTTGGCCACGTGCGCGTTTAGCTCCGTCCGCAAGGCGTCGGTCACCTCCACGTCCTTGCCCAAGGTGACGAAGGCGCAAATCGCTTGCCCGGTGATCTCGTCGGGGCGCGCCACCACGGCGGCCTCGCAAACCTTCGGGTGACTCACGAGGGAGCTCTCGACCTCCATGGTAGACAGCCGGTGACCACTGACGTTGATCACGTCGTCCACCCGTCCCATGATCCAGAAGTAGCCGTCTTCGTCGCGGCGTGCGCCGTCCCCTGCGAAGTAGGCTCCCTTGACATCCGACCAGTAGGTGTCGACGTAGCGTTGCTTGTCGCCCCAAATGCCGCGCAGCATGGCGGGCCAGGGTTTCCGAATACATAGCAAGCCGCCCTTGTTCGGCCCCAACTCCGTTCCGTCCTCCGCCAGGATTGCCGCGTCCACCCCAAAGAAAGGCCGCGTTGCGGAGCCAGGCTTGGTGGCCGTCACGCCGGGCAAGGGCGTCAACATGATCCCGCCGGTTTCCGTTTGCCACCAGGTGTCGACGATCGGGCAACGGTCTCCGCCGATCACCTTGCGGTACCACATCCAGGCTTCGGGATTGATCGCCTCTCCAACGGTTCCGAGCAATCGCAAGGAAGACAGATCAAAGCGCTCGGGGTGTTCGTCGCCGAGGCGCATGAACGTGCGAATGGCGGTGGGCGCCGTGTAGAAGATCGTGACCTTGTGCTTCTCGCAAAGCTCCCAGAAACGACCGGCGTGCGGCGTGGTTGGCGCGCCCTCGTACATCATCACCGTGGCGCCGTTGGCCATGGGTCCGTAGACGATGTAGCTGTGTCCGGTGATCCAGCCCACGTCCGCCGTGCACCAATAGACGTCGTCCTCTTGCAAGTCGAACACGTACTGAGTGGTCAAGTAAGTGCCCACCATGTAGCCGCCGGTGGTGTGCACGATGCCCTTGGGCTTGCCGGTCGAACCGGAAGTGTAGAGCAGGAACAACACGTCCTCGGAATCCATGGGCTCGGGCTCGCAGTCCTCCGAAACGTCCTGGATGGCTTCGTGGTACCAGACGTCGCGCCCTGCTTTCCAAGTGACTTCGTTCTCGGTGCGCCGCACCACCATCACAGTGTGCACGCTGTCGATGCCTTCCACACCCGCGTCGACTTCTTGCTTGAGCGGAAGCACCTTGCCCCGGCGCCAACCGCCGTCGGCGGTGATCACGGCCGTGCAGCCGCCGTCTTCGACGCGATCGCGCAGGGCCTGGGCACTGAAGCCCCCGAAGACCACCGAGTGCGCTGCGCCGATGCGCGCGCAGGCCAGCACAGCCATGGCCAGCTCCGGAATCATCGGCATGTAGATCGCCACGCGATCCCCCTTCTTCACCCCGCGCGCCTTGAGGGCGTTCGCGAAGCGGCAAACCGCCGCGTGCAGTTCCTTGTAGGTGTACGTCTGCGTGTCCCCGGGCTCCCCCTCCCAGAGGATCGCAGTTTTGTCGGCCCGACCATTCGAGAGGTGCTGGTCCAGACAGACCGCGCTGGCGTTGAGCTTGCCCCCCACGAACCACTTGGCGAAGGGCGCATTGGACCAATCGAGAACCTGATCGAAGTCCTGCATCCAGGGCAGCTCCAGGGCCACCCGACCCCAGAAGGTCTCCGGGGAGTCGATCGATTCCCGGTACAGCTTCTGGTACTCCGCCTCGGAACTCAGCCGCGAGAGCTTCCTGAAAGCCTCGGAGGGCGGGAACTGGCGGTCTTCGTGCAGGACGCTTTCGATCTCTGACTCAGTCATTGTTGGGGCGCAATTCGGAGGAAAACGGGCCAGGTGAGTCCGAGAGTGTAGCGCATCCCCCAGGCGGAATCAGCAAGCCCGAGGAGCAGGTTGCAGGCTTTGAAGTGGGTTCCTGTGGGGATCCGGGGTGGGCCATCTACCACCTATCAACCCCATTGCAGCAGGACTATTCCCTGGGGAACGAAAGGCCATGGAAGGGCAGGTCGGACGCTCCGGCTCCGGCGCCGGACCCATTGCCGGGACGGGAATCCGCCAGAGCGGCGTAAGCCCGGGGGCCCCGTTCAAGTCCCGGAAAGCCCTCAACAACTTTCCAAAAAGCGGGGTCACCCACGCCGGACCCTGCCGAAAGCGTAGGGACCTGAGAATTGAGATCAGAAAGATCCCCCTCCGCGCAGGACGCGCGCGGATGCATGACCAACATGACGACCTCCATCGACGCCCCCTCCAATGCTACGCCCGCCCTGGTTCTCGAACGCTGGAACTCATGGGTCCGGGTGTTCCTCCCGGCGACCCAGGAAACCCGCTGGGTCGACCTGCAGAAGCATTCCTACGCTCCGACGGACGAGGACTACGGCGACGACGAAGGCTCCTGAGGGGGCCGCGGATTCCGTACCGCAGTCATCTCCCGGTGGACAATCTTGAGCGCTCCCCTGCGGGCAGTGCTTGCAATCCGGCCGCGTAGAGCTCGTCCCGAAGTTCCTTGCGCCCTGCTGCTCGCGCGTTGCGCATCAGAACTTTCCAAGTGCCCGCCCGCGGATCCAATTCTATGAGGCTCTGCGCGAGTTCCGACGCCACCCCATCCTGACCTGGAGTTCCAAGCAAGGCTTGGTAGAGCAGCCCGGCCCGGCGCTTCATGGGCTGCAGGAACTCTTGGCGCATGGCATCGAGCTGCTCTTGAACGGCCTCCTCCGAAGCGGCTTGCGTAGGATTCGCTTGTTGGAACGCGGCGAGAGTCTCTGTTTGCACGTCCGCAGCCTGCGTGCGCATCCAACTTAGAGGATCACCGAAACCTTCCAACACTTCCCCATAACGCTTGCGTCGCACAAGCTCTTCCAGCACATGCTCGAAGAGCCTTGGACGTCCGTCAAAGACCTGCGCGCTTGCATTCAAGGATGGCTGCCCGCCTGCGCTTCCTGCGGGCTCTCCAGTTGCCGGCCGCGGCGTCGGCGCGGCTTGCTCCCAGGGCCAAGCCGCAAGCAATTCGTCATAGACCTTCAAGGTCGCCTCCACGAATCCGAAGGCATTGTCGATGGCCAGGAGCTTCTCCAAAGATCGCGCACTGGGCGACTCCCCCAACACAGTTAGGCGTTCGATCTGCCAACGCAGGTCCAGCTCTTCACGAGCGCGACCGAGGAATTTCGAGATGTCTTTGATGTGTGCGAGCGCGTCCCCCAACTCGGACGGATCGAGCGCATCAAAAGCCGGAGTCCCGGCAAAGTCATAAGCCCGAAGACACAGGTCGAGAGCTTGGTCGTAGTCCGACTGCTTCAGCAACAGTTTGGCTAGCTGCAGCTTCAAGCGCGGATCCAACGGAGAGTGCTTCACCTGCCGTTGCAGCTCCTGGGCCAGGCTGATGGTTTGCAGGATGGTGCGACTCTCCGCGAGGAATTCCCCTGGCCCACGAAACCCCAGGATACGGCCCTTTACGTAGCCTCGGCTGTCCAAGAAGAGCAGCGTCGGATAGCCCGCGACCCGATAACGATCCCGCAGCTCCGTGTTCACGTCCGCGTCGACCTTGATCGCCACAGCGTCCTTCTGCAACCAGTGGATGACCTTCTCATCCGTCCACGTCTCGCGATCCATGCGTTTGCAGGGCCCGCACCATTCCGTGTAGAAGTCGATGAAAATCAGTCGATCCGTGTCGTCCGCTTGGGCCAAGGCCTCTGCGAAACTCAACTCGACAAAGGGTCCTTGGGCGGGATGCATCGGGGCGAGAAACAAGGGCGCCATGAAGAGGAGTTGCAGCATGGAAGCATCCTACTGCAATTCCCCAGGGAGCTAGGGACAAGCCAGCAGACGGGCCTTGATTCCCGGCTGCATTCGAAAGCGAACGCGGTTTCTGCCGCTTTTCTAAGACACCTTTGGCTGCTGCGATGAATCACCGCGTGCGCCCTGGGCGACTGCGCACAGTCCCCGTGCGCTTCAGTCATGACGGCCCTGGAAAGACGTTGAACAGGACAGCAGGACGACTTCCAGGGCAACTGGCACGCCCTTTGCGAACCGCGCGGCACACAGCCCTGGCCCCCGGTTTCCGACTCCAAAAAAAATCCATCGCACTGATCCTGCATGTCTCCAATTCAAACGCGAACTCTGCTTCGCAACGGCGTCCTTAGCTCTCTTCTGCTGTCCACCTTCGCGCCGTACTCGGTCGCCCAGGTCCAAGTTCACAAGCTACTGCCGGACCAGGCCGGCACGCTCGCGGGCTCATCCGTCGCTCTCGATCAAGACCGCGTGGCTGTCGGAACCGTTGCCGAAACGGTCCTTCTCTATCAACGGCAAGGGAACGACTGGGTGCTCGAACAAACCATCCAAAGCCCGACCCCGGCTGCGCCAATCGCTTTCGGCAGCTCGATCGCTCTAGAGCAAAACACGTTGCTCATCGGTGCGCCCAGCGATAGCGAAAACGGCTTCGATGCGGGCGCGGCCTACATCTACGAAGACAATGGGGACGGCTGGGTGCTTGCCCACAAGCTGTTGGGTGCCGACACGACCTTTGGTCACCGCTTCGGTTCCGCTGTTGACTTGCAAGGAGGTCGCGTCGTGATCGGCGCCCCTTCCGTCAGTGGCGCGGGCAACGACACCGGAGCCGCCTACGTGTTCGAGTACACGGGCCCCTTCCTGGGGTGGCTACAACTCGCGCAACTCACGGACCCCCAAGGCACGGAGAACTCACGCTTCGGAAACCGCGTCGCGATTCACGGGGGTCAAATCGTTGTCGGAGCGGACGGGGACAACACGGGAGCGCCCGCCGCGGGTTCGGCTTCCGTCTTCCGGCGCCTCTCGAGCGGCTGGGTGTCCGATGGCAAGCTGCTCGCGCCCGATCCGATTCCCCTGCACAGCTTCGGCTTTAGCGTCGATCTTGCCGAGGACGTCATCGTGGTCGGCGCGCAAATCGACAACGAGCTGGAACACAGCGCTGGTGCGGTCTACGCCTACCGCAGGAACACGCAGGGCTGGGTGCTCGAGCAGAAGATCCTGCCACCGAGTCCGCAGCACACGGGGCGCTTCGGCACCACCGTGCGGGTAACGGACGGCGTTCTCGCCGTGGCCAGTCACGCAACGCTTTTCGGACTGAGCAATGCTGGATCCGTTGCGCTATTTGAGCCAGGCCTTGGCGGATGGACCTGGACACAGTCCTTGCAACCGGACACGCCCATGCAGACCGGCTTCTATGGAACCGCCATCGGGCTCCACGGGGATCTGGTTGCCGTGGGCATGCCCATCGACTCGAGCGCTGGCTCCTATGCGGGGGCGGTCTATCTGCACTCGCGCACCGAGTTCGCCGCTTCCTATTGCTTCTGCGATCGGGACGCCCCCTGCGGCAACGACTCCCCCACGGCGGGCTGTGCGAACGGCACGAACGCTGGCGGCCAACTCATCGCTGCGGGCTCGGGAAGTGTCGCCGTCGATGACCTGACCCTGTTGCTAAGCCAGCTTCCCCCTCAAAAGGCCGTGATTGTTTGCACGGCTCCCGGACGTGGGCGCAGCCCCTTGGGGGACGGTCTCTTCTGCCTCTCGAGCGTCGGCGGCATCCGTCGTTTTCCAGTGAGCATGACGAACGACGCGGGCAACGCCCAAGTAGGGCCCGGCTTGGTGGCCTACAGCCAACGAAACTTCGGCACGGAGCTGGCCTTCGGTGCTGGATCGACTCGCCATTTCCAAGCCTGGTTCCGCGATCCCCAAGGACCCTGCGGAAGCCACACCAACCTCACCCACGGTCTGACCGTTTCTTTCGGGCTCTAAGCCAACGAACCCAATCTACGGAGCACGACCATGATGATCACAACCACACTTCTTTTGCTAACCGCCGCCACACACACCGGCCATGAGCACGGGCTCATCGATTGGAACTGCGGTCGCTACGACCCGCGCCCGGATCCGGCAAGTCTGCCCTTTCGGCCGGCCCCTTCGACTCACCTCGGATCGAATCAGAACTTCGCTAGCGGCCAAGTCGGCGCCAATCGCGTAGACATCGTCTTCCTTGGAGATGGCTACACCCAACCAGAACTAGGCACCTACGCCAACCGCGTCAACGTCCTGAGTGCAGCCTTGATGGACTCGGCTCCCTACAACAACTACCAAAACTACTTCAACATCCACCGGGTCGACGTGGTGTCCAACGAGTCCGGGGTCGACAACGATCCGATCGGTGTGTTCCGGGACACGGCCTTGAACATGGCCTTCAGCAGCTCGGCGGGCAACAACCTGCTTCACATCGATCTAGGACAAGCGGCGGCCTACGCCCAGAACGCGCCGGACGTGGACACCATCATCGCCCTCGCAAACAGCAGCAAGTACGGAGGAACGGGTTTCTACGCATCGAGTGTCTCTACAGCCCCGGCCCACAGCGCCTCGAGTCCCGAGATCGTCAAGCACGAGTTCGGTCACGGCTTCGGCCAGCTGGCGGATGAGTACTTCGCCGCCGGCACGACCTATCCAGGTGGTGAGCAATCCCGCGCCAACATCTCCGTTCAAACAGCCGAGGAGATGCTCACGAGCGGCAGCAAGTGGGCCAGTTGGTTCGATTTCGACAGCCCGAGCACCAATGGCCCCGTCGGCGTGTACGAAGGCGCCTATCACTATCAGTTCGGAATGAACCGCCCCTCCCCGAACTCTCTGATGCGCAGCCTGGGCAAGCCCTTCAATGCCCCCAGTCGTGAAGCGGTAATCCTAGAGATCTACAAGCTCGTGCAACCCATCGACGACTCGAGCGATCCCAATCTGATTCACGACGAAACAGCAACGCTCTTCGTGACTCCCATGCAACCGATGAATTACGACCTCGACGTGAGTTGGTCCTTGGACGGTGCGCTGCTCCCAGGAGTCGATTCCAACGAGCTGCCCCTCTGTTCCCTGGGCCTCGCGCCCGGTTGGCATGCGGTGCAAGTCAGCGTGGTGGACAACTCTCCGCAAGTGCGCAACGAGATCGCCCGCGCCCAGTTCATGACCCAAACCTTGCTCTTCCCGATCTTCTCCAACGGAACCAACGCCGCCGAGATTTACTGCACCGCAGCCCCCAACTCCGCGGGCCCCGGTGCCAGCATCGGCTTCAACGGATCCTCTAGCTTGCAGGCCAATGATTTGGAGCTCACGGTCAGTGGCGCCGTGCCCGGCACCCCCGGCCTGTTCCTCTCCGGAACGAGTGTCCTCGAATTGCCCTTCGGCGACGGCTACCGTTGCGCGGGCGGAAGCCTGGTGCGCTTCGCCGCCCAAGTCGTCGACGCTCAAGGAAGCGCCACGCGACCCGTGGACTTCACTCACTTCCCCAATGGGCTCAGTCTGCAAGCCGGAGACCCGCGCAGCTTCCAATTCTGGTTCCGCGACCCCACCGGCCCGGGCGGCAGCGGCTTCAACCTCTCGAACGGCCTGAACCTGCGCCTCTGCCCCTGACCTCGGAAGAACTCTTCGATACCGTATCGCACACCGCACGGAAGGACTCTTCGCAAGAGTGCCGCATCCATCGCAATCAACGGGCCTTCCCGCCGAATGCACGGAGATGATGCGGCACTCCCCGAAGGCGGATTCGGGGACGGTATGCGATTCCGTACTGGACGACAAAGTACTGATAGCTCCGTGAAATCGCAGCTATTCGCCTTTGCGTACCGAGAGCTGGGGGCCCTGCAGTACAGTACATCCGTGACTCACGCCGAAGAGTTCTACGAGCATCTCTTTACAAAGCTCCAGTTCAGTTCGCGGCACCTCGGTCCTTTGAGGCGTCTCTATCGGCAGATGTGTCGCAACTCCCTAGGGTCGAAGTACTCGTTCCACGAGGCCCCCGGACTGCACGCGGACATGACGTGGCACTACGCGTCCAACCCCCACACCCTTGCGGCATTTGATCTCTGCCTAACGGACACCAGTCTGCGCGAAAGCCTGTCGATCGTTCATGGAGATTCGAGGCTCCTCGCGGCTTGCTTCGTCGTCGTGCAGGGAAACACGCCCTTGCTGGACTTTCACATGGACTACGGCGACCGGGAGATTCCGGCGGGAATGACGGGCACGATGTTGACGCCCCTCATCGCGTTCGGCGATGAGTTCGGGCACCTCGACTGTCGAGAGGGCCGCGAAGAGTTCGAGTACCGCTACCAAATGGGCGACGCGATCCTGTTCGACGGCAAGTTCGAGCACCGCTCCCAGGCCGCTCTTTCAGACGGAATCGCCACGCGCATCCTCGTCTCTTGGAGCATCGCCACCGACGACGCTCGCTACCGATTCGCCATCGGCCGGATCATCGACAGCCAGACCCAGTGACGAGGACGCTGTGCATACGGTATTGTGCATACGGTATCGCACACCGCGCGGAAGGACTCCTCGCAAGAGTGCCGCATCAATCGCCATCAACGATGGCTTCCGGCTGATTACTAGAAGTTGATGCGGCACTCTTCTAAAGCGGATTTGCATACGGTATCGCACACCGCGCGGAAGGACTCCTCGCAAGAGTGCCGCATCAATCGCCATCAACGATGGCTTCCGGCTGATTGCTAGAAGTTGATGCGGCACTCTTCTAAAGCGGATTTGCGAGCGGTATGCGATACCGTACGGAAGCGCGGTCTAGGCGCGTTCCTTGAACAGGGTCAAGTAGCGGGTGAACTTCGACAGCAGGCGGCGCGGGTGGGCGAGTTCGCGGGCTAGGCGTTTGGGGCGCAGGTAGAAGGAGCGGTAGAACTGCTTGATTTTGGCTTCGATCTGGGCAGCAGTCATGTGCTCGTTGCCTTCCAGGGCACGGTAGCCGGTCATCACCGCGTAGTTGAAGTCGCGGCCGTCCGAGAGCATCTTGTAGAGCGGCGTGCCCGGGTAGGCGGTGACGGCGCAGAATTGAACTTGATCTGGATCCAGGTACTCCACCAAGCGCCGGGTTTCTTCGGCCATCTCTGGGGTCTCTTCGGGGAAGCCGATCATGCAGAAGGCGCGGGTCTCGATGCCGAAGTCCTTGCAAGCGACGAAGACCGACTTGGCCTGTTCGTGGTCCGCCACCTTGTTGCCACAGTGCTTGCGTTGGATCTCGTCGTTGCCGGACTCGACTCCCAAGGAGATGTGACGACAACCCGCTTTCGCCATGACCTCGAGCAGGTCACGATCCAAAACCTTCATGGCGGTTTCGCACTGCCATTCGATCTTGAGGCCGCGCTCGATCATGCCGTTGCAGATGTCCAAGACCCGATCCCGACGGGTCGAGAAGATCGGGTCGCGGAAGACTACGTGATTGACCTTGTGGTTGTGGTAGAGGTCTTCCAACTCGGACAAGACGTTGTCCGGGGAGCGGAAGCGGAAGCGCAGACCTTGGGCCAGGGTGTAGCCGCAGAAGGAGCAGTTCAGGGGGCAACCGCGGGAGGACTTGACCGTGGTGATCGCGCCCTCGATGCCGGGGAAGCGGTAGGCTTGGTTGTTCAGGAGATGCCGAGCGGGCAAGGGCAGTTCGTCCAGGTCCTGGATCTTCTCGCGATCGGGTTCGTGCACGGCCTCGCCGCTCTCGCGGCGCCAGCTCGCGCCAGCGACCCCTTCGAAGCCCTCTTTCGCCGCGATGCGTGCAGCCAGGTCGCGCACCGTGTATTCCGGTTCGCCGCGGATCACCACGTCGACCTTGTCCCCCTCAAAGATTTCGTCGGGGGTGTAGCTCACTTGGGAACCCAAGATGCCGATCGGCACGGCCAGGTAGTTGCGGACTTCCGCTGCCAGCTCGAGGTCCCGCTCGAGGGAGGTGCTCGATGAGTCCAGGACCACGAACCCGGGCTCATGACCACAAATGGCCAGGAACGCGGCGTCCGCGTCCTTGCCCTCGGCGTCGGAATCGTGGATGAAGACCTCATGACCTTCCGCCTCCAAGACCGAGGCCACGTGGGCCAATTCGATCGGCGGATAGAGCAGATCGGGGTTCACGGCCATGCCGAAGCCTCCCATCAAACCGCGACTGACGCGAAATTCCGGGGGGCTAGGAGGATTGACGAGGACGATTCTCACGATATTGGAGCCACAGCAAGGGTCTAGAAGGCGGCAGAAGGGCCTCTCAATCCTACTCGCTTCTCAACTCCCCGCCCAGTTCACCTGCCAAGCGTTCGAGCCGGGAGATGAATTTCGCTGCATCCTTGTCCGTCAGGGTCTTGGAATCGCTCTGCAGCAGCACGTGGTAAGCCAGGGATTTGCGGCCTTCGCCGATTCCCGGGCCGGTGTAGTGGTCGAAGAGCTCGGCGCTCTTCACGAGGCCCTTGCCAGCCTTCTCGATGGCTTCCACCAGGGATCCGGCGGGAACGGCGCTGGGCATGGCCAGGGCCACGTCGACCTTGTTGCCGGGGAAGCGCGGAATCGCCTGGTAACGGAATCCAGGCTTGGCGCTTTCCAAGAGGCCGTCCAGGGAAACTCGCGCAAGGATCGCCTCGCCAGCCAACTCCTGGGAGAGGCCCAGGGGCTTGTGCAGACCCGGCTCTAGCTTGCCGATGGTCAGCGGGGCGCGGGAGTCCTTGGGGTTCCCGCGAGCCACGAAGTGCCCTTGCAGGCAATGACCAGGGTGGAACCAGGGATCGAGTGCTTGGCCGTCCTCGGGTCGGGCCCAGCAGGGCTGGCCGAAGCCTAATTGGATGCAAAGGTCATCGAGCACCGCTTGCATTTGGGGGAAGAGCGCCTCGTCGAAGCGCGCCTTCTTGCCGGGCTCGGGACGGGTCCAAACCAGGGCCAGCTCGTGAACTTCCCCGGGCAAGCCGCGCTCGTCGGAGTTCTCGGGCAAGTAGCCCTTGCCGATCTCGAAGAGGCGCACGTCCGTGTGATGACGGCGGTTCTTTTCGAGCAGACCGAGCAGTCCAGGGATCAAGCTGCGACGCACACTGACTTCGCCGTCCACCACCGGGTTCACCAGGGTCACGTAGGGTCCCGCTTGCGCGCCGAGTTTGGCGAGCAGAGAGTCCGCGACGAAGGAATAGCTAAGCACCTCGTGGAAGGCCGCACCGCCGGAGAGGCGATCCTGCATGCGACGCACGAGGTCTTGACGCTCATCAAAGGGCGTGGGCGCGATCTCACCGGTCAAGCGGCGCTCAGGAATGTTGTCGTAGCGGTAGAGACGTCCGACCTCTTCGATCAAGTCCTGCTCGATGGCGATGTCTTTCGTGGCGCGGTTCGAAGGCACGCGCACGCTCAAGTTGTCGCCGTTGAGGCCCACGCCAAAGTCGATGCTGGCGAGCAATTTGGCGATCGCGTCGTTGTCAAGGTCCACCCCGAGCAGGCGACGTACGCGACTGCCGCGCAACTCGATCGTCATGGCCGGGTCTGTCCAATCCCCGGCGTCCGTGGGAACGCTCGGCAAGTGGATGTTCGGCTGCAGCTCTTGCAAGAGACGCACGAGATGGCCCGCTGCCTGCAAGGGCATGTTGGGGTCCAAGCTCTTTTCAAAGCGCGTGGACGCGTCCGTGCGCAAGCCGATGCGCGAAGCGGTGCGACGGATGGTGACCGCGTCGAAGGCCGCCACTTCGAGCAACAGCTCGCTGGTGTCGTTCCCGACCTTGGAGCCTGCGCCCCCCATCACACCCGCGATGGCCACGGGCTTGTCGCCGGAGCAGATCAAGAGATCGCTCGTGCCCAACTTGCGCTCTTCCTCGTCGAGGGTTTGCATGACTTCGCCGGCGCGGCCCATGCGCACTTGAATGCCGCTGGCGTCCAAGCTCTTGCGATCGAAGAGGTGGTTGGGTTGGCCGAGATCGAGCATCACGAAGTTCGAAAGGTCCACCAGCAGGTCGATCGGGCGTTGGCCCACGGCGAGCAACAGGTGCCGCATCCAATCGGGACTCGACCCGTTCTGCACTCCGTCGATGGCCAGGGCGATGTAGCGACTGCAGGCACCGTCTTGAATTCCAACGGGCACGCCCGCTGCGGAAGCGGTTTGCGGCAAGGACAGATCCAAGGGCTTCAACTCGCGGCCATAGATGGCTGCGAGCTCGCGGGCGATGCCGCGATGACCCCAGAGGTCCGGTCTGTGCGTGATCGATTTGTTGTCGATCTCGATGATCCAGTCTGTGAGACCGGAGAGCGCTTCGCTCACGGGCTGGCCCACTTGCGCGTCTTCGGGCAGCACCCAAATGCCGTCGTGTTCGTCGCCGAGGTCCAACTCGCGCACGGAGCAGATCATGCCCACGGAAGCGACTCCGCGGATCTTGCTCTTCTTGATCTTGAAGTCACCGGGCAGGCGCGCGCCGACCGTGGCGACTGCGACCTTTTGGCCCGCGGCCACGTTGGGTGCACCGCACACGATTTGCAGGTCTTCGTCGCCGCCGATGTCCACCGTGCAAACGCCGAGCTTGTCCGCGTCCGGGTGGGGTTCCCGGGACTTCACGAAACCGACAGTGACCTCCGCCATGTGGGCCGCGAAGGGTTCGATGCCCTCCACTTCCGCGGTGGAAAGGGTCAGGTCGAGGCCAAGCTGTTCGGGATCGATCCCGGTGAGGTCCACGTGGCGCTGCAGCCAGTTGTAGGAGATAAGCATTAGAACTGCTCCAGGAAACGCAGGTCGCCACCCATGAAGTGACGTAGGTCATCGATGCCGTAACGCAGCATCACCAAACGATCGAGGCCGAAGCCGAAGGCGAAACCGGTCCAGGATTCCGGGTCGATACCGCCTGCACTGAGCACCTTGGGGTGCACGATGCCGCAACCGCAGAACTCGATCCAACGGGTGTTCTTGCACGTGCGGCAGCCTTCCGTGCAGAAGGGACAGCGCACGTCTAACTCGAAGCCCGGTTCCACGAAGGGGAAGTATCCCGGACGCAGACGCACTTCGATGTCCTTTTGGAAGAGCTGACGCAGGAAGCCTTTCAAGACGCCGGAAAGGTGACCGACGGTGATGTCTTCCCCCACCACGAGACCTTCCACTTGGTGGAAGGTGTGTTCGTGGGTGGCGTCCGGTTCCTCGTTGCGGAAAACGCGCCCGGGGCAGATCACGCGGAAGGGCGGTTTCAGCCGTTCCATGGCGCGGATCTGCACGGGGGAGGTTTGCGTGCGCATCACGAGCTTGCCCTCGCGATCACAATAGAACGTGTCCTGCATCTCGCGGGCGGGGTGATCCGCCGGGATGTTCAGGGCTTGGAAGTTGTAGTAGTCGAGCTCGACCTCGGGACCGTCCAAGACTTCGTAGCCCATGGAGACGAAGATCGACTCCACTTCACGGCGCACGAGGGTCAAGGGGTGCAGGGATCCGCGGGTTGCGGCGGCCGCCGGCAGAGTGCCGTCGAAGTCGCTGCCGGAACGCTGGGCGTCGATTTCCGCTGCTTCCAGCTCGCCCTTGCGTTTGTCGATCTCCGCGAGGATGTCGCGCTTGAGTAGGTTCGCGCCCTTGCCAACGATCGGACGATCCTTGGGGTCCAAGGACGGCACCGAGGCGAGCAATTCGGAGAGGCTGCCCTGCTTGCCCACGAAGTCGCGGTCGACGGCGCGCAGGTCCTCGGGGCTCGTGGCGGCGGCGAGGCGCTCCATGGCGGAGGCTCGCAACTGATTGAGACGTTCTTCCATTTCGGATGCTAGCGGACTTGATCCGGGTCCCTCGTGGACTCGGGGTTTCCAGGAGCGAACTCCTGTCCTCGGAACTCAAGAAAGAAGGGCGAGCGGCAGAAGCCACTCGCCCTTTTTGGCGTGGTCGATTCCTTGCACAGCCCCGGAGGCCCGAAGGAATCTAGCGGAGCCGAAGCTCCAGGGCAGGTCTGTTTACACCAGGGCCGACTTGGCTTCTTCGACGATGGCGTCGAAGGCAGCCGCGTCCTGAATCGCCAACTCAGCGAGTTGCTTGCGGTTTAGGGTGATGCCGGACTTGTTGAGACCTGCAATGAATTGCGAGTAGGTCATGCCGCGCATGCGGGTCGCGGCGTTGATGCGCACGATCCAGAGACGACGGAAGTGACGCTTGCGCTGCTTGCGGTCGCGGAATGAGTAGGCCCAAGCCCGCATCATCGCTTCGCGAACGGTGCGCCAAAGCTTCGAACGGCCTCCGCGGAATCCGCGGGCTGCCTTGAAGTAACGGGCCTTTTTCCGGAGGCGCGGAGCGCCGTAGCTTACGCGTACCATCTAGCGGTTCCCCATCATTCGGGCCATCAGACGACCCCAAGTGGGCGTCAGGATCAGGCAGGTGTTGAGCTTGCGGCGAGCGTTCGAATCGTTCTTCGCCTTCATGTGGCCACGGCTGGGTCGGTTGGACAACACCTTGCCGTTCTTGGACACTCGGAACCGCTTCTTGACGGCTCCTTTCGATTTCATCTTGGGCATATGGGTTCTATTCTCGGCATGACAATCCTCTTCCGTGGACCCTTGGGCCCGTCGGAGAAACCCCGCGCGCTAGCATGCCATGGGCCGCTTGCGGGAGCCGCGCGCCCTCCCACCGCGACATTCACGGTGGGAAAACTCTCGGACTTGGAGGGCAGAAGGATACGGATCCGCCGGGGATCTGCAAGCCTCCAGGGCCAGATTTCGAGGCCACAAGCGCGCATTGGACGCCCCTGGGACCAAAAGTTGAGGGGGATTGGGCCCCGACTGTCCCTGCGCGCCCTGGGCCCGCGCCCTGCGGAGCAGTTCCACTCCCCTGCAAGCGCGCGGTCCCCCGCTGGAGTTCGGCCTGATCCAAGGAGTCTGGCTGGATCGCAAGAGCCGCGCCCGCGGGCAGAAACTCAGCGAGAACGAAGGGGCTCAATGCACGGCAGGCGAACCCCGGGGGCCCGCCTGTGAAGGCAGCGTGCGCTCGTCCGACTGGGGAACTCGACCGGTCGGTGAGCTCCGTTGCCCGGCTGGTTTCGCAGCCGGGTCGACTCAAGTGCCGGGCCCGACTAGGAGCCGATCCAGCACGAAAAAGCCGATACGAGAACTCGGTGGAACTCCGCCCGAAAACTCAGTCTTCCGTGCTGGGAGCCGGCGGATCGACCGGAGTCAGCTCGCGGGCAGCTGGCGGATCGACAGGAGTCATCTTCCGCGCGGGTTTCGCATCCACTGGCGTCATCTTCTTGCGCGGCGGCGGAGCATCGGCCGGACGCGGAGGCTTGGGAGCCGGCGGCTTGGGAGGTGACCCATCCGCGATGCCCTTGGTCCCGACCTTGATCGGCAGGGGGCTCAGCAGCATGGTCATGCGTCGTCCCATCATCTTGGCCGGAGCTTCGATCTTGGCCACATCGGCCAGGATCTCCACGACCTGAGTCATGACGTTGTAGCCATGCTCCGGGTGACGCATCTGGCGCCCACGGAAGATACAAACGACCTGGACCTTGTGCCCGAGCTTGAGGAACTTACGGCCCTGGTCGAGGCGGTAACCCAAGTCGTGCTTGTCGATGGCGGGACGCACGCGCAATTCCTTGAGCTGGGAGCTGGTCTTCTTCTGACCGCCCTTTTGCTCACGCTTGCGGGTGTCGTACTTGAACTTGCCGAAGTCCAGGATCTTGCAGACGGGCGGGCGCGCCGTGGGTGAAACCTCGACCAAGTCGAGATCCACATCATCGGCCATGCGCTGGGCCTCGCGGGTTTCCACAACTCCAACCTGCTCACCTTTTTCGTTGATGAGCCGAACTTCAGGAACGCGGATTTGTCGGTTACGACGGTAGTCTTGTGCCCTCACGAATCTCCTACTTCAATGTCTGGGAATGGGACGGAGCGGGCCGCTAAGTCCTCATGAATGTCCCCTCGATCGCGCCGAGGAGACCGCCTAGCATAGGCCGGGAATCGTCCGGGCGCTACTCCAGTCAAAATTCCGCGCCCATCCGCCGAAAATTGTTTGGGCTCGGGGCCGCGGAAGGCTAGCACCGGCTGCCCTCATTCCGCCGCTGCGGGCTTCGCTCCCACGCCCGGCCGCAGCTGAATGTGAACGTCCTCCAGCTGCACGGGCTCCACTGCGCTGGGTGCGGCGCACATCAAGTCAGCGGCGGAAGTGGTTTTCGGGAAGGGGATTACGTCCCGAATGTTGTCGAGGCCCAAGGTCAGGGCCACCAGCCGGTCGATGCCCACTGCGAAGCCCGCGTGGGGCGGCGTCCCGTAAGAAAGCGCCTCCAGAAAGAAGCCGAACTTCTGCTGCTGCTGCGCTTCGTCGATGCCCAGCAAACCGAAGACTTTCTGTTGAACGTCCCCGCGGTGGATCCGCACGGAGCCAGAGCCCAGCTCCCAACCGTTCAGCACCAAGTCGTAGGCCCGGCTGTCCATTTCGGCCGGGTCCCCCGCCAACTCCCAGTCCTCTGGGGCGGTGAATGGGTGGTGTGAGGAGGTCCAGCGGCCGGCCTCCTCGTCGCGCTCGAACATCGGGAAGTGCGTCACCCACAGGAAGTCCCAGTGGCCTTCGGGGATCAATTCCAGTTGGCGCGCCAGGTGCAATCGAAGTTCCCCGAGCACTCTCCAGGTAACATCGCGGCTGTCGGCGCAGAAGAGCAAGAGGTCCTCGTCCGTGGCCCCCATCCGTTCTTTCAAGCGCTCGCCTTGCTCCCCTTCGCACCAGCGCGCGAGGGGTCCGGCAGCGCCGCCTTCGAGGCCTGGCTTCCACCAGGCGAGCCCCTTGGCCCCGAACTCTTTGGCGCGCTTTTCGAGGGGCTTCAATTGGCCACGGCTGATTCCGTCCCGGCCTCCGGCCACAACGATGCCCATCACGCGGCCGCCGTCCTCGACCACGCTCTTGAAGACGGAGAACTCGGACTGCAAGGCCCACTCGTCCGCGGAGACCAGCTCCATGCCAAAGCGCGTGTCGGGCTTGTCGAGGCCGAAGCGTTCCATCGCTTCCGACCAACGCATGCGCGGGAAGGGCGTGGGCACGTCGATCTGCATGGCCTCCTTGAAGGTGCGCACCAAGACCTTTTCCCAAACGGTGAAGACGTCTTCTTCTTCAACGAAGCTCATCTCCATGTCCAACTGGGTGAACTCCGGTTGGCGGTCCGCGCGCAAGTCCTCGTCGCGGAAGCAGCGCGCCACTTGGTAATAGCGGTCCATGCCGCTGCACATCAAGAGCTGCTTGAAGATCTGCGGTGACTGCGGCAGGGCGTAGAACTGACCGGGGTGCACGCGACTGGGCACCAGGTAGTCCCGGGCTCCTTCGGGGGTCGCGCGGTTGAGAACCGGAGTTTCGATCTCCAGGAAGCCCAAGTCGTCGAAGGCCCGACGCATGGCGCTGGTGAAGCGCGCGCGGTGGGCGATGTTGTTCATCATCGGCCGCCGGCGCAGGTCGATGTAGCGATAACGCAAACGGGTCTCGATGGCTGTGTCCAAGTCATCGATGACCTCGAAGGGCGGTGTCTTGGAAGTCGAAAGCACCTCCACGCGGTTCGCGACGATCTCGACATCACCGGTCTCCAGCTTCTTGTTGGCGTTGCCCCCCTCGCGGGCGGCGACCTTGCCGTGCACGGCGAGCACGAATTCCGGACCGACCTTGACCTCCCCCACCACAGCCTCATCGATCACGATCTGGGTCAAGCCATAACGATCGCGCACGTCGAGGAAGTAGATGCCCCCGTGGTCCCGGCGGCTGTCGACCCAACCATTGATGCGCACTTCTTGGCCGATGTGTTCGCTACGAAGTTCGCCACAGGTGTGGGTGCGCCGCCATTCGGAGGGCGCGCTGCTGGGTGTTGACATCGAAATTGGCTTGCTGCTGGCGAGGGGTTGAAGCGAAAGGGCAGGGGCGTGGAGCGGGAGCCGGGGATTGTCCAGATCAACCCACTCAACCACAAGGACCAGCGGCATGCCTTTCCTGCGATTGCCCGAGAATTGCCGGGGCCGGCCGCCAGGTCCCCGTGGAGACTCGACGACCGGCCCCAGTGAAGGGGAAAAGGGGATCCCTTAGTGGAGGTTCAACTGGTAGTGATCCAGCAGGCCGCCAGCTGCCTTCAAGCGTCCCACGTAGGGATGAGTCCAGGGGCCGCTCGGGAGGTCGAGCTCCACCTTGCCGTCGCTGATCGTTCCAAGCGTGAAGAGGTCGTAGAACCAGTTCGCGGGCAGCACTTTCCCCGCAGGACTCTCGGCCACGAAGATACGCTGCACGCCGCCGGCAGCAGCGATGCCCGCGAAGCCCGCGAAGCCCGCACGGTTCGCTTGGAACCACTCGTCGACCCGCCCCAGGGCTGGCGCGTCGCCGAGGAAGGCCTGGCGCACGTCATCTCGCAAAGCGATGTAGTTCTTGAGACCCGAGGGCAAGTCGATCACCGAACTCGGGAACTGACGAATGTTGATGGCCTTGCCCGTCTCGTGCTCCGCGTGCCCAAGGTTTCGATTGTGCTCCCCGTTGATGTCATCCACTGCGGGGACCACGTCGAGGTTCGCGTTGAGCCAGAGAATGGTTGAGCGCACGCTCCAATCATCGCCGCCACTCTCGCGGCAGCCCGTGCGCGCATCCAGATTCGCTTTCCAAAACGCTTGGAAGGCGGGGGTCGAAAACTCGGTTTGGTAGCTGCCTTGCGAGCCCTCCAATGGAATTCCTTCGTCCGCCGTAATCGTGACCACATACTCAAAGCGGTCGAAGGGCGGAACCCCCTTGTCTGGCATCATCGAGGGCTTCGTCTGGTCGTAGGTGACCGTCAGGACAAGCTGCTCCCTGCCAAATTCTGGCACCAAATGCTGCACTCGTCCCTGGGCCGAAGGTGCCTCGTCCACGACTCTTGCGTGTATGTTGCCGTTGCCAAACTCAACCACATCCACGCTCACGTTGTTGATCGAGACCCCTTCGGGGCGGCCGATCAAGTCGACCGTCAACTTGCGTTGGACTGAGTTGAAATCACCTTCGTAGGGCAGGCTAAATTGGTCACTGCGCTTGCCTTGGGTTTGGCTGTGAATGCCACATTCAAAGTCGGGCGTAACCGCATCCACGGACACGGCCCGCATCAGAAAACGGCTTTGGCCGATGTCTGCGAAGACGGAAGTCGGATTGAGGTCGTCCCCGATATTGGTCGAGGTGATGACCAAGTAGATGCTCTCCGAGCCCTCGGTAGCAACACCTGCCAAATCGACCTCGTCATCGATCAGTCCCGTTGTTCCCGGGTTGGAACCGGGGATCCACGTGGGGAAGGCGCGCAGCTGAGAGTTGACGGTTTGAGCGTTGCTGAAGAGCAACTTGCCCTGGGCGCTGTAGACGCGCACGGACCAGGTATCGCTCTTGCCCTCCTGCAATTGAACGAACTCGGGATACTCCTCCGAGACAACTTCGTAGGTCACCCCGAGGGTTTCCGTGCCCGGATCGATCAGCACTTCGCTAAAGGCCACCACCACTTGATTCTCAAGGCCACCGGAAACCTGAAGGGTGCCCTCGGGCCCCTGTCCGTTTCCTGCGGAGAGACCGGCGAGGGGCGAAGGTGTGCGCAAGCCCGCGTCGCCAGCATACCGGGCGTTCGAGGCGCTGGACGAGGCGGCGCTCGTGGTCGCGACGACGGACACGCCACTCAACACATCCTGCAACCCGAGCACCACCAGACCGAGCGAAGAGTCTCCTTCGATCGGGTACACGTAGGCTGCGGTGTAGTACTCCCCATCGAGTTCCGTCTCGACCAGAATCTCAAACGTGCCCGTGGGCATGTCTACCAGGCTAACCTGACCGGTGGCGTCCGTGGTCGCTGTGAACACGGAGTCTGTCCCGACCAAGCGCAGGCTCACTTCCAAGTCCGTCACGTCCAAGCCGAGGCTCGAAGGCGGAGCTTCCAAGGCTAGATCCAGGGTGTGCTGGCCAAAGAAGAAGTTCTTGGCGGCGGCCACGCGGGCGCCGTCTGTATCCACTGCGCGCACGCTGATGACCACAGCGTTGACGAACTCCCCAATAGCATCGTAGAGCGCGGGGGTGTCCAAGAGGGTCAAGGAACCGGGCCCGTCAATCTCAAACAGATCGGTGACGTTCTTGACGCCGAAGCTCGCCGCCTTCGAGTCGCGCACCACCACGACCGCGGACTGCATATCCACGGGGACACCAGAAGAACCCACAAGCGCTAGGTCCAAGGTGCTCGTGGTTGAGCCCGGAAGGTATTCCGCAGGAACCTGCTCCACGAAGAGACGACCGGGCCGTCCCAGATCGCCTGTCATCGGAACAAAGACGCTCGAGCTTCCCGAGCCAGCGTCGTGCATGACGATCCCCTGACTGGTCTGCGCGTGCAGGGCACGGATCTCGTGGACGTTTGTGTCCGCAAAGGTGTGCTCATACGTACCGCCCTCACCGGTCAGGCCAACGAGCAGCCCATCGATAAAGACCTGCACCCCTTCGTAGTCGTAAGGGGTGTCGTCATCGAAGCGCAGGTTGATGTTGAACGTGTCGGTTGCGGTGCCTGTCACGGCCTCCTGGACGAAGGAATCGCAATCGCTGCCACAACTGGCTAGGACGGTGAGTACGCAAGCCAGGCCGAAGAGGCCCTTGCTGTGCAAATTGGTCATTCTGTGCTCCGTCTCCTCCGGGTCGACCATTTGGCGAGGGAGCGCCAATTGGCCAAGGAGAGTCCTGTCGATGTTTTGCTCGGGGGTCCGCACGCCAACTCCTCGGGCGCGCTACAAAACGATTGTGACACCCACGGGGTAGGGTGTCTCCCCTAATCCGAATGCGGAGGGGAAGGAATGCCCATTTTGACCCGGTTTCCGCACGGGGTGCCCTAGGTGGCGAAGGCGGTCTTTTTGGCATCAATATCGTAAATGCCAAAACTCTTCGGTGCCTGAGACCGCACGGGTGGGTTTATGGAAGTGTAATTAATTACACCTAACCTGCCCTCGCGGGGCCCTGAGCCCCCACACCTCCCGATGACTCGTCCATGAAACTTCCCCTACTCAGCTGCTCCCTGCTGCTCGCGCCCGTTTCCGCCACGGCCCAGACCGTGGTCAACACCTTCTCGGACCCCGCCCTGACCCAAGTGTTTGGGGCGACGGTGGCGAGCCTTGGGGATCTCGACGGGGACGGCGTGCCGGACTTCGCCATCGCGGACCCCACCGTCGTTCACTGGTTGCCCAGCGAGCCCTCGGGGGTCAACGTCTACTCCGGAGCGACCCGCAGCCTGCTCTACACCTTGCGCGCCACCCAGCCGAGCACGAAGTATGGGGACTCGATTTCCCCCATCGACGACGTCAACGGGGACACGGTCCCGGACTTGGTGATCGGTGTTTCGATCATCGGCTTCAACAACCCCAACGGCACTCCGTCGGCGGAACTGATCTCCGGCGTGGATGGCAGTTTGATTTTCAGCGTCGCGCATCCCGACCCCAGCGACCGCATCACCTTCGGGTACGAGGTGCTCGGCATGGACGACATCAACGGCGATCGGGTTCCGGACTTCCTCGTGTCCGCTCCGGCGAGTTCGACCACCGCAGGAGAAAACGCAGGACGCATCTATGCTTTCTCCGGAGCCAACGGCGCGACCCTGTGGTCGATGGATGGTCAACAGGCCTATGGTGGGTTAGGCTTTGGCCTCGCGCTGATGAGCGACTTGAACGGCGATGGAATCCGTGAATTCGCCGCAGGCCGTCCAAGCGACACGAGCCCGCAAGTGCAGGTGGTCAACAGCACCAACGGCCAAGTACTGCGCGTCATCAAGGGCGAGGCGAGTTGGACTTGGTTCGGCGGAAGCCTGGCGAGCGTGGGCGACGTGACCGGCGATGGCTATGTGGATGTGCTGGTCGGTTCCCCCCTCGAAGGCGGACGCATTGGTGGCGCGCGGCTCTATACCGGCGAACCCAATCCTCCCAGCAACGTGGCGCTCTTCACAAAGAACGGTCCCTATCAAGGGGCCAACCTGGGCGAGTCCGTTTCCGCCGCTGGTGACGTGAACGGCGATGGAGTGCCGGACTTCTTGGTCGGCGCTGATCACAAGACCAACCCCATCCCCGGGACCCCCGGCAACGTGGAAGTCTTCTCGGGCGCGGACTTCAGCTTGATCGCCCACATCGACGGCCCCGTCGGAAGTGGTGCCCGGCGCTTTGGTGCAGCAACCATTGGCATCGGCGACACCACCGGGGACGGACAAGCGGAGATCCTTGTGGGCGAAATTGGAGAGGGAGTCGCGCACTTGATCACCGTCGACTTGCCCGTGATCGGCCAAGTGCATTGCACGAGCACGAACAACTCCACTGGCTCTACAGCCTCCATGGCTGCGACCGGCAGCGACCACCTGGCGCACAACTCGGTGTTGCTGCGCGCCTGGTCCTTGCCCGCGAACAAGCCTGGGCTCTTCTTCTACGGTGCCGCGGCGGCTCAGGTCCCCTTCGGCAACGGCGTGCGTTGCGTAGATGCCGGCGGCGTGGGGCTTTTCCGCCTGCCTGTCCACGTGTCTTCGAGCACAGGTGCAATGCAACACAACCTGGACCTCAACGCGCCCCCGCAACCGAGTGGCCAAATCCTTGCGGGCAGCACCTGGTACTTCCAATGCTGGTTCCGCGACCCCGCCGCCGGTGCTGCGCAGTTCGACTTGAGCGATGGCGTGAGTGTGACGTTCTTGCCGTAAGCAATCTGCCCCGACCGAGTGGCTCCCATAGGATCTAGGACGCGACCTTTTGGGGAGAGTGGTGAAAAGTGGGGCCCGCCGAACAGTTCGTTCGGCGGGCCCTTTGTCATGGTTCGACTGCTGCGCTGGCCCCTGTGGCCCTGCATTCCACGCGCAGCTCGGCAACGGACTCCCCGTCGGATGTTCAAGCTCCTAGCCCGCGAAGAACAGCAAGGCGTTGGTCACGGCGTGGGCCACGATCGCATCCGCCAAGTTGCGTCGCCGATAGAGCACGGCTCCATAAACCAGCCCCGCAAAGATCCCCAACAGCCACTCCTCATGAGCCAGTCCAAAGAGGAACGAGGTCGCCACGAAGGAGACTAGGGTGAAGCCGCCCATGGGGACCTTTTGAAAGTCCGCGTTGATCAAGCGCCTGGCCAAATAGCCACGAAAGGCGAGCTCCTCGGCGATCGGGACCACCAGCGCCACTCCTGCGAAACGCGAAAGATTGAAGAGGCTATCGACCAAGGGATTCTGCCCTGGTTCGCGGGCCGGCCCTGGCTGCGCGAGCGCAAACCAAACCACGAACACCACCACCCCCGCACCAATGGCCAGCCACGAGGGCTTCCGAACCGTGGCCGCGTAGCGTTCACGAAAGTGCCAGATAGCGGATGCGCCCATCAACATGGCGAGGCCCGCCAGACCGCGCCCATCCGCAGTGAAAGGTCCCGTTCCAAGCCTGGCGCCGAGCACGAGCACCAGGGGCAATACCCAAACTAGCGCAGGGTTCTTCTGGGAGAAGCTAGACCGATCCAGTTCTCGTGAGCGTTGGAAGAACCGAGAGTGCCCGGCCGCGGCGATCAGGGCGAGAGCCACTGCGCAAAAGAGCACCCATCCAGCTCGCGTATGGAACGCGCCGATCGCCAACTCCGGCGACCACTTGTCGCCGATCAAGATCAGCGCGACGATCCGAATCAGGTTGGTCGTCCAAACCACGAGGGTTCCCAAGGGCAATAGGAGCAACGCATGGGGAAAGCGCAGGTCCTTGCGGAAAAGCCACAGGTAGACACTCAAGAAGATCCAGGTCAAGCCAATGCCCTCGTAGCCGGAACAACCGATCCCGACGCTGACCCGAAAGCTCTGGGTTCCGATGATGAAGTGCTGCGGGTCATAGACGACCTCGCCGGTCAGCAGCGACAGCAGGCCGTAGGCGCACTCCAGGGTCGAAGTCCCGAGCGGGTGCCAAAGTCCGAGCGCGGTGGATTGCCCCGTCATCCAGGCCAAGCCGCCGACACCGATCCCAAGCGCTAAGGCACAGGCACTGCGACTGCTGAGACTCCACCAGACGCGCGCGGGCAGGGCAACCAACAGGAGCAGACCGAGACTGAGGGACCCGCAAGCCAACCAAAGTGCGAAGACTGCCCAAGCAAGATTGGGCCCCATTGGCTTGCCTCCGAAGAGCGCAGCCGTCACGCCCACGAACAGGGCTAAGCAGACGAAGTGTCCAGCGAGAAACACCCAGGCTCGCCAACCTCGACTCTCTGCTTCCATGGATCGTGCCGCGTTCACCAACTCGTGGCGGCCGAAAATGAAGTAGGCGCTGGTGATCGCGATGCCGCATGGAAAGGCGACCTGCGTCTGCTCCAGGATCCTTGCCCACAGGGCTGGGTTGGATCGCAGAGCAGCGATGTCGAACCAATCAGTGATGAGCTGACCTTCAACAAACAGCAGCGAGGCGAGAGCGCACCAAACCAACTTGCGCGTGCTCGCCAAGGGGCTGCCGGAATATTTTTCCGGCCGGTGTTGGAGGTGCGCTACGACTTGTAGCGGAACACTCACGCGGGTTTCTCCTGGGGCGAGCGAGTCAGCAGCAGCACGCCAAACAGAAGCAACGTGAGGGCTGTTCGCCCGGAGCTCATCCCAATCTCAGGGATGCCGCCGAACAAGCCACCGTCGCCGCCCGGAGTGCCTCCACCCTGGAAAGCGAAGGTTGGAGCACTGGCCAGGGCCACCGCGAGGAGGACCAGAATAAGTCGATAGAACATGGGGGAATGCTGAACGAGGTGGTGGGGAAATAGACGACCCCGAGGCGCGGGAAGCGCAGGGCAGAGTCGACCCCTGCTCATCGCGAGGAACGCGGATTTGCTTCAGAACTATCCCTGATCCGGGTGCGGAACTGGGAACGCGAGAGCACGTCGGACTCGGCAAAGGCCAAACTGCCGAATTCAGGACCTATTGGTGCCATTCCAGCACGTTGCAGGATTTGCCAGGTCCGGGGATCAAGAACCCCTTATCTGCCCCTTTGCTCCCGGCCAGCTGTCCTTGCTGATCAAGGTCCTGGGGCGCCCTTGGCGGAACACGGTCCTCCAACCAGGCCGCCGGTCGGGCCGCTATCTCTGGCGCTGGCTCCCAGGCCGCGTGCCTTGGCTGTGCTTAGCGCGGCGCGCCCTGCAAGCGGCTCGCCTCGGCTTCCTCGAGTTCGAACTCCCGCAGCCACTGCGCCAGGCTCGCGTCGAGTTCAGCGGCCCGTCGGAAGTGCCCCATCGCCTGCTCGGGCGCCCCGCCCTCGTACTTCAAACGCCCCAGCAAGAAGTGCGCGTTGGCGTAGTCGGGCTTCAGGCTCAAGGCGCGCACCAAATGGGCCTCCGCTTGCACTGGCTGCCCAACTCCCAACAGCATGTACGCGAGGTTGTTCAAGCCCTCCGGATCGTCGGGAGAGAGCGCAACCGATTGTTGGTAGTGCAGAATCGCCTGTTCGGGACGGCCGGCTTGGGACAACAAGCGTCCCAGATTGAAGTGCAGCACAGGATCCTGGGGCAAGCCCTGCACAGCCAGCAAGTAGGCGTTCAAGGCTCCGGGGAAACTGTTCTCGGCGATCAACAAGTCGCCCTGGGCCCGGTGCAAGAGGGCTAGGCCGTGGGAGCTCCCCTCAGTGGACAAGAGTCCCCAACTATCGATGAACCCGTAGGCTTCCAGGCCATCCTTCACAAGCTGGGGGTCGGGTGTCTCGGAGAGCGCCGCAACGGCCTGCTTTGCGCGGGACGTGTGCAGCTGGATCAGAGCGCTGTGCGTGAGAAAGGCAATCATCAGAACACTGATGGCCAGAACCAGGCGTCCGCCCGAACGCAACTGGCCCCGGCTCTTCAGTTGGATGCGCACGAGCTTGACGGAGTCCGTGCGCAAAAGCCGCCAGGCGATGACTCCCAGGTACCCCATCATCCCCGCGAGGGCCAAGGACAAGAGCAAAGGCACAACCCCGTAGAGTCCACGCAGAATCCAAACCAACGGAACGTAGCTGAGCAAGAACCAGATCTCTTCTGCGCGGGAGAACATCGTGGCCTTGGCGGGCACCGGCTTGGACCCTGGCAAGGTGGCTCGACCGAAGATCGGCGGCTTCTGAAAGCGAAATCCAATGGCGGCATCCGGACAAGCGTTCAAGCAATCAAGATCTCGCAAGCAGGCGCTGTCCACCACCTGCCCATAGGTGGCGAGTTCCTGGTGAACCTGAATGTCCGAGGTGCAGGACGCTGTGCAGAGTCCGCAGGCGTTGCAGTCCCCCGTCTTGCTAATGCGGCCGGGGGCGAAGCGCTCGAGAATTGCGAAGATCGCACCGTAGGGACAAGCGTACTTGCAGAAGGCGCGGTCCCCCATCAAAGCCACAATCACGAAGCCGCAGAAGACGAAGGTCAGCAGCGCGATGCCCGGGGGCGGAAGGTTGCGCCAGAAGTCGGAGGTCACGAAAGACGCCCAACCGGAAGCTTCTCCGGCGGTGTGCAGAGTCGGTCGCAGCCTGCCGAACCAAAGGAACTGAATCTGAGGCCAAACGAACATGTAGAGCATGGCCCCCAAGGGCACCAAGGCCAGGGCTTTGACGCGCACCACTCGAGGCTTGATGCCCAGCTTGCGCATCAGCCAAGCACAGGAGTCTTGCAACGCCAGAATGTGACAACCCCATGAACAGAAGAAGCGCCCAAAAACCAACACGGAGGCACAGACCAAAACCATGAACAGGAACCCGGCGGTGATGATGCCCGCTTCCAGGGTGTACATCAGCTCGTTCAGTTCCAGCGGCGCCAAGGTCCTGCCATTCAGCTTCCAATGCAGAATGTGGAGCAGAATGGCCACGTGCACGGCCACCAAGCTCAGGGCTCGCAAACGGGCGTAGGAGGGTCGAGGGGCTGATTTTTGGAGCGTCATTCTATTCAGGATCGATATATCCTTTTAGATTACCCCGCCCTGCAACAGGCCGCCTCTCCAATAGGCGAAATCCTACTCAACGGCCACTTGGCGTGGGCGCCTGCCCGACCCTGCCGGCATGGGATTCCTTCCTCCAAGACGGTGGGATTCATGCCGCCAAGCAGCAGGGAATTCCCGCACCGGGCAACTCGTAGCCTGGGCCTTCCGCCCTGCGGGCCAGACCTGCGGGGCTTTCAACTGCCAGCACTCGACCCCGTGCAACCCCGATGGCAAACGATCGCCCGCGCGCGTTGTCTCTGTCGAACCCCGCCCCCAATCGCCCGCCCGAGTGCAGGCCATGGATGGGCGAGCGAAGGCGTCGTTTTGATCAGCGTTCATGGCTTGCCAGCGGCACTCGCAAGGTCCGCCCGAAGTCAACTCGTTGTGTCGCCTGCAGTGTTCCCCCTTACGCCGGATGAGCCTCCCCTCTGTCTGCACGGTGAAGTCTCGTCGCTGTCTGCACTGAAGCGCCTCGCCTCTGCGAGACGAGCGCAAACTTCCACACCGGACAGCCGGCTTCGCGCCCGGCTCCAGCCCGCCCATCAAGAGCTCAGTTGATCCGCAGCGCGGCCCAGAGTTCGTCCAGTTCGCGCGCGAGTTACCTTGTCGCTGAAGTGCCCAGCGCCTGAGCCATTCGCACATCCCTTCGCCAGCCATTCGCGGAATGGAGACGGATCTCTGCACTTCCGATGGAACCACGACGAGTGAAACAACCCAACCTCGACCGACCCCCGAAGCTCGTTTGACCGGAGGCCGAGCAGGCGCGGAAGGACTTTTCAACGGACCGCCAGGGCCAAGCGAACGACCACGCCCCAGCAGGGGACGCGCACGACAGCATGGCGACCGAACGTGCGCCGCAAGAAATGGATTCAGGTTGTTTCCAACGAAGTCCGCATTTCTTGCTTTGGCGTGGTCAAAACCTTATGCTGCCGCGCGCTGATTGTCTCCTAAAGTTAGGTCTCCTGTAACCAGACAGCTCCACCCGTTGAAGCACAAGGACCGCAGGATAAGACGCCCCAGAGAGTCGGCTGCCCCGCCTCGGACGCCCTGCGCTCCGGCGGACCCCACACCCCCCTGATCGTGCCGATTTCGGCTCCCATGAATAGCAAGGATCTCCTCGAACGCCGCATGCGGATCGTTCCCCAGGGCGTTGGTGTGTTCAACACTGCCACCGTCCAACGTGCCCACGGTGCGACCATTGTCGATGTCGAAGGCAATGAACTCATTGACCTAGTCGGCGGCATTGGCGTGACCAACGCGGGCCACTGCCCGCCCCCTGTGGTCAAGGCCATCCAAGACCAAGCAGAGAAGTTCTTGCACACGAGCTTCAACGTGGTCACCTACGAGCCCTACATCGCCCTCTGCGAAAAGCTGGCTGAACTCTTGCCCCACGGGGAACCGGGCACCACGGACACAACCAAGGTGATGCTCGTCAGCACCGGTGCCGAGGCCGTTGAGAACGCCATCAAGATTGCGCGTCAGTCCACGAAGCGCCAAGCGGTACTGTGTTACACGGGTGCCTTCCACGGGCGCAGCATGATGGGCATGACCTTGACCTCGAAGGTCGACTACAAACTCAACTGTGGGCCCTTCGCACCCGAGGTCTACCGCTTGCCATTCCCCAACTACTATCGTTACGGGGACGGCATGACCATGGAGATCTTTGCGCAGCATGAGCTCAAGCGCTTGCGCGAGTCAGGCCGCAACGTGGTCTCACCGGAAACCATCGCCGCCATCATCATCGAAGTCGTTCAGGGCGAAGGCGGGTTCAACGTAGCACCGCAAAGCTACCTGGAAGGACTGCGAGACTTCTGTGACGAACACGGGATCATCTTGATCTTCGACGAGATCCAATCGGGCTTTGGTCGCACGGGCAAGTGGGGTTCCTACGAACACTTTGGCGTGCTCCCGGACATCTCGACCTGGGCCAAGTCTTTGGGCTCCGGCATGCCGATCGGCGCAGTCATTGGCCGGGCCGAAGTGATGGACGCCGCAGCCCCAGGCACGATCGGCGGAACCTACATAGGCAACCCAGTGTCCTGCGCCGCCGCCTTGGCAACCCTCGAGTACATGCACGAGATCGATATCAATCGACTCGGCAATCACGTGGGCGACATCGTGCGCGCGAGCTTCTTGAGGATGCAGAGGAAGCACGACTGCATCGGTGACGTGCGCGGCCTGGGAGCCATGATCGCCTTGGAGTTCGTGCACGAGGGAGATCCGCGCCGACCCGACGCCTCGACTTGCCAACAACTCGTGACCGCCTGCTCCGAGCGCAACGTGCTCCTGATCAGCGCCGGCACCCACAAGAACGTTATCCGCGTCTTGTCGCCCCTCGTCATCGAGGACGAACTCTTGCTCAAAGCCATGACGATCATCGACGAGGAATTGGATCGGATCGTCAACGCAACCCCCAGTCCCAGCCGCACCACAGGAGAGTCCATTTGAGACCATTCTCGATCGCTGGCGTTCAAATGCCCGTGTCCGCCAGCCCCGGAAACGTGGAGGTCATGAAGCACAAACTAGAAGTGCTCATGAGTGTCTACCCCTGGGTTCAGATGGTGATGTACAGCGAGCTGTGCCCCTTCGGGCCGCTGACCTATTACGCCCAGCCCTTTCCGAACCCGGTGGAGGCGCAGTTCCAGGAACTGGCCCGCAAGCACAAGATCTGGCTCATCCCCGGCAGCATGTTCCAGACCCGCGGTGAGGCCATCTTCAACACCGCGTCTGTGATCAATCCAGAAGGAGAGATCGTCGGACGTTACGACAAGATGTTCCCCTTCCTGCCCTACGAAGTCGGTGTGACCGGCGGCAGCGAGTTCTTGATCTGGGACGTTCCGGATGTTGGCCGATTCGGTCTGACCATCTGCTACGACATGTGGTTTCCGGAAACCTCCCGCACCCTGGCTGTCCAGGGCGTCGAGGTCATTCTGCACCCAACCTTGACCGGCAGCATCGACCGCGACATCGAACTCTCGATCGCCCAAGCCACAGCAGCCTGCAACCAGTGCTTTGTCTTCGACATCAACGGCTTGGGAGACGGCGGCACAGGCCGCTCAATCGTATGCGGCCCCGACGGTCGCGTGCTGTACCAGGCCGGAACCGGGCCGGAACTGATCCCGATCGAAGTGGACATGGAGCGCGTCAGTCGCAGCCGTGAACATGGCGTGCTGCGCCTCGGTCAGCCACTCAAGAGTTTCCGGGACCGCAACGTGCACTTCGACATCTACGAGGAGGGCAAGGAGCAGGCGTACCTGAATACCTTGGGCCCCCTGCAAAAGCCCGCGCGGCTCGAGCAACTGATGAAGATGCACCACATCGTGCCGCACCCGGAGACGATCGGGCCGCGCAAAGAAGCGCCCTAAACCGAAGCCCTCCCCCCCTACGAGCGGGCACCCTCCTAGGGTTCCCGCTCAGTTCAACCAACCCCAAGGAGTCAGTCGAGCGTGAAACCATCCGGATCCGAATCATCGAACGTCGAGCCAAGTTCTGCCCCAGCTTCCCTGCCGTCCGAGGAAGCGCCGCCTGGGCAAACGCCGCGGCCCCCCATGCTTAGCTGGTTTGAGATCCCGGTGCTCGACATGGTTCGCGCTGTGGCGTTCTATTCTCGGGTGTTTTCGATCGAGATGGAAGTCACCGAGAACGGGGAGCATGCCATGGCTTACTTCCCCTGTCCTGGGGAGGGCACCGGTGGTGCCTTGGTCAAGGGACCGGGCAGCGTTCCCTCCGGCACAGGGACGATCGTCTACTTGAACGCGGGTGACGACCTGGCCGATGGGCTGATGCAAATCGAAGACGCCGGTGGACGGGTCATCATGGGCAAGACGGCCCTAGGCGAAGCTGGCTTCTTCGCCCTATTCATCGACACGGAAGGGAACAAGCTAGCCCTGCACTCCAACGAATAGATTCGATGGCCATTGATTCACCGAAGGTTCCCAAGCGCCTCAAGGACGTCACAGCCAAGCACTACAGCATCGGCCAACTGCGCGTTGACTTATGGAATGAGCTGAAGGAAGCGACCGCTCGCATGAGCCGCGAAGATCAGGACTCTGATCCAGACTCCAAGACGCAAACTGAAATTGGAAAGCTCATGGAGCGGCTCGAGTGCATCGAGCAGTACTTCGCCCACCCAGGAATCCATCGACTCGAGCAGCTCAGGGACAGTGAGCGACGTTCTGAGTCCACTTGGTTAGCAAAGCGCGTTGCCACCGTCGTGAAGGAACTCGTCAGCGATTCCTACCGAGGTCACCCGCAAGATGCCTGTGAATTCGAGGACACGGCGGGTCAAGCAGATGGCCAAGTCCTGCCCAAACCAACGGCCAGCGCAAACTACTTCGAGGTGCTCATCGTCGAAGAACTCTCCCGAGAGGAAGAGCATGCGCTGCGCGCCAATTTCCGCGCCATGCAACGGGAGGAGGACGAATTCACCTACGAGCTCGTGGTCGTTCGCTCCTTTCAGGACGCACTGATCGCCGCGCTTTTCAATTTCAACATCCATGCGGTCGTCATTCGCTACGCCCCCGCGTTCAAGTCGACGAACATCACCGAGGAGCTGCGGCCCTACCTGCAAAACGTGTTGGGCATCGACCATTCCAACGCAAACAGCGCGGACCTCGGCCCATTGCTCGGACGGAAGATCAAGAAGTTCCGCCCTGAACTCGACCTGTACTACGTCACCGACACGGCGCTCACGCACCTGAAGGATCAAACCCTCTCCACCTTTCGGCGCATCTTCTATCGCCGGGAAGACGTCCAGGAATTGCACCTGGCCATCATGCGAGGCATCCGGGAAAGCTATCGCACCCCATTCTTCACAGCCCTGAAGGAGTACAGCCAGCAACCGACAGGCGTCTTTCACGCCATGCCCATTTCGCGCGGCAACTCGGTCTTCAAGAGCCGTTGGATCAAGGACTTTGGCGACTTCTACGGGCGCAACATGTTCTTGGCAGAGACCAGCGCAACGACCGGTGGACTCGATTCCCTGCTGCAACCAACCGGTCCCCTCAAGCACGCCCAAGAAATGGCGTCGGACACCTACGGATCCCTGCGCACCTTCTTCGTCACGAACGGCACCTCCACGGCGAACAAGATCGTGGTGCAAGCCATCGTAGAGCCAGGCGATTTGGTCTTGATCGACCGAGACTGCCACAAGTCCCATCACTACGGGATGGTGCTCTCCGGGGCGCTCCCGGTCTACCTCGATTCGTACCCAATCGAGGCTTACAGCATGTACGGGGCCGTGCCCCTACGCGAGATCAAGGAGAAGCTGCTCTACCTCAAGGCCCAGGGGCGACTGGACCGAGTCAAGATGCTGCTCTTGACGAACTGCACCTTCGACGGGCTGGTCTACAACGTCAGGCGCGTCATGGAAGAAGTCTTGGCCATCAAGCCGGACATCATCTTCCTGTGGGATGAGGCCTGGTTCGCCTTCGCTGGCTTTACCTACACGTACAAGCAGCGCACAGGCATGTACGTCGCCCGGGAGCTGCACAAAAAGTACAACGGAAGCGGCTACCGCCAAGAGTACGAGGAACATCTCGCCTCTCTCAAGGACGGCGAATGCCCACGGTTGCCGGATCCAGACAAAGTCCGGATTCGCGTGTACGCCACTCAAAGCACGCACAAGACCCTCTCCAGCTTCCGCCAGGGATCCATGATCCACATCTGGGATGAAGACTTCGAGCGGCGCGCGGCGGACACCTTTCACGAGGCGTACATGACGCACACGTCGACGTCTCCCAACTACCAGATGCTCGCGTCCTTGGACGTTGGACGTCGGCAGGTGGTGTTCGAGGGCTACGAGATGGTCGAGAAGAGCATCGAACTAGCGATGATTCTGCGCGCCAAGATCGACAGCAACCCGCAACTGCGGCGCTACTTCGAAGTGCTGACGGTCGGCGACTTGATCCCGAACGAGTTCCGCTCCTCCAACCTGACGGAGTACTACCAGCGAGACCATGGCTGGAATCGTATGGAGGACTCTTGGGAGCACGACGAGTTCGTGCTCGACCCGACGAAGATCACGCTATCCGTCGGCAAGGCCGGCATCGACGGCGATACCTTCAAGAACGCGTACTTGATGGACAAGTACAACATTCAGATCAACAAGACCTCACGCAACACGGTCCTCCTGATGACCAACATCGGAACGACCCGCAGCTCGGTGCTGTACTTGATGAGTGTGATCTTGAAGATTGCTGCACAACTGGACGAAGACGTGCGCGCCCTGACGAGCAGGGAGTTGGCGATTCGTGCGGGACGCGTGGATTCCCTGGTCAAGCAGGTGCCGCCCCTACCGGACTTCAGTCACTTTCACTCCAGCTTCCAAGCGGTTCCGGGGGTCCCCGGTGGGGACATCCGCGGTGCCTATTTCCTGGCCTACCGGGACAAGAACTGCGACTACGTTCCTTTGCACGAGTGCCTCGACGCGATGAAGGATCGGGAACTAGTTTCGGCCTCCTTCGTGATTCCCTACCCACCCGGCTTTCCCGTGTTGGTACCGGGCCAGGTTGTTAGCCGGGCCATTCTGCAGTTTCTACTCGCCTTGGACGTCAAAGAGATCCACGGCTACCGGCCCGAACTCGGATTGCGAGTGTTCGCCGACACGGTGCTCAACCGTCAAAAAACATTCTCGGCCATGGGTGGACGACGCTCTTCCGCCAGCCAACAGACTCAACCACCCCAACTCCCCCCTCTCCAAAAATGAGTAAGAAAGCAGCCAAGCGCAAGGTCACCAAGAAGACCACTAAGAAGGCGGCTAAGAAGGTCGCCAAGAAAGCAACCAAGAAGACCACTAGGAAGGTCACCAAGAAAGCAACCAAGAAGGCCGCAAGGAAGACGGCCAAGAAGGCATCGGCATCCACGAGCTTAACCAAGCCCAAGAAGGTCCTGCGGGGTCTGCCGGACATCCGTCGTTTTTTCTACGCCAACGACACGCCCATCTACTTCATCAGCGCCACCAACTTCAACCTGCTGGGCGCCGACGAGTGGATCAAGGGATTCAAGTTCATCTGCTACATCGAGTGCTTCGACGGACTTCACCCGAACGTCTTCGCGCCCCAGGAAGAAGTGCCCCACGATGAGTTCGAGGGCATTGAAGACATCAACAACTACCTGCTCCAGCACAAGGAGGTGATCGATTACATCGACAGCCGCAAGCAGAAGGGCGTCAAGTCCAAGGCCCTGTTCTTGATGTTCGATGAGCAGACGGAAAAACTGGCCAAGAAGCTCGACTTGGAAGTCTGCTTCCCCTCCGCCGCCATGCGCACCAGCATGGACAACAAGGTCGAGACCAACCGCATCGCCGAGCGCGCTGGTGTGCCCTGTGTCCCCTACGTGCTCAAGAAGGTCAAGGACTACAAGCAGCTGTGCCGCGTGTCCAAACACCTCGGAACCGACTTGGTGGTTCAAACGCCCTTCGGCGATAGCGGTCACACGACCTACTTCATTACCTGCGAGGAGGATTTCGCGAAGCACGCCGAGGAAATCGCCGCGGAGAAGGAAGTCAAGGTGATGAAGCGCATCAACTGTCACGGCTCCGCCATCGAAGCCTGTGTCACGCGACATGGCACGGTTGTGGCCCCCTTGATGACGGAACTGGTTGGCTTCAAAGAACTCACTCCCTACAAGGGTGGCTGGTGTGGCAACGAGATCTATCCCGACGCCTTTCCAAAGAAGTTGCGCAAGCAAGCCCATGACTACACGCGGCTTTTCGGCGAGCAACTTCGCAAGGAGGGCTACAAGGGTTATTTCGAGTTGGACTTCTTGATCGACAAGGACAACGGCGAGCTCTACTTGGGCGAGCTCAACCCGCGGGTCACCGGTGCCAGCTCGATCACCAATCACGCCCTCTACGCGTTGTCCGACATGCCGCTGTTCCTGTTCCACATTCTCGAGTGGATGGATCACCCCTACACCTTGAACACGAACGTGATCAATCGGCGTTGGGCGCACCCGGAGAACTGTGATTCCTGGGGCCAGCTGATCATCAAGCACACCGAGGACACGGTCAGAAAAGTGACAAAGGCACCGCGCTCCGGCATCTGGCGCATGGATCCTGACGGCGGGCTCGAGTACGACCGCATGGACACGCACCGTCGTGCCGTCGAGACGGAGCACGAGGCGTTCTTCCTGCGAATCAGTCGAGTGAATGACTACTTCTACGAAGGCGCGGACATCGGGATCCTGGTCATGCGTGGCCGTCTGATGACCGACGAGGGCGATTTGAGTGAACGCGCCAAGGCTTGGATCGAGGGCATTCACGGACTCTACGAGAGCACTGCCGTCAAGGCATCGACTAAGGCTGCTGCGAAAGCGAACGAGGTCGCCGCCTTCAAACTGATGTAATGCAACTGCCTATTGCGCTCGAGCGCATCGACGCTACGGGTGGGGCTTGGAAGAAAAACTTCAAGCGCACCTGGCGCAACTACAAGCGTTGGTATCTGGGCGACGGGCCCAGCAAACGCCCTGCCTACCCGACGTGCCTGGACGCTATCGAGCGCTTCATGCCCGAATTGGCTCCTATCTATCGGCAGGTTTGTCGCTGGGCCGGGGAAGGGGATCTCGCTTGTCGGTTCCTTTCCCTCTACAACCCGCCCGCCTACATGGCGGGTTGTACCCAGGCTATTTGGGATGCACCGCAAGGCCCCATTCTGGTCCGCAACTATGACTACGCCCCACGCTGGTTCGAGGGCAAGATCTTCGCCAGTGATTGGTTGCGGCCCGTCATCGGCGTAAGTGACTGCGCATGGGGTTTGCTGGACGGCATGAACGATGCGGGGCTGGTTGCCTCCCTGACTTTTGGTGGGAACAAAACCGTCGCTCCCGGATTCGGAATTCCGCTGCTCATTCGCTATGTGCTCGAGACTTGCGAAACGGTCGAGGAAGCCATTGCGGCCTTCGCGAGAGTCCCTGTGCACATGGCGTACAACGTTTCCTTGCTCGATCGCTGCGGCGATCGGCGGGTCCTGCATCTGAAAGCCGGTGGTGGAATAACTCGTCACCGTCATGCGGTCTGCACCAACCATCAAACAAAGGTCGCCTGGCCCCAGTACGAAGCCATCACCAAGACCCGCGAGCGGCAAGCCTTTGCTGAAGCGCAGCTCGTGATGCCCCACGTGACCCAGGCCTCCCTCACGGGGCTCTTCCTTCGGCCTCCCCTCTATCAAAGCCACTTCAAGCGAGCCTTTGGCACCCTCTACACGAGCACCTGGGACCCGAATTCTCGCCTGCTCTCTTTGGATTGGCCGGGCACCCATCTGACAACCTCTTTCGATCATTTTCTTCCCCAGGCTCATCTGGTTGAAATTTTCTCATCTCCCCCTCATGCCTAGCCAATCGCTCACTTCCGTTCTTCACTCCCAGAATTTCATCGCCGGGAAGTGGACTGCCCAGGGCACGGGCTCGTTGGTGGTTCTTCACAAGTACAGCGGGAAGACCTTGGCCGAGTTGCCCTTGGCGACCGGAGCCCAAGTTGAACGCGCCCTACAAGCCGCCCATGAAATGCGTTTGCCTTTCTCGAAGTGGTCCGCGGGCAAGCGTCAAGATCACCTGCAACGACTGCACGACCTGCTCCAGCAGTCCCGCAAGGAATTCGCGGACCTCATCGTGGCGGAAGCCGGCAAGCCCCTGGACTACGCGCAAACGGAAATCGATCGCTGCCTAGCCACTCTGAGTACCGCCGCTACCGAGTGCGTGCGCTTCGCTGGAGAGGTGGTGCCCGTCGACTACGGCGCGGGGGAAGGCAAGTCGGCCTTTACCAAACGCATTCCCGTGGGCCCGGTGGCCTGCATAACGCCCTTCAACTTCCCCCTCAACCTGGTGCTGCACAAGCTGGCGCCCGCCCTGGCTGTCGGCTGCCCCGTGCTGCTGAAGCCCGCGCCCCAGGCGCCGCTGGTGGCCCTTGCTTTCAGCGAGCTAGTGAAGCAGGCGGGCTACCCAAAAGGTGTGTTGAGCACCTTCGTCTGTGACAACCAGGTCGCCGAGAAAATCGTGCGCGACGAGCGCGTGGCCATGCTGTCCTTCACTGGAAGCGACAAGGTCGGTTGGTTCTTGAAGTCCATCTGCGGCAAAAAGAAGGTGGCCCTCGAGCTCGGTGGCAACGCCGCGGTGCTGGTGGATGAGAGCGCCGACTTGGCCCAGGCCGCCCAGCAGATCGCCGTCGGTGCCTTCCTGTACGCTGGCCAGATTTGCATCTCGACCCAGCGTATTGTCGTGGTCAAGGCCGTCTTCGAAGACTTCAAGCGCTTGATGCTGAAGGAGATCAAGACGGTGAAGGTTGGCGACCCCAGCAAGAAGGGCATTCAAGTCGGTCCGATCATCGACAGCGGACACCTGCAACGCATCGCCGAATGGGTTGGCGAGGCCAAGGCCAGCGGCGCTACGGTCCTGGCGGGCGGGCGCATCCAAGACGCCAAGCACAACCTGTACGCGCCCACCCTGCTCGCCGACGTTCCTGCGGCTCAAAAGGTCTGCTGCGCGGAAGTCTTTGGGCCCGTCGCTGTGCTCGAGCAAGTGGCCGATTTCGGCGCCGCCATCGAATGCACCAACGACAGTGCTTTCGGTCTGCAGGCTGGAGTCTTCACCAACAACCTGGCCCACATGCGCCAAGCCCACGAAGACCTCGAAGTCGGCGGCGTCATCATCAACAGCATCCCCGGCTTCCGGCTCGACAGCATGCCCTACGGCGGCATCAAAGACTCTGGCCTGGGCCGCGAGGGCGTGCGCTATGCCATGGAAGAGATGACCGAGCCGCGCCTCTTGGTCTATTGACTTTGCCCGTGGGTTCATCCGGCGCGTCGAGCATCCGGCGCGGTGGTTGATCCTTGCGGGAGTCGGTCCCTCCCGCGTCTTGATCCGGCACGCGTGTAGATCGTCGCAAGGTGATGGTCGAGACCTAGCCTGTGCCACAGATAGAGGCCCGACCGGCAAGTAGCCACGAAAAAAGCTGCGCGACCCAGGGGGCGCGCAGCTGTCTCTTCGTGGGTCGGGCGCTGGACTAGCGCCTGCCCCGTTGGCTGACCTTGAGGCGCATGATGGCGCGGTGCAGGGCGGCGTTGGCGCGCACGATGTCGATGGCGGCCTCTTCGGCTGTCATGTTCGAGCGTTGCGGCTTGAGGCGTTCGCGGGCACGGGCCTCGGCCTTGCGGGCGCGCTCCTCGTCGATCTTTTCCGGGGGCTCGCCCGCCGGGGTCAAGATGCGCAGAGTGTTGTCACGCACGTCGGCGAAGCCTCCAGCGACAAACACCGAGTGGGTCTGGCCAGCGGCGGTGTAGGTCATCATTCCCGAGTCCAATGCAGCCACCATGGCAGCGTGCTTGGGGAAGATCCCCATGGAGCCGTCGATGGCAGGGATCTGCACGGAGCTGGCAGCGGTATCCACCACCATCCTCTCGGGCGTGATCACGCGCAGGGTCAGTTCTTCAGCCATGGGTATTCCTGGTTACGTAAGGACTCGAGGAAGGACTAAGCCTTGGCCTGACTGGCTTCGAACTTGGCGCGGGCGTCGTCGACGCTACCGATCATGTAGAAAGCACTCTCAGGCATGTCGTCGTGCTTGCCCTCGAGGATCTCCTTGAAGGAGCGCACGGTCTCTTCGCGGGGAACGAACAGGCCGGGAGTACCGGTGAACTGCTCTGCCACGAAGAACGGCTGGGCCAAGAAACGCTGCATACGGCGGGCACGGTGCACGACCTGCTTGTCATCGTCGGAGAGTTCCTCGACACCGAGGATGGCGATGATGTCTTTCAGGTCCGCATAGCGCTGCAGGGTTTCCTGCACGCCACGGGCCACGTTGTAGTGCTCTTCGCCGACCACGTTGGGGTCGAGCATCCGGGAGGTGGACTTCAAGGGGTCCACGGCCGGGTAGATGCCGAGCTCGGAGATCGCGCGGTCCAAAAGGATCGTCGAGTCCAAGTGAGCGAAGGTCGCCACCGGCGCGGGGTCGGTGATGTCGTCAGCAGGCACGTAGACGGCCTGCATGGAGGTCACAGAGCCCTTCTTGGTGGAGGTGATTCGCTCTTGAAGCGCACCCATCTCCGAGGCCATGGTCGGCTGGTAACCCACTGCGGAAGGCATACGGCCGAGGAGTGCGGACACCTCAGAACCGGCCTGCACGAAGCGGAAGATGTTGTCCACGAAGAGCAGCACGTCCTGGCCCTTCTCATCGCGGAAGTACTCCGCCATGGTCAGACCGGAAAGCGCCACGCGCAGACGGGCTCCGGGAGGCTCGTTCATCTGCCCGAACACCAGCACGGCGTTGTCGAGCACGCAGGCGGTTTCGCCGGCGTCGTTCTTGTACTCGGCTTCCTTCATCTCGAGCCAGAGGTCGTTGCCCTCACGGGTACGCTCTCCAACTCCGCAGAACACGGAGAAGCCGCCTTTCTCGACAGCGGTGATTCGGATCAGCTCCTGAATCAGCACGGTCTTGCCGACGCCTGCACCACCGAAGAGGCCGATCTTGCCGCCCATGGCGAAGGGGCAAAGCAGGTCGACGACCTTGATGCCGGTTTCGAACACCTCGGAAACAGCTTCCTGTTCCGCGAAGGTCGGGGCCGGGCGGTGAATGGGCCAGTGGGTGTCCGCGTGGAACTCACCCGCGGTCAACGTGTCCAGGGGCGTCCCGGACAGGTTGAAGATGCGGCCTTTGGTCACTTCGCCAACGGGCACCATGATGGGCGAACCGGTGTCGGTGACGGGCATGCTGCGGCGGCAACCGTCCGTGGTGGACATCGCCACGCAACGAACCATGTCGTTGCCCAGGTGAGAAGCCACCTCGAGGATGAGGTCGATTTCGCGCTCCTCGTCCTTAACGGTGAGCGAATTGAAGATCGCGGGCAGCTTGCCGGCTGGGAAGCGCACGTCGACCACGGGGCCGAAGATCTGGGCAATGGTGCCGGTAGTCGTGGAAGTCATCGTTGACAATTTGGGTTTGGCGCTGGCCTTTGGGCTCAGACAGAGCCCGTGTTCTTGGTTCTAGTTAGAACTGCTGGTGAATTGGTTTACTTGAGAGCTTCCACGCCGCCGACGATGTCGAGCAGCTCCTTGGTGATGCCCTCTTGGCGCAGTCGGTTGTACTGGCCCTTGAGTAGCTTCTGCATGTCCGTTGCAGCGTCGGTCGCGGCCTTCATGGAAGAGCGACGTGCGGCGTACTCGGAGGTCAAGGATTCGAGCAACGCGTTGTAGATGCGAATCTCGAGGTAGCGGGGAATCAGCGAATCGAAGATCGTCTCGGCATCGGGCTCGAGGATCACGTCACTGTCCTTGGAGATGGAAGCTTCCTCTCCTTCGGTGACACCTTCCTGCTCCACCGGCAAGAACGGCACCGCTCGCGGCACGTACTTGACCATGGACTGGAACGCGCTGTACAGGATGTCGACTCGGCTGTACTTGCCGTCCAGGAAGCGCACCATCAGTTGTTTTGATGTGGCAGCGGCCTGTGCGAAGTCGATGTTCTCCAGGGGCGGCTCGACCAGGAAAGCTTCCACGGTCAGGCCACGCTTGGAAAGGTAGCGATAGCCCTTGCGGCCATAGACCAGGAAATCGATGTCCTTCTCGTCCACACCATCCGCCTTGGCTGCAGCGATGTAACGCTCCAGCTGGGCGAAGATGTTGGTGTTGTAGGCACCACACAGACCGCGGTCCGAGGTGATCAGCAACATGCAAAGCTTGTCGCCGGCCCCCTTCTTGAACAGCGGCTTGTCCGCGACTTCCGGTCCCAAGACCGCAGCGAGTCCCGAAACCAAGCCCGTGATCTCTTCCGCGTAGGGACGGGAAGAGACGGCACGATCCTGGAAGCGTCGGAGCTTGGTCGAAGAGACCATCTCCATCGCTCGCGTGATCTGCTTGATGTTGCCGACGGATTTGATCCGTATGCGGAGTTCCTTAACGGAAGCCATGGGGAGTTACTCTTTCGTGGCGCTTAGGAAACGGAGGGTGAAGAAGCTGCTTTGCGGGGATGCGCTTAGTAGCCCATCTGCGAAGCAACCGCCTTGGCGCCGGCTTCGATCTCTTGCTTGCCTTCGTCCGAAAGCTTGCCGGTGGAGTTGATACCTTCGGCAACCTCGGGCTTGGTGTCGCGCATGTAGGCCAGGAAGGTCTTCTCAAAGGCTTGCACCTGTTTGACGGGTACCTTGTCGAGTCCACCGGAAGTTCCGGCGTGCACGATCATGACCTGGTCAGCCACCAAGACGGGCTGATATTGGCCCTGCTTGAGGATCTCCACCAGACGCTCACCGCGGGTCAGGGTCGCTTGGGTCGCGGCGTCCAGGTCAGAACCGAACTGCGCGAAAGCGGCCAACTCGCGGTACTGAGCCAAGTTGATTCGAAGACCACCAGCGGCTTTCTTCATGGCCGGGATCTGCGCCGAACCACCCACGCGGGAGACCGAGATGCCCGCGTTCACCGCGGGACGGATGCCCGAGTTGAAGAGGTTGGACTCGAGGAAGATCTGGCCGTCGGTGATCGAAATCACGTTCGTAGGAATGTACGCCGAAACGTCGCCTTCCTGGGTCTCCACGATGGGCAGAGCGGTGATGGAACCACCACCTGCTTTGTAGCGCGGGTTGATCCTCGGGGCGTCGTCGGAGAGCTTTGCGGAGCGCTCCAAGAGACGGCTGTGCAAGTTGAACACGTCGCCGGGGAAGGCCTCACGACCGGGGGGGCGACGCAGCAAGAGCATCACCTGGCGATAGGCCAGTGCTTGCTTGTAGATGTCGTCGTACATGATGACCACGTGGCGGCCCTCATCGCGGAAGCGTTCGGCCATGGTGGTGCCTGCGTAGCAAGACAGGTACTGCATCGAAGCCTCGTCGTTTGCCGAAGCGGAGACGACGATGGTGTACTTCATGGCGTCGTGCTCTTCGAGACGACGAACCACGTCCACCACGGTCGACTGCTTCTGCCCCACCGCGACGTAGATGCAAAGCATCTGCTCGGGGTTGGAAGGATCGCCACCGCCCGTCGCGCGCTGCGAAAGGATGGTGTCGATGCAGAGCGCGGTCTTGCCGGTCTGGCGGTCACCAATGATGAGCTCGCGCTGGCCACGTCCCACGGGGATCATGGCGTCGATGGCCTTGATGCCCGTTTGCACGGGCTGGGTCACCGGCTGGCGTTCCACCACGGAAGGAGCGGGTTGCTCGATGGGCAGGTAATCCGACTCGCTCAGGGAGATGTCGCCCTTGCCGTCGATCGGGTCACCGAGAGCGTTCACCACGCGGCCGAGCAGGTTGTCGCCCGTGGGCACGGAGATGATTCGGCCGGTTGCCCGGACCTCGTCGCCTTCGCGAACTTCAGAAGCGCTACCCAAGAGCACGCAACCGACGTTGTCCTCTTCCAAGTTGAGCGCGACACCGCGCACTCCGCCGGGGAACTCAAGCAGCTCGTTCATCATGCAGTCGTCGAGTCCATAGACTCGTGCCACACCGTCACCGACCGAGAGGACGGTGCCGACTGACTGCATTGAGGATTCGCCCTGATACGATTCGATCTCCTTCTTTAGGATCGAAGTGACTTCAGCGGGTCGAAGGTCCATCGTTGTACTTCCGTTGCGTGTTGTGCGTCCTGAGGACGCTCTGGCTAGTGAGGACGGGCGAAGCGCTTCGTCCTGATGAGAATAGTTGTGTTCGTTGGGTCGGAGCGTCCAAGCGCTCCGGAGTGTGAATCAGCCTACAGAGGGCAATTCGCATTCCATCAGTTTCCGGCGAAGGCCCGCCATGCGACCCTCCACAGAGAAGTCGATCAGCTTGTTGTCGACGAGCACTCGCACGCCCCCCACCAGGTGGGAGTTGATCTTGTTGCGCAGGAGCACTTCCTTGCCGAGCTTGGCACCGATCGAGGCCGACAAGCTAGAGATGTCCTCTGCTTTCAAGCCCAAAGCGCTTTCGACGACGCCTTCGACGGATCCACGGCTGGAGAGCCACTTCGCGCGGAAGGCGGCGCCCAGGTCCTTGAGCACGTCGGCGCGGTTCTTGACGAACAGCAAACCGACGAAGTCGCGGGTCAGCGGGTTGCAGTTGGAGACGAGTTCCTCAACCTTGGCGCGACGCTTTTCGAGCGGCACGCGGGCATTGAAAATCCATGCGCCAACCACACTGTCGCCCACCTCGGCTGCGATCATGTCCACGTCCGCACGCACTTCGTCGACGACGCCCTTTTCAGAGGCCAGCTCGAAGAACGCTTCGACGTAGCGAGTCGTTACCGGATCGACGATCACGGCTCAGCCCTCCTTCTGGGCGGTCGCACTGACGAGCTCCGCGACGAGGCGGCGGTCGTCTTCGGCATCGACCCGGCGTTTCAGGACCTGGCTGGCAGCGGCGAGACTGATGTCCACCACTTCCTCGCGGATCGCCGCGAGCGCTTGGTCCTTGGCGGCGTCGATGTCGGCCTTGGCACGCTCGCGCATGCTGTCGGCTTCTTTCTTGGCGAGCTCGATGATCTCGTGCTCGCGTTTTTCGGCTCGCTCGCGGGCTTCGGAGAGCATCTTGGCAGCGCTGGCCTGAGCCTCGCCGAGCTTGACCTCGACCTCAGCACGGACCTTCTCCGCTTCCTTGGCAGCCTTCTCAGCACTCTCGATGGCGGCGAAAGCCTGGGCGTCACGTTGCGACAAAGCCGTGGTGACGGGTCCAAGGACGATCTTCCACATGAGGGGAAGTGCGACAAGGAAGATGATCCACGTCCACATGACTCCGCCGAAGCCGGCGGCATCCATGGGATTGTAGGCAGTACCCTCCGAGAGGAGAGCTAGTGCGAAAGGATTGAGCATCGCTGCGTTGATGTGGGGTTTGCTGACGAATCAGCACGGGGACCGAAGGCCGCCTGGTGGTCGAGTCGAAGTGTTTGGATCCCGTTGCACCCAGTCCTTGATGGACAGGGGGTCCTGGATGGAGACGGGGGTTTCGAGGTGGGCGGTTGCCAAGGGATGTCCGCTAGAGACACCCCTCGGCCCGTTCCTCGAGTCTGGCTGGGATCGACTAGAAGATCGCGATCAGCAGCGTCACAACGACGGCGAAGAGGCAAACACCCTCAATAAACGCCGCGAGAATGATGGAGCCGCCGCGGATGTCCGCAGCTGCTTCAGGTTGGCGGGCGATGCCTTCGTTTGCGGCGGCGCCAATGCGGCCGATGCCGATACCGGCTCCGATTGCGACGATACCAGCACCAAGGCCGGCACCCATCTTGGCGATGTCAACAACGGCACCAGCGGTTTCTTCAACGGGGAGGTTCATTCTAATCGTTTCTCCAATTGGCGACTGGAACAGTCGCTCGAGGTCTTTTCTGTCTGGTTAGGAACGGATCGCCTCGTTCTCAGAACTTGCCATGGGGCAAGTCTTCCTTCGAGGTGTTTTGGTGTTCCCCTCCGGGCGACTGGCCACTGGGACCGGCGTTCCGTAGGAAGGGATGTTTTGGGATTGAGTCTGCTTGGCCTTAGTGCTCGGGGTGGATCGAGCCGTTGACGAAGAGGATCGAGAGCTGGGTGAAGATGTAGGCCTGCAAGAGAGCGACGAAGCTTTCGATGATCATGATGAACACGGCGAAAGCGACAGCCACCGGCGAAGAGGCCCAGCCGAGACCCTCACCCATAGCTTGGGCGAAGAAGAAGATCAGCCCCATGAAGGAAAGCACCACCATGTGGCCGCCCGTCATGTTTGCGAACAAACGAATCATGAGCGCAAAGGGCTTAGCGACCAGGCCGATGACTTCGACCAGGAACATCGGGAGCCAAAGGGCTGCGGGTACGTGCGGCACGAGGTTCTTCCAGAAGGCGCCGGGGCCTTGCACGATCATCCCACAGATGATCATCGAGAAGAACGTGATCACCGCGAGGGCCATCGTGATGAAGATGTTCGCGGTCGCCGTGGCGCTGCCTGGAACAAGCCCCATCAGGTTCATGAACAAGATGAAGAAGAACAGAGACAAGAAATACGGCGTGTACTTCAGCCCCGTCTGCTTCCCCATGACTGGCACGATCATCTCATCACGAACGTACATGGAAAAACCCGTGAAGAGTCGCGTCAGGTAGTCGCCCTTGCCCGTGCGCAGGTAGGACGGAATGCCGCCCAACAGGATGAAAACCAGCAGCACCGAAGCGAGCTGGAAGACCTGCAGGTTGGTCACTGCCAAAGAGGGATGACCCTCATGGGCGCCGCCTTCCCCGGCGTGCGGATCGAGGATTGCCAGGTAAGCCGGCAAGGGGACCGCAATCAAGCTCTCGGCCACCGCATGGTCCCCGTGCTCAGCAGCGGGATGCTGCTGCACCAGGCGAGCGGGCACAAGGTGAAGGTAGAGCTGCTGGAAGACGTTCTCGTTGCTGTGGTGCTCAGAATAGCTCGTCGAAACGAAGCAAGCACCAAAGATCACGAGGAGGGCCAGGATCGGGCGGAGGAAGTTCACAGTTTGGTCGGTCCTTAGGAAGGGCTACTCAGCCTGGGACGTTGCGAGCACCGAATCAGCATGGATGTGCTCGCCATGGATAGGGCTGGAAGTCTCGGGTTGTCTCGATCGCATGCCTAGAAGTCGCACACTCTCGAAAACCGAAACCGTCTGAATGATGAAAGCCGATACGACGAAGGCCACGAGGAACACCTTCCAATCGGCACGTGCGGCGGCCGCTTCGATATAACGGAGAGAAAGGGCACCCAACATGACGAAGACCATCTTGAACAAGAAGGTCTCGATCACGGCGTTGAAGGCGCGCTTCGGCCGGTGCATGAAGGTGTGACGCACCCAGCTGGCCCCGAGCATGGTCACCGAAGACCCGCAAAGCACTCCCGCCCACATACCACCACTTTCACGACTACCCAGTTGGGTAGACGTCAACCCGGCGATGCAGAGCACAGCGAGGCAAGCGATTGTTGTTCGGGCCATGGGAGTGGGTGGGGTTCCTGTCCCTCGCGGGTCGGGTTCTGTTGGAGTTGGTAGGGTCAGCTGGTCCAGTGACCAGGCGTGCAGTCCGGCCCTCCGGATCTATACACTATTCTGTCGGGTCGCGTAACTGCTCAGTCGAGTCTCGCTATGGGCGATGCTCGCTACTTGTCTTGGTCCGGTTTTGAATCTGTGCCCGGTTCTGAAGCCTCGGCCTTGGCAGCGCGAGCCTCGGCTTCGCTTTTCATGCCAGCGTTCACCGTGAGGATCAAAGCGTAGAACCCGGCACCTGCACCCAACATCAGACCAAGGATCATTAGCCAGGGACGAGTTCCGAGCTTCCCGTCCAACCAGTATCCGATCCAACCGAACACGCACATGCTTGCCGTCAGCTGAATGCCCAGGGATGCGTAGCGTCCGTAAGCAGTCATCATCCCGATGTTCTCGCGCGGAGGATCGGATGGCAGGCGCATGAAGTTCTTTCGATCCGCCGGGCCGAGCGCGTCGTCCTGGGGGAACTGAGAAGTGGTGTCGTAGGAGGGGTACCGCCTGTTGGGGCGGGCTTCGAAGCGTTCTTTGTCAGAGGGCGTGCCAGAAGGCGAAATGGGCTTCGCTAGCCGATTTCGTGTTCTGACGGCGAACAGAGTAGGGTTCGCCCCGCGCAGGTCAACCCGTGCCTTGGGGATTTCCACTGGAGACCTCGAGAATTCCCAGGGGTCCGGCGAGGGACAACGGCGAACTTCTTGGGATTCCCGCGCGCCCTTCGGGTCAAGGCGTATTCGGGAGCCACGAGAAAGGATAAAGTTCGCGCCGAAATTTCCGGGCAGTTCCTTTGCTCGAAAGCACCCCGCCCGTCCCTCATCCCGCCCCCTGGGCACCAACTCCTGCGGAGAACTCCCTTGGAACGCACCCTCGTCCTTCTCAAGCCTGACGCCGTTCAGCGCCACCTCACTGGCCCGATCCTTAGCCGCTTCGAGCAAAAGGGTCTCAAACTCGTCGGAATGAAGATGCGCTGCTTCCCCCTGGACACCATCCAGCAGCACTACTCCGATCACGCGGCACGCCCCTTCTACCCGAACCTGGTCAAGTTCATGACCTCGGGTCCCGTGGTCGCCATGGCTTTCGACGGCAAGGACGCGATCGCCGTGGTGCGCACCCTGGTGGGCGCCACCAACGCCCGCGAAGCCGCACCCGGAACCATCCGCGGCGACTTCGGCATGAGCTTCTCGAACAACATGGTGCACGCATCCGATAGCACCGAGAGCGCCACCAAAGAACTCGCTCTGTTCTTCTCCGAGCCCGGCGATCTCAACGATTGGGAGCCCAGCGACCTCGCTTGGAGCTACAACGTCGAAGAAGAGCTCTCCTGAGCCCGGACGCCCCTGAGTCTCAACGCCCGTCAAATTGCTGAAGTCATCGAGGAGCTCAAAGGGCTTCTCGTAGGGCTTCGATTGCGCGACGTGCAGGCCCTGCCCCCGCGGGATGCGGTGCTCATCTTTGAGCCCGACGACCCGGGCACAGGGCCTGCGGTGTTTCGTTTGAGACTGTCCGCGGACCCGGACACCTCGCGCTTGCACTTGCAGCAGGGGCGCATCTTTCGCGGCAAGGGCCCGACCGGGCCCTTCTATCGCACCCTTGAAGCGGAGCTCGGCGGTGCGCGCTTGGTGGGTTTGAGCCAAGTGCGCGGAGACCGCATCGCGCTGCTCGAGCTGGAGGGCGGACCGAACGGCAAGCGCTCGCTCTTCGCCGAATTGACGGGCCGCCACGCAAACTTGGTCTTGACCGATCGCTCGGACAAGATCCTCGCCTTGCTCGTGCCCACCCCGGGCAAGCACAAGAACCCGCGGCTGATCGTGGGCGAGACCTGGAGCGCTCCGCCGGGTCAAGCAGGTGGTGCCAGCAGTCCGCCGAGCATCGAAGACCAGTATTCAGAACCCGCGGAAGCGCCGCCCGCCGTGCAAGCGGGTTATCCCCCGATCGCATCGCTCTCCTGGCGCGTTGAATCCGTCCTGGGCGCGGAAGCCAGCGAGCGCGACGACGGGGCGGCACGCAAGAAGTTGCGCAGCCGCGTCGAACGCAAGCTCAGCCGTGCTAGCTCCCTATTCCGGGGTTTAGAGCGCAAACTCGAAGCTTGCGATCGATCGGAACGCATTCGACTCGACGGGGAGTTGCTCTCCGGCAACTTGCACCGCGTCACCCGCGGCGCAAAGTTTGTCGAGCTCGAAGACTGGTACGAAGAGGGCCAGCCCACGCGCCGCATCGAACTCGATCCACGCCGCAGCCCCCAGGAAAACGCGGAACACTTGTTCGATCGCTACAAGAAACTCGAGCGCTCCAAGGGCGAGTTGCCCCGTGAGCTCGAACTCGCCAAAGCGCGCGTCAACGGTTTGGAAGCCCTGCTGGTCGATGCGGACGACGAGGACAAAGAGCCCGCGGAAATCGACGCACGTGGTGTCGCCGCAGGTTTGCTCGACCCCTTGCAAGAAGCCGACGAGCGCAAACGCAAGGCCCCCAGCGTGCGCATCCCCTACCGCTCCTTCACGACCATCGGTGGCTTTGAAGTGCGCGTCGGTCGCACGGCCAAGGACAACGACGCGGTGACCTTCAAGCACTCGAAGGGCAACGACCTTTGGTTGCACACCGCGAACGCTCCGGGCAGCCACGTGGTCGTGCGCATGCCGAACCAGAAAAAGCAAAAGGGCAAGGGAACGAGCCAGGTGGCCGCCGAGCCCCCCATCGAGGACTTGTTGGACGCTGCGCACTTGGCCGTGCACTTCTCGCCACTCAAGGATCCCGCCAAGGCCAGCGTGCACGTGGCCCCTTGCAAAATGATCCACAAGCCGCGCGGCGCGAAGCCAGGGCTCGTGACCTTGTCCGGCGGGCGAACCTTGGAAGTGCGCATGGAACCGGCGCGCCTGGCCCGCCTCTTGAAGCCCCAACGCGGCCCGGAGTGAGCCCCGGAGTCGGGGCCCGAAGCGCAGAGGGCTCCTCGGGCAGTTTCGGGAAGCGGGCCGCCGGGTCCCTCCGGGAATCCCCTCGTAGGCCACAATTCCAGCAACCGCGGGAACCAGGGGGGTTAGTCCCCTCCGACCGCTCGATTCTCTGGCGTGCGGGCCTTCCTTGGCCCTGTGGCTGCTAAGCTTCTCCCCATGACCTCTCTCGAACGCAACTCCATGACTCTCCGCCCCCTGCTTCTCACGCTTCTGGGAGCCCTGCTCGCCACCCTGACCGTGACTTCCTGCGCCACCCGACTGCCGCGCGAGGAACGCGCACGGCGCATCGAGACCTACAAGGAGAACTGCGGTCGCTACCTCGCCATGGGCGAATGGGAGCGTGCCCAGGATCAAGCCATGAAGGGGCTCGCCTTGGATGAGGACCACTTCCTCTTGCGGCTCTACTTGGGACGCGCCCTGCTTCAACGGGGCGACCGCGACAGCATTCTGAAGGCGGTCTACACCCTCGAGCAATTGGATGTGGATGACGACTTTCGGGTGCCGCTTTCCCTGGCGGCCGCCTATGAGCGCAAAGGCGTGAACTACTCCGACAGCGCAGCACAAGTGGCCAGCGGTCTGCGCTTCACTGAAGCCTCCGACCCGGCGGCCCGGTCGGCGGAAATGGTGCAGGTCGCCGATGAGTCCTTCGCCAAGAGCAAGAAGCAATACGAGACAGCACTCAAGTTGCAGCCCACGGATACAGAGGTGCTCAATGGCCTGGTGCGCGTCACCGCCTTGCAGGGCAACTACGAAGAGTCCCTCACTTGGTGCGATGCCATCATCCGCATCACCAGTGACGACCGCCGGTTCTGGGACGAGCGCCGCAAGCGCTCGGACATCTCCCCTCAGGAGGAACGGCGCATGACGAAGAACATCATCGACTTGGATCGCTTGGAGATGGCCATTCACCTGCACTCGGCCACTATCTTGAAGGGCAAGCTGAACCGGCCGGAGGACGCCCTCGAGTCCTTGGATGCCATCATCGCCTTCGACCCCAGCGTGGCGAAAATCCACAGTCAACGGGGCGGACTGCTGGTCGAGTTGGAGCGCTACGAAGAGGCCATCGCGGCTCTCGACAAGTTCCTCAGCATGACCACCCAGCCCTTCGAGAACGATGACGTGCAGAAGGCCATGCGACTGCGCACGAAGTGCGAAACGGCCCTCGCTAGCCGTACGAAAGCCTAGCCCGGCTTCTAGGTCTTAGGACCACCCGGTTGCAGGTTCCGGAGGAGCCCGCTCCTGGTTTGATGGCGGCCCAACCTCGAGGAATCCTCGGATTGCTTGGGTCCCGGCGCGCGTCGGATGCATCCAAAGAGGGCCCGCCTTCTCCAACTGCCGTCCCACCGCCATGATCGCTTCCTTGCTTCTAACGACCCTGCTCACCGTCCTCCCCTCAGACGCTCCCAGCATGGCTCAAGCTCGCCGCCACTTGGACGGGGAGCGCTGGGTCCAAGCCATAAGCGACTACCGGGAGATCCTCGCAGAGGAGCCGGACAACGGCCTGGCTTGGTACTTGCTCGGCTATTGCTTCGCGGGCCAAGGGGACCATCGCAGCTCCTTGGAGTGCAACGAGAAGAGCCTGCAACACGCTGGCCCCAAGGCATCCGTGCTTTACAACATGGCCTGCAGCTACGAGCAACTCTCGGAGCTCGAGTCTGCTGAACAGAGGCTCAAGCAGGCGATTCATGCGGGCTACCTCGACTTCGATTGGATCGCCCAAGACGGCGACCTGGTCAAGACCCTGGCCCGTGGCAACGTCCCCATCCCAGAACCCGGCCAGTTCGAGCACAACGAGGGACGCAACGGAGTGCAGATGCCCTACGCGTTGCTGCTGCCCAAAAACTACGCGGCGGACCGTGAATACCCGGCCGTTGTCTTCTTCGCGGCAGGCAGCGGCCCGCGTGCCGGCGCTTGGACCCGGGACCAATTCCTCGACGGGACAACGCGCGCTCAAGGGAGCATGGTCTTGCTGGTCATGGCCCCCGAGCGAGGCTGGTTCACGCACCCCACCCACCACGCCCTGGAGGACCTACTCAAGAAGGTGCTGCGCGAACACAACGTGGCGGGCAAGCGCTTCCATGGCATCGGCTTCGGCAACGGATCCAACCCCGGGCAAACCTACGCCGCGGGCATGTCGAGCGGGTACTTCGAATCGTTCACGCAGATCGACGGGCGCGTCGCGAGTGAACGGGACAGTCGAGATCTGCTGCGAAAGAAAGACCTGCGACGACACTTCCTGATGCGCGCGAGCAACTCCCTGGGGCTCGCGGATGCGCGTTGGGCTCAAGGCATCTTGAAAGGTGCGGGGAGGGACGCAAGCGTGCAGGTCATCGAGGAACCCGCGGGGTCCTTTCCGAGCCTGCAACACGGCGTTTGGTTAGAAGTGCTAGGCCGCCTTCAGGGTTTGAAGCAGTAGCCAGGGTTTGAGCTAACCCCCGGTTCGCGCCACGAGCGTCCCACGTTCGCTGGCCCTTCGAGGATCGGTGTCTCGCGGATCGCTATCTGTGGCGCAGGTTTCTAGAGACCCGGCCGACTCAGCGCTTTGTTGGCGCGGCTGGCTGGTAGGTGCGCTCGCGTTCGATGCCGTCGCGGTCCACAAACTTGACGGTCACGGCGCTGCCTTGGTTCTCTTGCAAGAGCCGGCTGATCTCCTCGGCGCTGCACAGTTGCTGCCCGAACAACTCCACCAAGATGTCGCCCCGACGCAGGTCGAGGGCCTCCGCGATGCTCCCCGGTTCACGGCGTTCGATCACGAGTCCGACACCTGGACCCAAGAGCCGGCCTTCCGCTTCCGAAAGGGAAAGGGCGGTCACCTTGACCCCCAGGATGAGTCGGCTGGGCTGGTCGTTGGCGTTGGCTTCTGCACCCCGTGGGGCGCCGCCCCGAACGATCTGGAAGGTGCTCCCCGGGGACTCGACTCCAGCTCGCATCCACTGGCCCGCGGCTCCCTGCATGTGGTTCCCTTGGCGCAGCAATGTCATGGACTGTTGACGAGTGTTGATGCTCGCCAGTGCAGGAATCATCCCGCGCAATTCCGGGTGGGCCTTCAGCAAGGATTCGAGACTGCTGTCCGCGTACTTTCGAACCCGGACTTGGCCCTGGTCCAATTGCTTGACCACGAGGGTCACCCCTTCCGGTTGGAACTCGATGTGCTGCGAGCCGGGTGGGACAGGCATCCCAAAAACACGGGGAGCCGAGAGGCTCAACATCCTGCGATCCGCCAGGGGCAAGACGCCCCCCGGGTCCAAGTTGCGCAGCTGCTCCGGGACGGGGGCGGCTCCGGATTCAAGGGATTGGGCGGTGGACGATCCGAATTGAGCCTCGGTCAGCGAGCCCTCATCAGGTCCCCTGCGCGGCACCCAGGCGATCGCCATGGGCCTGCTGCGCTTGGCGTGCAATTCGCGCAGAGCCATCCGTGCGCACCAAGCGAGCTCTGGCACGGCAGGGTCCTGCGACCAAGACTGAAGCGCGAGGCTCAAGCTCGTGTCCTGGCGAGCGCGCGCCACCAACTCATCGAAGGCCTGCTCGCGCGCGTCGATGTCTGTGTTCGTCAGGCGCGCCTGCCAATCCTTCGTGTCCACGCGCGCCTCGACGATCAGCTGAATGCGCTTGCCCGTGATTGCGGCTTGGTTCCGTTCATTGGAGCTTTGACGCAGCTCAATCTGCACCTCTTGGGAGATCGCGCTGTGAACTTCGCCCGATCCCGCGTTGCGCACCACCACCGATTGCGCCCAAGCTCCCCCGACAAAAGCGGAGAGGGTGAGAGCCGAATACAGGATTCGGCGCGGGCGATCGAGGTGCGTCATGTGTTGTCCGTCGGCTAGCCAGCGGGCTAGCGCACGCCATCTATGGCGGCGGTCGGAGCCGGCAAGGGTGCGGGGATCGCGGCACCGCGAAAACTCACGGCCCGTGCAGCGGAACTCGGGAAGGCGCTGAAGGGTTGAATCTCCCTGCCGGTCAAGTAGATCGCATCCCGCGTGAAGGAATCCTCAACGCAGTCGAGCTTCTTCAAGGAAGAACCGGGATCGCCTGCGGGGATGACCTTCGCCAAAGCAGAGGGACCGGTTCCGGACATGCCATCGAGAACGGGCACGGGAGCGGACACCGGGCTGTGAACCAGCGGGCCGCCCTCGACGGGAGCCAGCGGAGCGCTGCCGGAACCATTCCAGAACTGGCCAGCCACGGCCCCGAAGAGCAGCAGCACGGCCGCCGCAGCGGTGCTCTGGACGAAGTGCAGGAGCCTGCCCCGAGGAGCGGGAGCCGTCCCGCCCGCAGAGCCGGAATGGAGTCCCGCGCTAGGGGTTTGGATCAAGCCTTCGGCGCGCAACTGGTCCCGTAGACCAGGCCATGCCGAGGGTGTGGAGGATGTCGCTACGAAGGCCCCGTGCAGGTCCGCTGTTTGCTGGAGACCGGCGATCAGGATGTCGCGGGACTCCGATGCAGCCAGCAGAACATCGCGGCAGGGTTCGCAGTTTTCTAAGTGGGCCGCAACCCGATCGCGGACCGACGACTCGAGGTCGCCTCCCACGAACAGGGGCAGCTCAGCTTGGGTTTCAGTGCAGTTGATTCTCATGGCGTTCACTCTTTGGTTCCGTGCTTCGCGGATCCGGGGGCTGCTTCGCCCTCTGGTTGCGCGGTCTTCGATGAGGGCTTCGCTTCAAGCCGCTCATCAGCGCTGGTTGTTTCTACGTTGTGCTGGTTGTCGGTGTTGGCGCTGGCGCGCAACTCTCGATCTCTTTCGCGCCGTTCCCATTCCTCTTGGAAGAGCTTGCGGCCGCGGTGCAAGCGCCAACGCACGGTGACGTGGGTGGCTCCAACGACTTCCGCGATGTCGTTGCAAGGCATGCCTTCCAACTCGCGCAAGACGAGGGCCGATTGAAAGTGGGGCGCCAAGGAGTTGAGGCAATCTTGAACCTCGCTCACGGTTTCCTCACGCACCAGGGCGGCGGAAGGATCCTCCACACGCTCGTCGACGATTTCCGGGGCGGAGGAGTCCTCATCGTCCGCGGCCGTGGTCGAGAAGGTCGGACGCCGCTTGCGCAGAAGATCGATGGCCAGGTTGGTCACGATGCGGTACAGCCAAGTGCTGAACGCGTGAGAGAAGTCGAAGCGCTCCAAGCTGCGGAAGACCCGCATGAAGGCTTCTTGGACGAGGTCTTGGGCATCTTCATCCGAAGGCACCATGTTGCGTGCCACTCGCCAGGCCCGGCGCTCGTAGCGTGAAACCAGGTCTGCGAATCCGCGCTCATCCCCCGCCAAGGCCAAGCGCATGGAGGCATGGTCCGCCGCCTTCGGGTCGCTTGCCTGCAAATCGTGGACCCCGCGCGAATCCTGGGCAGGGCCATCCCCCCCTGCGCCTAGGTTTGTCTCCACCGCGGTGGCGGCGACCTGTTCTGTGAGAGGCTCAGCACTCATAGGAGTCGTCTGGGGTGTGGAAGGGCGTTTGTCCATGGACCGGAAGTTCGGCGCGGGGGGCTGCCCACAAGGGTCAACCAGCCGCCTATCCCTTGCCGTACGGGGCCCAGAAAGGGGAGTTGGTGTGAATTGCGTAGGTTGTGTATTTCGCCCCCTCAGCTGAGGAAGGCAAGGGAATCCCCTCTGGAGGCCCAAAAGGGGGCCCTGGAGGTCCCCGCGGCCTGGAATTTCTGCCCGGCCCCGGGCCACGCCCCGTACTTTCTCCCCATGTCCCCTCAGCCCGAGCCCCTAGGGGGCCCAGAAAGGCCAGGCGCTGCGCTCCCCTGGCCGTGGTTGGTCGCGCTCTACCTGCTGATGCTGCCCGCCTTGCTACGGGCTGGCTTCGCCCTGGATGACCGGGAGTTGCTCTTCGAAAATCCGGTGACCGGCGGGAGCCTCAGCCTGTGGGCCGCCTTTGGCCGGGACTACTTTCACCACCTGGGGGACTCCGGTCAGTGGCGGCCCATCGCGAGCCTGTCCCTGCGCCTGGATCACCTGCTGTTTGGTACTTGGGCCGCGGGCTACCACCTGGTGAATGGGTTGCTGCATTTGGGCGTGGTGGCCTGCACCGGAGAAATTTTGCGGCGCTTGCGCTTTCCAACGGGACCTGCGCGCTTGGGCTTGGTGCTGTTTGCCTTGCACCCCGTCCTCGCCGACTCTGTGGTTTGGATCGCCGGACGCACCTCCATGCTGTCGGCCCTCTTGCCCCTCGCCGGATTCCTGTTGGCCGGACGCGCCCTGAGTCGCGGCGCTCGCTGGAGCCCTTGGGTCATCGGGGGGCTCGGTTTGCTCTTGGGGCTCTTGTCCAAGGAGGACGCCGTGGTCTTCGCTCCGTTCTTGCTGTGTCTGGGGTGGACGGTTCCTCGGGGACCGCAGGCGCGCAGCTTGACCGATGGGGCTCCATGCGGCCGCTCACCAACAGCCCAGCCTTCGACAGCTCAGCCTCCGTCCGCCCAGGACCCGACGTTCCAGAGTTCGTTCCCCTGGGGCAACTTACGCAGCGCCGCGCTCACGGCGGTCCTCGTGATTCTGCTGTGGTGTGCCGGCCGCCAGCTCGCCTTGGGAACGCCACTGCCCGCGGCCACGTCGCCAGTCATGGGCGCAGCGTCCTTTGTGGAACGCCTGATAGTCGGTGGTCAGGCCTGGGTCGAGGGCTTGCGTCTAGCCCTCTGGCCTGTGAACTACCCACCGCAATACCGTCGCGAGTTCCTCGCTGCACGCCAAGGGTTCTTGGGCAGTCAAGAGTTCGTGGCCATCCTCGGTTGGACCCTGGCTTGTGCTCCCTTGCTGTTGCTTTCGATCCGTCGCAAGTTCACCGTCAGCGCGCTCGCGAGCCTCTTCGTGGTGCTCAGTTTCTTGCCTGTGACACAGATCATTCCGAGCGGCGAGATCCTTGCACCACGCTTTCTGTACTTGCCCCTGCTCTTCGCTATTCCGCTGATAGGTGCTGTTCTCGGCCGTTTAGGAAAGGGCCTGCCCTTGCAAGGCAAGGCATTCGGACTCGCCGTACTGCTCGCCACTGGTCTCTTTCAGCGGGCGCAGGTCTACCGCGATCCGGGGGCTTGGCGCACGGAGATGTTGCACCACCATCCGGGGGACGCGCCCTCTTGGAACGCACTCGGTTTGTGGCGCGAGAGCTGCGGCGACGAGCAAGCAGCCATGCAAGCTTGGCAGCACTCGATCGAGCTCGACCCCAACTACAGCCGCAGCTGGTCGAACCTGGGCCGCCTGCAACTCGACCGGGGGGAGTTGGAAGCTGCGGAGCAGACCCTGCGAAGTGCCATGGACGCAGGCCCGAACAATCCGATCGTGCGGGTCAACCTCGGGACCCTGCTCGCGCGCCGTGGCCAGCACGCGCAATCCGCTGAGCTCTACTTCGAAGCCACCCAAATCTCTCCCGGCCTCGCGGGAGCCTGGCGTGGCCTGGGGTCGGCCCTCGGGAAACTCGGCCGGCTGGACGAGGCTCGCGACGCATTGGAACGGGCATTGAAACTCGACCCGGGGGACCGCGCAGCGCAAACTCTGCTGAAGCGCCTGCCCTCAATCGATTCCCCCTCGCGATGAGCCCATCGCAATGGGTTCGGGAATAGGATCTCCCAGCCAAGATCGTTGGCCACTGACCCTGCACCGACAAACGTCCCCCATGGAACTCCCGGGAATGCCGCCGAGGGCAGCTCCCCCTATCGCAGTCAGGCCGCTCCCTCACAGGCCAAACCCATTCAAGAATCCAAGTGAAGCTTCCCCTTTTCCCCGTCCCCAGCCTCGCGGCCCTGCTCGCCATCGCATGCCTCCCGAGTTGCGGCGGCGATGGCGCGTCCGGCGCGACCCTCTCGCCGGCCAACAAATTGTTCATCGCTGAGCTCTGCGCTTCCTGCCACGGCTTCGAACGCCAGGGCAGTTGGATGGGCCCGCCGCTCGCCAACCTCGGGCAACATTGGGAGCGTCACAACTTGGCGGAATTCATCCGCGACCCGAGCAAGTACACGGGCAAGGACGAACGCATTCGCAAGCTCTCCAAGCAGTTCAGGACGCAAATGGCCCCCAACAAGCGGCTGTCCGAAGCCGACCGGTTGATCCTGGCGGATTGGCTCTTGGGGGACTCGCCGCCGGATGGCCCGGGGACGAAATAGGCTCTCCCGAGGAGTGCCGGATCGTTCGTTCTTTTGAGGACGGATAGAGTTCCCGGGGCAAGTTCGGGCCCGCGCTCCGGGAGGGTGGTAGATTTGAATCCTTGGTCCGTTTCGCAACCTGCTTTCCAAAAGAGACTCCATGCGCCGCACCTCACTTTCCCGATTCGCTCCTCTCGCAGTGACTGCTCTGCTGGCCTGCCCCGCCGCGGCCCAGAGCTACACCTTCCAGATCGACTCCGGCTCCACCAGCTTCACTTGGACGGGAACCACGTCCCTGGGGGACATCACCGAGCTGCCACCGGACTTCACCCTCTCGGGCACGGCGAATCTGTTGCTGGCCGGCGGCGGCAGTCCCGTGGGCGGCTCCGCTCTAGTGACCGGCGCCAGCGCCCTAGTCAGTCCGGACATGAGCGGCGTGGTGCCCAACTCACCGTCCAACCTGCCGCCCTTGGCCACGATCGACCTCAAGAGCCTCCAGGTGGAAGTCATCTCCCCGCCCTTCGCCGTCGCTGCGAATGGATCCTTTAGCACGAGCATCCAAATCAACGTGCTCTCCGGAACTCGCTGCATCACGCCCTTCAATGGCACCCCCGTGATCACGGACATCAGCGGGGAATCCTCGGGGCCCTCCCCCAGTTCGGGCACAGTCACCTGGAACGGTTCTGAGTACGTGGCGTTGCTGCCCGTCAACACGGTCTTCCCCTTCAGCGAACCTGGATCGGGCATCACCGGCAACCTGTTCATCAACGGCACCATGATCGCGCGCCACGTCCCCGCTGCTCCCACGGTGTTCTGCAGCAGCCTTGCGAATTCGACGGGCCAAACCGCTGCGGTTTCCTTCAGCGGGCAGACCAGTTTGGGAGCCGGTGCGCCAACGATTCATGCCACTCAACTTCCGAGCAACATCATGGGTCTGTTCTTCCACGGCTCCAACCAGATCGACCTGCCCTTCGGCAATGGCCGGCGCTGCGTGGGTGGAACCCTGGCGCGCTTCCAAGCGGTGCGCACTGGCGCCGCAGGTCAAGTCACGCAACTGATCGACAACTCGACGTTGCCCATGACCTTGCAAGCCGGAGAGCAGAGCCAGTTTCAGTTCTGGTTCCGGGATGTCGCCGCGGGCGGCGCGGGCTTCAACACCTCGGACGCGCTCTCGGTGACCTACACACCCTGATTTCCGGCGCTCCTCAAGTCCTTTCCATGGCAATCGAGAGCCCCTGGCCAACGAGAAGGAATTCGCCCGGCAACGGCATCCACGACCCCGATGCCGCCCACCCGTGGTAAATTCATCTCGTTGATTCCCGATTCGAACCGCTTCCCGTAAGGAGAACCTATGTCCCGTACATCCCTAATTCGTTTGGCTGCTGCAGCGCTCTTGGCCAGCCCCGCTGTGGCCCAGAGCTACACCTTCCAGATTGACTCCAGCGCCACCAACTTCACTTGGTCCGGGACCACCTCCCTGGGAGACATCACGGAGATGCCCGCCAACTTCACCCTGATCGGTACCGCCAACGTGGGCATGACCGGCGGCGGCAACCCGGTGGGCACGGCCAGCTTCTTGACGGGCGGCAGCGCAGCGATCAATCCGGACATCAATGGGGAGATCCCCAACCCGCTTCCATTCCTGCCCCCTTTGGCAACGCTCAACTTGGCGGGTGCCCAGGTGGCCGTCACCTCTCCCTCGTTCAACGTGGCGGCCAACGGCACCTTCAACACCACCGTGGTGCTGAACATCCTGGCCGGCACCCTGACCATCAACCCGATCACTGGCAGCCCGGTGGTCACCAACCTCGCGGGCAACTCCTCGGCCCCGACGGCGACTTCGGGCTCGATCGTCTGGAGCGGAACCCAGTACGTGGCGAGCGCGCCGGTCAGCTCGTCCTTCCCGTTCACGGACCCCGGGTCGGGTCTCTCCGGTACCTTGTCCCTGACCGGCACCTTGATCGCGAAGCACACCCCCACAGCTCCCTCCGTCTACTGCACGAGCCTGGCGAACTCTTCGGGGCTGAGCGGCAGCGCCAGCCATAGCGGCCAGCCCAGCATGGGCGCGGGTGCTTTGACGATTCACTCCGATCAACTGCCGGCCAACACCTTCGGCCTGTACTTCTACGGCCCGAATCAGATCGATCTGCCCTTCGGCAATGGTCGCCGTTGCGTCGGCGGAGCCCTGGTGCGCTTCAGTCCGGTGAACACCGGTCCCCTCGGCCAGGTCAGTCAACTGATCGACAACTCCGCTCTGCCCGCCAGCCTGCAGGCCGGCGACCAGCGCAACTTCCAGTTCTGGTTCCGCGATGTCCCCGGAGGCGGCGCGCTCTTCAACACCTCGGACGCCCTCGCGGTGACCTACGCTCCCTGATTCCTAGGGACCCCAAGCCTTTCGAGCGCCCCGCTTCCTCCCAGAACCGGGGCGCTTTCCGTTGAGCGGGTGGCAGGTCCAAAGAAAACCCGGGGCCGTGACCATGTTGTGACAACCCGATGGCCGAACAGGAGTCTCCTAGGGGTCATCAGCCTGCGGCCGGGAAAGCATCCCCAGCCCCGGCCGGACGCATGCAAGGAGCGCGATGAATCGTATCGGAGTTGTGGGATTGGACTGGCGCCAGGCGACCCCTGAGCGGCTAGAGCGCTACACCTTGCCCAAGGAAGGCCGGGCAGTAGCCGTCGCACAATTCGCCCGAGAGGTCGGCCTCACGGAACTCGTGTACCTGGCCACCTGCAACCGCATCGAGTGGACCTTCGTCACCGAAGAAGGAGTGTCCGTGGAGGAATACCGCCGGCGCATTCACCGGGCCATGGCCCCGGCGGACGCGGACCCCAGCGCCGCACAATCCGCAGCACCGAGGGAACTGCGCGCCTGGGAAGGAGAAGGCGCGGTGGAACACATCATGCTGGTCACCATGGGCTTGGACTCCGCTCAATTGGGCGAGTCGGAAATTCTGGGCCAAGTGCGGGATGCCTTTGGCCTCGCCCGCGAAGCTGGCTTGGCGGGCGATCGCTTGATCCCGCTTTTCCAAGAGGCCTTGAAGCTCGCCAAAAAGGGGCGCACGCAAACCGGTCTGCACTTGGGACGCACCTCCCTGGCCGAAATCGGTTTGGACCAAGTGCGCGCGCACCTCGTCCGTCGACCGGGGACGGTGACCCTGCTCGGCGTCTCCCCCATGACCGAGCGCTGCGCCCGGGAACTGGTGCAGGAGGATCATCAAGTTCTGATCGTCAACCGCACACGTGCTCGCGCCGAAGAGTTCGCGCAGCAGTTGGGACCCCAAGCCAGCGCACTCTCGCTCAATCAGTACTGCGACGCCCCGCCCCATTCCTCGGCTCTGCTTTCCGCCACGGGCTGCGAGGGTCCACTCTTGGCGCGCAGCGTCCTGAACAAGATTTGGAGCGACGACGCCCCGACCGAACTGCGCCCTTTGCTGGTGGACTTCGCCACCGACCCCGACTTCGATCCCGAGCTCGCCAGGGAACTTGGCTTCGACCGTTTGGGCATGGCAGAGATCTTGGCCATCGCCGATCGCAGCCGCGCAGGACGCCTGGTCCGTTGCGGAGAAGCCCGCAGCCTGGTGGACGATGCCCTGCAACGCATGTCCGGTGCCCTCGGCCGCCGCAAAGCCGATCGCGCCATCTGCGCCCTGCGCGAGGCTTGGCTCTCCATGGCCATGGACGATGTGGAACTCTTGATCGCCAAGCACTTTCGGGACACGGGCGCCGCCCAAGCCGATGCCCTGCGCCAGTTCGCCAGTCGCCTCGCCAATCGCTTCGCCCACCTGCCCTCCACCGGGCTACGTCACCTGGCCCAGGAACACGGAGAACAACTCGTGGATGAATTCTTCGAGAAAAGCAGCCCCGAACTCGCGGGAAGACTCGCGGAAGCCTTGGACCCGACCGCTTTGTTTGCGAGCCTCGTGGACAGAGAAAACCAATGAGTGATCCCATCCCAACCCTGCGCATCGGCACGCGCGGCTCGGCCCTGGCCTTGACCCAGGCCCACGGCATCCAAGCGGACCTCTTGCGGCTCGGCTGCCTGGCCGAAGTCATCATCATCAAGACCAGCGGTGACCTCGATCAAGTGCGGCCCTTTGCACAGGTCGGAGCCCCTGGACTGTTCGTCCGTGAACTCGAGCGGGCCCTGGTCGACTCGCGGGTCGACATCGCGGTGCACTGCTACAAAGACTTGCCCTCTGATTCCCCGGACGAGTTGGAAGTGATTGCGAGCCCGGCGCGCGAGGACATGCGCGACCGGCTCTTGATCGCTCCTGGAAGCCACGATCCCGTCGCGGAGTTTCTGCCTCTACGCGAAGGCAGCCGCGTCGGCACAGCTTCCGCCCGGCGCATCGCCTTGGTGCAAAGCCTGCGCCCCGACTTGGAGTGCGTTCACCTACGCGGCAACGTCCCGACGCGCGTCAAGCAACTCGCGAGCTCCGAATACGACGCGATCTTGTTGGCCAGTGCGGGCATCAATCGTTTGGACGCCGCCGCCGAGCGCGGCGAGTGCCCGCCCTTGCAACGCGGCGGGTTGATCGAGGTCGACTTGGATCCCCGCAGTTTCGTTCCCGCTCCTTCCCAAGGAGCCCTGGCCCTACAAGTGCGCCGGGGCGATTTCGCGAGCGCCCGGTGGATCCAATCCTTGGACGCCCCCGCGGATCACGCGGCGGTGCGTGCGGAGCGCCACCTGCTGGCCCTCGTCGAAGCGGGTTGCCAAGTGCCCTTTGGCGCCGTCGCCTTGACTCCCTTGGATCCCACGGCGGGAACCCACGAACTGGTGGCTGCTTTGGAAGTGGATGGGACAATGCGCCGCGCGCAAGCGATCGGCGACGACCCTGCAGAACTCGCGCGGAAAGTCTACGGACTGTTGCTCCCCGAACGCCTGGGATGAGCGTGGACCTCAAGCACAAACGCATCCTGTTGACCCGCACCTCCCGGGACAATGGAAGCTGGATGGAAGCCCTGGCGCGCCGGGGCATCGTCGGCATCGACCTGCCGTGCATCCAAACCACGACGCTTCAAGAAGCCGCACTGGAACTCGCCAACAACCTGCGTGCTTGTGACGGATTGCTGTTCACTTCAGCCCGTGCCGTGCGCGCTCTCCGTCAACTGTGCCCCGACACGGATCTATCCAAACACCTCTGCGCCTGCGTTGGTATCACCACCGCCAGCGCACTCGAAGAGGCGGGCGGCCAGGTCGAGTTCACGGCCCCGGAGGGAACCGCACAAAGCTTGGGGCAAGCCTGGATCGATCGTATCGCACCCGACGTCCTGCCCCTCTGGCCCCGTGCCTTCGATGCCCGGGCGGAGCTGGTTCCGCTTTTTGAAGAGCACAGCCGTCAGCTGTTGTCCTTGCCCATCTATCGCACCAGTCCGCGCACGGACATCGACCGCGAGCTGACCTCCAGCGAGGATGCCGTCTTCTTCGCCAGTCCATCGGCCGTCGACGCCTTCATGGCCCCCGGTCAAGCGCCCCCCAACACCCCGGTGATTTCCATCGGACCGAGCACGACCCAGGCCCTCGAAGAGCGCGGAGTGACCGTCGCCGCGCAAGCCAACGAACGTAGCCTAGAGGGAATGCTCGAAGCCCTGGAGGGCTACCTCACCACCCTCAGCAACCCCGACCGCCCTTCCTTCTGATGAGCGAATCCTCTACATCCTTCACCCCCGGCCGCCAGCGCCCGCGGCGTTTGCGTCGCACGCCGCTGATGCGCGAGTTGGCCAGTGAGACGCACCTGCGCGCGAGCATGCTCGTGCAACCGCACTTCGTGCTGAACAGCGCCAAAGGCTTGGAGCGCATCGACTCCATGCCCGGCATCGATCGCATGGGACGCGCTGAACTGTTGAAGCGCGTGGAGCTCGACTTGAAGCTCGGGCTCAACCAAGTGCTGCTGTTCGGCTTGGCCTCTGAAGAACAAAAGACTCCCCAGGGAGAGCAGAGTGCGGACCAGGACGGTGCCGTGCAACGGGCCACGGAAGAGCTCAAGGAAGAGTTTGGAGCCGAGCTCTCGGTGATGACCGACGTCTGCTTGTGCGCGTACACGGATCACGGACATTGCGGGTTGCTTGCGAACGGTGAGATCGACAACGACCCGAGCTTGTCCTTGCTCGCCAACATGGCCGTCTCCCACGCCGGAGCGGGAGCCGATGTGGTCGCCCCCTCAGACATGATGGATGGCCGCGTGGGCGCCTTGCGCGATGCCTTGGACGCGTCGGGGTTTGGGAACACCGCCTTGATGTCGTACTCGGTGAAGTACGCCTCCGCTTACTACGGACCCTTCCGCGAAGCCGCGGATTCGGCACCGGCCCACGGGGATCGGCGCAGCTACCAAATGGACCCGCGCAACGCCCGCGAGGCCCTGCGCGAAGCCCTGCTGGATGAAGCCGAGGGTGCCGACATCTTGATGGTCAAGCCCGCACTCGCCTACTTGGATGTCATCAGCGCCGTGCGCGCCCAATCCAACTTGCCCTTGGCGGCCTACAACGTCTCCGGCGAGTACTCGATGGTCAAAGCGGCCGCCGAGAATGGCTGGATTGACGAAGCCGCTGTCGTCCGCGAAAACCTAATCGCCATGGCCCGCGCTGGCGCCGACATTCTGATCACTTACCACGGGCGCGATGCGCTTGCCGGAGCTTGGCTATGACTGAATCTTTGCTAGAGAACTCGAAGTCCATCGAAATTTTTGAGCGCGCCAAGAAGGTCCTGCCCGGCGGAGTGAGCTCTCCCGTGCGAGCTTTTGGTGCGGTCGGTGGAAACCCTCCTGTGATCGAATCGGCCCAGGGCGCGCGCATTCGCGATGTGGACGGCAACGAGTACTTGGACTTCGTCGGTTCCTGGGGGCCCCTGATCCTTGGACACGCGCACCCGCTCGTGACCGCGGCGATCATCGAGGCGGTGCAAAAGGGCACGACCTTTGGTGCACCGAATCCGATCGAGGTCGAGTTGGCCGAGTGCTTGACGGCCACCTACCCGGGGCTCGAAAAGGTGCGCTTCACCTCTTCTGGAACAGAGGCCGTGATGAGCGCTATCCGGCTGGCCCGTGGAGTGACGGGTCGCGACTACGTGGTTAAGTTCGCGGGTTGCTACCACGGTCACGCGGATCACCTTCTGGTGCAAGCGGGCTCGGGTCTCGTGACCTTTGGCACGCCCTCTTCCGCTGGGGTCCCGAAGTGCTTCGCGGACAAAACCCTGATCGTCGACCTGGACGACGCGGATGGCTTCAACGCCTTGATGGACGCCCGTGGATCTGAAATCGCCACGGTCATCATCGAACCGATCCCAGCCAACAACGGCCTCCTGGTTCAGCGTCAAGAGTTTCTCGAGCTGCTGCGCAAGCGCACTACGGAATGCGGCGCGCTCTTGATCTTTGATGAAGTCATCAATGGCTTCCGAGTGGCCCCCGGCGGTTCTGCTGAGCTCTTCGGCATCACACCGGACCTGGCCACCTTTGGTAAGGTGATCGGAGGCGGTTTGCCCGTGGGCGCCTTTGGCGGCAAGGCCATCTGCATGGATCAGCTGGCGCCCCTCGGTCCCGTCTACCAGGCGGGAACCCTTTCAGGCAACCCGGTCGCCATGGCAGCGGGACTCGCCACCTTGAAGGAACTGAAGTCCTGCAACGCCTGGCGTCGCTTGGAAGCCCTCGGCCAGGAGCTAGACGAACGTCTCGCGCCGGTCTTGGCAGCGGCGCCCTTCCCCGTGTCCTTTGTGCGGGTCGGCTCTATCTTCTGGTTCAACTACCAAGCAGGCGAAGCGCCGCGCCGCGCCGACGGGATCGATCCCGCAGCCGCCGAACGCTTCAAGGGAGTCTTCGCGGGTCTCTTGCGCAGGAACGTGGCCATCGCCCCTTCCGCCTACGAGGTCGGGTTCCTCTCCTTAGCTCACACCTCTGAGGATCTGGAGATCTTCGTGCAAGCGCTCGAGAGCACCTACCAAGAGTTGGGCGCCTAGTCCGGCGTCTGCACGCCGCCTTCAACAGCATGTCGCTTCCCATCAAAACCTCTCGGGCATTGCAGCTCGCCACCGTGGCCATGTTGGTCACGTGCTTGGCGCAAATGCTCTATTGGCTTTATGATGAAGCGACCTTCTCGCACCGCGAGTTGAACCAGAAGCTAGTCGTGTTCGAGGTGCACCTGGAGGTGGCCAAAGAGCTGCAAGCATCGGGGACGGAGGAGCAAGCGCTCTTGACGCGTTTTCCCGAACTGCACGTAATGGACGGAAAACTGGCCATCAATCAACGGGCGGTGGATGCCCTGCGCGACGCCCGCCACCGTAGGCTCTTTCGCTACGGCTCCGAGGGGACCTTTCTCGTGCTCGTTCTGGCGGGAGGCATCGCCACCTTGACTTACACCCTGCGCCAACCCGCGGAACTCATGCGGCGCCAAGCCAACTTCATCGCCGCTGTCAGCCATGAATTTAAAACCCCCATTGCGAGTCTCAAGTTGAGTTGCGAAACCCTTCTGCTGCGCGAACTCGATCACGAGAGTCAGCAACGCATCGCCGGGCGCATGTTGGAGTCCACCGATCGCTTGGAGTCCATGGTCACCAACATCCTGCAGGCCGGTCGCATGGACGCGGGACAACTGGACCTGCAACCGATTGAGCAGCCTCTGATTTCGCCCCTGCGCGCGGTGCTTGAAAAGGCGCAGTTGCGGGCCGACGGCACAGGCGCCACGTTCACCCATGATGTTCCCGAAGAGCTGACGGTCTACTGCGATCCGATGGCGCTCTGCATGGCCCTCGACAACGTCCTCAGCAATGCCTTCAAGTCCATCTCGATCAAAGGCCAGGGAACGGTTCGGCTGGAGGCCAGTTCCGTCGACGGGGAAGCGCTGATCGAGATCACGGATGATGGCGTGGGTTTTGAACAGCACGAGGCGCGCAAGCTCTTCGAGAAGTTCTACCGTCCCGGCGATGAACTCAGGCGTCAATCGGAAGGCAGCGGGCTGGGCTTGTACATCGTGCAGACGCTCATGGAAGCAAGCGGTGGTCGCGTGCAGGCACGCAGTGCCGGGCCCGGATTGGGTGCGACCTTCAGCCTCTGGTTGCCCAAGCACTCGGGGGTGCGCACGTGAGCGCTAGCAGTCAAAATCCAACCACCACGAGTTCCATCAAGCAACGCATCTTGGTGGTCGACGACGAGCCTAACCTGGCCCTGGGCGTTTCCGAAAACCTGGAGATGGAGGGCTATCAGACCAGCATCGCCCGGGACGGCTTGGAAGCCTTGTCGCGCATCCGCGGCGGCGACTGGGACCTCGTGGTGCTCGACGTCATGATGCCCGGAAAGGACGGCCTGAGCGTCTGCTTGGAGTTGCGCGAAGAGGGCAACTTGGTGCCGATCCTGTTCCTCACCGCTCGCGGCGGATTGAACGATCGCTTGGCCGGGCTGGAAGCGGGCGGGGACGATTACTTGCCCAAGCCCTTCGCGCTCAAAGAACTGCTCTTGCGAGTGGCCGCCATCCTGCGTCGCACGCGCGACGAGAAGTCGCGCGTCTCGCAAGCTTCGGTGCTGAGCTTCTCCGACAACAACATCGACTTCCGCACCTACCAGGGCGTGGCCTGGGACGGGCGCGATCACACCCTGACTCACAAGGAAGCGATGATCCTGAAGACCCTCTCGGAACACGAGAACGAGATCGTGTCCCGGGAGGAAATCCTCGAGGCAGTCTGGGGCTACGAGGTCTTTCCCTCGACGCGCACCATCGACAACTTCATCGTTCGACTGCGCAAGCGCTTCGAGCGCGATGCAGAACATCCAAGTCACATCCACACGGTGCGCGGGGTGGGCTATCGCTTCACCCTGGCAGCGGAAGAATAGCCAGAAGAAGAGAAGGAACCGAGACATGCAAAACCGTTTTATGAGTGCGCTGCGGGGCGAGGTCACGGACCGCCGTCCCCTTTGGATCATGCGTCAAGCTGGGCGCTACCTGCCGGAATACCGGGCCTTGCGCAAGGAGCACACCTTCGAAGAATTGTGCGCCTCCCCCGAGTTGTCCGCGGCGGTCACCATGATGCCCATGGAACGCTTCGACCTGGATGCAGCCATCATCTTTGCTGACCTGATGACCCCCGTGTCTGCCCTGGGTCTCAACGTGCGCTTTGATCCGGGCCCCGTGCTCGACAAGCCCTTGCGCAGCGCTGCGGACATCCGCGCCCTGAAGGTGCCAGCGGACGCCACAAGCATCGCCCCCGAGGTTCCCGCCACCTTGCGACTGGTGAAGAAGCAACTCGATCCCAAGGCCAACTTGATCGGATTCGCCGGCTCGCCCTGGTCGATCGCCGCGTACTTGGTGCAGGGCAAGGGTGGCAAGGACTTCATCGCCATGCGCGCCTTGTTGCGCGAGGACCCCGTGGCCTTCGGGCATCTGATGGCCGTGCTCACGGAGCTCGTGACGGGCTACTTGATCCAACAGCACAAAGCGGGCGCCGACGTGGTGCAAGTCTTCGACTCCTGGGCGGGGTTGCTCTCCTTGCCCGATTGGGAATTGCACATGCGATCGCACCTGGAGAACTTGATCGGCGAGCTCAACCGAGCCGGCGTTCCCAACATCTACTTCGCCAACGCCGCGCCGCACTTGGCCGAAGCCCACGCCAGCTTGCCGAGCCAAGGCCTGGCCCTTTGTTGGCGCACGGATCTAGGCGCCCTGCGCAAGAAGCTCGGCCCCCACGAAGGCAATGGCAAGGCCTTGCAAGGCAATCTGGACCCCGCCTGTTTGTTGGCCGGCCCGGAGGCCGCGCGGCGTGGGACCGAAGACCTCTTGAGCCGTGTTCCTGCGCGCGGGCACATGGTCAACCTCGGTCACGGCATCACACCGGAAGTGCCCATGGAAAGTGTGCAAGCCATGATCGACGCGGTTCACGGGGAAGCCCCGGCCAACTAGGCAAGGCCCATGGACAACCACCAACACAGCATCGTGGTGGTAGGCGGCGGCATCAATGGATTGGCCGCCGCTTGGTCCGCCTGGCTCTCCAGTGGAGAAGGCCGAGCACGGGTCACCCTGCTCGAAGCCAGCGATGCGGTCGGTGGCAAGGCGCGCACCCGGCATCTGGATGGCTACCTGTTCGAAGAGGGTCCAACGGGCTATCTCTCCGGGGAGGCAACTCTTGACCGTTTGATCGAACTCGCGGGCCTCGAAGCCTTGCCCGCTCGCCAGGAAGCCGCCCGCCGCTACGTGGTGCGCGGCAACCGCGTGCGTCAAATCAAGAGTCACCCCTTGGCCTTCGCGCGCAGTGGGATTCTGTCCCTTGGCGGGCTGCTGCGCATCGCGCGGGAACCTTGGGTGCGCAGAACCCAGGCAGCGGAAGAAAGCGTGTGGCACTTTGCCCAGCGGCGCTTGGGGACCCAAGCGGCTGACCGCTTGATCGCTCCCATGGTCCTCGGCGTTTGGGCCGGTGACGCCAAGCGCTTGTCCTTGCCCAGCGCCTTCCCGCGCATGGCAGAGATGGAGCGCGAACACGGCTCCTTGATTCGCGCGATGATCCACCTTCAAAAGAGTCGCAAGTCCCACGGGGGCCCCGCGGGTCCGGCGGGTCATCTGCACTCCTTTGCCGCCGGCATGCAAAGTTTGCCCTTGGCCTTGGCCGAACGCGCGCCCTTTGAAGTGCGCTGCCATGCGGCCGTGAACGAACTGCGCCGCGAGGACCCCTGCGCTCCCTGGCAAGTCCACGTGGCCGGCTCGGACTCCCCCATGGCAGCCGACCAGGTGATCTTGGCCTGCGAGCCTCACGTGAGTTCAAAACTGCTGGCCCCGACGCTGCCGGAGGTGGCCCGCGAATTGGCAGACCTGCAGATCCCTGGGGTGGCGGTGGTGGCCTTGGCCTACCCCGCGGGAACGAATTTCCCCGTAGGCTTTGGCGCCCTGATTCCACGGGACGAGGGCTACCGCACCCTCGGGGTGCTGTTCGACTCCCAGTTGTTTGCAGGACGCTCCCCCCAAAACTCTGTTCTGGTGCGTTGCCTGATCGGCGGAAGCACCGACCTCGAAGCCGCCAGCTTGCCGTCGGAAGAGTTGGCCCAGCTGGCCGCCCAGGAGCTGGGACGGCTCTTCCGCATCTCCGAGGTTCCGCGCACGGTGGCCTGCAAGCGGCACACGACGGCCATTCCGCAGTACGAGCTAGGCCACGCCCAACGCCTGGAACGCATGGACCAGAGCTTCGTCCGGGCTGGCGATCGGGTGCGCGGCTTGCACCTCTCCGGATGCCACCGGGCTGGGGTGGCCTTCGGAAAAACAGCGGCAGAGGGCTGGCGCCTGGGCAAGCTCGCGGGCGAGGCCCAGACGGGCTGGAATCCTCCGCTGACGGGAACCGCAAAAAGCTGATAGCTAGGGCCTATTGAGGAATCCGGGGGGCCTCGTAGCAAATTGAGCCAGGGGCCGATTGGATGCACAATTTGGGGACAAGATTGGCCCCAGGGAAAGCCGATGCAAGCCCGACAGCGCCGCTCCCCAGCTCGGTCCTGACCCTATATGCAGACGATTCCACCCTCCCATTCGCCCTCCCCAGCAGACCCTCGCATTGACTCTCCGCAGGGAGTGCGCCTGGGCCGGGAGATCTGGTTCGTCGTCGCGGCCTGCGTGTTCGTCGCGGGCCTCGTCCAATCGGTCTCCGTGTACAGCTCTCTGCGAGAGCAACAGGCCAGTCAGTCGCGGCGGGACTCCGAAGCATTTCTTGGGGCCCTGCAATCCAATGTGCAGTCGTACATGCAGGATCGCATCCACGTGCTCGAGGACTTGGCGCGCCACCCGGTGCTGCTGGAAGAGTTGCGCAGCCCCGGTCCATTCCACGGGCAGGTCGCCCTCTTGCTGAATGAACGAACCACTCTTGGGGACACACCGCACCTCAGCTTGGTGGACAGTTGGGGACAAGTGATCCATCAAACTCAGCTGATCCCGGGGTCAGCGGACGAACTGCCGTCCCTGGTCAATCCCTTGCTCAACCGCGAGATCACGCAGGTTGCGAGCATCCAAACCATCGGCGAAGAAACCTTTCTCTGCTTGGCCTCGCCTGTTTTCCAGGGGGAGATTCCACAGGGGGCCCTGGTGCTGAACTACCCGCTGCACGAATTCCAACGAGCACTGGGTCTCGCCCAACCACTGACTCAGGCCAGCCTTTCCATTTCCCAACGGGGCGTCGAGCTTTGGAAGCTGGGGCAGCCGGCGACCAGCGAAGAGTCCACGGCAAAACGGCGCGAAGAGCTGAGCGCAGAGGTGCCCGGGACTGAGTTCACCTTGGCCTTGAGGACAGATCCCTACGCCGCGAGCCTCAGCTACCTGGAAGTCCTCGCGCAAGCCCCATGGGGACTCTTGGCTCTGGCCATTGCACTCGGTGGAACTCTGCTGGTTCTGTTGCGCAGGCGCTTTGTTCGTCCGCTGCTCGAGTTGAATCGGCAAACCAGGGAACAGGCTCACATCCACGACTTGGAAGCTCTATTGGGGATGCGCCCGATCGCAGAAGTCCACGAACTGGCGCTCTTCATCAATCGCCTTGCGGAGCGCTGCAAGCTGCAAGAACGAGAGATTCAGGTGACGAAGAACCGCATGGAAATCCGTGCGCAGTTCCACACGGAAGCCCATGAACGCAGCTTGATGCTGGGCAAGACCAAGACCCGCCTCTTGGTCAACACGGTTGAAGAGGTCACGGCAACGGCCCACGAAGCCAGCCTGCAGGCCGAGCGTGCAGAACGGGCCAACCACGCCAAGAGCGAGTTCTTGGCCAGCATGAGCCACGAGATTCGCACGCCGATGAACGGGGTGATCGGCATGACGAGTCTGTTGATGGACACAGACCTCGACAAGGAACAGCGCCGCTTCGCGAGGACAATTCAAAGCTCCGGCGAGGCACTGCTTAGTTTGATCAACGACATCTTGGACTTCTCCAAGATCGAAGCGGGCAAGCTCGACCTCGAGAACGTGGAGTTCGAGCCGCGTGTGGTGCTCGAGGAAACCGTCGAGATCCTCGCGGGCCGCATCCAACAGAAAGGCCTAGAGATCGCCACCTGGGTGGCTCCGGAGATTCCTCGCCTGATGATCGGCGACCCCGGCCGGCTGCGCCAGGTGCTCTTGAACCTCACCGGCAACGCGGTCAAGTTCACCGCTCAAGGCCAAATCTTGCTGCGCGTTGACCTGGACAAGTCTTCCGCCTTCCGCACGTGCCTGCGCTTTTCCGTGGACGACTCCGGCATCGGCATTCCCCGCAGTCGGCAAGCGGCACTGTTCGAGCCCTTCACGCAAGTGGACGAGTCCACCACCCGCAAGTACGGTGGCACCGGATTGGGTCTTGCTATCTCGAAGCAACTCGCTGAGATGATGGGCGGCTCGATTGGCCTGCTGAGCACGGAGGGGGCCGGTTCCACTTTCTGGTTCACCGTCCGCTTGGAACCTGGGTTGGCTGCCACGACGCCGGAACCACAGCTACCAGAGATCCTCAAGGACATCCGCACGCTACTGGTCAAGCAAAACATGCAGACCCGCGCCTTGATCGCGCGCACTCTCAACGACGCCGGTCTCGACTGCCTCGATTTCGACAACCGCGGCGAAGCACTCGAACGAATTCAAAACGATCCCGATGTCAAGCTACTGATGCTCGAAGAGACACCCGGGACGAACTGGGCCGATCTGCGAGACGACCTACAGAAGGCCGGCGATCAAGATCGAGATCTGCGCTGGATCGTGCTGAGCGCGGAGCATCAGCAAAACAACACGGGGAGCGCTCCAGAGGGAGAACCGCTCTTTCTCGGGCCGCCGCACTCGAGCGCGCGCATCCTGGCCGCCGTCAATGAAGTCCTGGGGGGCACCGATCAACCGTGCCAGGCCCGCGACACGCAGAGCAAAACCTGGGAGGGTCTCGAGAGCCTCAGTCCCGAAGCCCTCGAGCAGCGCTCGAAGCTGCGCATCTTGCTCGTGGAGGACAACATCACGAACCAAGTGGTCGCCCGCGCGATGCTCAAGAAGCTCGGCTACCGTGCCGACACCGCGAACAACGGAATCGAGGCGGTCGCTGCCGTGCGCTCCATTCCCTACGACTTGGTGCTGATGGATTGCCAGATGCCCGAACTCGACGGATACGAAGCGACTCAGCAAATCCGTGAGATGGACGCCCCTTGCAAGAGTGTTCCGATCGTTGCCATGACCGCCAACGCCATGTTCGGCGATCGCGAACGCTGCATCGAAGCGGGCATGGACGACTACGTCTCCAAGCCTGTGAAGCCCTGGGCTCTCGCGCTAGTCATCGAGCGCGCCCTTGGCCCGGACGGATCGCAAGAGGGCAAGCGCGCATCGTAGGCGCGCCTGCAAGCGCGCGCTTCATGCTGTTCACTTGGCCCAGTCGAAACTGAGGTCCACCACCAGCGAGTCCCCGATCGAGTTGGCCACGGGGCAGGACTTGGCGGCGGCCACGAGTACTTCACGCTGACGCCCGTCGAAGCTGCCGGGCACTTGAATGCTGACCTCCAGACGCCCCACCCGGCGAGCGGGATCCGCCACCATGTGCTTGATGACTCGCGCACTCGCGCCCGCAAGATCCCATTCGCGCTTTTCAGCAGCGATGCCCATGATCGTCAACATGCACGTGCCGAGGGCTGTGGCCAACAGATCCGTGGGCGAGAAGGACTCGCCGCGCCCTTGGTTGTCCAGGGGCGCGTCGGTGACGAGCACAGTCGAAGAGGGAGCATGACTGGCCTCGCAGCGCAGTTGACCTTGATAGGCGATGTCGATTTGAACCATGGGCATAGGTTCGCTGATTTCGAGCGGGGAGCAAGCCTGGAGTTCCGTCGTCGCGCGGTTCTCTCGTTCAACGAGATCCGCGTCCTCTGTGGTGGGAAGTCCCCGCACGAGCGCAGGGGCCAGGCACGAGTGCAGGTCAGGCGGATCGCCATACGTTCCCGCGCGTAGCACTCGTTCGGGTCCCATCCAGCCTCCAGCAACAGGTGAACGACATCGAAGCGCTCCGTCTCCACGGCAGCCACGAGCGCGGAGTTCAAGCCCTGACCATGGGCCGAGTCCCCGGCTCCGTGCTGTAGCAACAGACGCCCGACCTCAACCTGCCCGGACCCAGCTGCTTGAACAAGTGGTGACGAGTACCCACCGTCTTCTAAACGAGTGGCGGCGCCCGGGTCCCTCTCGAGCACCTCCTGCACAAGGGCGAGGTCCCCCATTCCGCAAGCTTGATTGAAGCTGGGAACCGCGCCAGCGGCAATGAGCTGCTTGGCAACCTCGACCCTGAGGTCCACCCGTTCTCCCGCGCTGAGCCCGTGGAGCGCGTCACCATCCGAATCGAACCATCCCCAAGAAGGCATGGCCCGATTGAGCGGAGTCGGCAGTGGACAACCTCCCGTCCCGGCACTGCAGCCAAGCACGTAGCTCGAGATTCGCGAGTACTCCAGGGGGTCAGCTCCCGAGGCTAGTAGCAGATCAACGAGCTCAAGAGGTCTGGCCGACAAGGGGCGGTTTCTCGATCGGGTTCCACGGATCGACTGGCAAGGCGCCGGGTTCCCCACATAGTTGAAGCTATATGGGGGTTCAGGCAACGCAGCCGGGCGGTTCGTGGGAGCCGAGCGGGGGATCGCCCCTTGTCGGCCGGGCCTCTAGCTGGATTGCACCGACGGCGACGGCCAATGGGGTCTCCCCACATTCCGTGAAGGCATCCAGATCGGAACCTAGCCCCAGCAAACACTTGACCGTTTGAGCGTTGCCGGTGCGCGTGGCCACAGGCAAGGACTGTCCCCGCGGTCATTGTTCAGGCCTCCAAGTGGGTCCACACAACCCTCTCAAGCCAGTCCTCGTACGGGCCGGCCCACCCGCCGATCATGGCCGGGTCCTCGAGGAAGTGCCTGCGAGCATTGCGGTCGGCACGCCAAGCGAAGGGCGCGAGTCCTTACGTACTCCCCTACTCCCGATACGCGATCGCGCCGTTGATCATGGTCAGCAGCACCTTGGCCTTCTGCATGTCGGCCGGGGGTCCTTCCACGGGATCCTTGTCGAAGACGGTCATGTCGGCCCAGAAGCCCGGCAGCAACTGTCCGCGGTGCTCCTCTTGGTGGGAGGCGTAGGCGGGCCCGCGAGTGTGGGCCGCCAGGGCTTCCAAGCCACTGGTGTCCGGGGCGGTAAGCGCGCCGTCCGCAACAGCGAAGGGCTCCGCGGTGCGTTCCGTGCGCGCGGCAAACATTCCAACGAGCGGGTTGGGAGAGTTCGCCGGGGAATTGCTGCCGTGGGCCATCTGCATCCAACCTGGGGCTTGGTTGCGCCAGGTTTGTGCGCCCTGCACACGGTACTCGCCGAGTCGCTCGAGCAAGACCTCAGCATTCAATTCACGGCGCAATGGCTGCATGGAAGGAGTCACCCCAAGTTCGGGGAAGCGCTCAAAGTCCCGCGGGGAAATCAACTCCACGTGTTCGATGCGAGGCCGCAGATTGGCGAAGCCTTCGTCCACTTGCAGCATGCCCGAATAAGCATCCAGGGCCACGCGGTTGGCAGCATCCCCCACAGCTCCGATGGCCGGTTGCAGGCCAGCTTGCCAGGCGCGGTGCACGAGATTGGTCACTTCTTTCTCCGTCAAGAACAAGCGTCCACGTTTCCCGGGACGGTCACTGTAGTCCTGAAGCAAGGCCGCGCTGCGGGAGACCAAGGAGCCATCTAGGCGAAAACTGACGCCCGTCACCTGCAGCATGTCCAAGCTGTCCTTCGGGTAGGGCATGCCGCCAAAGACATCATTGTTGAAGCCATCATTGCCGTCCAAGTAGGCGACCACACGAATCTTCAAGAGGCCCCGCTCACGCAATCCGAGGTAGGCTCGAATGGCTTGGGGGCGTACGCCGATGTCGTGCACGCAGGTCACCCCAAGGCTCAAGAACTCCTCTTGGGCGGCGAGCAAGCGTTTTTCCACACGCGCGAGTTCAAGCGCCGGACGGCGACTCGTCACAAGCCGTTGCGCATTGCCCAGAAACAAGCCGCTCGCCTTGTTCTCTTCGTCGAGCACGAGCACGCCACCGGGAATGCGCTGATGAACGTTGGCACCTTCGTCCAAGCTAGCGGCGGCCAGCACGAAGTGATTCACGAGAACCGCATCTCGATCGATGCGGTGCAACAGAACCGGGTGGGATCGAACCGCATCACTGAGAGCTGCGTGGTGCACTGGCGCGCTGGATGCCCAATCCGCTTCATCCCAGCCCCAGCCCTCGATCCACGTGCCGACTTCCACTGCCTTCGCTGCTTCGGCCACACGCGCGATGACCTCGTCGAAGCTCTCGGTGCCGCGTAGGTCCACGAGCTCTCCAATGGCTCCAAGCTGTTCCATGTTGGCGTGCGAATCCTGCAGACCCGGAACGGCCACCGCCCCACGCAAGTCGATCACGCTCAAGCCAGGCTCTTCCAAATTGACGTCAAGGCTGGACAAGGGCCCGGAACTCAACACGCGACCGTCCTCGATCAGCATGGCCTCGACCACCCCACCGTTCTCATTCCCCAAGTAGATTCGGCCCCCGTGGACCAAGAGTCGTTGGGGACGCAGCGCAGCTGGGTCGAGCACGCTGGCTTCGTTGGTGGCGGGTGTGGAGAGCTCGGCAGGAGTGTCCTGCGGCGCCACGCAAAGGGCAGAAAGGAGGCATAGGGAGGACAGCAGCATGGGGTTCTCATCGACAGATCCCCGCCACCGGGTGCTAGCTCGATCCTTCGTTTTCTAAGAAGTGCGACCTGATTTACTACAGGCGAGCTTTCGAGGCGCGGCGCGCTGCTGGAGTCGGCAAATTTTTCCAGGTAGGAGGACTCCCGGGGCCCAAGATGCGAGACTGCGCCCATGAAACGACTCGAGAATCGCATTGCACTGGTGACCGGCGCCTCCGCCGGAATTGGCGAAGCCACCGCCCGCGCCCTTGCGGCAGAAGGCGCCCGCGTCTTGCTCGGCGCCCGACGTGAGGAGCGCTTACGGACCTTGGAGCAAGAGATCCCTGGCTCCAAAGGCCTAGTCTTCGATGTACGCGACCCCGCGGGCATGGCGCAAGCCCTGGCGGGCGCCCTCGCTCCGGGGGAAACGGTCGACCTGGTGGTCTTGAACGCCGGCATGGCGCGCGGCGCCGGGCCCCTGCAGGAGGGCAATCCAGAGGACTGGTCGGAGGTGGTCGACACCAACATCAAGGGCGTCCTGCACGGTTTGCACGTGACCCTGCCCGCCATGTTGACCCAGGGCAGCGGGGACGTGGTTTTCCTGGGGAGTGTAGCGGGACGCTGGGTCTATCCCGGCGGCGCCGTGTACTGCGCCACCAAAGCTGCCGTGCGAGCGATCTACGAGGGAGCGCGCCAGGACGCCCTGGGAAGCGGCGTGCGCTTCACCACCGTCGATCCCGGCATGGTGAAGACAGACTTCAGCGCGGTCCGTTTCCGCGGGGATGAAGAGCGCGCAGCAGCGGTTTACGCGGGAGTCGACGCCCTGACCCCCGGGGACGTGGCCGACGCGATCCTGTACGCCGTGACGCGCCCTGCCCACGTGAATGTCGGTGAAATCGTGCTGTGGGCCGCAGCCCAGGCCAGCGTGACCGCCGTCACGAGACGCTAGGAACAGGACCTCAACGGGAGGGCGCTCTCACAGCGCCCAAAACACGTGAACGGCCCGAACCCTGGATTTCGCTTCGGTTTTGGGGCCTCCCAGAGCTCGCCGGGCAGAGTAAGCTGTTGCCCCAACTTTTCCGCGACCCGCACGCTACCACAACTGCCCAGCGCCGTTCCGAGATGAACTCCGACTCCAACAATCCCCTCGACGCCGAAATCGAAGCTGCACTCAACGGCATGGACCTGCAGTCCATGGACGCGACGGCGCCAGACCCCTCTGACCCGCGCTCCAAGTCCAAGGGCTCCCCGGGTCTACGGCGAGGCACGGTCGTGGGCGTCAGCGGTCCGGATGTCTTCGTTGAACTCGGCCCTCGCGATCAAGGCGTGATCTCCGTCTCCGAGTTTGAAACCACGCCCAACGTTGGCGACAGTTTCGACTTCACCGTCGGCCGCCAGGAAGACGGACTCTTCACGCTCAGTCGCCGCGAAGCACGGGAGCTGGCCGCTTGGAACGACTTGGACATCGGTTCCCTGGTCAAAGCGCGCGTGACCGGCGTCAACACCGGCGGCCTCGAGCTGAAGATCGGCCCACTAGGCGCCTTCATGCCAGCCTCCCACGTGTCCCTGACCCGCGAAGACGACCTCTCCAAATTCTTGAATGAGTCCATGCTCTGCCAAGTGATCGAAGTGGCCGCCGAACGCAAGCGCGTGGTGCTCTCACGCCGAGCCGTCTTGGAAAGCGAACGGGATCAGGCGCGCTCCAGTGCGGCAGACAGCTTGACCGTAGGCAGCGTCGTGCGTGGCAAGATCACGCGCATCGAAAAGTTCGGAGCCTTCGTTCAGATCTCCCCCGGTCTCGAAGGTCTCTTGCACGTCTCGCAAATCTCACGGCAACGGGTGGAGGACGTGGAAGCCGTCTTGAAGACCGGCCAAGACGTCGAGACCCTGGTGCTCGAAATCAAAGAAGGCGGCAAGCGCATCAGCCTCTCGATGAAGGCGCTCGAGGCCAACCCCTGGGACGAGGCACAAGGTCGCTACAACGAAGGCACGGTGGTCGAAGGCACGGTCGTGCGAGTGGCGGACTTCGGCGTGTTTGTCGAATTGGAGCCCGGCATCGACGGCTTGGTGCACATCTCTCAGCTCAGCCGCGATCGCATCAGCCGCGTTCAGGATGTGGTCAAGAACGGCGAGACCTTCCCCGTGCGCGTGATCTCCGTGGACGCCATGGCCCAACGGATTTCCCTTTCGCGTCTCGACGACAGTGGTGTCATGCTCGGCTCGGAAGAAGCCGCCGCTGCTGGAGACGTTCGCGAACTGATGAACAAAACCCAGCCCACGAACCTGGGCACCAACCTTGGAGACCTCTTCAAGAAGGCTATGGGCGACGGCGCGAAGTAAGCCTGCGGCCGATCCTCGGACGCAGGTCCGTCATAGGGCAAAGGCCCGGCGCGATTTCGAATCGCGCCGGGCCTTTGCCCGTTCTAGGCGAGTGCGGAATGAAAGTGATTCACCCGTTGCAGCGCCTGCTTTGCGCGGGCCTGGCCGGCTCTCCCTTAGCCAACGCCCTTCAGTTCCGGCAGCAGAAGCATGATCTCGAACTCCGGATACTCGTGAACTGTTGCCTTGGCGCGTCCGATGATCAGAGGATCCCCTTCGTTGTAGATCAGCATCGGTCGGACGTCCTTTTTGACTCCCTGGCAGCCCTCCGAACGCACCTTGGCCGAGATGCCAACCGCCTCGCGGATGGAAGCATCCGCGGCTCCACCGATGAAGTTGCCGACCTCCATAATGGCGTCCTTGAGCGACTCATCAATCGTCTTCATCGCACGCTTGCCCTTGACCCCATCGTCGGGAACCATCATTAGGTAGCACGCCAGACTGATCGCATCCGGCAGGGGAACGAGCAGGGTCCCGTGGCCAATTTCTCCGTCTTGTTCGAATCCCAAGCGGAAAGAGATGTGCACCTTGCTACGCCCGGCTGGGCGCACATCCATGCGTTCCACGCTACTCGCACCGACCACCAATTCGCGGTCCGTGATCATGGACAGATCGGCCGCTATGCGCTGAAGGAGTTCTTCAACCAGTTCCACCTCTTTTGGTGAACAATCAGCACTCACTCGTAAACCTCTTCCAACCAGACCTCGACCGCGACACCGCCGTCGGCGAGCTTGAAAGCGAGTCGCCCTGCAGGGTTCTCGTATTCAACGTTCACTTTTGTATCGATGACGGGAATCGTCAATTCAAAGCAGCCGGCCGGATCGAGAGCGCGAGTCTTGAGCGCGCCAGTCACCATGTTGGCGCATTCGCCCATAGCGTCCCGGATCTCCTCGATCTCCGCGATCTCGTCCTCGTCCATCATGAGCATTCGACGGGTGATGTCCGCGGCCCCACGAGTCGAAGCTCTCAGGATCACCGAACCATTGATCGAGCCATGGAACGACACGAGTGCCTCAATGGCAACAGGTGCCGTGAAAGCATCCTCTTCTGCCTGTATTGCGTCGTTGGTGTGCTCACACTCACCACGATCGACAAGTACGGCAACCGTGTTGAGCATGGTCTCGAAGACCTCCTCGACCGAACACTTCACGTGATCGAGGATTTTATCTGTGGATAAGTCCATAGGGAACTCCTTGAGAATCAGAGGGGAGAACTAGACCTAAATGAAAGCGGCGAGGGCAGCGCGGATGCTGTCCGGTGTGAATGGCTTGGTGACGTAGCCGTTGGCACCATTGCCCATGGCGCTGGCAATCATCGTGTCACCACCTTCGGTCGTCACCATGATGATCGGAAGCGCGTCTGAGTCCTTCTGCTCACGAACCTTCTTGACGAGCTCGATGCCGTTCATTTCGGGCATGTTCACATCGCTCAGAATCAAGGCGATGTCCGGGTTCGCGAGAAGCTGCTCAAGGGCCTCGACGCCGTTTCCGGCTTCCAGGATGTTATCGACTTCGATCTCGGCTTGGCGCAGGACGCGCTTGATGATCTTCCGCATGGTGGAGGAGTCATCGACAATCATGAGCTTGTTCATAGTGGGGCTTACCGTGCAGGTAAATGAGGGAATCAAAATACGTGATAGCTTCAAGCGAGAGCTCCAGAAGCCCAGGCTCGGCCACCCGACTCGGGGCGGACAACTCTCCCTTCTTCGGCCAGCGCACCTAGCGCTGCTTGAGCGCTTCCCTGAATTTGCGTGATTTCGCTTTCGCACGGAGCTGCGCCAAGAGCCTGGCTCCGCGTGCCCCAGCCCCTCGCAGCCGCCCCTGAGGGCCCTAGTAGCTCTCAGCTTCGCTAGGGAATTCCCCAGCGCGAACGTCGGCCACGTAGCGCTGAAACGCTCCCTGCATCTCTTCCCCAAGCTGCGCATACCTGCGCACAAAACGCGGGTGGAAGCGGGTGTAGAGCCCAAGCATGTCGTGACTCACCAGGATTTGACCGTCCACGCCGCCGCCCGCGCCAATCCCGATGATCGGCACGTCGAGGTCCTGGGCGATTTCGGTGGCCAGGGCAGCAGGCACCTTCTCGATCACAATGGCGAAGACCCCGGCTTGCTCCAGGGCCCGTGCGTCCTTGCGTAGAATGTCGGCTTCCTCGTCCGTGGTGGCGCGCACCTGGTAGGAACCAAACTTGTGAATCGACTGCGGAGTGAGTCCCAGGTGCCCCATGACGGGAATGCCAGCGCTCACCAGGCGATCGACCGTGCCGCAAATGCTCTCGCCGCCTTCGAGTTTGACCGCCTCCACATGGGCTTCCTTCACCATGCGGCCAGAGTTGCGCAGGGCCTCATCCGAATTCACTTGGTAGGACATGAAGGGCAAGTCGCCCACGACCAGAGCGCGCTCCACGGCGCGACTGACGATGCCCGCGTGGTAGAGCATGTGATCCATGGAAACGGTCACCGTGGTCTCCAAGCCTTGCACCACCATGCCGACGGAATCCCCCGCCAGAATCACGTCGACCCCGGAGTTGTCCAGGATCTGTGCCATCAGGTAGTCGTAGGCCGTCAGCGCTGTGATCTTGGCCCCCTCCCGCTTCATTTCGCCGAGGTTGCGGGTGGTGATCTTCTTTTTGGGGATGTTCTGACTAGCGCTCATTGGACTCCTTGGGATGGCAGAGCCTATCCCGAAAGGGCCGTCGTGCGCTACGGGCGAAACGCGAAATGGGGCCTTTCGCGGGCTGCGCAGCCGTCCAAGCGCCGGTTTTCACCCTCAGCCTGCTCAAGAATTCCCGTGGGACTTCCTAGGCGCGGCTCCCACCCGAAGCCGCGCTCTTCAACGCACCGTGATCGAGCCCAGCCATTCGAGGCGCGTCATTTGGAAGCGCGGGCAATCCCGTCACATACGCACGGAACCTCCCACGCTCGGCAGAGCCTAGCTCATCACACCATGGCGCAAGAACGCTTGGGCACTGTGCACGCCGTCCAAGGCCGCGCTCATGATTCCGCCCGCGTAGCCCGCGCCCTCACCCACCGGGAAGAGATTGGCCCAGCCTTCCGCCACTCGCGTTTCCTTGTCCCGCGGAATGCGCACGGGTCCCGAAGAGCGCGACTCCAAGCCAACCATCAAGCCCTGCTCGCCGCTGAAGCCTTCGAGCATTTCGTTGAAGCGCCAGAGTGCAGCGCGCAAGGCCGCCACGCCGCTCGCCGGCAAGAGTTCGTGCAAGCGTCCGGGCACCGCACCAAAGGTGTAGCTCGTCTTGCCCGGGTTCTTCGTTTCACGGCCCACCAGGAAATCAGGGATGCGTTGAGCGGGAGCACTGAAGTCCCCGCCGCCCGCATCAAAGAAGGCGCGCTCGAGCTTGTTGCGAAACTCCACGGCAGCGAAGGCGCCGGGACCAAAGTCCTCCTCCGTGTAGGTCGTGACCACCGCCGAGTTGGCCCAGGGAGAAGCGTGAGTCGAGTTGCTCATGCCGTTGGTGCACAGCATGCCGTCGGAGTGGATGCTCGCCACGATCTTGCCGCCGGGACACATGCAAAAGCTGTGGGCGCCTTGCACCCGTTCGGTCTTCTTGTTGACCAAGTTGTAGCTCGCCGCCCCCAGCAACTTGGCTTCCGGGCCGAGGCCATGACGCAGGTCGTTGATCAGGTCCTGGGGATGTTCGATGCGCACGCCCAACTGGAAGGGTTTTGCCGCGAAGTGCACGCCCTCCTTTTCCAAGGAACGCCAAGTGTCTTCGGCGCTGTGTCCAATGGCGAGCACCAACCCATCGCAGGGCAGCTCCCCAGCGGAAGTGCGCACTCCCTTCAACTTGCGATCGTTGCCGGCCTCGGTCACCAAACCCTCGAAGCGCGTGTTCCAAAGAAACTCCACCCCCAACTCGATCAAGCGTTCACGCAAGGCGGGCAAGACGCTGTGCAAGCGATCCGTTCCGATGTGCGCGCGGGCTTCCCACAGGATGTCCTCGCGCGCGCCAGCGCGCACGAGCTCTTGCAAGACGTTGCGCTCGAGCGGATCCACCACGCGCGTGTAGAGCTTGCCATCGGAGTAGGTCCCCGCTCCGCCTTCGCCGTACAGAAGGTTCGACTCCGGGTTCACCACTCGGCTGTTGTGAAACTTCGCCAGCAAGCTCGAGCGCTCGCTGATCTCTGCGCCCCGTTCGAGGACTTTGACTTGCACGCCCGCCAGCGCCAGGGTCAAGGCCGCGAAGACGCCCCCGGGCCCGGAGCCCACGACCACAGCTTGGCGCGCTGGGCTCGTGCGAAAGTCGTCATGCAGGTCGGCCACCTCCAAGGAAGCGGAAGCGGGCGCCGGCTTGACCTTGCCCGACTTGATCAAGCGCTCCAGTTTGTTTCCACCAGCCTCCAAGGGAATCTCCACATCCACGTGCACGATCCAGCGCGCAGCCCGACCCCGGCGACGGCCGCGCAGGTCCAAGGATTTGCGAATCAAGCGCATGTGCAGCAGTTCCGCTGGGGCAAGCCCGAGGTGCTCGAGGGCCAGGCTACGCACTCGATCCAGGTCGTCACCGACGGGTAGCTCGAGGCCGGTCACCCGCAAACGGCGGGAGGTGGATGGATTCGATTTCGTCATGGGGGCGGATCATAGCCTGTCCCCGCAGGTCGCCCGTGACCGAACTCGGATTGCCACGGGGGCCCTGCGCAAAGCGCGCCCAAACGGCCCGACTTTCTGCTGATCCACCCCGGAACTAGGGACTTGGGGAGCAAGGATGGCCTGCGGAACGCTAGTCTCCCCCCCATGTCCGGCAAGCGCAAACAACCCCCCGTGCCCCTCTTCGACTCCGTCGTCTTCGCCCCCGATCGCGATTCGATTCCAGGGGCACGCCCGGTCATCTCCTGGGACGAGGAGGATGAGGCGCCCTACTTGAAAGCCATCGAGGAAGTCGCCACGCGGCGCGCCAAGTTGAGCCGCCGGGGCCATGATCACGGAGCTTGGGCTGAGCTGGATCTGTCCGCTTCAGGAGTGGACCCTCTGCGCCGTGCGACTCCGCTGGAGCTGGCCCGCGAACGTTGGCAAGCCGCCCGTCCCCAGGTGCTCCCCAACTGGCTCGGAGCCTATGGAATCGAAGTCAACTCGGAAGACGCAACGCAACCGAACCCGGCTCAAGCGGAAGCCAGCGCTGGCTTGCAACTTGGTTATGCGCTCCAAACACCCGGTGCTCTCGCCGACTACGTGAAGCAGAAGGCCGCCGCCCTTCCGAAGAGCCTCAACCCCAAAGCCCCGGGAACAGCATCCAACCAACCGGAAGACCCCCGCGACGTGGAGCGCGTGCTCTTCTCTCAAGCACACTCCACGCTTGCGCAAGCTCCCAACCTCTGGCTCAAGACAGGTCGTCTCTCCGATCACCCGCAGGACAGCTCCTTGCGTCTGCGCGTCTCCTTCGGTTCGGAGGTGGAAGACGATGCCAGTCGCGACGAAGCCTCCCATCGTGCCGTGACCGGATTGGCTGAAGCCTTGTTGCCCGGAGCCCCGCGCATCGATCTCAATCCAAAAGTGAACGCCTTGCTTGCGGAGCTCGCGCAAGAAGAGCTGACGCTCACCCAGCACATCGCCTACTGGAATGCCCCCGAAGGCGGCGCGCTCTTGCACCACGATGCCTTTGGCGAAGCGGACTGCGGCGGCCAACGGGGCGTGCTCTACACCCAACTGGCCGGCTGCACCGCATGGATCGCCCTCTCGGCCAACGACCTAGCGGACCGAGTTGAGGACTACTGCGAATTCCTCGAAGCGGGCGGCGCCGACTGGGTGCGCAAAGCGCTCTGGCCGGACCGGCGCGACTTCGATCGGGTGCAAGCGCGCATCCGCAACCGCGAAGCCTGCCTCGCCGAACTCTTGAAGCCAGGCTGCGGTTCCTTTGGCCCTTTGGTCAACCTAGGTCCGGAGTTCACCTCCTTCCTGGCAGACGCGGGCCACGCGTTCTTCCTGGGACCGGGGGACGCCGTTCTGATGCCGAGTCACAGCTTGAGCGAATGCACCCTGCACTCGGTGTTTTGCGCGTCCGACGAAATGACCTACGGGATTTCTGCGGCCTTGCGCGGAACCGACCCAGCCTAGGGGCCCCCGAAGGGGTAATATTCTCGCCCCTTCTGTGCCCCAGCCGACCTCCCCTGGCCCGAGTGCCCCTCGACCACCCGATGGACTCCCTTTCCAACCTGCCCCTCGCCCTGCGCGAATTCATCGATCCCGCCGAGCTCAGTGCCCTGTACGAGGATTTGGGGTTGGATGCCAAGGCCGCCCGCACCCTCCACGATCCGGGGACGGAGCGCACCACGCAGACCTTGGTGGGGCTCGTGGCTCCCGGGCAAATGTTCACCAAGGCCGCCGCGGACTATGTGGTGCAGGCCGTGGACCAAGGCATGACGGAAGCCGGCGCGTTCTTCCTCTTCTTGGAAGGTCGCCGCCAGGAGCAAGAGCTCGCCAACTGGCGCAACTCCCTCTGGCCGCTGTTGCACGCCAACGTGGTCTACACGGTCACCAACAACGAGATCCTGCGCCGCACCCTCGGGGGCTCCACCAAACTGGAAACGGCCAAGCGCAAGTCCCACAAGGTGCGCTCGGGTTCAGTGCTGATGTTCCGCCGCCGCGTGCACGCCATGGGTCCAGATGCCACCGTCGAAAAGTTCGACCAGAACGCGTCGAGTTGGAACGGCAACCCCGGCGGCGCGGGTTACCCGCACTTCCGTTGGATGCGCCGCTTCGTCGGCTGCTTTACGAAACTGTCGAAGAACGGTCGCATCCTCGACTTCGGTTGCGGCGCCGGTTGGTGCGGCATCGAAGCCGCCAAGACCTTCGGCTGCACGGAGCTGGCCTTCTTCGACCCGAGCCCCGAGATGGTCAAGATCGCCGAACGCAACGCCCGCGAACAGGGCATCACCAATCCCGTGGGCCGCACGGGCTTCGGCGAAGCACCGCCCTTTCCCGCGGCTGGCGAAGAGCCCTACGACTCGGTCATCTCCTCCGGCGTGATCAGCTTCTCCCCGGATCCCAACGTCTGGATCGACGGCCTCCTGCCCACGGTCAAGTCCGGCGGCAACCTGGTGATCGGCGACATCCAACGCACCTCCCGCGGCATGCAACGACGCCGCCGGGAAAAGCCCCTGCTGCCCGCCCGGGAACTCAATGCACAAACGGCTGCGGAAGTGCGTGCGCTGCTCGAACCCCACGGCTTTGAGTGCACCGGCGGCGCGGGCTACCAACTCACGCGCCCCTTCCCCGAAGCCATGCACGTCAACGAGACCAAGCTCAAAGGCCTCCTGACCCGCCCCCTGCTCTGGAGCAACCAAATCGCCGCCGCCACCAACCGCCGCCTGAATCTGCCCGGTGATGACCAGTTCGATTCCTGGGTGATGAGCTTCCGGAGGAAGTAGGCCGCGAACGGCTTGCATGCGATAGCGAGTCGGCACTGAATCCACCGCCTTGCCCAGGTGCGTGAGTTTCCGGGGAGTCATCCTCTGCGAATACCGAGCGACCTTTGCTCAGCTGCATTCCTGGGGCGTTGGCGGCTCGGCGTTGGACCTCCCCCGGGACTCCCCACCTGGATGGAGCTGATGCGGCACGCTTCGGAAGCGAGCTTGCGGGTGGTGCGCGAGACCGTATTCCTCGGTCTTCGTTTTCTCCCCATTCGACTCCTCATGTTGGACACAGAGTCTAAAGTCACTGCAGGTGCTGAAGGTCCCGGGGCTTCCGTTCGAACTGCAACTGCACTCTGGGCAAGCACCGCCACGTCAACTCCCACAAGCTAGCAAGGGTGGAACAATGAGCTTCGAGTCGGTTCTACAGGGTGCTCTTTATCTATTGGCTGTGGCACTGCTGGTAGTCTACGTGGCCTTCCTGGTCGAAGCAGGGAGTGCAAAGCGTTGGGGATGGTTCTGGCTGATGTTCTTGTTCGCACCCTCGGCCATGGTCTATGCCGTGGTCAGACGGAGTGAGGCCAAGAAATAACGCCTTGGACCGAACCGGTCCTGCGGATAGCGGGCGGCCTCAGCGCGGCTGCCATACTTTGACGATGGCGGTTAGCCGTTGGATCCTGCGCTGACTTCGTATCTCGATGGAGTTGATGCGGCACACATCGGAAGCGGGCTTCTGCGTGGTGTGCGATACCGTACCGGGGGGTGAACGTGTGTGAAAGTGAACCGACCCTTTGCATGGTTTCGCACGGTCTGACAGCACGAATTGTCAGTTCCTGGAGTTCTCCGATTTTGATCGGACATTGGGCTGTCCATTCGATCTGGGCTCGCAAGTCCAACACCCCGGTCTGTGCCGTGCAACGCACAGCCTCCCCAAGGCGGGAGACGCGTTGCGTTGTGGAGGCCGAGATGGAAATCGCCTGGTGGGCGCACTCGCCCCCTCTCACCCCACACAGACTGAAGATGAAAGCTTTGCACCTGGCCCTCGTGCTGACCACGATCCTGTTCGCGTCTTGCGCAGGAACCCGCGTCTCTGGAAATCATGTCAAGTTCGCCCAGCCCATGAAGGTCATCGCAGCCTCCGCGGCTGGCGGTAGCACCTCCCAAGCCATCGTGGCCGAGATGCAGAATGACTGCGCAGCTGGCATCGAAGTGAAGCCCGGCGCCGAGACCATCGAGATCCTAAAGGGACTGGGGATCCCCTCCATCCGCGCCCACTCTCCTGAGAACCTAAGGAAGCTCCGAGCGGCCGGTCTGGATGGATTCATGCGCATCACGGCCACACGAAGCCGGTCGGGTGTCGATGCCCCGGGCAAGATCACGATCCGCTTGTACAGCACTCTCGAGATTGGTCACGTCATCGAGTTCGTCTGGGAGAACGCTTGGGGTGGCGCACCAGGGTCTCCCGCCGACGCCGTGATGCGCGTGGATCTCGACGCCGCCGTCAAAGAAGTTACGCAGCGCTTTCTCGCCAGGCTCTAGCCCCTTCCACCCTTAACGCCGTCACCCTCTTATGCCTATCCGAATCATGATCCGCCTGCTTTCAAGCCTACTCTTGCTCCTCGTCTCAACCTCTTGCGTCTCGCAGCTCGAGTCCACCGCCGCCGAGGGCGCGGACCTCGGCCGTGACCTGACCTACTACGTGGTCTCGCAGCCGGAAGACGACAAGCAACTGAACGAAGAGCTGTGCTCCCAGCTGAAGGACTTGGAGCGAAACGCCAGCACCGGAGTGTGGGAGAAGATCCCCCAAGGCACGGACGTGGTCGTCCAGTACCAAGCCCAATGGGTCTGGGACATCACCATGTACCTGCACTCCATGAGTGTGACCTTCATCGAAGTGCAGACAGAGTTAGAGCTCGCCAAGGGGACGAGCACAGCAACCTCAATGATCCGCGAGAATCCGAAGTGGCACATCAACACCCTCCTCACCGACATCCTTGCCAAAACCAATCCGGGGGACCAGCCGGGGGAGCGCAAGACCTCAGAGCACTAGGGATCATTCACGCACTCCCGCGCCTAAGTACGGTATCGCACACCGCGTAGAAGAGTCCTTTTCAAGAGTGCCGCATCAAGAGTAACGAACCAGATCCCCAGACAGTCCTCGCGGGGATGATGCGGCACTTGTCGGAAGCGGAATTGCGAGCGGTGTGCGATACCGTGTGCGAATCAGGGAGTGCAAAGCGCTGGGGATGGTTCTGGCTGATGTTCTTGTTCGCACCATCAGCCATGGTCTATGCCGTGGTCAGACGGAGTGAGGCCAAGAAGCAACGCCTTGGACCGAACCGGTCCCGCGGGTATCCCGAAGTACGGTATCGCACACCGCGTAGAAGAGTCCTTTTCAAGAGTGCCGCATCAAGAGTAACGAACCAGATCCCCAGACAGTCCTCGCGGGGATGATGCGGCACTTGTCGGAAGCGGAATTGCGAGCGGTGTGCGATACCGTGTGCGAATCAGGGAGTGCAAAGCGCTGGGGATGGTTCTGGCTGATGTTCTTGTTCGCACCATCAGCCATGGTCTATGCCGTGGTCAGACGGAGTGAGGCCAAGAAGCAACGCCTTGGACCGAACCGGTCCCGCGGGTATCCCGCGGACTCAGCGCGGCTGCCAGACTTTGACGATGGCGGTTGGCCGCTGGATCCTGCGCTGACTGCATATCTTGATGGAGTTGATGCGGCACACATCTGAAGCGGGCTTCTGCGTGGTGTGCGATACCGTATAGCTCACGGGAGCCAGGTTGTGGACCAAGCGTTCGAGAAGTTGAACCCCGACCCCGAGCAGGTGTTGGCTGGATCGCGATACCAGAATTGATAATTGGTGAGCACGCCGATGCCATAGCTGGATGCGCCGAAGGGCTGGCCCTGGAAGTCGGTGAAGGCTGTGTCCCCGGCGGCGGTCACTTGGACCTGGGAGCGCGCGGTTTGACCGCCCACACAAAGCAGTCCGTCGCCCACGGGGTTGCCGAGGCCGCCGTTCAGTTGGTTCGCTCCTCTCATGATCAGGCCGGGCTTGTTGCCGGGCACGCCTGAAACATCGAGCTGGAAGGTATCGTTCGAGAAGGATGCACAGCCACTCGCATTGAGTTGCGCACCGCTCACACCACTGGAGTTTGCACACCCTTCTCCAAAGGCGCCATTGCCTCCGCACGGACAGGGGCTACCCGTTCCGTCCCCGGCACAGAACGCACCGCCATTCGAGGGACATTGCCCGGAGCCAGCTTGCGGTAGTTCCAGGTAGTAGGAGAGCCCGTT
>CALCXM010000059.1 GCA_937905825.1 uncultured bacterium
TCGGGGCTTGATGAGAGCTATTTTCGGGCGGCGTCGCATTTCGCGACGCCGCCCGTCTTCCTTTTGGGGGAGCTCGTTCTCGGCAGGGGTGATCGTGGCGACACGCGAGGGGAAGCACGGCCATGGGCTGGCCCTGATTGGCAAACCCGCCCGCTGGTGGCCAGCGGGGATAGAGGTCGATTGTTCGACCTATCGAGCGGCGAGGCAGGTGGGGGGTGGCTTTGATGGGCGCGCTGCCATGTGTGGGGCGCAGCAGGGCGACAGGGGAGCATGCCGTGTAGAGTGTGGATCGGGGCTGCTTCGAGAGTCGCAACCCAGGCTGCCAGCGGGGAGGGGGCCCTCCTCGGCTAGATAGAGGACCTCGCGACATGACCGGCCCGGGGCCATCATCAACGGTTCGGGTCTCGCAGGTCTCGCCCTTGCCGTAGCTTGGCTCCTAGGCGTCCCGTCTTCTACCTAGCGCCTAGCGCGGCGACGCCGGGCGCCCTTCTTGGCCTTGCGCTTGACCGCCTTCTTCTCCTGGGGGAGGTCTGATTCTCGGCCCCCCGGGATCCAATCCTCCGGAGGCTCGATGCCCTTCATTTCGAAGATGAAGCGCGAGGGGTGGACTTTGATGCGGGTGCCGTACTTGGCGCGCTCAAGGGTGTGGCTCAGGGTGAGTCCCTCGCGCGCGCGGGTGATGCCCACGTAGGCCAACCGGCGCTCCTCGTCGACCGTGTCTTGGTTGATGGACTTCCCATGGGGCAGGATGCCTTCCTCCATCCCGACCAGGAAAACCCGGGGGAACTCCAGGCCCTTGGAAGCGTGCAAGGTCATCAGGGTCACCACGTTCTTGACGCCCGTGTCGTCCTTGCTCTTGTCTCCCGAAGAACTCAGCGTGAGTTCGTTCAGGAACATCGCGAGGCCCGGCTTCTTGCGCTTTTTCACGTGACGCTCGGCCATGGTGAGGATCTCCTTGACCGCTTGCCAACGCTTGTCCTGGTCTTCCTTGTTCGAGTAGCAGCGCTCAACTTCCGAGCGGTAGGCGAACTCTTCCAGGACCTGCTCGATGAAGGGCACCAACTCGTCCTTGGGCTTCTGCTCCCCGAGGAGCTTGAGTCGTTCTTGCAGTCGCTGCACGGTCTCGACGGCCTTCATGTTGACCTTCTCGATTTCAGCGGCGCGCTGGAACGCTTCGGGGACGGTGATGCCCTGCTGCGTCGCAAAGGCCAGGACCTTGTCGAGGGTGGTCTTGCCGACTCCCCGTGGGGGGCAGTTGACAATGCGCAGCAAGGAGACTTCGTCCTTCGGGTTGTGGATGACCTTGAGGTAGGCCAACACGTCGCGCACCTCCTTGCGGTCAAAGAAGCTCATGCCCCCGATCAAGATGTAGGGCACGCCCCGGGCTCGCAGTTCCGTTTCCAAGACCCGTGGCTGGATCGCAGTGCGAAAGAGAATGGCGAAGTCACTCCACAGGCTACGGCCATCGTCGTGGCGCATGCGGATTTCCCGCACCACGTACTCGGCTTCGACCGTGTCGTCCTGGTGCACCACAAGCTGCACCAACTCCCCGCGGCCCGCGTGGCTGCGCAGTGTTTTCGCGTGGCGCTTGGGGTTGTTGACGATGACGCGGTTGGCTGCGTCCAGAATCTCTTGGCTGGAGCGGTAGTTGGTTTCCAGGGTGACCGTCAGGGCTTCGGGGTAGTGCTTGCCGAAGTTCAGAATCTTGGTGATGTCCGCGCCGCGCCAGGAGTAGATGGACTGGTCGTCATCGCCCACCACACACAGGTTGCGATGCTCCTGGGAGAGCAAGCGCACGACCTTGAACTGAGGTTCGTTGGTGTCTTGATACTCGTCGACCAGAATGTAGCGGAAGCGCTTCTGCAGGGCGCCGCGGATGAACTCGTTCTTCTCCAAGAGGCGCACGGTGTAGAGCAGGAGATCGTCGAAGTCCATGCGACGGGAACGGCGCATGAACTGCTCGTAACGCTCGTAGCCCAGGGCCACTAGGTGATCGACTTCATCCCCGGGGCGCTTGGCAAACTCCTCCGGACTCACCAATTGGTTCTTTAGCAGGGAGATGCGGCTCTGCAGGACGCTTGGCTGAATCATGGCCTCGGCGATGTGCAGCTCGCGCAGGACGCTCTTCGCAGCGCTAATCTGATCGGACGCGTCCGCGATGCTGATGCCGGCCGGGAAGCCGATCTCCTCGGTGTATTCGCGCAAGATGCGCAGGCACACGGAGTGGAAGGTCCCCACAGTCAAACGGTCTGCGCGTTCTTCTCCGACAAGTTGCGCCACGCGCTCCTTCATCTCCGCCGCGGCCTTGTTGGTGAAGGTCATCGCCAGGATGTTTTCCGGCGCGACTTTTTTCTCCAGCAAGTGCGCGATGCGCATGGTGATGACCCGTGTCTTGCCGCTTCCCGCTCCCGCCAGGACGAGCAGGGGGCCCTCGGTGGTTTCGACGGCGAGCCGCTGCTCGGGATTGAGTTGATCGAGATTGACTTTCAATGGATTCAGCTGGGGGGCGGGCGCGGAAGGTTAGCAGCGCGCGTCTAGGCCTCCTAGTCTCAACTCTTCTTGAGCTTGTCCGCGGTCGCTATTTCTTTCTGCGCGTTGCACCGGGAATCCGGGGGACAACTCGAGTTGCGCTTGAGCTCAGTCCAGAAGGGCGGACAGCACCTCTTGGGGAAGCGCTTGTTGTTCCAGTCTGGCCCGCAGTCTTTGCCAACGCTTTGTCACCGCGTCGAGGCCCAGGTCAAGACGTTCGGCGACTTCTTTGTGAGTCAGGCCTTCCATGCCGTGATGCAAGAGCAGTTCGCGATCACTGCGCTCGAGCTTCTGAACCCAGTCACGGAAGCGCCCGAGCTCTTCGTGTTTGGAAAGTCGTTGGCTCACACCCGTAACGACCTCGGGCACCTGTTGAAGCGCCAGCAGTCGAGTGGTGGTTCCAGGCGCCTGTGCTTGGAAGGCGGGGGAGCCGACCTTGCGCATGGCTTCCAGCAAAACGTTCTTTGCAACCCGGAAGATCCAGAAGCGGAACGATGTGGTCTCCGGATCGAAGCGCTCAAAGGCTCTTAGGGCACGGCACCAAACCTCTTGCACTAGATCTCCCGGATCCAGCCAAGCGCGCATGTTGCGCCGAATGCGAATGTCGGCCCAGGTGTAGAGGGCTGGGGCGATGCGCTCGTAGAGCACGCCAAAGGAGCCGTCGCCTCCTTCCTTGGCCGCACGCACCAAGTTCTCGGTGATCTCACCGACGTTTTTGTCCCGCCCTGAGGCGGCTCCTTCCTGGGGGGCCTTCACGGACAGCAATTCTATAGAATCTGAGGGTGGACGTTGACCAGAGCTGCCAGGAGTTCCCGGAACACTCGCCCGAGGTGTTCGACTTTCTCAGTGAGTACTTCGAGGATGTGGAGTCTGGGGAGTCTCACGGGCTAGAGCACTATCTACGGCGGTTCCCGGCCTGCGAATCCGCCATACGCAAAGAATTCGAAGCCCTTACCACTGGGCAGGCCGGGGCTCCTGCGCAGGATGGCCGCCTGGGCAGCCAGGTTGGGCCCTACGAGCTGCTCTCGGAAATCGGCCGGGGCGGCCAAGGGGTTGTGTACCTGGCGGAGGATTCACGCATCGCCCGGCGCGTGGCTCTTAAGGTGTTGCCTCCCGCGGCCCTCTTGTTTTCGGACTCCCGGCGCAAGCGACTGCAGCGCGAGGCGGAAGTGATCTCGCGCCTGGCCCATCCAGGCATCTGTGGAATCTTCGACGCGGACATGGACGGGGAGTTCGCTTACATCGCCATGCCCCTGATCGAGGGGCGCACCTTGGCCTCGCTGATTCCCACGCCGGGCACTGCGCCAGAGCCTGCCGCTTCCGGGCCCGGTCACCTGCGCGCCATGCCGACGACTGCCCAGGAATTCCAGGTCCTGCTGAGCTTCTTCGAACGGGCGGCGCGCGCCTTGCACAGCGCGCACGAAGCGGGCGTGGTGCACCGCGACGTGAAGCCGGGAAACCTGATGGTGACGCCGACGGGTGCACCCGTTTGGTTGGACTTCGGGCAAGCGCGGGACGACCAGACAGGAGGGGTCGACTTGACCTTGTCGGGGGAGATCTTTGGAACTCCTGCCTACATGTCTCCCGAGCAAGTCAGCGGCGGCACGGTCGATGTCCGCACGGACGTTTGGGCCTTGACGGTCAGCCTGTTCGAGGCCCTGACGCGACGTCGTCCCTTTGAAGGGGCGACCGCGCACGTGTTGATGCTTTCGATCAAGAACGATGAGCCCTTAGATGCCCGCGAAATCAACCCGCGGATCAGCAAGGAGCTCGCGGTGCTGCTCGCCACTGGCTTGGAACGGGATGCGGCTCGACGTTACTCAAGCGCGCAAGCTCTCGCCGATGACTTGGCTCGGCTGCAGCGCCAAGAACCCATTCATGCGCGGGCTGCGGGCAAGCTCCTGCGCCTGCGACGCTGGGGCGAGCGCCATCCGGCTCTAGCCGTCTTGGCCATGGCCATGGTTGTGGCGTTGGCAGTGAGTTCGCGTTTGGTGCTCTTGAAGAACGCGGCCTTGGACGTGGCTCTCGGGCGACTGCTGGCGGGTCGCTCTGAAGCCCTGCTGGTGGATAGTCCAGCCTCGGCGCTGCTGCTCGCGATCCAAGCGGTGGAGGAGGCCCCCGACGCCGGGACCCGGGCTAGATTGTTTGGCGCCCTGCAGGCCTGCTACCTGCGGGCCGAGTACGAAGCGGGGCATGAACGAGTGTTCCTGGACGTGGTGCTCGTCCCCGGTGACGAGTACGTGGCCTGTGTTTGGTTCGACGGCGAAGTGGGCCTCTTTGATTTGCTCAGCGGCAAGCGATTGCGCGGTTGGAAAGCCCACGCAGCCTGCGAGTCCCGGCAGGGAGCGGCCGCGGATCTGGCTGTTTCCGCGGATGGGGAACGGCTAGCAAGCGGAGCAATGGATGGGAGAATCGTGGTGGCCCGAGTCGACGGGGTTGGCGCGCCGCTGACATTTGATGGGCCCGGCGGTGGCATCGTCGAGCTGCTCTTCGGCCGCGACGGGCAGACCCTTCTCGCACGCGGAAAGGAAGGAGGGCTCGCGCTGTATGACGCGCAAGCGGGCAAGCTCCTCCAGGTCCTCGAGCAGGGGGCCCCGGGGAGCGGGTCTCTGGCGCTCGATTCTCGCAACGGGTTTTTCTATGAGCGCCACTCCAAGGTCGGAAGCGTTCCAACCCTCAAGCTTTGGAATGACCGCAACGCTGCAGTCATCGACGGGCTGGCGGGACCACCGCCAAGCGTTGACTGGGCCCAATGGAGCTCCCGTGGTTGGTCTTGGTTGTCTGGAGGAATCCTCGGTTGGCGAAAGCTCGGCCAAGAGGAGCCCCTGCAATTTGCCCTAGGAACTCTAGGGGACTTGACCACAGACAGCGAGCAGAGCGTGCACTCCTTGTCGTTGTCTGGTTCCGGAGAGCACTGCCTCGCCGCCCTGAACACGGCGAACGGAATGCATTGCTATGTGTTGGACCTGGAAGCGGCAAGTTCCGTTCGCCTCGCCCTGGACTTTGCCAGCGCGCCCCGCGCTGTGGTCTTCTCGGGCAACGGGAAACGTGTGGCCCTGATTGCGCCGAACTCGCGTCCGATGATCTTCGACTGCAAGACGGGGGAACAAGTTGCCGAGGGCGTGGACTACATGGGGCAGGACTACTTGCAATGGAGTGCCGACGACCAGTTCCTCCTTTCTCGACAACACGTGGGCCCCCAAGCGCAGCTCTGGTACGGCACCGAGCGACCGGATCTCTATCGCATGGACTGTGGCCGTGGGCCGGTCTTGCAAACGGGCTTTGTCGCGGGCGGGGAGCGGGCGTTCACCCTGACCGAAGGCGGGGACTTGCGCCTCTGGGAGACTCCGCTGGTTCCTAAGAGTGGGCACCACAGTGGTGCGTTGTTCGTGGACGTAACGACTCCCGGGTTCCCCTTGAAAGGGGCGAAGCTCAACGTAGAACGTACACGGCTGCTCGCTTGGGGCTCCCAGGGTGCTCGCAGTTGGGATCCCGCAAGCGGCGCCGAAGTGCGACGCTCCGCACTTCGTGCCGACGTGCTGACCGTCGATGAGAGCGGCCCTTCCAAGGCTTGGTTGCTGCTGGATGCACAGGGGCAAGTTTGGATCGAAGGACTCGCGGACGGATCGCTGCGGGCCCTCGCTGAAGAGTCCAGTGCGGTGCAACTTGCGCGCTTCGCTCCGGGCGGTCACGTGTTTCTGACGGCGCATGCAAGCGGGCAGCTGTGTTGTTGGGACAGCCAGTCGCTCGCGCTGCGTTGGTCTATGCCCTTCAGGAAACCGGATGAGACTGCGGGTGCCTTTGAGGACCTTGCCTTTAGTCCAGGAGCCGAGACGGTGGCTGTTGCTTGGAGTCAGCGCGAGATTCACTTTCTACGCGTGGCCGATGGGCAACCAGCCCGCAAGTTGTTGAACGTCTTTCCGCCCAAGTCGTTGGATTGGTCAGGAGACGGTAGGCGTTTGGTGATCACGGGTCAGAAGGGGCGGGGCGCTTTTCGGGTGGAGGATCTGCAACCGGCAACTCCCGAATTGAGTTGGATGCGGGCTGAGGAGTTCCACCGGGACAACCTGACTGGCGCGCGCTTTCATCCGGATGGTTCGCTGGTGCTGTCGACCTCCGCCGACGGAACGGTGATGGTGCGCGACGTGGGCGGATCGGCGGATCCACGGGCGACCCTGCTGCTCGCTCATCTGCAAGGAGATGGTGGGGCGGTCCGTTGTGCTGACTTCAGCCCAAGCTCGAAAGCTCCGCGCGTGATCGCGGGGATGGCGGACGGGAGCGCGCGCGTGTGGCCCGTGGATCCCTTGCCCGCGGCCCTGGCCCGGCGGCCTCGAGAACAGCTTCGCGAGTGGGAGTTTGCCCGGGAACAGCGGATTGCGGCGCCCTTGCAGTATCGCTGATTGGAGCCGGGGTTCCGCGAATCCGTGCGGAGTGCGGACTCTTCCAAGGATTTCTGTCCGGTTGATTCCGGCGGCGTCACTTGGGGGGAGACCCTTTACCCCAGGGAACCCCTGTCATGCTCAAACTCACTCCAATCCTCCTGTCCGTCCTGCTCCTCCTCTCGGCTTCTTTGGAGTCCGCGATGGGCGCTCCAGTCCTTGAAGGAGCTCGCATCACCAGCGGCCCCCTGGAGGACTGCAACCGCAACGGAGTCGAGGACTCCGTGGACATCGCCTACGGCTCATCGAGCGATATGGATCGGAATGGAGTCCCGGACGAGTGCGAATCCCAGGGGGAGCCTCGCCCGCTTTTTCAGGGCTGTGGCCGTATTTTCCTGTGCGATTCCAATTCTGACGTAGGCTGGAGCGCTGAGTCCAGGTCGCAGGCCAAGACGCTTGCCTCCGGAGGCCTGTGCTCGTCTGCCCCTGGCTTGCGGGCCCCATTCGCCACTTTGTGAACTATGAAGACGATAGCGCTGCTCCCACTTGTCCTGATTCTTTCCGCGCCTGTGGCCCGAGCCCAGGAATTCACCTTCTCGATCAACTGGCGAGGGCCCTCGGTTGCCGTGCAGAGTTCAACTCCGCCGGGCTTCCTTTTGAATGAAGCGGACATCCTGACTTTCGGTCCGGGCTCGCCAGGTTTCGGCACTCTGCAGGCACCCGGCTACGCGCTGTTCGGCGCTCAGCTTGGATTGAACCAGTACAGCAACTGCCTGAACCACGCGCAGAACGACCCCTGTGGCATCGAAGTGGACGCGCTCAGCCAGGGCAACGACGCCATGCTCTCGAGCGGGACCTTCGCCGGGCCTGGTCCGGGGACCTTGCCCCTCGACGAGGTTTGGCTCTCTGTGGATTCCCGCGCTGCTGGGCGGACCCAGACGGTCTTTGGCGCAACCTCAGCCACCGAGGCCGGTGCGGTCGGGGACGTCTCCGCCGATGTTTTCATGGCCTATGGAATTGGCATTGGCCCCGTCCCGCCTGGGGCCGCGCCGGGCACCAACGTGGGGGTCTTTGACGGCAACGGTTTGCGCAGCAGCTCGACCTTTGTCTACCCGGGCATCGGGCTGATCGAACCGAATTTTCCCGGCTCGATCCCCGCGACGGGGGACAACCTGGATGCGCTCGACATCGGGGCGATGCCAGGCTTTCCAAGTTCTGGGGTCTACTTCAGCTTGGACGCGAGCTTCCCTGATCCCGCCATGACAGCCATCGTGAACTCCGGAAGCGCGGCCGCTCAAGGGGTGAGCGCTGCGGACGTTTTGCACACGGTCAGCGCGGGCACGATCCCGCTGGTCTACGCGCCTGCCTTCCTCTTGGGTCTCGACCGAGTCGGCGGTCCGAACAGCGACGACTTGGACGCCTTGGTGCTCGCTGACAATGGCGACGGGATCTTCCAACCTTCCAAGCTGCCCTACGATTGGGAGGACGGAACGAAGGACATGTTGCTGTTTTCCGTACGCCGCGGCTCCGCCGTGATCGGGCGACCGGATTCGATCTTCGGAATACCGATCGAAGAGGGAGACATCTTGACCACCCCCAAGCCCATCGGCATGGGAGGCCTCTCGCTGTTCCCGGGGATCATGTACGCGGCAGAAGCTCTCGGCCTGCGAACGAGCCGTACCCATGGAGTGATGTTTGGGGATGACTTGGATGCCCTCGACTTTGAAGCGGCCACTTGCTTCGATTGCAACAACAACGGAATCGAAGACGCGGTGGACATCTCGACGGGGGCCTCGAGCGATGAGAACCGCGACGGGGTGCCGGACGAGTGCGAGAAGGCCCTGGAGTTTTGCTTCTGTCCTTCGAGTGTCGCTCCCTGCTTGAACGACGCGGACCTTGCCGGCTGCGGCAACTCGGCCACGGCCGGGGCCCGCTTGTACACCACCGGATCAACCAGCGTTGGCTCGGATGACCTCGTGATCGTCACGGACGGCTTGCCCTTGAACAAGCCGGGGCTCTACTACATGGGCGCCGCTGGGATTGTGATGCCGCTCGGCGATGGCATCCGTTGCGTTGGTAGTGGCGGCGTAGGCGTCTTCCGCTACACGGTTCAGAACTCCGGAGGTGCCGGGGTCTTCAGCGCTGGGCCCGGCATCGCAGGTGCGAGTTGCTCGCTCTTCAACATGAGCGGCTGCATCAGCGCCGGAGACACTTGGTTCCTGCAAGCCTGGTACCGGGATCCAACGGGCCCTTGCGGCGGCCAGTTCAACTTCTCTAACGCGGTGCGTGTTCAGTTCGAGTTGTAGAACCACGCCCAGCAAAGAACAGCCAGGCGAGCAGGGCGAGTCCGGTCAGGATCGCCATGGCCAGGCGCACGGAGGTCGGCGCGTGGGGACTGACATAGCCTTCGATCAATCCCGCGAGGATGAGCATCGATAGGGCTGGCACCAAGATGTGCAGGGCGCGCGGCAGTTCTAGCTTCATGGCATAGGCGCGGCTCCAGGGACCGGGCGCAATCCAAGCGCGCAGGAGAATGATTCCGGCCATTCCCGAGATGATGATCGCTTGAATCTCGAGCACCCCGTGGCACCACAGGATCGAGGAGATGGCGGCGGTTTGATTCCAGTGGGCAGCGACCGCGGTGTAGACACCAAGCATCAACGCGTTGGTGGTCAGCATGTAGATGTACAAGGGCAGCGCGAGCCCCGCGGCGAACAGCATCACGCAGACCCCGATGTTGTGGGCCATGATTCTTGCGGCAAACATGGAAGACTCCCCGTGCTCGAAGGTGAAGTTTCCGCGGAAGGCCTCGCCGACTGGGGTGGCCTCTAGCTGAGCAATTTCATTGGCTACCATCCCGGGATGGAACAACGAAAAGGCCAGTTCCAAGTTTCCGGCAACGGCGAAGTAGGCAGCCACCGCAACGGAATAGAACATCAACAACGTGAAGCTGAGTAGCCTCCATTCCGCGCGCAGGGCCCGGGGCGAGTCCACCGCCAGGATTTGCAGCAGCCGCCGGTACCAGGCTCTCTGGTCCTGACCGGCAGCGCGGTACAGAACCCCGTGGGCCCGTCGCAACAGGTCGCGAGTTTGATCGAGGGTGCCCTGGTCGCCCCCCTGAGTTTCTAGCCTTGCGTAGAGCGAAGAGGCGAAACGGTAAAGCTGCGGCAAGCTGCGCAACTCGCGCTCGGAGAGCTCGCGCTGCTGACGCCCGCGGGACCTGGCCAGCAGTTCGCGCAACTCTTGAAGCTTCTGCTTGTCTTCGGATTGCGGCGGCTCGGGAGGATCTTGCACGGGGGAATTCTGCCAAATGAGCCCTGGAGGTGCCCGCAAGAATCGGCATCATGGGCCCGTGCCAACACTCATGATCGACACGGCGGAAGGCATCCGCATCCGAACCGAGATCGCCGGTATTGGATCTCGGCAAGCGGCCGCCCTGCTCGACCTGTGTGTCTTGCTGGGCGGTTATGCGCTGGCCGTCATCCTTTTCTTTAGTTTTCAGATGCTCGCTGAGGGAGCTGGGCTTGAGGTTCTGACCCAGGTTTCGGATTTCGTTTTGGGCCTGATGCTCGGGGGCCTGATGCTCTCGTTCCCGATCTACTTCGCAGGCTTCCACTTGGCTTGGAGCGGCCAGACTCCGGGCAAGCGTGCGTTGAACATCCGCGCGGTGTCTGCCGATGGGGCGCCGGCCTCGACGATGCAGCACATCCTGCGTTCGATTTTTTGGGTCCTGGACGTCTTCTTGATGGTGCCTATTCCGATCGGGTCCATGCTGATCATCGTGACCCCGCGTTGCACACGATTGGGGGACATAGCGGCCGGCACCTTGGTCTTGCACGAACGCAATGCGGCGAGCTACGAAGAGCCTTGGGACACGGAGGCCTGGACCGGGCGCGAGAACAACCAACTCGGTTTGAGCCTTGGCATGGCTAGCCGTTTGCAAGAGGAGGACCGGCTGCTTTTGCGAGATGCGATCGGCCGCCGCGATCTACCGGCGGAAACGCGCAACGACCTGTACGGGAAGATTGTGCAGAGCTATGGGGAGCGTTTGGGGTTCACTCCGTCCGGCAGTCGAACCGCTGCACTCAAGGAGCTGTACCTGTTCGTGCGCGAGGTTCGCTCCGCCAGGTGAGTTGCGATGCGCGCGAGCCGCTGGATTGGAGGCGCGAAGCTCTATTCCTCGTCTTTCCAATCCCGGCTCAAACGTCCGCGAAAGCCCTCTAGCTTGCGAATGTCCTCATCCGTGAAGCCACCCCGGGCAGGCGAACTGTGGCGCGCAGGGACTTCGTCTTCTGACTGAAACGAATCGGACTCCAGCTCTTGCTCGGGTTCCCTGGCACCACCCGTTGCGCGCGCGAAGGGGTTGCCACCCGCTTGGCCAAAGTTCGCGAAGGAGAAACCGCCACCCCCCAGTTTCTTCGCGCGCATCACGAACAGTTCTTTCTGTCCCATCAGCCAGACGTAGAGGGCGATGATCGGCACCAAAAAGAACCCTTTCATGAAGCCGATGATGGCGGCGGCCAGGGCCACCGAGCGCCCGATGCGCACGGCCTTCTCGGTCGCTTCGAGCCAGTCGCACTTGGTTGCCAGCCAGGAGCGCAAGAGTCGACCGCCGTCCATGGGGAAGGCCGGTAGCAGATTGAAGAGCCCCAGGGCCAAGTTGATGCCGATGAAGGACTCGACGATCCCCGCGGCGAGGGAGGCCTCTCCGCCGACGATCAAGAGCAAGGGCGCTGCGACCAAGGCTAGGCCGACGTTTACCGCGGGACCTGCGATCGCGATCAAGGCCTCGATCTTCGGGTCCTCGGGAACCTCTTCCATCCAGGCCGCACCCCCCAAGGGAGACAAAGTGATGTGCGAGACATTCACGCCGAAGTGCATGGCGACCCGGCTGTGGCCGAGTTCGTGCACGAGCACGCAGATCAAAACTGCGCCTAGGAAGAAGGCGGTGGGCCAGAAGGCGGAGGGGTCCCGCAGGGCGGCGAGCAAGGGGATCCCCGCAATCATCCAGAGCAAGAAGCGGCTCAGCCAGATCCGAATGCCGAAGACTTGTCCAAGCGGAATGCGATTGTTCACGGGGTGGGGCAGGGGAAAGAGGGAGATCGACGCGCGGTCACCACCCGCGCCGATGTTCTACTATGGAACCACCAGGCAGTGAGTGACATGGGCATGTTCTTGGAAGAATGCGGACCGGAGTTTCGGCCGCGGATCTTACGGATCCAGTTGAATCGGCCAACGGGGCCGGCGGGGGAGGTTTCCAGCTCTGCGGAGGTCTGGCAGCACGCAGATCGTGATCTGGATTCCCTGGGCACGCTTTCCGGCTCGGCCTTGGCTCTCTGCCTGTTTTTGGGGGCGAAGCGCTCCGCAGCCGAGCTGCCGTGCTTGGTGATCGCGGTGGGCGCCGCCGTGCGCGCGGGCCTCCCAACCGCTTCGCGGGCGACCGTGGCCGGGATATCGCCGCTGACGGGCACCTACGTGGACAGTCAGGTGGGCGGCGGATTGGGCCGGCGCTTGGCTCAGATCTGCGATGCCCTTGTCCTAGAAGGGCAGTGTTTGGCCATGAAAGGGGCCGTTTTGGTCATTAATTTGGCCGGTTCAGCCCGATTGGAGGCGATTCCGGCTTTGGGGGGCCTCGCCATCCCAGAGCGTGCGAAGCACCTGAAGAGCCTCTTTCCCCAGTCCAGTGGTCTCTGCGTCGGATCCGCTGGGTCCGCGGGTGTGGCCTTTGCGTCCCTGGCGACCCTGGGAGATCCTCCGAGCTATTCCGGGCGTGGGGGGCTCGGGGCTCAACTGGGGTTCGCGGGCCTGGTGGCGCTGGTGGTGGAAGGTCCGGAACCGGAGGCTCCTGCGAAGGACCCGGCGTGGGCGGCCAAGCTAGATGAATCCGCGCACTTGCGTGCCCGCGGCAGCGGCGGCACCTTCGAACTGCTGGATGCCTTCGCGGCTCGCGGCGACCTACGGGCGGACCCGGAATTGCGCTCTGGCTTTGCGAACACTCTCGCGCGACGCGAGGCCTGTCCAGGTTGTCCGACCGCCTGCCGACATGTGGTGGCCCTGGGCGAGCGCCGCCTGCTCGGACGCTTTAGCGCGACCCATCCACTCGGGCAACGTTTGGGGTTGGACTCCTCCGAAGATCAACTTCTCTTGCTCGAGGCGTGCAACGCCATCGGCGTGGACGCGGGGGAAACCGGCGCTGTGCTGGCGCTCCTGCAAAAGCAGCGCGAGCTCGCAGGTCAACCCACGGCGTTCGGCGATGTGCAGGCCCTGGTCATTGACGTGCAGGCGCTGCTGAGAGGAACGCCGCAGGTTCACGCACAGACCCAAGGCGCCCTTGCCTTTGCGACCTCGCTGGGGCTGGAGTTCAAGACGCCCACTTCGCGAGGTTCGGCGGTGCGCGCTGTTTCTGATTGCGCGTCGCTGCTTGGACAGTGTGTCAGTGTGCGGGGCAACGATCCCATGCGAGTGTTTCCCTTCCTCGCGGAGAATGGTGGTGACCGGGAACGTCTGGCGGAACTCTTCGCGCCGATCGAGTTGCCCGCGCAGACCTTCGATCCGAAGGTTTCCCTGGGCAAGGGGCGACTCGTGTGGTGGCACGAGAACTTGGCCAATGTGGTGGACGCATCCGGTTTCTGCGCGTTCTCCGCCGCCGGTCTCTTGGGAGATGGATTGGGAAACCTGGACGACTTGGCGCAGTGGTTGGCCCTGCCGGGGCTCGTGCCGAGCGCCGAAGCTTTGCTAGCGGCCGGGGCGAGTTTGGTTCTGCTGCAAAGGGAATTGGCGGAGCGACTTGGCGAAGCGGCCGGGGCTGACCTGCCCCCGTGGGCCCAGGCTAGTTTGCGCGAACCAGGAATGTGGGACGAATACCGCCAGCTGCGCGGCTTGACGGACGCCGGTCGCGTCGCAGCGCAAGCGCGCGCGACGATTGGCACAGTGGGCATCTTGAGCTTCGGGCTGCGAGGGCTGGCCCCCGTGAACTGCGAGCGGGTCGCACCCAGCCCAGCGCAAGAACGGACCCCGGGGCAAGTTCATCTGGCGGCCTCCGGGGCCCTCGCCAAAGCCCTCAGTGGGGGCGCTGCCTTTGCCACCCGACTACCCCTGTCCCTCGGCAGTCTTCTGCGCGAAATCGCCACCGAACGACCCGCAAGTGCCGAATGGTTGTGGGGAGCATCGGGAGCTGTGGTCAGCGTCTACCGCGACACCGAACGCTTGCAGCCGGACACGCTGGTGCAGGACGGTGACCGTCTGGACCTGGTTTTGGCGATCAGTGGCGGTTAGGCGAATAGGCCCAGAAGGGCCCGGGATCCCGCTCGAGACGGTTGGTGCCCTGGAATTCGCGGGGTATGCTTTTCGCCCTCAGCGGCAGCAAGCCCACGACGAACGACCCCGTGACACGAATCCTCATCATCAAAATCGGCGCCCTGGGAGACGTGTTGAGGACCACCTCGATCCTTCCTGGCTTGCACGAGGCCCATCCCGGTGCGCACATCGAATGGGTGACCGCGGCCTCTGCGGAGGAGTTGGTGACGGGCAACCCGCTCGTCGCGAAGACGCACTTGGTCGACCCCAACAGCGCCTCGGAATTCCGCGCTCTGGGCGACAAGTTGGCCGAGGAGACTTGGCAATGGGTGATCTCGCTCGATGACGAAGCGTTGAGCTGTGCGCTCGCCACGCAGGTCGGAACGGAGAAGTGTTCGGGGGCCTTTGCGAAAGACGATGGGCAGTTGTTCTACACCGATGACGTGGCCCCCTGGTTCGACATGGGGCTCATGTCGCGGCGCGGCAAAGAGGTCGCGGATCGCATGAAGGTGGAGAACCAGAGATCGCACGCGGAGATCTACGCGCAGATGCTTGGCATCCCCATGGGCAGGCCGGCATTGGAACTCCCTCAGGAACTCTTGCAACGGGCTGCGTCGCAGCTAGCGGGCACCTCCCGCGAGAGTTCGAAACGCTTGATCGGATTGAACACCGCGGCGGCCGGTCGTTGGACCTCGAAAGCGTTGCCGCCGGAGCGCGTGGTCGAATTTGCCGCACGCCTGCACCATGAACTCGATGGGGAAGTCACCTTCGTCTTGCTAGGTGGGCGCGATGAGGCGCCGCGCAATGCGGGTTTGCTCGCGCAGCTGCGGGGCCACCCGGAAGGCCTGGACGTGATCGATGGGGGGACGGAAAATTCCACTTTGGAGTTCGCCGCCCTGATCGATGGCCTCGACTTGCTGCTGACCAGCGACAGCTTGGCCCTGCATATCGGAGTTGCGCGCAACACGCCAATCGTCGCCTTCTTCGCCCCGACCTCGGCGGCCGAGATTGAGCTCTATGGCTTGGGGCACAAAGTGATGAGCCAAAGCGCAGACTACTGCTCGTTCCGGCCCGATGCAGACAACCGCACGATCACCGCCGAACGGCTGGTGGACGCGGTCTGCGATGTTCTCCGCGACCACAGGAGCTAGGACGATGCATTCGAAGACTCTCTGGAAAATCGGCAAGGTGTTGGAAGGGCTGGGGCTCGTGATCGTCCTTGCGGGGGTGATGGTGAGCATCAACCTCGGAATGGAAGATCAAACCCTGGGCTCCATGAATGCCGAACTCCAGGGGTTGGGGGTCGGCATGGGATTCTTCCTGAGCGGCTACCTGCTGGAGCGCTGGGCAGGCAAAAAATAGGTGAGAGACCCCTTTCTAGGGGCCTGAGGGCATCTTTACAGGAAGCGGTGCAAGGATTCCCGAGCGCTAATCGGGCCTTTGGGGTAGCCTTTGTGGAGCCTTCCCGCCCCTGCTGGCCAATACGCGGTCAGTAGACGGATTGATGCGGGCACTTTTATAGACCCCCCCCTCACCTCCCGAGCACACAACTAATGTCTTCGAACAAAACCCACCTGAGCTGGATTGCAGGTGCTCTCGGTGTCGTCACCCTAAGCGGTGCGGCCCAGGCCCAGTTCTCGAATAACACGACCGACATTCCGTCGGGCAACCCCGGCAACAACTCCAAGACGGAGAACGTCGACTTTGGCGATGTTGATCAAGACGGTGACTGGGACGCAGTCTTCGCCGATGGCGCTGACTCCGACCAAGATCAGAACCGCATCTGGATCAACCGTGGCCCCGGCGCGAACCTCGGCAAGTTCCAGGACGAAACCGGTAGCCGGTTCCCCTCGATCAACGACCAGAGCCGCGACATTGAGTTCGTCGACTTCGACAACGACTCCGACATCGACCTCTACATCTCGAACACCGCTGCGCTCGTTGCCCAAGGCAACCGCTGGTGGCGCAACACGGGCGTCGGCTCTGGCTCCTACGTGGACGAGACAGCCGCTCGCTGGATTGGCTTGAACAGCGCCAACTCTTCGATCGCCGCTAGCCAGCTGCTCGGCAACGGAACCTTCATCGACTTCTCCTGTGACTGCGACTTCGGAGATATCGACAACGACGGCGACATGGACCTCTTCCACTCCAGCTACGGCGGAGTGTTTGGTGGCCAGGTGCCCTCGCGCATCTTCCTGAACGACGGCGCAGGCTTCTTCGAAGAGTTCAACCCCTCGGGCTTCAAGCTCTCCGGCCAGACGATCAGCAGCGGCAACCCGGGCCTCTGGTGTGAAGGCACCCAGTCCTCGAACACCAACAACTCGACCGGCGCCAACTGCGACATCGCGTCTAGCGCATTGGACATCGACTTCGGCGACATCGACGGCGACTTTGACTTGGACGTCCTGCACGGCGCCCGTCAGGAAGAGCCCCGTCTCTTCATCAACCGTCTCGAAGAGAACGGCGGCGTTCTCGGTTTCCGCGACGTGACCGGCTCCAACTTCCCGGCCAACCACTCCTCGGGCAACGGCCACTACGAGCAGGAGATGGGCGACCTCGACGGCGACGGCGACCTCGACATCTACGGCTTGAACTGGAACGCTGGCTTCGGTTTCACCGACATCACGCTCAGGAACAACGGCGACGGTACGTTCGGCAACATGACGAACCTCTCCGGCTCCAGCGCGGACGACAACGAAGGCGACTTCCTCGACTACGACAACGACGGTGACCTCGACCTGTTCGTGGCCAACTTCTCGGGAAACGACAAGCTCTACCGCAACAACAACAATGGCGGAGCGAACTTCAGCTTCACCCAGGTGAGCTTCCCCTCCTCCCCGCAGACCGGCCTCGACGCCGACTGCTGCGACGTGGACGGTGACGGCGACTACGACATCTTCGTCGCCAACGACTTCAACGCGGCGAACCGCTACTGGGAGAACACCACCCAGATCCCCGACACGCACGCTCCGTACCTGCCCAACATCGAGCAGGCACCGAACCGCAACGCTGGCCCGGCACCTACGGTGGTCCGCGTTCACGTCTACGACAACGCTCCGTACTACATCACCTGGTACAACGTCACGACCTGCACCTACACGGTGAATGGTTCCGGCGGAGCGACTGTTCCTGCCCTGAGTTCCGGTGGCCAGGTCTTCCGCGCGGAGATCCCCGGCAACTTGGTCGGCACCGTCGCTTACTACTTCACCTCGAGTGACGAGTACGGCAACACGGCTAGCTCGGCAACCCGCAGCTTCATCGGCTCGAACGGTGGTTCGGTCCCCGGCAACGCTTACTGCCTCGGTGACGGCACCGGCGGTGCTTGCCCCTGTGGCGCGAACGGCAACGCTGGCGAAGGCTGTGCCAACACCAGTGGCGCTGGCGCAACCCTGGTCGCTTTCGGTTCGGCCGCCTTCTCCAACGACACCCTCGGCTTCTCGGTCGCTGGTGTCCCCGGAGCCAAGCCCGGCCTGCTGCTGAAAGGCAACAACCAAGTGAACGGCGGCCTCGGCAACCCGGCTGGCGACGGCCTCATCTGTACCGCTGGTGGCAGCAAGCGCTCCCACGTCCAAGTGACGAACGTTTCTGGCGCAACGGACTTCACCAACTGGAACGGTGCTGGCCTCGGCAGCGTCGCCAACGTCGGTGTCCCCACGAACTTCCAGTTCTGGTACCGCGACCCGAGCAACACCTGCTCCGGCTCTGGCTTCAACTTCTCGAACGCTTGGACCCTGACCTACCTTCCGTAAGTCAGACCTAGCTCCGAATTCTCGGGCCGTCTCCCATTCAGTTGGGAGGCGGCCCGAGTTCTTTTCCGATGAACTGCTGGCAGAGGGTGGGGGAGCCTGACAGGGCCACCCCGGGAGGGTACTCTTGGGGCGTGAACCCACTCCGCTACCTTCCGTTCCTGCGACGCGGCTTCGCGCAGCAAGGACCGCCCTTGCACTTGACGCTCTTCGTGACCGGCGTGTGCAACCTGCGCTGCAAGCATTGCTTTCACTGGAAGGAGGTGGCGGCGTCCAAGAAGGGTCCAAGCCTGGAACAGGTTCAGCAGCTGGCGGACTCCGCCGCACAGATGGGCCCGCTCCTGTGGGTGAGCTTTGGCGGTGGTGAGCCGTTCATGCGCAAGGACCTGCCCGAGCTGGCCGAGGCTTTCGGGCGCCATGGCCTGCGACACTTGGCGATTCCAACGAATGGTCTGATTGAGAGTCACCAACACGAATTGGCACAGGGCATCCTGGACCAGTGCCCGGACACCTTCCTTTCGATCTCGGTTTCCCTGGATGGCCCCCCGGCGATTCACGACTCGATCCGCGATCTGGAAGGCGCCCACGAACGAGCCCTTGTGACCCTTGGCAAGTACAAAGAACAGGCGCGCCACACGGATCGACTCGGAGTTGGGATCATCGTGACCCTGACGAATGAGAACCAAGACAGTCTGGCAGCGCACGTGGAAGAACTCGTGCGCGAACAGCGGCCAGACAACGTGACCATCAACTTGGCCCGCGGCACCGCTCTGGATGAGGGACAGTTGGAGGTTGATCTGGATCGCTACCGGGAGCTGACCGACTTGAAGCAGCGCCTGATGAAGGACGGACTCTTGAAGTACTTCGACTTCCCACTCGCGAAGCTAGCTGTGGCGCGCGATCGTCAGATGTACCGCTACGTGGAAGCGCTGGCCCGCGGGGAAGATGACTACCTGCCCTGCACGGCGGGCAAACTTTCCGCTGTCATCTTCGAGGATGGTGCGGTGCACCCGTGCGAGATTCTCGGGAAGCAGATGGGCAACTTGAACGACACCGATTGGAACCTTCAGACCTTGTGGAGGACCGCGCAGACAAACCAACTTCGCGAGGAGATTCAGGCCACCCGCTGCCGTTGCACGTGGGAGTGCGCGCAGGCGGACAACGTGTTGTTCAATCCGGCAAAGTGGGCTTCTTTGGCTGTGGATAGCCTTAAATAGCCGTGGCTTTCAGGAGCTTGTCCCTGCCCCCACTGGAACGGGCGAGCGACGCGACTTCCGACAGGACGCTTGCCTGGTCTGTCGATTGTCGACCGGTGTCCGAGCGCACTGCCTGCTTCCTCGGAAGGCGCCTGGTTCTATGAACGAGCCTTCGGACGCGATGAACGTTGGGGTGCTGGTGCCCTGCCGCAATGAAGAGCGCGTGATCGGACGCAAACTGCTCAACTTGCTCCAGCTCCACTGGCCAGCGGGCCTGGGGAGCCTGCGACTGCTCGTCGTGGACGACCATTCCACCGACCAGACCGTGGAGCGAGCGCAGGCGCACTTTGGCGGCGCGCTGCCCGACAACGTTCGTTTGGAGTTGATTCACAACGATGTGCGCCCAGGCAAGAACGGGGCGATCGAATGTGGGCTGGCTCACCTTGGCCAGGAATTGGATTTCGTGGTGTTGACCGACGCGGATGTGTTGGTGGACAGCGGGGCGCTCGTGAGTCTTTGCGCGGCCTTTCGCGCGGACCCGAAGCTCGGAATGGTGTGTGGCACGCAAGTCTTTGTGGACGCGTTGCCGGGGAACGGATGCGCGCTAGATGCAGAACGCGGCGCCTTGGCAGATGATCGTTGGGATCGTCTGACGCGAGGCGTGCGGCGTCTCGAATCGCGCTTTGGCATGCTCTTTAGCGTCCACGGTCAGTGGCTCGCCTGGCGCGCCGATCTCGGCGTGCAACCGGCCGAAGGAGTTGCTGCGGATGACGTGGACTTGATGATTCAAGTGCGAGCCAGTCGGCGGCCGCGAGTTCGCATGCTGTCCGAGGTTCAGTTCTACGAGGGCAAGCCCGCGGCCGGGGAAGCCCTGGACGTGCAAGCTCTGCGCCGCGCTCGAGCTTGGTTCCAGGTCTTCGCTCGTCCGCAGATTCTCGCGGGTTGGCGCGGCCTCGGATTTGTCCAGGGACAGCTCTATCGCTTTTTGCCGGGAGCGGCGCCGAGCATCGCGTTGCTTTGCTGCGTGCTTTCGATTCTCGTTGGCTCGATCCTGTGGGGGATGTGGGGCGCGCTTGCTGCGAGCAGCGTGTTAGCGGTTCTGCTCCTCAGCTCAGCCGGCAGGGCCTGGGTCCGGACCCTGCGTCTGATTCATCAAGCCCAACGCTTGGAACGCCAGGCGGCTATGGGCGAAGCCTGGGAGATGGGGCGCGAATGAGTTCCCCCTCGCAAACCAGCCCGACGCCAAAGAGCACATTGCAGGGACTCGCCCTGATGCTGCTGTTTCTCGTGGCCGTTGGACTGCGTTGGACGGTTGTCGAGCAGTACGAAGCGAATCACCCGCAGGCGCAAACCCCGGTGATCGACGAAGCCTCCTACGTGGAGTGGGGCACGCGCATCGCGGCCGGCGATTGGATCGGCGACGAGGTGTTCTTTCAGGAGCCCTTGTACCCCTACTTCATCGGCGTGACCTTCCGTTTGTTGGGGGAGGGCTTGCACGGGCTGCGCATGTTGCAGTGCGTGTTGGGTGGGGTCACGATGCTTCTGATTTGGAGCATCACGCGCGAGCTCTTCGGACGGGGGGCCGCCTGGCTCGCGGCCCTGGGCTTCAGTGTTTATCCGCCGGCGCTGCTCTTGCCGTGCTTGCTTCTCAAGCCCAATCTGTTCCTGCCGATTTTCGGGTTGTTCGTGCTGTGGCTGGTTCGAACGCCTATGCAGGGCAAGCGTTGGCTAGCGATCGGGGCACTCGGCGGACTCGGGGCCCTGCTGCGCGGCAACATGTTGATCCTCTTGCCGTGCTTCTTCCTTTGGCCGTTTCTACGGGCTCGCGTTGAGGGGCTGGCCTTGCGTGAGGGCGCGCGCGCCGCGGCCCTCTTCTTGGCAGGCGCGGCCCTGGTGCTGCTCCCGGTGTTCGTGCGCAACTGGGCCGTCGGTGGCCAGTTTGCCCTGACCACCAGCGGCGCCGGAACGAACGTGTACGGCGGCAACAACGGGGAAAACCCCTACGGCGTCGCCACGGAGTTTCCTTGGGTGCGCGGCATTCCGCGCTACGAAGCGGGGGACTGGCGCCGGGAAGCGGAGCGGCGCTTGGGGCGTGACCTCAACGGCAGCGAGAGTTCGAGCTATTGGCTTGGTCAAGTTGTCGAGTCCATGAAGCAGAACCCCGGCCTGCACATCTCCATCCTTTGGAACAAGTTACGACTGGCCTTGAACCACTACGAGGTGCCGGACAATCACCACATCGAGTGGGACGCGCGCTACGTTCCCCTCCTGCGCTTGCCTTGGCCGGGCTTCGGTCTGTTGGGCGGGCTAGGCCTCGCGGGCCTCGTCTTGGCCTGCTTGCGCAAGGACCTCCTGGGCGGACGCTGGCAAGTGGCCCTGGTGTTCGTGCTTTACCTGGGCACGATTGTGGTGACGGTCATGAGCATGCGCGCACGACTGCCCTTGGTCGTTCCGCTCTTCCCTTTCTTTGGGTACTTCCTTTGGCAGTGGTTTGCCCGAGCGTCGAAGGCAGGGCGCTCAACGGACTTCGCGATTGCCCTGCTGCTTGGTCTTGCGATGGCTTTCCCGCCGGTGTTCAGTCCCGATGCAGAGCGATGGGATTTGGCTGAGCGAGACTACAACCTAGCGGTGAGTCTGTTGGAAAACGCGGGGGAGCTTCAACAGGCCGCTGAGCTGGCGGAGCAGTTGACCAGCAGCTTTCCAAACTCGGCTCGCCTGCAAATCCTGCGGGCAGACACTCGCTGGCGACAGGGGCGCATCGATCGCGAAGCAGGTCGAGAGAGCGAGGGCCAAGCTCAGATCCAGCTTGCCTTGGAAACGCTCAAGCAGATCACCGCCGATTCTGGCGTGAGTCCACGGGAGCGTTCCCGAGCCTACCGCTTGGGCGGATACATCCAGGCGGACCTGGGGCGTTGGGAAGTGGCGGAACGTTTCTTTCGATCTGCCCGCGAGTTCGCGCCCGAGGACGAGGAGTTGCTCTTCGCCCAAGGCCAGGCCCTGTGGCTGCAAGCCCAGGGGCCGCAGGATGCATTCGCCAAGCAGGCCCGCGAGTTGTTCGAGGAGCTCACTCGCTTAGCTCCCGAGAGCCCCGAAGCCCGCCAGGCTGCCGAGCTGCTGGGGGAGTAGCCTGGCCTACTTGACCATCTCGGGCAGAACCTCGACGACCATGCTTCGGGTGGACTCGTTGATGAACGCCGAGACTTCCACGGCACTGGGGGGGCGCGTCATGAGTTCCTTGCGCAATTCCTCGCGCACGCTGTCGAGCGGCACGTGCACCAGTTCCGCCAGTTCGAACAGGAAGAACTGATTGCTCAACTCGAGCGGCACGCTGACCTGGCCGACCTTGAGCGCGCGCAGGGCCTCTTGAATTCCTTCGGGCCAGGTGTGCAACTCGAAGCGTCCCGCTCCCCGGCCACCTAGGTCGCGGGTCTTCGGGTCTTCGGAGTAGGTGCGAGCGAGAGCGCCGAAGTCTTCCCCGTCCGCAACCCGTTCCCCGAGCTGCGCCAGGAACGACTTGGCTTCCGCGGACTGCTCCGCGATGTACTTCGCCAGGTCTTCGTTCGTCTCGAGTTGACCGGGTTCGGGGTCGGGGATGTTGCGCAGGATGAAGCGGATGTCGGGGGCTCGACCGTCTGCACCGTAGCGCTCTTCCCACTCGCGCCGAATCATCTCCTCCGTGATGACTCGTTCTCGCAGCATCAGGGCCTCTGCCCGCAGATTGTTGTGAGTGCGCAGCTTGGCCTGGTACATCGTGGCGGAAATGTCGCGACCCTTCTTGAGCAGGTCGTTGGCCCACTTCTCTCGGTCTCCGCCAAAGAAGGCTTGAATCTGGTTGTCGAGTTCCTTTTGTACCCGTTGTTCGATCATGAGTTCCGTGGGCTCGAGACCAAGGGCAATGGCCCGCTGCTGGGCCCAGCGCTGTTGTGCGAAGCCGCGGGCCAGGGGTTGACCGCGACTGCTCACGAGCCAGCGTGCGAAATCAGAGCGTAGCAGAGGCTTGCCATCGACGATGGCGACCGGCCGACTGAAGCGCGTGTTCTCAGTTGTCGCGCTGCGGCGCACTTCGTCCAAGAGCTCAATGTTGGCGGACTCGCGCAAGCTGCTGAGGAGCGTCGTGATCTCCATCTGATCCGCCGAGGCCTGCTCGAGTCGCGTCCGAACCTGCGCTTGGACCGTTTCGAGGGGCGTGACCTCGACGCGATCCAGCTGGAATAGGTTGTAGCCGCCACTGGAAAGGAAGGGGGGCAGCAGGCCGCCGATCTCCAGTTTCACAAGGGCGTCAAAGTCGAGCCCCGGCCAGTCTTCCGGGATCACCGCGTCTGGCAAGATCCCGCCCTTCTTGCGGGTTTGGATGTCCTCGGAAAACTCGGGGACATAGCGGCCGAACTCGCCCTCACGCTGCATGCGCTCGAAGAGTTCCTGGGCTCGGGCCAAGGTCTCTTGCTGGGCCTTGCGACCGAGCTCCTGACTTTCATCGCGGGTGGTGCCGGTGGCTTGCACTCCGGCCCGGACGCGCAGCAGGATTCTGGAAACGAACATTTGACGTCCGCCGGGGCCGTACTCATCTTCCCAAGCTAGACGCACCTGCTCTTCGCTCACGACCCGGCGGCTTTGCACCAGTTTTTCGAGCACCAGCATCCTGCGTACTTCCCAAGTGCGCTCGGCCAGAAAGTCAGATTCGTCCTGTCCCAGGCGTTGCAGTTCATCGAGCCACAGCTGACGGTTCCCATCGAAGGCGCGACTCACGCGATCCTCCACCTCTGCAACGATGTGTTGGTGGACTTCCTGCGTGCTGACCACGAGCCCAGCGGCGTCGAACTCGCGCTGGATCAAGTAGCTCTCAACGTAGGAGTCCAGGTTGTTGAAACCCTGGACGACAACCAACCAGTTGGCGAACTCGGCCCAGGGAATCTCGACGCCGTCGATGGCCAGGGGCGAGCCCTGAGGCTCGCGCGGAGTCTCCTGGAGAACGGAGGCGGCCGAGCTGTTGCCCGTCAAGGTGGGGGAAACTCCGAGGGCGAGAATCAGGGAGAGGATCATGTTGCTGCCGAAGGTCGAGGAGAGGAGAGCTGTCTCAGTTGGAATCCGCCGTTGCCGAGATGGCGCGGATCAACGAGGTCAGCTCATGGTCCAAGGCTTCGTCGCTGATCAAAGCGGAGAAGCGCAGGGTGGGGAAGGTCTCTGATGCGTAGCCTGTCTCGAGTCCGGGGGCCCAGAGACGATTGCGGTACCACTTGCGCCCGGGGAGGCCTGCTTCCGCGCTGAGGCGACGGTAGAAGTCTTGGGTGCGGTCGCTGCTGGTGTTGGGCAAACGAGTCGCGAGGCTGTCGAAGGCGTCGCCAAGCTGTTGGGCGCGTTCTGCGCCGAGCCAGTTCACGGAGTTGCGGCTGACGTCGGCCATGCGCCGGGCGGCTTGGGCTTCCGAGAAGGAGGAGCGCCCGAGCTTCGCGTACTCCACCAGCAAGGTCGCGAACAACTCGCCAGCCACCTCGTGGCCTTCCCAAGTCGAGTCGATGTGCCGATCCACCTGGGCGAAGTTGTCGAAACTCGTGTGGTACTGCCCCCCAGGAGATCCGCCGAAGGTGATGTCGAGGATCGGCAGGTTGAGGTGGTGCAGGAAAACGGTGTAGTCGGAACCGGCACCGGGCAGGCCGAGTGTGGGTGGCTTGTCTCCCGAAGCCTTGGCCCAGGACTCCCAGAGCGTACCGCCGCCGCCCACTTGTTGGACCTTCTCTAGACCAGCGCGGAAGCTGTCGAGCAGGCCGGGTGTTCCCGCTGCGCCGCTGAACTTGGTGCCGCCCACCACAGCATCTCCGTTGATGTACAGCAGGCAGTGTTCCTGGAGTTCCTCTTTGTGCGCTTCACCCCACTCGGTGCTGCCCACGAGTCCGGTTTCTTCGGCGTCCCAGAAGCAGAGCTTCAAGGTGTTGGCCGGCTTCCATCCGAGTCGTGACCGTTCCCCAAGTCGTTGGGCCGCGCGCAAGAGGGCGATGGTTCCGCCGCCCGCATCGTGGGCGCCGCGCACCCAAGCGTCCCGGTGATTGCCCGCGATGACCCAATCGTCGCCTTTGCCCTTCAAGGTGCCGATGACGTTGTAGATGGTGCGCAGTTCGCGCGGTTGCCAAACGCCCAGCTGCACTTGAACGGGCCCCGGGCCGAGCGGCTCGCTTGTGAGCGCACCGTCCTTGTCGGTGACGATCATGGGGGCCAAGCGATCGAGGATCTGCTTCGCTTCCCGGTACAGAATGGGCGTGCACAAGATCTTGGGCAGGCTCGCGTCATACTCTGCGGGGCTCAAGCGGTGGCCTTTTTCTCCAGGCGCACTCGAAGCCCAACCCGGTGTGGATGCGTCTCCCGGCGCCTTGGCCATGGGGGAGATCGACCCGCGCTCCACGTCCCAGTCCGGCTTCCAGGGACCCTCCGGCCAAGTGGCGCCCCGTTCGGCGCCGCTGTCCTTCGAATCATTGAAGAGCAAGATGCCGACGCAACCATACTCTTCCGCCAGTTGAGCCTTCACGCCGCGGTAACAACGTCCGTAGCGGGCGAGCGCGATCTTGCCCTTGAGTGGAATGCCGAGTTCCAACAGGCGATCGAAGTCTTGGCGCAGACCGTAACCCGCGTCGACCACTGGTGCGAACTGGCGACCACTGGCGGACCAAGCGTTGAAGGGCGGCACGTCACCGGGGGGCGAGGCGTCCGGGTCAAAGCGTTCTGTGCGCTTGAAGATTGGGGGGGCCGTGGCATCCGCCTCGTAACCTTCTACGACGATTCGCCGTGGCAGGGAAAGCAACACTTCCCGGGCATCGATCTCCACTTCCCAACCGGCGCGTTCGAGTTCACGGGCCACAAAGCGCGCTCCCCAATGGGAACCGGTTGTGCCGGCCAAACGCGCTTGACGGGTGAACTCCAGGAGCAGAGCACGGGAGGGCGGCGGCGTGTCTTGGGCGCGAGCCCGGGGGCCGACGGGGCCGAGCAGCAGTCCGGCGCAAAGAAGGAGGATTCGCATGGGCCTTATCCTAGCTTGAGGGGCAGAGAAGAACAGCCTTGTGGCCCTCTCCGGCTGGGTTTGATGGTCTACGGGGCCCTGTGAAAAGGGTCTGTTGCCGATCCTAGAAAGCACGCCCACGGACGCCTCCGAGGGGGCTGGCCGTGGGCGCGATGGAGTCCGAGAGCGGCGGGCTCAGTTGCCTTGTAGCTTGTCGATTTTCTGCGCCAAGTCGTCCCCATGCTCGCGCACATTGACGGACTTGTCGATCAGCCGCAGCTTGCCTTTTGGGTCGATCACAAAAGTCACCCGTTTCGCATAGCTCGCGCCCTTGGGCAGCACTTGGTACTTCTCCGCTGCACTGCCATCCGGATCCGACAGGAGTTGAAAGTTGAGTTCCTGTTGCTTCACAAACTTGGCCTGAGTGGCCACGGAATCCAAGCTGATTCCAAAGGTGCGCACACCCATCGTCTCGAGAGGTTCCCCTACGTCCCGCAGGGAGCAAACTTCGAGAGTTCAGCCAGGGGTGAGTGCCTTCGGGAAGAAGGCCAGGATGGTCCAAGTCTCGTGCTCGCCGCCAATCGTCACGGCCTCGCCGTTGTGGTCGTTCAAGCGAAAGAGCGGGGCCGCGTTGCCCACCTCGAGGGGCTTGGGCTGCTCTGGAGTTTGCCCCGTGTTGAACAAGAGTGGCAGGGAAGCCACGCAAGTCGCGAGTAGGAGGGAGATCTTCATGGGAGTCCTTTGGCGGGCGCCAGCCCGAATGAGTTGGGGAGGGGAGACGACGCTCGTGCGCCGCCGCCCTGCACAGGAATGGTACACGCAAGCGCGACTACATCTGGGACAGCATGATCGAGTTGCCATGTTTGGATTGCGTCACCACTCAGCTGTGGGGCTAGTCTACGCCCATGCCCCCCCCCAACTTTCCCTTCGACGCGGTGCTTTTCGACCTGGACGGCACTCTGCTCGCGACCGACCGTTTTTGGATTCCCGCCGCCCGAGTGGGAGCCCGCCGTGCTTTTGCTGAGCTCGGCCTCGTCCGCGAAATCCCCAGTGCGGAGCAGTGGATGTCGATGGTCGGCCTGCCGCTCTCGGAAGGCTTTGACGCGGTTTTTCCCGACTTGAGCCAAGCGCAGCGCACTCTCGTCCAAGAGCGCTGCGTTGAAGAAGAGCACTTCGCCTTGGAATCCGGAGCAGCCGCTCTGCTTCCCGGCGTGGCAGAGGTCTTGGAGGAGTTGCACGACCGCGGAGTGCCCATGGGCATCGCGAGCAACTGCTCCCAGCGCTACTTGGACTCGGCCATGCTGAAGCCGGAGTTAAAGCAATTCATCCACGAAGGTCGTTGCCTCGACTCCCCGGGGATTCACAACAAGGCGGAGATGATCGAAGACCTGCTGCTGACCTTCGGAACTCGAAGCGCGGTGATGGTCGGCGACCGCCGTGGGGATCGTGACGCGGCGCATGCCAACGGTCTGCCCCACGTGCACCTGGAGAATGGTTTCGCTCCGGCGGGGGAGTCCGTGGAGTGCGAAGCGCGCATCGTCGACTTCCTGGAGCTCATTCCGCGCCTCGAAGGACGCACCCGTTGGATCGACGGGGTCTTGCAAGAACTCGGCATCGGCGAGGGACCTGGCGGACCAAGAACCCTAGGGATCACGGGCCGCACCTGTTCTGGAACCAGCTACTTCGCCCGGGACCTAGCCCGCCGCCTGCGTGAACGGGGCCGCCAGGTACGCGTCGTTCCCATGCAGGAGTTTGCCCTCGCAAGTGAGAGTGGAGATCGGGCGCCCTTGGAGGAATCGACTGCAGCCCTCGCCATTCCGGGCATGTTCTATGAACTCGACTTCGTCTCGCGCAACGTCTTGGAGCCTGTTGGCGAACCCGGGGAACTGCTGATCTTGGAAGGCCCCTTCTTGCTGCACCCGCGCCTACGATCCGCCCTCGATCGTGTGGTGTCCTTGGACGTTCCGGAAGAGCTGCTGATGCGACGGGGCGCGTCCAGAGAACTGCCCGTCGGACGAGCCTCGACCTTTGCCGCCATGCGTTCCGTTCGTTGGCCAGCGGAAGCGCGCTTCGACGAAGCTTGCCCGCCAGCCGAGCGCAGTGATCTGCATCTAGACGCGTCCAACTGTTTAGGTCCCGAAGCGGGTTGAGGCTGATCCGCGCAGAGCTTCGAGCGTCGAAGTGACCAGAGGAGACGGCTGGGGAGGGCGGGCGCACTTTGGAGCTCCTCATTTCCGTTCCGAGTGCCTCGTCGGCGGATGCGATGGGGGGACGAATCGTAGGTGCCGGCTACGGCAGCTTGGTGATCATGACGCAATACATGGCGCGCTGGACGGCCAGCGCTTCTCCATCGGCGACGTTGCCACCAAGGACGATCGGTCCGGGTTCAAAGTCCTTGTGGAACAGACCCATGGTCCAGGATTGCGTGCCATCGCCAACGGTCAAGCCGCTGGTAGAAGCCTGCCAACCCAGCAGTCATTCGGGCCTCTAGCGAAGCGATCATCGTGGGCCACCCAAACCCGTGCACGCTGACTGACTTCAAAGCGAAGGAAGCGCGCGAGGGTGGCGCTGCGCAGATCGCTTGCGGCCGTGAGCAAGGGCTTGGAGCCAAGCAGTGCGGCGGGCGCTTGCTGCACGGTCATGTTGCTGTCGAGGTAAGGCTTATAGCCGAGGGCTAAGGGGCTGTCACTCACCCGATAGGGCGCAACGGAACGCGCTCGAATTTCGTTGACGTTGAGGCCTTCCCAAGCGTCTATCTGCAGTTTCGCAATGGCGATGCCACGTTCACCCGACACGCTGTAGAGCAGGTAGTTCTGGCCCTCCTCTTCGAACAGGCAGGGGTCCAACAGCTTGGCGCCGTGGCTCGTCTCGTAGGGCTCGGTTGGAAAGAGCACGACCCTCGAAGCCGATGGAGTCCATAGGGCCCAATCCGTGCTGAGGTCCACCGTCCGCAGCCGAATGCGCTCGGGGTTTTCGTTCTTGAGGCTGTAGAAGAAGTATCTGCGGTTGTTGTGCACGCGGACCGCGAAGTGCCGGTAGGTGGAGTCGAAGAGCGTCGGCCCCAGTTCGAAGTTGTGCGCCCCATCGAGCGAACGATAGACCGGACCCAGGCGGGCAAAACGTTCAACGGAAATGCTTTGAGCCCCAAGAGCCGGCATGGCAAGAGCTGCGAGCGAAATGGCGAGTCGACTGTGTCTCATCGTTTGCAAGGTGAGGCTCATCGTTTGCGGGAAGGAACGAGCGAAGCGGGCGCACGGGAATGAGCGCGGACTTCGCCCTTGACCCTACGGCATTCTCGAGAGATCGGTGCGCGAATCAGGCCAGTCGCACGCCAGAAAGCCGCGTCGCCGTAGGCCGGACCCTCGCGCACCGGCTCCATAAATGGGCGTCAGTTCCCGGCGTGATCCGAACGGGGAGACTGCGGGCGCGCGAAAGGCCCCATCTCGCTCAGAGCGAATCCGAGGGAGGGCCCGACTCTGCTTCTAGTTGCGCGGTAATCGCGTTCCGAACCGGACGCAAGTGCGCAGGGCAGACAAACAGGAACGCGAAGGAACCCACCGCCAAGGGATAGATGGCAAGGAACTGGAAGGGAACCGAGAGCAGCCAACCAGCGGTGGATCGAGCACTGCCTAGCAAGTGCTGCAAGGCCGTATGCGGCAAGTAGACCAGGAGACCGGCGATGATCGTCAGCGCAACCAGTCTCCAGACATGGTCGCGAGTGGTCGCCCAACAAGCGCGCAGTGTCCAGGCCTGATCCACCGCCAAGCCCGGTAGGAGCAGGAACAGTCGAGCGCTGACGTAGACCAGCACCACAACGATTCCCGTGAGGAGCAGCACGCCAGGTGCGCTCGTGCTTCCAAGGAAGAAGACCCCAACGAGGGGCACAGCGAGGAAGCCCCCGGCGCCGAGTCCCAGTGCGACAGAGTAGGTCAAGTAGCGAAGCTCACGCCGTGTGAAGTACACGCCCCATTTGTTCGGGATCGATCCCGGTCCCAAAATCAAGATGCGGTAGCACGTCACGGAGAACAGCACGCCGGCAAGGGCCTGAATCAGCAGCTGGAGGGGCACCAGGTAGGGGCTGAACGAGGGATACCTGCAAATCGCAATCGCCGCGATCGGTAGGACGCATCCCCGGACCAAAGCCACCCGATTCGCAAGGACCTGGTCATAGGCCAAGCACAGTGTCTCGGTGATCGGGAGTTTGTCTTGCGGTGGGGTGTCCATGGAATCCTGGCGCATCCGGTTGATGGCGATGATTCAACCGTTTGGTGGACCAGACAGCCTAGCGCGCTGCAGCGCTTCCCGGTCCCTGAATCCCAGGCGGCCTACAGCCCGCTGATGAGAATGACGAGCAGCAGGCTACAGAACATCACGCTCCAGAAGATCAAGCGAGGCTTCTCTTTTGCCTTGTTCGCGTAATGACTCTCCAACTCGCGTGCTTGATGGCCCGTCTCGTTTTCGGCGCCTTCGTTGCGCATCAAGCGCGCGATGTAGGAGTCCGGGTCGGCTTTTGTCAGGCGGCGCAGGCGTAGAGCCTGGAAACAGCAGAAGCCGTACATGCTCATCCAGAACAGTGAGCCGAGAGGAGTCGCCAGGCCTTCGCCTTCCAGCTGCGGATCTAGAATCCAGTTGATCAGGCCAAGGCTGCTGATCAGGGTGAGGATCAGCGGTGCGGGTAAGGGGTAGCGATCGGCAAAGCGAATGCCGAGCACCGCGACCCCGAAGCCCAGCGCCAGCAGGGCCAGGAGCGTTGGCTCGAGCGGCTCCGAATCGAGGGCGAAGATCGTGAGCATGATCATCGCGAGCGAAGCCCGCAAGGCCCACACGTACATCATCAACCGAACAAAGCGCACCCACTTGAGCGCCGTGCGGGCTTGTGAACGATCGCCGCTGGCCGTGCTGCTGCGCTTCGAAGAGCCGAGATTCTTTCGATTGCCGAGAAGGGTGCTTTGCTGTTCGTTCATCGTGCTGTACGTGATGGCGAGAGGATGCGAGTCCGAGTCCGTGCCCTCAGTAGCCTACTTGGTTCGAGATCGTTCGGTTCCCTTTTTATGGCGAGCCTCCTCTGATTGAACCGGGGAGTCCAGGCTAGGGCTGGCCGATACAATGGCGCGCCAGGATTGGAACTCGCCGACTCTTGTCTTTTGAAACCGCGATGTTGACCAAGAAACTCTCGCTGGCCTTTGCACCCTCTGGGGTCGCCCTCGTTTTCGCCGGAACGGTCTTTATTATCTCAGGCGGCGCAAAGGCGCTTGCTCGACAGGTCGTGCTCTATGATCCAAAGCTCGCTCTGGGATTGCCCTTGTCGGACAGCCGATCCGGGGGGCTGATGGAGTACCCGGCGGAAAGGACTGTAGATGAGCTCATGGCGCACATGGCTTCGCTCGATGGCGAGTACGTGGAACAGTTCGACATAACAGTGAATGTGTCCTTTGGAGTGCCGATTCAGCTAGTCATGAGTCCACTCGCCAATAGCCCAAAATCACTCGGCTTCGCCTCGTTCCCGCTCTCTTGCGGCACTTTGCAAGTCCTGGCCCAGGTTGGAAGGGCTCCCTGAGGGCCGAAGGGACGACGTTGGCGAACCTTCTCCCTCGGGGGTGGCTTACGGGAAATCTTTGGATTTCAGTTCCGGCGGGGACGCAAGCCTTCCCGGTGGGGGCTTCGAGTTCACTCACTTGCTTCAAGTTGCGGTCGAGTTGTGACTCAAAATCTTTGCGAGGGACAATTTGATCCCTGTCTGTCACGGGAGAGCCCAGCCTCCGAAGTGGGTGTGGCTTGCACCTCCATTCACCTTTCTACAGCCTCCCCGAATCCAATGATCTCCCTACTTGCCCTAGCTCCACTGCTCTTCCCCGCCCCTCTAGTGACCAACACCTATCTCGCTAGGGGCTCCCAAGAACCCGTCCCTGAAGAGACGGCAACTTCGTCCGTCACACACTCGAGCACCCTTTGGATCGAGCGGAAGTACGAGGTGCAGGGTTCATGGCGTATCGAGCACCGAGCGAAAACGGACAAGTCCCCAGCGCTCACCCAACTGATCTTGGGAGCCAACTTCAAGACGGAGAAAGGCCCCGATCTAAAGGTGGTGCTTTCCCCGCAAGAGGCTTCACAGATCAAGTCCAAGAACACGCTGAATGGTGGCCTAGTGCTCGGTGTCTTAAGCCGCTACTCCGGCGAATCGACGTTCAACATTCCCGTAGGCACCGACCTGTCAAAGTTCAAGTCCATGGCCATCCACTGCGAAGAGTACAGCGTGCTTTGGGGGACGACGCCGCTTGCAACAGGGCAGGTCTTGAAGAGTGGCGCGAGCTGGACGAAGAAGGCCAATCGGATTCGAGGGCATTGGGAAGTCGCGCAAGTGGGCAAGGATCTTGTCCTGAGGCTCGGCGAGGACTTCAACACCAGCAGCGGGCCCGACCTCAAACTGGTGTTCACCAAAGAGGAGCTTGGAACTCGCACCGGTGAAAACGCCCTGACGAATGCCACGATCGTGGCGTCGCTAAAGGATGACGAGGATGCGCAAGCCTACAACTTGGGATCAGCGCTGGTGCTCTCTGACTACAAAGCACTCCTGATTCACTGCGAGAAGTACTCAAAACTTTGGGGTGGCACGAGCCTGCGCTAACCAATCGGACCCAGGGCATCAAAGCGCCGCGGCACTCTCCACGGCGCGCCCCTTGCCGAACTGGTTGGGTGCGCAAGCGTCCGGTGAGCTCGACCTTGTGTCAAACAGTTGCTCACGGGAGACTGCCAGACAAAACCCCACTTTCGAAGAGCGGCGACGTATGCTGCGCGCCGTGCCACTTCCCCCCAAGCGAACCCTGCTCGTTCAATTCCTGCGACTGCAGTTGGGTCTATGCGTCTTTGCGTTCGCCCTGTCCTTGATGCTCGAAGCGCACGTTGGGCTGGATCCTTGGTCCTCGTTTCATGACGGCGTCACGCGCCAGTCGACTCTTTCCTTCGGACGCATCTGCCAGATCACCGGCCTGGGCTTGATCGTGATCAGCGCCCTCTTGTTGCAGGTGCGGCCGGGCATTGGGACCCTGTTCAACATGGCCGTGATCGGACCTTGGATCGACCTGTTCCACGTGCAGCCCTGGTTTCCAGTCTGCGCTGGCGGACTGCCTGGATTCGTTCAGTTCATCGGTGGCATGCTCTTGCTGGGATTCGCCACGGGCCTCTACATCGGTGCCAACTTGGGAGCGGGACCCCGGGATGGATTCGTGCTGGGATTGTCCGCTCGACTGAAGCAGAGCATCCGGGTCACGCGCATCGGCATTGAGGTGACCGTGCTCATCAGCGCCTGGGCTCTCGGCGGAGCCCTCGGTTGGGGCACCCTCATCTTTGCCCTCGGCATGGGGCCCATCATGCAAACGAGCCTGCGTTGGATGGGGGTTGGAAAAGCGCTCCGAGCGGCCATTCCAAGGCAAACGCCAGCCTGATCGGGTTCAGCAATGGGGGCCAGGTTGGAGGGCAAAGCTGGCTAGTAGCGAGGGACCAATCCAGGGCGCCCCGGTTGTTCTGGCCCGATAGGCTCCGAATCTCCTCGAGAACCCCTGAAATCCGTCCAGAATGTGGCCCTCGGGGTCTAGCCAGCCCGATCGGGGGTTGTCCGCGGAGGCTTCCCGGCACTACAATCTCGCGTTCAGGTCCTGGCGCCCCAAGTCCCGGACGGCCCCCCCTCTGCACCGATCGAGTGAGAACATCTCGTGGTGTGGGTGCGAAATCGAAACCCCCTTCGCGCAGCTTTGCGCGCTCCCGTCCCACGGCGCCTCCCTTTCGCCTATTGGCGTGCACATCCATGGAAAACCAAACACTGCCCCAACGTCTTCAAAAGTCTGTCTGCGGTTCCTTCCACAAAACCGCGCTGTTGCAAAAGCGCGTGCGTGAGTTGATCCGTGGAGCTGCGCCGATGATTGAGACCCGGGAGAAGAACCCGATCAAGATCGCCTTCCTCGAGATGGAGCGCGGCTTGATCGAACTGATTCCTGACGAGGACTCCGCCGCCGTCCTCTAGTCGAGAGACCACCCGGCGCGGGCTCGTGAGGGCCCGCAACACGGGGTTCGCTCGCACGACGGGCCACCCCTTGGGCTCCATGAGTTCGCGACCCGATCATCTCCTTGCCCGCCGGGGCGGCGCTGTCGAGTGGCTGCGCTTGCCAGCCTTTTTGATGGGGGCTGTGACCGGCGTTCGCAATCGCATGTACGACGCGGGTCTGCTCCCGACGCGCTGGGCGAACTTGCCCGTGGTGAGTGTCGGCAACTTGACCGTGGGGGGCACTGGCAAGACTCCCATGGTTGCCTGGGTTGTGAAGGCCCTCAAGGCGCGCGGTTGGAATCCTGGTGTCTTGTCCCGCGGCTACCAGGGCGACAAGCATCAAGGCCAGGGCGCTGAGCCAACGGCGAGTGGTCTCAACGACGAGGGTCAAATGTTCGCAGCCCAGTTCCCCGGCTTGCCGCAAGTGCAAATGCCCGACCGCGTGGCCGGGGCGAGGCAACTGGAAGCGTTGGGGGCCAACGTGATCGTTTTGGACGATGGTTTTCAGCACCGGCGATTGGGTCGCGAGATCGATCTCGTGTTGGTGGACGCCACGCGCCCCTGGGGGCTGCCCGCTTTGCATGAGGGGGGAGAGGCCGTGCGTGCCGTCTTGCCCCGGGGCCTGATGCGCGAGAAGGCGGCGAGCTTGGGGCGCGCTTCCGCCCTTGTGATCACGCGCTCGGACAGCCTCAGCCCGGAGCGGCTCGCTGCCCTCGAGGCCGAACTGCAGCGCGAAGCCCCCGGTTGCGCGCGGCTATTGGGGGAACATCGCCCCACGGCCCTGCGAAATGGGAAGCAGCGCTTGGACCCTGCAGAGCTGCAAAACCGACCCGTACGCCTCCTGTCGGGCATCGGCAATCCGGAAGCCTTTGAACGCAGCGCTCGGCAACTCGGGGCGCGCATTGAATCTGTGCACGCATTTCCCGATCATCACGCCTTCTCGACCCAGGAAATCGAAGGGCTGCCCGGTGACGCGCAGCTGCTTGCGACGTCCAAGGACTCGGTGAAACTCGAACAGTTGGGAATCCCTCACCTCGTGCTCGAGGTGGAGTTCACTCTGACACGCGGGGACAAGGTCATGAACGCTTTGCTCGATGCCCTTCCCCATCCCTCCGACTCGCCCAGACGGCAGTCGCCGAACCTCGTCCAAAATGGCTGAAGAAAACACAATTGACGAAGCCAACTTGGGCAGCCGCGACGGAGTTGGGGCCTGGTTGGAGTTTCAAGCGACCATGATCTCCATGGCCGTGGTCAGCCGTTTGCCGCGCTTCATGCAGAACGGGCTAGTTAGCTTCCTGGCGCGCATCGCCATGAAGCTCGACAAGCGCCACACGCAGGCCGCGCGCACCTTCATTGGTCAGGCCCTGGGCCCGGAAGCAGCGAAAGAGGATTGGCGCATTCACCGCGCCTACGTGAACCTCTTTCAGATGTCGATCGACAGCCACGCCTTCGAGCGCAAGGTGCCCATGGACAAGGTGCTCGATCATTACGAGATCGACGCCATTCCCGAAGTGCGCGCAGCCTGGGCTTCTGGTCGCGGCGCTGTGCTCGTGACCTCGCACATCGGCGACTGGGAAGCGGGGGCGGCCATCATGCCCCACGTGGGCATGGCACCCGCCCATGTGGTGGCCCGTCCGCCCAAGAACCGCTACCTGTCGAAGCACCTGCTCAAGGTTCGTGAACGCAAGCGCATCACGGTCCTGCCGCGGCGCGGAGGCATGAAGCAGATCGGTGCGGTCATCGAACAGGGGGGCTGGATCGCGATGCTGCTGGACCAACGTTCGCGGGGCAAGCACGTGCTCGCGCCCTTCTTTGGCCGGCCCACGACCTGCGAACGCAGTGTTCCCGTGTTGCTCAAACGCCTACGCATGCCGATCGCCTTCTGCGCCTGCTACAACACCGATCGGCCCTTCTACTACAAGTTCACCTTCCCGCGCTTGATCGAGCCGGAGGAGCTGGACGGCATGTCGATCGAGGAGATCGTCACCCTGCTCAATCACGAGCAAGAGAAGCTGATCATGAACCATCCGGAGCAGTACTTCTGGTTGCATGATCGCTACCGGGATGCACCGCCCATGCCCGCCGAGGGTGCCGCCGAGTCCAAAGCAACGCCTAAGGACAACTCCTCCGCCGTCCCGAGCTAGTTCGAACTTTCCCATGAGCCCCGCCAAAGCCAGCACGGACCCCTTCCCCGAGATGAACGGGGTGCGCACCTATCCAATCGCGAGTCGTCGCAGCTTGGTGACCTCGGAGAATTTCTGCGAAGTGCCGGAGCCTTTTGCGGGCTTTGGTCTGTTCTTCGATTCCCTGCCGGACATCTACGCGGGCATTCACCTGAAGGATTTGGTGGCGCGCATCGTCGCCACCAAACTCGCGGGCAAGCCCGTGGCCGTGGCTCTCGGGGCACACGTCTTGAAGGTTGGCCTGGCGCCACTCTTGATCGACTTGATGCGCCGCGGGGTGATCGATCACATCGCCATGAACGGAGCCGGTGCAATCCACGACTTTGAGATTGCCACTGCGGGCTGCACTTCCGAGGACGTGGCGGAGCAGTTGCCGCGGGGCGAGTTTGGCTTTGCCGAGGAGACCGGCGCCGGGTTGGCGCTCGCCGCCAAGATGGGCTGTGAAAAGACCGCCGAGCGCGAAGCGGGCTTCGGCCGCGGACTGGGAGCGCTCTTGCTCGAAATGAAGGCGCCCTTCAATCACCTTTCTGTTAGCGCCGAAGCGGCGCGCTTGGGCATCGCCTGCACCGTGCACGTGTCCTTGGGCGCGGACATCGTTCACACCCATCCCGCCTGCAACGGCGCTCACGTGGGGGAGGCCAGCGTGATCGACTTTCGCCACGTTTGTCGTTTCGTGCACGGCATGAACGGCGGCTGTTGGATCAATGTGGGTTGCGCCGTCGTCCTGCCGGAGACGTTCCTCAAAGCAGTCAGCGTGGCCATCAACCTGGGCGCCGAGCTCGGCGACATCACCACGGCCAACTTGGACATGCTGCGCCAGTACCGGGCGGAGACCAACGTGGTCCAGCGTCCCCCGGGCAAGGGCATCACGCTCATGGGACAGCACGAGATTCTCTTGCCGCTCTTGCGGATGGCGATCTTGACCCAACTCGAATCAAAAGGCTGGAAGGCAGCCGCCGCGCACTAGGCGCTCTGGAGCAACCTATGGATATCGAATTCCTCGAACGGCAGCTCGCGAAACTCGGCAAACCCCGGGTCTTGATCGTGGGGGACCTGATGGTCGACCGCTACGTGCGTGGGGAAGTTTCGCGCATCTCGCCCGAAGCACCGATCCCGGTCTTGGCAGCCACGCACTCCGAGGAGATGTTGGGCGGCGCGGGCAACGTGGCGTACAACTTGGCCCTGATGGATGCGGACGTGGACCTGGTCGGCGTGATCGGCCAAGACAGTTGGGGCAAGCGCCTGCGCGAGCTGTTCGAAGAGTCCGGCATGGGAACCGAAGGCTTGGTGGTCGACGCCGCGCGGCCCACCACTTTGAAGTCGCGCATCGTGAGCGGTGTGCAGCAGATGCTGCGGGTGGACTGGGAGGACTCGAAGGACGTGTCCGGGGCGGCCTTGGACGAAGTGCTCTTGCGTGCGGAGAAACTGGTGTCGAAGTGCGGCGCCGTGGTGCTCTCCGATTATGGCAAGGGCGTCTTGACCAAGCGCGTGTTGGATGCGGTCATCGCCGCTGCCCGCGAAGCCGGCGTTCCCGTGCTCGTGGACCCGAAGGGCACGGACTTCACCCGCTACAAAGGGGCGAGTCTGATCACCCCCAACCGCAAAGAGGCCGAAGGCGCCTTGGGCCGCAAGCTCGTGGATCTGGCCGACGTGGCCCGCGGTGCCCGGGAGTTGATCGAGTTGGCGGACCTGCAGACGGCCATCATCACCCTCGGCGCGGAAGGCATCTACTACCAGGACAAGCAGGGCCTGGAAGGGCGTGAAGCCACCCGCGCGCGGGCGGTCTTCGACGTGACCGGCGCCGGCGACACGGTCGTGGCCCACTTGGCCCTCTACATCGCAGCCGGCTTCGAGCTGCCCACGGCCGTGGCCCTTGCCAATCACGCGGCGGGCGTGGTCGTTGGCCGATTGGGTGCTGGCGGAGTGACGCGCAAGGAGCTTGTGGCCAAGCTGCGCGAGAGCGCGCCGAAACAGGGCAAGGTACTGACCGATGGGGATCTCGACGCCGTGCTCGCCGCCTTTCGCGGGGAAGGCAAGCGCATCGTGTTCACCAACGGTTGCTTCGACATCATTCATACGGGGCACGTGACCTACCTGCGCTTCTCGCGCTCCCACGGGGACGTGTTGATCGTTGGAGTCAACGACGATGCCAGCGTCAAGCGCTTGAAAGGCCCGACCCGACCGGTCAATCCGGTGGGGGACCGCATGGAGGTCTTGGCCGCCATGGAGATGGTCGACGCGGTGATTTCGTTCACCGAGGACACGCCCGCCAACATCATCGAACGGGTTTGCCCGGATGTCTTGGTCAAGGGCGAAGATTGGGCGGACAAGGGCGTGGTCGGCCGCGAGTTTGTTGAACGACATGGGGGCCAAGTGGTCCTCGCTCCCCTGGTGGCCGGTCGTTCCACCACGAACATTCTTGAACGCGCGCGCAGCAACCCTTCTTAACGGTACAGATTCATGCGGGTCCTTTTCGTCTATCCGAACCTCAACACCCAAATGGGCTTCAACCATGGGTTGGCAGCCATCTCCGCGGTATTGAAGGTCAATGGTCATGAAACACGCCTGGTGAACTTGAATGAGAAGCTGCCCCCGGTGCCTTCCACTCAGGATCTGATGGACCTGATTGCTGAGTGGCAACCGGGCATGGTGGCCTTTTCAACGATCACACAGCAGTACCCGAAAGCATTGGAGTTGGCGCAGTCCCTGCGCGCTGCCCAAGCGACCGGCGCCTTGGAGCTGCCACCGCTCGTTGTCGGCGGGATCCACCCGACTCTCGTTCCTGGCGAAGTCATGGGCGACGGTGTTTGGGACCACGTGGGCCGCGGCGAGTGCGAGATGGCATTGCTCGAGCTTGTGCAGCGCATCGAAGCGGGCGAGAGCCCCGACGATGTCCAGAACTTCGTTTCGTGGATCGGCGGCGTTCGTCCTAGCGCCAGCCCGCAAGCCGAACAGTGGCGCGTGAACCCGGTGGGAGAGTTCCCGGAGCTAAAGGACCTGCCCGAGCCGGACTACGAGCTCTTTGAAACCGACCGGATCACGGCTAGCAAGGGCGGCTGGTTCAGTTTGATGTCGAGCCGCGGCTGCCCTTACCGTTGCAGCTACTGCTTGAATCACAAGATCATCGATCTCTATCGCGAGGACTTGGGACGCGGAGTCGGCAAGCTCAATGCCTTCCGCTTCCGACCGGCGCACTTGATGATGAAAGAGATTCGCACGGTGCTCAAGAACCACAAGGGCATCGAGACCTTCATCTTCGACGACGACCTCTTCACTCAAAACGTCGAGCACGCCCTCGAGATGTGCAAGGCCTACGAGGAGTCGGAGATCAACATCCCCTTCGTGGTGAACGCCCACGTCAAGCGCTTGGATCCGCGTGTGGCCCAAGCCCTGGCCAGTGCGGGGGCCAAGATCTTGAAGATGGGCATCGAGTGCGGTTCCCAACGGGTGCGCTCGAAGGTCCTGAAACGTCACATGACGAAGTCGGACATCATCGAAACGGTCGAGTCTTGCGAGGAGTACGGCTTGCACACCTCAGCCTTCGTCATGATCGGCTTGCCCACGGAGACCCGCGACGAACGCATGGAGACCGTGGACATCCTGGCCGAGTCGCGCGTTGGGCGCTTCCGCTGTTCCTACTTCTTCCCCTTCCCTGGAACCGATTCCTGGCAGATGTCGGTGGACGCCGGGCACGTAGACTTGGAGCAACTCGCCAAGCAAACCGACTTCACTTGGGCCAGCGCCTTGGACTTCGGTGAGGAGGAGAACCTCTTCATCGCGAAGCTGGGCCGCTGCTTCTCGTGGTTTGTGAACGCCCGCATGGATCACTTCGGTGCGGCCCCCGCATCTGCCCGCTACCGCACGGTGGTGGAGGAGATCCTCGCCATGGACCGCGCCACCTGGGAGGCCTTCGAGCCCCATGTCTCGGCCCGCGACGCGGAACTCTCCGCTGCTTGCATCGAAGCCGGCGAGCTGCACTACGCGATCAAGTACAACGACTTTATGGGCGTGCGATCGGACTTTTTCCTAGCAGAAGAGGAAGGCCGTGAATGGTTCACCGCCTCCGCTCGTCCTACCCGCGAAGAAGTCGAACGGGTTCAACAAGGCGTCGAGGTGCGCGGGTGAACGAAGTCTCCATTCCTAGATTCTCGCAGCTACGAGTGGCCGTGGTGGGGGATCTCGTCGCTGATCACTACATCTTTGCGGAGCCGCGGCGTTTGTCACGGGAAGCTCCGGTGATGGTGCTGCGGCACAAGGACGAAAGAATTGGTGCTGGCGGCGCTGCCAACGTGGCGCGCAATTTAAGAGCCCTGGACAGCCAAGTCAGTGTCTTTGGTGCTGTCGGCCGGGACGCGCACGGCCGTGAGCTAAAGAAAAAGCTCGAAGAAGAAGGCATGGATCTGGCAGGGGTCGTGAGCGATCCAACTTGGTTGACGCCGACCAAGACGCGCATCCTCGCCGCAGAGGCGCGACGTTTCCCGCAACAGGTTCTGCGCATCGATCGCGAGTCGGATGGACCCGTTTCCCCCGTGACTCAGAGGGACGTGGCGCGCAAGTTGATGAAGCGCATGGATGATCTGGATGCCCTGCTGATTTCAGACTACGCCTATGGCCTGGTCGGCGAGCAGCTCGCTGAAGTGGCGCGCGCTTTTGCACAAGCTGGCAAAGTGGTGGTGCTCGATCCACGCAAGCAGCTCGACGGGTTTGAAGGCATCAGCGCGGTGACCCCGAACATAGGCGAGCTCGCGCAGTTCACGAATCGTGCGCCGGAAGACCTGGACGATGTGGGCGAGCTGCGTGCGGTGGCCGACGCTTTCCTGAAGCGCATGGGCAGCCGCTACTTGCTCGTGACCCGCGGCAACCTTGGAATGGCGCTCTTCGGCGGCGAGGCTGGCTTCGAGGGGGTCGCTGTTCAAGCGTCGGGGGCCAGCGAAGTCACCGACGTGAGTGGTGCGGGAGATTCCGCCGCCAGCGTCTTTGCCCTCTCGCTCGCTGCCAAGGAATCCGCGACAGCCGCCATGGTCTTGGCGAACACCGCATCGGGAGTCGTGGTCATGGAGAACGGCACTGCGGTGTGCACCCGCGACCAATTGACCGAGGCCTTGCGCAACTCCCCGGCGCCCACGCCCCTCGAGCGGGCTGAAGTCGAATGAGCCCCGCCGCCCTGTCGTCGCGGGACGCCCTGATTGCGGAAGTGCGCGCCTGGCAAGCCGCGGGAAAACGTGTTGTTCTCGGAAATGGTTGCTTTGACTTGCTGCACGTCGGGCACCTGCGCTATTTGGAGGATGCCGCGTCCCGTGGAGACGTCTTGCTGATTGCAATCAACAGCGATGATTCGGTCCGGCGCTTGAAGGGCGGAACGCGTCCCTGGATGCCGGCGCTGGAACGGGCTGAACTGCTGTGTGGCTTGCGTTGTGTGGATCGCGTCTTCCCTTTCGACGAGACAACCTTAGCAGCAAGCCTGCGCGCCCTGCGTCCCGACGTGCACGCCAAGGGTCCGGACTACACAGCGGAGAACGTGCCGGAAGGACCGGTGGATCGTGAACTCGGCATCGAGATCGCGATCTGCGGGGACCCCAAGGACCACAGCTCCACGGAACTGGCGGCGCGCGTGGCGCGCCACGCCGAGGGCCCCTAGGGAGCTTAGGGACTTGGGCTCCGGGGCGCTGCCTGCCACGCAGGAGTTCCGTTCGAGACTGGCGCGAAGTGCGCTCGCTTGAAATGCACTGGGCTGCAGACCAGTGACTCGAAGCCCTCGGAGCTCTGTGGCCCAGGCGACGTGCAGGCCCGAAAGCATCATGCTAAAGTGCGAGCCGTCGACGCCCTTCGCCTTCAATCGGCCGTTCTCCCGCTATTTCCAGCTCAACGTTTCATGAATGCACCGGATCCGCACGCGTCCATCCACCAGGCCGGCAAGCTGCTGAATCAGGCCCGCAAGGTTCTCGCCTACGACAACTTCGACAGCATCCTACACAAGCCGCTCTTGTGCGACGAGCACAGCGCCTTCCCGCAATTTGTCGAGAGTGCCCAGGGCTTTGAGTTCACGGACAGTTTGGGGCGGGTTTACGTGGACTGGGTCAACAGCGGCGGGCCCGTGCTGCTCGGTCACCGGCGACCGGAGGTCGAGCAAGCCATCATCCAGCAACTCGCCGCGGGACCGAGCTTGCCGTTGATGCATCCGCTCGAAGTCGAGGTCGCGACGCTTTTGACCGAGATGATTCCAAACGCCGACGTGGTGGCCTTCGGCAAGAACGGTTCCGATGGACTCACGGGCGCCACGCGCTTGGCCCGGGCGATCACCGGGGGCGACATCCTCTTGCACTACGGCATGCATGGCTTTCACGACTGGTTCGTGTGCAGCAACCCGATCGTGCGCGGTGTGCCTGAAGTCTTGCGCCCGTTGATTCATCCCTTCGAGTACAACGACTTGGAAGGGCTGGAGGCTCTCTTTGAACGTTTCAAGGGAAGGGTGGCCGCCGTGGTGATGGAGCCTATTCGGGAAATAATGCCCAAGGACGGCTATCTAGCTGCGGTCAAGGAAATGACCCAGCGTCACGGAGCCTTGCTGATTTGGGACGAGGTGGTGACCGCCTTGCGCCTCGGGCCAGGTGGAGCCCAAGAGTACCTCGGGGTGGAACCGGACTTGGCATGCCTGGGCAAGGCCCTCGCGAACGGCATGCCGATTTCTGCGCTCGTGGGACGACGGGACTTGATGGAGCAGAGCCCGACGACGGCCTTTGGCATGACCTTCCGAGGGGAAACTCTCGCCCTCGCCGCGGCCCGCGCGACCCTGCGCATCGTGCGCGATGAGCCCGTGGCCGAACACATCGCCCGGATCGGCAGTCGGGTGCGGGAGATCTTCAGCACCGCTTGCGAACGGCACGGGGTCTCGGCGCGCTTGAACGGCCCGCCGGCGCGCATGACCTTCGGCTTCGATGGGGATGCTGGGCTCGAGTGGGAAGAGATCCAACGGCTCTTCCTGCAGGAGTGCATCAAGAACGGGATCTTCACCAACGGCAACATCCTGCCCACCTATGCGCACAACGAAGAGTCCCTCGAGCGCACGGCCCGCGGCTTTGACCTGGCCTTGGGCGTGGTTGGCGAGACCTTGCAAGCGGCGCGCTCGAAGGATTCAAAGCTCGCGTCGAGTTCCGTAGCAGCCCGCCGCGCGCTGACCTCGATCGGCAGCCTCGAGGCTTTGGGCGTGGAAGGCTCCAACCTGATCGTTGGGGGCTGGGCCTTGTTGGCCGAGAGCGCGCCGGATCGAGTTTGCGTGCGGATCGAAGCGGGGCCTGAGCAGCAGCGCCCTTGGATCGAAGCGGACTCCGTGCAACGGCCGGATGTGGCGGGCGCCTACCCCGATCGGCGGGAAGCCTCTGGCTGTGGCTACTTCGCCCGGGTGCCTTTGAACGGAGCTTCGCTTGCGGTCAGTCCCGATGCCCCGCTCGTGGTCACCCTGCGCTTGGAACGGCGCGCTGCCTTGGCCTTCCTCTGCCGAGTGTTGATCGAGTCGCCCTTGCCCGCGAGCGGCGCCTGGCCTGGGCCCTTCGCGACCCGCGATGGGATCGTCGTGGTCTGATGCTAGCGCCGCTGCCCCTATCGCTGGCGGGTCGTTGAAAGCGGCCCGCGATCCCAGGCCGGGGGCGTTAGCTCACGCCAGCGCCGGCCCGCCCAAAGAAGCCCTTCACCCGGCGCAAGGCCCGGTAGATCCGCAGGCCGTGAATCATGGCTAGGATTCGCTGCAGCTTGCCGATCTCTGCGTAGAGTTGCTCTGTCTCCTTGTTGCGTTCTGCGATGTGGCTCAAGAGGTGCACGCGGTCCGTTTCGACGTTGCGCAAGTGCTCGGCAAATTGGTCGATCGTCGCCAAGACTTGCTCACGCTCTTGCTCTAGGCGGTGCACCTGCTCGACCAAGAGGTCGAGTTCCCCGGATGGCACAGCCCGCGCTTCGGTCGTTGGGGAATCCCCGGGCCTGACGGAGTCCGAGGACTCTGACGAGCCCACGGAGCGCGGCTGCAGCACGTAATCGACAAGTTCGCCGGAGCGGTCCAAGGGGCGCTTCGAGTAGTAGTCCTCGAGCCCTAACTCATGTCCATCGAGCTCTTCGAGGGCCGGCGGAGGGCTTTGCATGATGGAGCAACTTTGGCAAACCGGTGGCGGCGAACCGCTGGCCAATCCGGCCCGCAAGAGCTGGGCGGGGGCGCCATTCCAAATCTCTGCGAAGCTCGACTCACGCAGGTTGCCGAGCAACATCTTGTCCTGGCCGTGGGGATGCCCGCAGGCGAAGACCCGTCCGTCGTACAACACGTAGGCGGCCAAAGTCGGCATGTGGCAGCGCAGGCGGGAACCGCGCGGGGCCGCGGGGGAGGCTTGGTGCAAAGCGGAGTCGGCCGCGTGGGGCAGGGGCGCTGGCTGCGCAGCGGGCTTCGGGCGTTCGGCCTGGTCCTGCATGCGCAAGACAGTCCCGGCGCGACTCTGCTCGGCGGGCACGACCGCAGGAGTGTCCAGGCTGTCGAAGTACGCGGGGAAGTCGACCTCGATGCCGATTTCCTGGGCCAGTTGATGGGCCTCCTTCAGGGTTCGGTCGCTGAGCTGCTTGTGATCGATCAGGGAATCCGCTCGACCCTCCTCCGTCACCGGGATCACGTGCCAGGCCGCGACGCGCTCCACATGCAGGCGTTTCGCCAGGCGCAGCATGGTCGTCAGTTCGTGGACGTTGCTGCGCATCAACACCATGCAGATGGTCAGCAAACAGCGTTTCCCGGGGGGATCGAGCAGCCGGAAGCGATTCAAGCGTTCGATGTTCTCGATCAACTTCTCGAAGCTCGCTCCGTTGCGTATGCGCTCGTAGGTTTCCGGCGTGGCGCCGTCGATCGAGATCTCGATCTTGTGAACGCACTCGGCCAAGGTGCGCGCTGCCTCATCGGTCGTAATGCGCGTGCTATTGGTGGTGAGGTGGATCTCTTGGTTCCACTCCCGACCGCGTTTGATGTAGTCGAAGAAGCTGCGCGAGAGCATGGGCTCACCGCCAACACCGAGCATGAGCTTGGCCGAGTAGGGCAGGACCTCGCGCTCGAGCTTCTCGAAGAGGGTTTCATCCAAATCCAGCAGCTTGCGTCCCTTGAGTCCGCCCGGGCGCAAATGCTCCGAACACATGACACAGTCGAGGTTGCAAGTCGAGGTCAGTTGTAGGTGAACCTCAACCGGCAGGTGCTGCAGCCGTACCTTGCCGCGCTCAAAGGCCTTGACTCCATTGAAGTCATTGAGGAATTGGAGAGACGTTCGTTGACGCTCTGCACTGGGGTTGTCGAGGGTCATGGGGATCGAATTTTTATGGAGGTCGCTTCGGGAAAGAAACCCACGCAGTGATTCCAGGTCGCTTGCGAGCATCCTGAGGGAAATCCGAGGGTACCGGATGGAAGAGCTTTTTGTCGAAGCGATCCTGTGGGCGCCGGCAACAAGGCGGGGCCTTTCCGCACAGGTCCCAAGGATTCTTCGTTGGCGCCACCAGTCCCGCGTTCGTCTTCGCTCGCCGCCAGCGCAGGGAGCTTTGTTCCGACGTGGCGGCAACCTCGGGTTTTCGCCTAGAATCGCCTCGAAAACACAATTTCCGGCGGGGGGCGGTTGTACCGGGAGACGGAAAGCGTTGTCCTGTGGCGGATGATTTCCGAGAGCTCCAAGAGCGTGATGCAAGTCGATAGCAGCGCAAGCAACTCGGAGGACGCTGTGCCCTTTTTAAGTGCAAAACCCCAAGCTCAGGGGTTCGGAATCGGCTTGATCGGGTTCGTGATCGCCGCTTGGGGGGCCATGTGCGGCATTGGCGGCGGGCTCTTCGCCGTGCCGGTGATGCACTACCTCTACCGGCTTAAGCTGAAGGAGGCCATCACCGCCTCCCTGGCCCTGGTCTTTGCGACCACCGCCTCCGCGACCGTGGCCGAGGCCTTCCGCTCGGACAGCCACATCGACTGGCCGATCGTCGGGGGCTTGGCCCTGGGATGCCTGGTTGGGGCACAGTTGGGCTTTCGCGCCTCGAAGGTGATTCCCCAACGCAAAATCAAGTTCGTGTTCACCTTCCTCTTGCTCTTCGTGGGCATCCGCCTGTTGGGGATCCTTCCGGGAACGTCTGCGGTGGCTGAGGGCACGGTCTTCGTGGCGAAGGGCGTCTTCTCCAATGTATCGCGCGCCCTGTTGATCGGGTTGGGAGGCGGATTCGTTGCGCCGCTCCTCGGAATCGGCGGGGGCCTGATCGCCGTCCCGGCCTTGATGTTCGGCTTGCCGGAAATCGGCCACCCGGGAGCCCGCGCCTGCTCGATGGCGATGGGGGTCGTGACCTCCTCGCAATCGATGGCGCTCTACTATCGCAATGGCGACTTGGACCTCAAGCGCTCCAGTCGCCTGGCCATCGGAGCCGCCATCGGAGCCGTCGTCGGGGTGCAGCTGATCCACATCCCTGGGGTGACCCAGGTGGCGGAAAAAATGTTGGCGGCGACTCTGCTGATCGTCGCCGTGCGTTTCGGGCTCGACGTCTTCCGCCCTACAAAGCCGGCTTCCAACTAGCGCGAGCCTCCTCGCCTAGCTCTTGCCCCAAGATGGAGGCGCGGATCAACTCGATCGGGATGGAGTTCTCGCGCAGGATGGCATCGTGGTACTCCCGCGGGCTGCGCTTGCCCGGGCCTACGACCTCCTTCGCGAGCGCGCGCAGTTGCAAGCCGCCGATCATGTAGCCGCATTGGTAGAGCGCGGAGTAGTCCGGGCCGATGTAACGTCGCACCTCGCTGGTGGCGTTGTCCCGTTCGTGCCCAACCCGCTCCACGAGGAAGTCGATCATCTCCTCCGGTTGCATCTGACCCAGGTGAAACTTGAGCGAGACGATGATGCGCGCCGCCCGGTGCATGCGCCAAAACAGCATGCCGATGCGATCCTCCGGACCCTGGGCCCAATCGAGGTCGTACTCCACCATCTCCCAGTAGAGCGCCCAGCCCTCCACCAAGAACGGCGTGCGGAAGCTGCGACGCCAGGTCCCATAGCGCTCGGCCATGAAGCCTTGCAGGTGATGTCCCGGGATCAATTCGTGGGGAGTGACGCAGCGCGTGAAGTGCCGGTTGTTGCCGCGCATGCTCATCTGCTTGCTCTCGAAATCCATCACGGAGGTCGGGAAGGCGACTTGCATGGACTGGCCACCGTAGGCAGCGAAGGGCAAAACCCGTTGGGTGCGTTCGTCGATCATGCGCACGCGCCAGGTTTCTTCGCAGAGCGCGGGAATCGTCACCAAGTCGTTCCGCTTGAGCCATGCGATGGCCTCCCGGGCTTGCGCCATGACCAGGGCGTCCTGCTCGCCCGGTGCAACGTGCAGGGCCTTGACGGCTTCGATGGCTTCCTGCACGCGGTCGCCGAAGCCGAGCTCTTCGCTGGCCTTGCGCAATTCCTCTTCGCACCATGCGAACTGGGTTTCCCCCACAGCGATTAGCTCTTCGGGGGTGTAGGCGAGCCACTCGTGGGCCAGCTCGATCTGCAAGGCTTGCGCGCCGATAGGCTGGCCGATCAGGGGGTCGTCGTCTTCGCCTTTCTGCTTGGCGACGTCTTCCTTGAGGTGTTTGGCGAGCTTGTCGAGGTCGTCTTGAGCTTCCTTGTAGGAGGCGCCGCACCACCACTCGAAGGCTGGTAGGAACTTCGAGTAGTGCTCGTTCCAGGTGCGCAAGTCGCGCTTGCTGGAGCGCACCCAATCGGCGAGCCGCAGAGCCAGGGGGCCGTCCACCTCGACTTGCTCTTCGTCCTTCCCTTGATCCTTGATGCGCTTCAAGACTTCCCGGGCTTGCACGGCGATCTGGTCGAGGGTCGCGGCTGCCTGGGCCAGCTCGAGCGGTTGGCCTTCCCAGCGGGTGGTCTCTAGATGGGTGATCGCTTCTTGAAAGGGCAGGTAGGGAGCGCACTGTTCGATCTGCCCTTGCAAGAGCTCGCGCTTCGCTTGCCGAAAGTCCAGCTCCGTTCGCAGCAGGTGAAAGTCGATGCGCTGCGCCACGTCCAAGCTCTCGAAATCCATGGCCTCCAGCCGGGTCCGCCACGTTTCATCGAAGGCCGCCTGGCGCGCCAGGGTTTGCGGGGCGCGCTCCATGTCGTAGAACGAATCCAGGGCCCGCTGATCGCTGACGAACTGCCGGACCTCCTCGCTCAAGCTCGAAGAGAGTTCCTGTTGGAACGGGCCCGCTCCCTCGGCTGTGGCGCAAGCCAGGCAGAGGGTCAGGAACGCGGGGGCGGCGAGGGAGATTTGGAGGAGGGACTTCATGCCCCGGTTGTACTCATTTTCTGATGGGCTCACTAGCAGAGTCCTGCGGGACCTAGAATGCGCGGGTGATCGAACTCCACGACTGCGCTGCTCTGGCAGCCCACTGCTCCGCACACAAAGTCGACCCCCAGTTGGGCCGGCGCGTGGTACGTCGCGTGTTGCGCCATGGGCAGAGCCTTCAGACGGCCTTGGAGGAACTGCCCCAGGCGGTTCCCGTGGAATGGGCTACGGGCTTGGCGGCGGGGCTCCTTCCACTTGTGGATCAGCAAGACAGCCAAGCGGATGGGGCCACCAAGTGGGTCTTCCGGGCCTCCAACGGATCTTCCATCGAAAGCGTTCTGCTGCGCATCGCTTCGGGCCGGCGTTCCCTGTGTCTTTCCATTCAAAGCCACTGCCCGGTGGGCTGCCGCTTTTGCAGCTCCGGGTTCCTGGGCAAACCACGCGCGCTTCAACTCACCGATGTGCTGGGTCAAGTCCTGTTCGCGCGGCAGCACTTGCACGCTGAAGGTAGCGAGCTGCGCAACTTGGTTTTCATGGGAATGGGGGAGCCGTTGCTGGAGGAGCGACTGTTGCACTCCGCGCTCGAACGACTGACCGCGGATGGGGGCTTTGGCTTCAGTCCGAGTCGCATCACTGTCTCCACCGTTGGTATCCCGGCGGCCATGTTGCGTTTGTCCGAGTCCTTCCCGAAGGTCCGCCAGGCCCTGAGTTTGCACAGCGCCCGTCAAGCAGTTCGTGAACGTTTGATTCCCTTTGCCAAGCGTCACTCCTTGGAGGAATTGCGTCGCACAGTGCAGAGCATCGGGGAGAGCGCCGGTGCGCAAGTCTTGGTGGAGTACCTCCTGTTGGAAGGCGTGAACGACGGAGTTCAAGATGAGTTGAACTTGGCCACTTGGTTGGAGGGCCTGCCCGTGAAACTCAATTTGATTCCGTACAACCCGCCCCTCGAACGGACGAGCTTGGGGACGGTTGACTTCGACTTGCGAGCGACCCAGCGCGCGGCGCGCGAGGCCTTCGCCGGTCGCTTGCGCGAGCGGGGCTTCTCGACGACCTTGCGCTATTCCTTGGGCTCGGAGATCTCTGCGGCTTGTGGACAGCTCGCCGTGCGCCCGCGTTGAGATCGGTTCAAGAACGATTGTCACCCCGGGCGCGTCGCCGAGCTTAGGCGGCCAATGCTTCGCGCTTCCTTGGGGAAGGGAGCCTTGGCGGGCGGCTCCCCGTGAATGGGTTGGGCCCACTAACTTGCATTGACAGCTTGGGCAACTCCGATATCGTTGAGTGCTCGATCCTTGACGGAATCCCGCTCTCCAACTTCTTTCCTAGGAATACCGATGTTGAAGTCCCTTGCTCAGCGCCTGGCTGCCCCTGTCGTTCCTTTCCTGCTTCTGGCGGGTTCTGCCCAGGCCCAGGCAGCTGGCGTCTGTCCCGAAGAGCCGGCTCTGCAAAACTGGACTGGGGGCGGAAACGTGGTTTGCCCCTGTTTCGTGGCCGGCGAAGAGGCGGGTTCGGTGTTGACGATTCCCGCAGCGCACTTGCCTGTCGAAATTCTGCGGGTCGGTATCGGTTGGGGCTCGCAGTTCGGTGGCCAGCCCAACACCCTCGAGGACTCGGTGGTGATCTATGAAGGAGGCTTGCCGAATCCAGGCACGCCGCTCTTCACTTTGAGCGGACCGCAGCTGACCGATGGGGTGATCAATGAGTACGACTTGGAGCCGCTCCCCGGTGAAGTCGTTGTGACCACCAGCCAAGTCACCGTGACCTTGCGCTTCCTCAACAACAGTTCGATCTTTTCTCCGAGCATCGTCCACGATGGCAACGGCTGTCAGTCCGGCAAGAACGTGGTCAAGGCCATCCCCGGCGGTTGGAACGACGCTTGCGCTTTGGGCGTTAGCGGTGACTGGGTGACCCACATCATCTATCGCCCGATGAACTGTGGCGGTCCCGGTCAGACCTACTGTGTGTCTTCCGTCAACTCGACAGGAGTGGGCGCTTCTATCGGTTACTTAGGTTCCACGAGTCTCGCGGCGAACGACTTGATCTTGACTTGCACAGGCGGTCCCGTCGCTTCCCCGGGTCTGTTCTTTTACGGTCCGAACCAGATTCAAACTCCCTTCGGCGACGGCTTCCGTTGCGTGGGTGGTCAGATCTTGCGCATCCAGCCTCCCGGTACCTTCGACGTCTTCGGCAACGTGGCCAAGGTGGTGGACAACACTCTGCCCCCGGTCAATGCGGGCCCCGGTGCTTGGCTGGCTGGATCCACTTGGAATTTGCAGTACTGGTACCGCGACATCCCCGCGGGCAACACGGGGTTCAATTTGTCGAACGGCTTGGCGCTGACGTTCACGCCGTGAGTTGATGAGGAGCGCGCGGCACTGCCCTCTGGCATGCATGCGTCGTTCGCCTCTCGAACAGAACAGACCGGCTTGCCCCTTGGCGCGCGCCGGTCTGTCTTTCGATTGGGGCCTGTCCTCCGGGATCGACGGCCTTGCATGAATCGCATGGGGCCACCCTGTGCAAAGAGGATGTCTTCCGATCTCCGTCCACGGCAAGGGTGGGGCCGTTCGCGACATGCTCGGCAAGGTCTCCTAAATGGCCCGTACTTTCGTGCTTGGGCCCGCGTGAGGTCCCGCCACGTCACCAGCCGTTCCGCCCTGCGGACAGGACAGACCTATGAGCTCCATTCAAAACACCCTGGTTCCCTTGCTCTTGCTTGGGAGCTTCGCCTTCGGAACGCAACCCGAGCCTTCCGCCACGCCGGAGCTTTCCGCCGATGAAAGTCCAGGGGCCAAGAATCCGGCGACGGAGAACCCTGTGGCCAAGATCGCGGACGCGTACATCGCCGCCACCTTGGTTGACCGGAACTTGGAGAGGTCAGGCGCGCTGCTGCACGACGACGTTTCGTTCATCGATCCGACCGCCGAGGTATGGGGGCCCGGACCCGCGGCCAAGGGGGTGCGCGGCCGGGAGGAATTCCTCGCCTTGCAAAAGTCCTGGAAGATCGAGTCGAGTTCCTTCGAGCTGATCACTGGATTCGAGAGCGGTCCCTACGCCTTGCGCATGGGCAAGATCTCCTGGAAGGCCGAAGGCGCTCCCGCCTTCGAGAACATTGCCTTCGCGATGATGTTGAAGATCGAGGAAGGGCGTATTCGCTCCCGGGTTGACTTCGGTGACTACGACGAACTGATTCCCGGCGTTCCCTCCAACACGGAGGAACTCAAGGCGATTGGCTTGGAATTCCTAGAGGCCTACGGGAGCTTCGATGCGGGGACCATGGGCGAACTCTACACCGATACCGTTCGCTTTACGGAAGTCCACCCGCAGGGTGTGACGGTCCAGGGGCGCGCGCAGGTGCTGGCTTACCTGAAGGCGGTCAATGCAGGGATCACCGATTTGCAGCTCAAGCTGGAGCCAGCGGTCGTCTCCTACCAGCACGTGCTGTACACCGGCAGCGCTCGCTTTGAATTCGACACGAACGGCCCAGACGCCCCCGGGGGCGCGCGGCCCGTGGAGGTTCCCTTTTGGGTTTTGCTGAAGGTCGTCGATGGCGAGATCGTCGAACAGCGCGACTTCACCGGCCTCGACCACCTGGCGGCCTGTTTGCGGAGCGAGGGGTAAGAACTTCCAAGCTGCCCCTGGCGCAGCCAGCAGAACGGCTCCGTGCGCAACCAGCTGGAACACCAAGGTGCACAGTGCAGGCATGCGGCTCGCGCCCCAGATCCCTTGCTTTGGTCAGATCCGAGGCTGGAAGGGGCTCGGCGCTGGGGGCGCGGGCGATTTCTCCGGGCAGACGGTCCCGGGGGTGGTCCTCGGGGCTTGAGTTTTGGCCGCCCCCGCCGAGAATAGCGCGCTCCCAAGGCGAGGCGCCCGAGGCGACCTCCTGACTCACCACAGCGACGTGACCGAAACCACCGACGACAAGCCGATCTCTCGAGACTTCATCCGCACCTTCATCGCGGAGGACATCGCGCAAGGCAAGAATGGTGGACGGGTGCACACGCGCTTCCCACCGGAACCCAGCGGCTACCTGCACATCGGCCACGCCAAGGCCATCGCCGTGAACTTCTCCATCGCTGAGGACTTCGGCGGCAAGTGCAACCTGCGCTTCGACGACACGAACCCCGGCAAGGAAGACCCCGAGTTCGCTGAGTCGATCATGCGCGACATCAAGTGGTTGGGCTTCGATTGGGAGGAGCGTCTGTTCCACGCTTCGGACTACTTCGAGCAGCTCTATCAGTACGCGCTTCAACTGATCGAGTCCGGCGACGCCTACGTGGACGATCAGACCGCCGAAGAGATGGCCAAGAACCGCGGCACGGCCACGAGCCCGGGAACGAACAGCCCCAACCGCGAGCGCTCCGTCGAGGAGAACTTGGACCTCTTCAAGCGCATGCGTGCTGGCGAGTTCGAAGACGGCTCGCGCGTCTTGCGCGCCAAGATCGACATGGGCTCCCCCAACCTGAACCTGCGCGACCCCGGCATGTACCGCATTCGCAAGGTGGAGCACGATCGCGTTGGCATGCAGTGGCCGATCTACCCCATGTACGACTGGGCCCACGGGCTCTCGGATTCGATCGAAGGGGTGACGCACTCCTTGTGCAGCCTTGAATTTGAGAATCACCGTCCGCTTTATGACTGGTGCATTGAGCGGCTTGGTGTCTTTCACCCGCGGCAGATCGAGTTTGCACGCTTGAACATCTCCTTCAACATCCTCTCCAAGCGCTACATGATCCAGCTCGTGGAAGAGGGTCACGTGGACGGTTGGGATGATCCGCGCATGATTACGATCGCCGGTCTGCGTCGCCGGGGATACACGCCCTCATCGATCCGCGCCTTCTTGGCGGGCATCGGGGTGGCCAAGTTCAACAGCACGATCGAGATGGTGCTCTTGGAGAACGCCCTGCGCACGGAGCTCAACAAGACGGCCCCGCGCGTGATGGGAGTCTTGAAGCCCTTGAAGGTGGTGATCACCAACTATCCCGAAGGGCAGACCGAAGAGCTCGAGGCGGTCAACAACCCCGAGGACGAAAGCGCGGGCACGCGCATGGTTCCCTTCGGTCGTGAGATCTACATCGAGCAGGAAGACTTCATGGCCGAGCCCGCCAAGAAATTCTGGCGCTTGGCCCCGGGCAACGAGGTGCGCCTGCGCTACGCGTACTACATCACCTGCACGGATTTCGTGACGGACCCGGAGAGCGGTGAAGTGACCGAAGTGCACGCCATCTACGACCCGCAAACCAAGGGCGGCGACAGCCCCGATGGCCGCAAGATCAAGGCCACCCTGCACTGGGTTTCCGCGCAGCATGCCTTGGAGGCCGAGGTGCGCGTCTTCGACCACTTGTTCAAGCACCCCAACCCCATGGAGTTCCGCAAGGGCGGCAGCTTCAAGAACCACCTCAACCCCGATTCCAAGCAGGTGCTCGGCGGCTGCAAGCTGGAGCCCTCCCTGGCCGGGGCGAAAGCCGGCGAGACCTTCCAGTTCGAGCGCTTGGGCTACTACACCGTGGATACGGTGGACTCGCAGGACGGGGCGCCGGTCTTCAACCGGGCCGTGGCCTTGCGCGATAGCTGGTCCAAGGTGCAGAAACAGGCGAAGAGCTAGGGTCGGCCCGCGCGAACCCGCGAGAATCGGTCAGGAGGGGAGCCACTGGCTCCCCTCCTGACGTTTGCAGGGCCAGGGGGGATTCGCTGCCCGCGCTTACGGTTTCGCAGCGCGCGGCTTACAATGCTCGGCGCGCCATTGGGCGCGTTCGGAACGACTCCCTGGGAAGGGGGCCGGCTTGTCCGCCGGCATCACGGGGGTCCGTACAAGTTCCTTCAACGCCTTGGAGAGATACATGAAATCAAGAAGCAAGTCCGTCGCCCTCTTGGCCGTCGCGAGCCTTTGCGCCGCCAGCCAGGCAGCCGCCCAGTCCATCGAGCTCATCACCCAGGGAATCGGTGGTCAAGCGAACGGCAACTCCATCTACCCCGAGATTACGGCCAACGGAACGTACGTGGCCTACCACAGCGCCGCGTCCAACCTGGTCATCGGCGATACAAATGACGCCCCCGATTGCTTCGTCTACCGGCGCTCCACGGGCGAGACGATCCGCGTTAGCGTCGCCACCGGCGGAGTCGAAGTTCCCATGGGCGGCTTGGAGCCGGTCATCTCCTTCGACAACCGTTACGTGACGTTCTACTCATTCTCGACGGGGTTGGTACCCGGTGACCTTCCCGGAACCTCCGACTGCTTCTTGCACCACATTCCCACGGGGGTCACCACTCGCGTTACCCCGTGATCTCGTACTTTGGTCGCTACGTGGCCTTCGAGTCAAGCGCCTCCAACTTGATCGCTGGGGACACGAATGGAGTGCGCGATGTCTTCGTGCGCGACACGACCACTGGCATCACCACTTGCGTGAGCACCTCCGCCGCCGGAGTGATTGGAAACGGCGAGTCCGTGGACGCCTTCATCTCACCGGAAGGCCGCTACGTCGTGTTCGAAAGCGACGCGGACAACCTAGTCCCCGGAGATTTGAACGGCGTGCGCGACTGCTTCATGAAGGATCTGCAAACGGGTGCGGTGACGTTGATCAGCGTGAACTCCCTCGGAGAGCAGGGCAACGCCCTCAGCCAGAACCCGACGGTCTCCGAAAACGGTCTGCGTGTGGCCTTCGCGAGCGATGCCAACAACCTCGTGCCGATGGACGCCAACGGCTACTCGGACCTCTTCATGCGCGATCTGGTTGCGGGCACCACCGAACGACTCAACGTCTCCACGTCGGGCGTCCAGGGCCACATTGGCGCCTACGAAGTGATCCTTTCCCCTGACGGCGGATGGGCTGTGTTCTTCAGTCACGCATCGAATCACGTCCTTGGGGACAGCAACTCGGTGGGGGACGTCTTTGTGCGGGACTTCGCCCAAGGCAGCACGGAACGCGTGAGCGTCGGCGACCTTGGCCAACAGGGCTTCGGCGAGTGCAAGTACCCGGCGATCTCCTCGGGTGGACGCTACATCGCGTTCAGCACCGCTTCGGACAACCTATTGCCCGGAGACACGAACATGGAAGACGACATCTTCGTGGTGGATCGCTACAGCCCCTTCCGACCCTTTTGTTCCGGGGACGGATCGCTCGTGACTTCTTGCCCCTGTGGCAACGATGGTTCCCCCGGGCGCGGTTGCGACAACTCGAGCAGCACGGGCGGCGCCGCCTTGGTGGCGAGTGGATCGACGGAGGGCGACACGGTCGTCTTCAGCGCCACCGGTTTGCCGGCGAGCACGGTCTCGGTGGTGCTACAAGCGCAGAATGACTCCTCGAACCCGGGCATTCTTTTCGGGGACGGCATCCTGTGCTCGACCGGCGCGATCAAACGCCTCTACATCAAGCCGGGCAACGCGGGAACGATCAGCGCTCCCGAAGCGGGGGACCCTTCGGTCATGACCCGCTCCGCTCTCCTCGGCGACCCCTTGTCCGCGGGCCTGACTCGCTACTACCAAGTCTACTACCGCGACGCCTCCCCTGGCTTCTGCACGGCGGGCACCTTCAACGCCTCCAACGGCGTCGAGATTCAGTGGTAAGGGGTCAAGGCGACCGGGTCTCCCACGCGCACGCTGCCGGGTGCGTTGACTAGGCCGTAGACTCCGAACTGCCCCTGGGCGGAACGATTGATGGCCTTCAGGGGCGCACTGTTTCGTTCGAGCTCTTCCTGAGCGAAGGTGGTCATCACACAGCGACCTGTGGCTTGGCAAATGTTCAAGCGCAGGTCGCTGCCAATTTGCAGCTCTTCCCCGAGCCAGTCCAGCTCCACGGGCCGCTGGCCCTCCAGCTCGATCAAGATGTTGGCGCGGAAGCGGCGCGCATCGCACTCGGCCCCCTGGGCTTCCGCTTGCAGCCAGCGCAGGCCCGCAGTCGTGAGCAGATGCACCGAGCCCGCGTCCATGTGGGCCACCTCCCCCTCGCTGCTGAGAGTGACCTGCACGCCGAGTGTCTCGGAGAGGGCTGCGTGGATGGCGGGGTCCGTGGCGTTCCACTGGGCGCCGTCCGGGAAGAGGATCCTGAGCTCGCCTCCTTGGAGACTTGCCTGGAAGTCAAAGAGCCCGAGCATTTCGCAGAAGCGGGTGCTGTCCTTGCCGCTGCCCAGCTTGCCGTCATGGCGGCGCACCGCATAGAAGCGGTCGCCGATCACCCCGCGCTCGTCAAAGGTCAACTCGTCGCAGGTCTCGCCCAGCATGGACTTCACCGGGTAACGCCAGAGTTGGCTGACGCGCCCGAGCCGTGGGCGGTTCTCTTCATTGTTGAGCATGGGGGGGGCGGGCTTGTTGGAGGGCGGGGCTTACATCAACTTGGCGCCCAAGGGCGCGTCGCGTTCGGGCACGCACAGAACGATGGCACCCGCTTCATCCTCGAAACCGGTGACCAGGCATTCGGAGACGTGGGGCCCGATTTGTTTCTTGGCGAAGTTGACGACGCCGATCACCAGGCGCCCAACCAACTGCTCGGGGGTGTAGTTCACGGTGATCTGCGCGCTGGACTTGCGCGTACCAAGCTCGGGGCCGAAGTCGACTTGCAGCAAGTAGGCTGGCTTGCGGGCTTCGGGGAACGTGCGGGCTTCCAGGATGCGGCCTACCCGCAGCTCGACCTTCTCAAAGTCCGTCCAAGTGATGGTGTCCATGGTTTTCGCTGGGGAGCCTCGGAGCCGTGCAGTCGTGAAGCAGTGGAGTAGAAATGACTCGGGGGCGGGAAGCGTTCGCTTCCCGCCCCCGAGCGATGGACAGTGGCCTTTGAGCCGGAAGCCCTAGGCGTAGATGCCGCGCATGATGTCCGCCGCAGCGACGCGATCCACGGCAACCATGTTGGCGGCCATGCGCAAACGAACTCGACGGCCGTCGGTGATCGCCACACTGCTGTTCCAGGCCTCCGTCATGAATCGACGCAGGCGCTTGTTGATGACCGGGTGGATCCAGGAATAGCCCATGCGGTTCTGCACCCATTCGAAGTAGCTCATCACCACACCGCCACCGTTGGCGAGGATGTCGGGCACGATCGGGATGCCGTTGCCGTGCAGAATGCGGTCCGCGCGCATGGACACCGGGCCGTGGGCACCCTCGATGATCAGCTTGGCGTTCACACTCTCCGCGTTGCGCGAGTGCAGGGCGTTGGCCATGGCACAGGGAATCAAGATGTCACAGGGCAAGGCCAAAAGATCAGCGTTGCTGCCGTGCTCGCCGGGGCCCGTGTATTCGTCCAGGGGACCACACTCTTTGCGCCATTGCAGAACGCTCTTGACGTCCAGGCCGTTCTGGTTGATCAGGGCGCCGGAGAGATCGGAGATGCCGATGATCTGGTGACCGTCCTCACTGAGCAGACGCGCCAGGTTGCCACCCACGGTGCCCGCTCCTTGAATCACAATTCTCAGGGGGCCTGCGGGCAACTTGTAGCGCTCCGTGGCCAGGCGCAGGATCACGCGCAGACCTTGGGCCACCGCGTCCTCGTGGCCGAGGGTTCCACCCATGGAGGTGGGCTTGCCCGTCACGGCGGCGTTGGTGGTGACCCGGGCGTGGCTCGACAGGGTGTCCACGATCCAGGCCATGATGCGCTCGTCCGAGTTGACATCGGGGGCGAAGACGTCGCGGTCGGGGCCCACATCCGCGGCGAGCACCGCCGCATAGCGCCGCACGGCGCGCTCGATCTCGCCCTCACTGTGGCGCGGGGCGTTGATGCGGATGCCGCCAGCGGAGCCGCCGAAGGGCACGTTGAGCACGGCGCACTTCCAGGTCATCCAGGCCGCCAGGGCACGCAGCTCGTCGACCCGCAGACCCTTTTCGAGCCGCAGGGGCCCGAGGAAGGGGCCGAGGCCCGCGCTGTGCTGGATGCGGTAGCCGTCGAACACCGCAAGGGAACCGTTGTCCAGACGCACGGGCACCGAAACCGTGATCTCACGGTCGGGCTTGCGCAGGACGGCGTAAATGTCGCGCTCGACTCCGAGCTCGTGGGCCGCTTCGTCGAAGCTGGCCATCATGGTGGCGAAGGGCGTCTCCTCGTCCAGCTCAGGTGTGCTGGGGAGCAGATCGTCCATGTCGTCTTCAAGGACGTTGGGGTTCATCTTTGGTGTCTAGGTGACAGGTTTCGTTTCGAATCAACCAAAGATGCCGCGCATCTTGTAGACAGTGGCCACCCGTTCGATGGCCAGGATATACGCAGCCGTCCGCAGGGACACTTGGTACTCATCCGCCTTCGAGTTCACGTCATTGAAGGCCTTCACAATGGCCTGCTCCAAGCGCGTGTTGACCATCTCTTCGGTCCAGAAATAACCCATGCGGTCTTGGACCCATTCGAAGTAGCTGACGGTCACGCCACCAGCGTTGGCCAAGATGTCTGGGACGACCGTGATCTCGCGCTCGTCCAGAATCGTTTGGGCCTTGGCCGTGGTGGGGCCGTTGGCGCCCTCGACGATCAGCTTTGCTTGAATGCGGTGTGCGTTATGCGAGGTGATCTGGTTCTCGGTCGCTGCCGGAACCAAGACGTCGCAGTCCTGGAAGATCTGATCCAGGTTCGGGATGTGGTCCGCTTCCGTGTAACCCTCGAGGCGCTTGTTTGTGCGCAGGTACTCGAGCACTTGCGGCATGTCCAAACCATTCTCGTTGATGATCGCCCCGTACATGTCGGAGATCGAGGTGATCTTGTACCCCTCGCGGTACAGCAGGAGAGCGCCAATGCCGCCCACGTTGCCGGAACCTTGAACGATCACGCGGGTGTTTTCCGGGCGCCGTCCGATCTTCTTCATGGCCTCGCGGCAGTTGAGCATCACGCCGCGGCCGGTGGCTTCGCGGCGACCGCGACTACCACCCAAGGAGATCGGCTTGCCGGTGACGACAGCCGTCGTCGTGCGGCGCACGTGCATCGAGTAGGTGTCCATGATCCAAGCCATGGTCTGCTCGTCGGTGTTCATGTCCGGAGCCGGGACGTCGCGGTCCGGGCCGAGGATGTCCATGATGCCGGTGGTGTAGCGTCGGGTGATCTGCTCGAGCTCGCGCTTCGACAGTTCGCGCGGGTCGCAGATCACTCCGCCCTTGCCGCCGCCGAAGGGAATGTCCACCACGGAACACTTCCAAGTCATCCAGGCCGAGAGCGCCCGGATTTCATCCAGGTTGACGTCCGGCGCGAAGCGGATACCGCCCTTGCATGGACCGCGCAGGAAGTTGTGCTGCACGCGGTAACCGGTGAACACTTTGGTGCTGCCGTCGTCCATCACGATCGGCAGGGAGACAGTCAATTCACGTTCCGGGCGGCGCAAGACTTCGCGCATACCTTCGTCGAGGTTGAGCAAGTCGGCAGCTTCATTGAACAGCTGCGCCATCGAGAGGAACGGGTTGAACTCGTCCATGTCCTGGGTCGCGCTAACCGTCGCGGGGTTGTTCGACATCAGTTGGAAGCTCGGGGATCTGGGGGTATAGAAGGGTGCGGCTGGCGGCTCCACGGAGGACCAGCGGCTCCCTCACATCGGGGAACCCTTGCGCTGTGCGCACATTCGAGTTTCCCCCATGCATAAGGGAAAGGGCGAAAGGGTTATTTTTTTGCCTGGGACCACAATCCCTCCCTCCTTTTCGAGGGCCCGTAGGAGTTTTGCCCAGGGGGAAAGGATGGGGGTCGCGGCCCGCTCCCTGAACGAGCACAATTCGCGGACGATGGGGCGGCCACAAAACAGGGAAGAAGGTGCGGGCATGGGGCGAACGCCCGAGCTGCGCGAAGACTGGCTGCGCTCCCTGCTGAGCCTTCGTCCGCAGCGCTTTTTTCGCCGTGGACCCGGGCGTGAGACCTTTTCCGTGGACCTTCCAGGAGGGCAACCGGCTGTGGTCAAGCGCTACGGCCAACCACGGCCCATGGAGGGCCTGCGGCGCCTGGTCCACGGGCAACGGCCCATGCTCCCCGGCAAGCAAGAGCATCAAACTCTCTGTGAGTTGACCGAGGCGCGGGTGAGCGTTCCCGCTCCGTTCGCTAGCTTTGCCGAAGGCTCCCAATCCGTGGTGGTCATGGAGCACTTGCCGGGGCTCGTCAGCTTGCGGGAGCAGCTCGCCGCCAATCCGGGAGAGGCGTCCCGTTTCTATCCGCAAGTGCTGGAGCTCGTGACGCGCTTTCACGGGGCCGGCTGGTATCACCGGGACCTGTACTTGGATCACCTGGTTTTGGCCGGAGAGGGTCGTCGCCTGGTTTTGATCGACCTCGAGCGCGCCCGCCACGACCCGTTCCCGCGGCGCCGTTGGTTCATCAAGGACCTGGCGGCCCTCTGGCATTCCTTGCCGGAAGAGGTCGCGCCGCGCTGGGCCCTGCGCTTTCTCGCCGCCTGGCTCAATGCTCGGGGGATTCGTGCACGTGATCGTCGGCGCCGTTGGCTGCGGGCTGTGCGCGCCAAAGAAGCTCGCATGGCAAAGCACGCACCTCGCGGCGGGACGAGCTATCCTCAGGGCACATGAAGGCTCCTAGAAAGCGTTTGATGGTGCGCGTGCCCAATTGGGTGGGCGACATCGTGATGGCCACGCCGGTGCTGCACGCGGCGGCCCAGGACCCCAGTTGGGACGAGGTGCACTTCGTCGTGCGCAAGCACTTGGCCCCGTTGCTGGGGGACGCACCCTGGTTTGGGCAGATTCGTACGGTGGAGAGTTCGAAGCAGGAGGTCGGCCTTTACCGGGAGTTGCAGCCGGACGCCGCCCTGCTCTTGCCCAATTCCTTCGGGGCCGCCCTGCGCGCTTTTCAGGCGCGCATCCCCGTGCGAGCGGGCAGCGCGCTCTCGGGCCGGCGCTTGCTCCTGACGCATTCTTTCGTGCCGCCAACTCGCCTGGGCCGCCGGATTCCGGTTCCCACGGCGCACCTGCACCGAGACGCCGCGGGCCTCTTGGGCATCGCGACCCCGGATCTGCACCCAAGGCTCTGGGTGCGCCCCGAACTGGAGAGCGTCGTCGCGCAGGAACTGGTGGCCGCGGGTCTGAAGGCGGGGGAGCCCTACATGTTCTGCTGCCCCGGCGCGGCCTTTGGTGCGGCCAAGCTCTGGCCACCGGATCGTTTTGCGAAGGTGCTCGACGATCTGCACGAGAAGCACGGCTGGCGCGCGGTGATCGGCGGCGGCCCGGGGGAAGAGCCCTTGATGGAAGCGGTGGTGGAAGCCTGTTCCCATCGGGCGATTGACCTCGCGCAGGCGCCCCGGGATTTGGAACGCCTCAAGGCTCAAGTCAAGCATGCGCAGTTGTTGTTGGTGGGGGACTCCGGTCCCCGTTGGGTGGCGGCGGCCTTTGACGTTCCCTGCGTTTCGATCATGGGACCCAACTTCCCCGAGTTGACCGCGACTGCTTTGGAGCGTTGCCGCATCGTGCGCCGGGAGGACTTGGAGTGTTCCCCATGCTTGGAGCGCAAGTGTCCCCTCGAGCATCACGAGTGCATGAACGGCTTGCCCGCCGAGCATGCGATCCGCGCTTGCGATGAGTTGCTAGCGAGTCGTTGAATGGCGCGCTTGCAGAGTTCTGACGCGCTGCTCGTGCGCCTTCCGAATTGGCTCGGGGACTTTGTGATGGTCGAGCCGGTCGTCGACGCTCTCGCTCAAGCGACGCAGGCGGGTCGCATTCGGCGCCTGGCCCTCGCCGCACCGGAACGCTTCTACGACCTGTTTGGCAGCCGTTTCGAAGGGGTTGCCCGTTTGTCCCCGGGTGCCTCTTGGCGCGGGTTCGACGTGGCCTTGTTCCTCGACGGATCCTTGGGCAGTGTGCTGCGCGCTGTGCGCTGTAGCGTCCGCGAACGTTGGGGCTGGAGTTCCGGCGGACGTGGCTTGGCATTGACGGCGGGCTTTGCACCCGCAAAAGAACGCGGGGGCGTGCCCCTCAGCTTGGGCGTGAAAGGGCGCGGTCAACGCCACTTGCCCCGCTACTTCGCGAGTGCTGCGAACGAGTTGGTGGGGAGCTTCGGCATCCCCGTGATGGATCGCGCGCCCGCTTTGAAAAGCACCAGCGGGGCTCGCCGTTCCGTTGCAGCGCGCTTGCAAGGATTTGGCTTGGAACCCGGTCAAGGCTATCTGGTTCTGGACGCGAGCGCGCGCCCGGATTCCGCCAAGGCAGCGAACCATGAACTGTGGGCCGCAGCCCTGCGCCGGGCGGACTTGGACAGCTTGCCGCCGATCGTCTTGCTCTCCGCCCCCGGTGAAGCGAGCGTTGCGCGGGCCCTCGCCAAGGAACTGGACTACCCGCGCGTTCACCTCTTCGACGACTTGCCCCCGACCCTTGGGGAGCTCTTGGCCGTGATCGAAGGCTGCGAACTCTTCCTGGGACCGGACAGCGGTCCCCGCCACTTGGCCACCGCCTGCGACCGGCCCCAGGTCATCCTGTGCGGCCCCACGGATCCGCGCCACACTGGGGGCGACAACCGCAAGACTGAACTCCTGCGCATCGAAACCGGCTGCGGACCTTGTCACTTGGAACGCTGTCCCCTGCCCGACGATCTCTACGGCCATTGCATGGGGGACATCGATCCCCAGCAGATCGCCGCTGCCCTGCACGGGGCTCTGGGCGCCGTTCCTTCGGTGAGTTAAGCTCTCGCCCCGAACCTTTCCCCGCAACGACCGGCCGAGTTCCATGTCCAACAGCACCCGCCAACCCGTTTCCGAAGACTTCCCCGCCGACGTTCTGCTCGATGAGAGTCTCGTCACCGCGGCCCGCGCGGAGGGTCTGGTGACGCTCACCATTCGGCGACCGGACGTGTTGAACTGCTTGTCTTTTGCGACGCTCTTGCGCTTCCGCAGCTTGTTGGAAGAGTTGCGTGAGGACCTCTCGATTCGTTGCATCCTGATTCGCGGGGAAGGCGAGCGCGCCTTCTGCGCGGGGGCGGACCTGAAGGAACGCAAGAGCATGCCCGTGGACCTAGTGCCGGTCTTCGTGCGCAACATTCGCGCTCTGATGGATGACGTGGAGAGCATGCCCCAGCCAACGATCGGTGTGGTCAATGGCTTCGCCTTCGGCGGGGGCATGGAGCTCTTGCTCGCTTGTGATTTGCGCGTGGCCCAGGCCAGCGCGAAGTTTGGATTGACGGAAACCTCCCTGGCGATCATCCCCGGCGCGGGGGGCACCCAACGCTTGCCGCGCTTGGTGGGCAAGGCCGTGGCCAAGGACTTGATCCTGACGGCGCGGCGCTTTGATGGGGAAGAGGCTTTGAAGCTGGGCGTGATCAATCGCTTGGCAGCGGAGGGCGAGTTGGACACGAGCGCCCTGGAGCTGGCCCGCGCCATCGCCGCCAACGGTCCCGTGGCCGTGCGGGCTGCCAAGCGCGCCATCGACGTGGGGTCCGAGCTGGATCAGGAAGCGGGGCTCGCGGTGGAAAGCGAGTGCTACGCCCTGACGATCCCGACCCAGGATCGGCTGGAGGCCCTGGCGGCCTTTTCTGAGAAGCGCAAGCCGCTCTTCAAGGGCGAGTAGGGGCGCGCTATGGAAGCTGAAGACGCACCGACAATGACCCCCGCCAACGTCTTGAAGTACGAGCTGGAAGTGCGCATCGATGCCCCGCGCGCCAAGGTTTGGAAGGCCCTCACGGAAGAGACCAACGCCTGGTGGTTGCCCGACTTTCACATGGTGGATCCAGCCTCCACGGTGAGCTTGGACGCGCAAGCGGGCGGTCACTTGATCGAGCGCATGGAAGGCGGAGGCTCCTTGCTTTGGTACACGGTGCAGATGTGCGTGCCGGAGTCATCCCTGCACTTCGTTGGCCACTTGGCGGCGGGTTATGGCGGGCCGGCGACGACCCTCTTGGAGCTCGCACTCAGCGATCAGGGCGAGGGGACCTTGCTGATTGTCCGCGACGCGCTCTACGGCAACGTCAGCGCGAAGACCGCCGGCAGCCTGGAAAGCGGCTGGCGCCAGCTGTTTGCGGATGGGTTGGGGAAGTTTGTGGCGTCGAAGGGCTAGGGCAAACCCGACCCGGCCGCAGGGATCACCGCTCTCGCATTACTGGCCCAACACCTGGAAGGAATCCGGAGTCAACTGCACCGGCTTGCGGTGGACTTCCTTTTGATCGACGAGGAAAACCATCGTGCGAGCCGCGTCACTGATCGCATGCTGTTGGGATTGTCGATCCTTGAGGCGGGCCACCAGAAAGCCAGAAGAACGGCCGGCCTGGAATTGGTAAACGCTCAGCTCCTCGCCATTCCCGTCCAAAAAACGAACGCTGTCGACTGCGCTCCAATCCTCGGAGAGTTCGATGCGAAAGTGACAGCGTCGTGGCACAACGATCACCATCAATTCGTCTTCGTCGCGTGTGTCCAAGGCGAGGTTGTCGGAAAGGATGTGCTCACCTGAATAGGTCAAGAACAGGCGATCGTGGGGGACGTACTCAATCTCAAATTCGCCGTTCTGGTCCGAAGTGGTCGAGCGCCCGGTGATGGAGGACGAGCCATTTTTGATGAGTTCGATCTTCAAGTTGACCGAGAGGCGCACGTCCTCAACAGGCTGGCCGCTTGAGTCCACGACCCTGCCCTTCATCAAGTGCGGAACGCCGGCCTTCGTTTGTAGAATCGCTTCGCTTTCGCCACCGGCGAACTCAGCCTTGGCGACCTGCAAGGTTTCAGGGTCATAGGCCTGAATCGTATAAGTTCGATCGAACAGTCCGTCGATTCGGAAACTGCCGTCCTCGGAGGTTTGAACCCGGTTGCGGCCCATTCCGCTGAATTGCTCAGCGCTGACCATGGGAACCGTGTACTGGCTGATCTCGGTCAGGTTCATCACTCCAACGATCCAGTCGGGCCAGGGCAGCCCATCCGCGTCGACGACTCTTCCTTGGATCGAAAGCGGCGCGGGACCCAACCTGAGCTCTACAGTCTCGAGGACGGGCAGTTCTGACTTGAGCCGCTTTCCATAGTTTGCGATGAGCGCGGCTTGATGGTCATTCATCGTGGCGCAAAGGGGCGTTCCATTCGCAATTTGGGAGTCGACCAAGGGCAGACGAAACCAGCCCGTGGCATCTGTGGTGGTGACGTTGGTGGACAAATGCACCTTGGCCCCTTCGATGGCCAGCCCACGGTTGTCCAAGACGATGCCGTTGACGGTGGGGATGTCGTCTTCAACTGGACGGCGCAGTTCGATCGGCAAGGGCCAGGCGGCTCGATCGAGTTGGACGGTGCGGGAAAGGAAACCCTCCGCGTGAACTGTCAGCTGGGCGCCAGAGAAGTCGGGGAACTCCTCCATGCTGAAGTGACCGGCCTCGTCGGTGGAGGTTCCGATGTCAACCTGCCGCGAGAGATCCAGCACGTAGTTGGATCCGTAGAAGGCGCGTGCCGTGGGAGTCGAATTCACGCGAGCTCCACCGATCGGGAATCCATCTGTATCGCGCACCCAACCCTCAGCGTGGACGGTGCGGGAAGCGACGATGACGTGGCTCCGATCTCGGTTCGTGGAATTCACGACGCTCTCGCGCACGGTCGCCCACCCGGGAGACTTTATGCGCAGGGAAAAGGTACCGACCCCTTCAAAGACCCCTCCACTCGTTGGGGGGAGGCACTGCACCTCGAAGGTGCCGTCTCCCGCAGTGCGTGCTTGCCCTTGCTGGCTGGTGCTCTGGGCGTCCACGGGAATTCCGGGGATTGGGTGGCCCTCCACATCGACGACCCGGCCGCGAATGGTCAACGCGTTTGGATCCGGTGCCTGCACCTCTTCCGGCGGCTCTTCTGGAAGGGTGGAGCCCAGTAGGGACTCCCGTTGGTCCGCTAGCTGGATAGCTTCCGCGTCAATGGACTCGAGCTCTTCTGCCCTCGGCTGAGCGGAAACGGCGTGTTCACTTTCTACCCGGCCTGCAGGCGATTTCGTGCCCGCGACGGAGCCCTGGTCATGCAACCCCCACGCGCCCCCCAGAAGAAGGGCGGCGGCGAGGGCGAGCTTTGCGTTGGTACTCATGATCCAAACTCCTGTGGTTGTGGCTGCTAGGGTGGAGGCTGTGCTTGCGGCGGGTGCAGGCGCTGCTCCCATCGGAAGCAGGGGCGGGCCGGCCATGTTGGCGAGGGGCAGCAGTGCGCTGCACCAGGCTTCGCGCTCGCCGTACTCAGCGTCGAGCTTGGCGCGCAGCTTTTCAAAGGCGCGCTGCAAACGGCTGTGCACGGTCTTCAAGGGGATCCCCAGGCGTTCCGCAATCTCGGGCGGGGTTTGGTCCTCGAAGAAACGCAAGAGCACCACGGAGCGGAAAGGCTCTTCCAAGGCCAGGACGTGGCCGACCACTTCCCGTTGGGTCGCTGCCCGCTCTGCCAGCTCGTCCATCGAGACCCCACCCTCGGGCTTCGAAGCGCGCTCCTCACGGAACTTGCGGCGGGACTCCGCGCGACCGCGCTCACGAGCCTTGTTGCTGAGCACCCGGGCCAGCCATCCGCGCAGTTGGCCTGCGTGCTCAGGCGGGCGCTTGAGGGCCGCGAGCCAACTGTCCTGCACGATGTCGTCTGCGGTGCTCTCGTCCGCAACCAAGCGGCGAGCCACCGTGCGCACCCACTCGGCGTGCTTGAGCAGGGCTTCGATGCTGGGGCGCGTGTCGTTGGTCTCCATAACTGCAACTACAGTGGCGCCGATCGCCGCCCTTCCCCTGGGAATCCCAAAAAATCGCGGCCCCCGATTGGGAGCCGCGATGTGCGCCGAATGAAGCGGCGATGAGGCGGGTGCGTGGACCCTTTTCAGGCGATCCCGCTTAGAGGAAGAGCACCGTCAAGCCGTTGGAGAAGTTGAAGCCAGCTCCACCGGCGGCCACATCGCGGTACCAGTGTTGGAAGCTGAAGACCGTTCCCGAGTTGATCACGCCAACCGCGGGGGCGGCCGTCAGGTCCACCTGCAGGCTGGAAACTCCGAGGGGGCTGGCGGCGGTGGCGGGGTTGAAGCGGAAGGTCGAGCCGCCGACGCAACGGAAGCCGTCCCCCGCGGGCAGCTGGACTTGGTTGGGACCGAAGTAGTACAAGCCGACCGTGTTGGCGGGCAAACCGTCCGTCACCAGGGTGAAGTCGTTGGTGCTGACCACGGCCGAACCGACTCCGCTGATGGAGGCTCCCGGGCCCGCTGAGTTGGGCGCGCCCACGCAGAAGGAAACACCCACGGCTTGGGCCGGATTGCAGTCGATCTCGATCACGCGCAGGAAGTCAATGCCAGCTTCCACGACGGAGCCGCCGCCCGTGTCCGCCACCGAGAAGCGCAGACGTGTCAGCGCCGTGGGGGTGACGAAGTCAGCGACACGATAGGATTCCACTTCCCAGCCGTCGCTGCCCGTCAGGGTTTCGACGAGTGTCCAAGCGCCACCATTGTTGTTGGAGATGTGCACGTCCATGACGTCATCCCCATTCGTGACCATCCAACGTGCAAAGCTCAGGTAGGGGTCGGGGCTCGCGCTCAAGTCAAAGGCTCGCGAAATCAAGCGGGTGGGGCCTCCGTCCACGTCCGTGTCGCCAGGACCGTCCTGGGTGACGAAGCACTTGCCCGAACCGTCGTAGTCCGTGGGCGGATCGCTACGCAAGCCGCCACCGGTGGGGACCACTGGGTTGGCGGTCCAAGCGCCGGTGGAAAGGTTCTCGTTGACCACGCTCCAGTCCGTGCCGGACTCTGCGTTGTCTTCGAGCAGGACGAGCGTGCCACAGGCATTGAAGGTCAGGGTCCAATCGTCTCCGCCGGTGCCGTCGCCGTTGCCGTCGAGGGCCGTGCCGAAGGGGTTCGTGAGAACACTCGCGTTGGCCGAGAAACGGTAGCGACCGGCGTTGGGCAAGGCGCCCGCGACGGTCATGCTCACGTGATTTCCAGCGAACAGGTACTCCTCGGCGTTGAGGACGATCTGCACGTCATCAGCGCTCCCAAAGACGCCATCGGGACCCTCGTAGGCCAGGCTGAACGCGTTCGGCTGGTTGACGGTGGCGGGATCGAGAATCTGATCAAAGGTCATCTGGATCGAGGAGAGATCACCAACCAAGTTGCCACCTTCCGACGGGAGGCCGACTGCGATAGCGGGGCGCGGGGCTGGCAGGGTTTGCGTCAAGGCCTTGAAGGAGTTCACGCGACCGCCGCCCAAGAGTCCCACGTAGGCGGGGTTTTGAGCGTCGATGTTGTCCGCGGTGAAGGACATCTGTGCGGCGACTTGCGCGCTGGTCCAGGTGGGATTGGCGGACCAGATCAGAGCGGCCACACCGGCAGCGTTGGGGGAGGCCATGCTCGTGCCGGACTTCACTCCATAGTTGTCGTTGAGAATCGTCGAGAGCACACTGGAACCGGGCGCGGCGATGTCGATGCCCGTTCCGTAGTTGCTGAAGCTGCTGCGCACGTCGCCGGAGTCCGTGCTCGCCACCAGCATGGATTGGGTGAAGGCCTGACGCGCAGGGTTCAATGCGTTGCCGTTGCCAGCGGAGTTGAAGTGCAACACGCCGTTGTCGTACATGTAGTCGAAGGCGGCGGTGACGACCGGGTCACCCACCCAGCCGTCCATGTTGTAGCTGGTGGTGATGATGCGCGCGCCGTTGTCCGTGCCGTAGGCGAAGGCGTCGGCGATGTTCACCGCGGTCCAGGACTGGCCGCTCGCGTAGAACTGCAAGGGCATGATGGTCGCGTCCCCCGCGGTACCAGCGACGCCGATGTTGTTGTCCGTGTCCGCGGCGACGATGCCCGCCACGTGGGTCCCGTGATCGTTGCCCGGGTCGTTGGGGTTGGGATCGTTGTTGTTGAAGACGAAGTCGAAGCCCTGGAAGTCGTCGATGTAGCCGTTGTTGTCGTTGTCGATGCCATCGCCGGGGGTCTCTCCCGGGTTGCTCCAGATGTTCGCGATCAGGTCCTGGTGGTCCGTGTCGACGCCATCATCGGTGACGCCGACGATGATGCTCGGGTCGCCGAGGGTCGTGTCCCAGGCCAGGTTGTTTTGCATCAACGGGTGATGGTACTGGGAACCGTACTGGGGATCGTTCGGCGTGTGCTCTCGGGGGTCTTCCGTCATGCCCACGTTGGGGGCGGCCCAGGCGACTCCTTCGGCGTCCTTGAGCCAGGCTTGCAGTGCGCTGATCGGCATGGAAGCGGGGGAGTACTTGAGCAGCACCACATTCGTGATCACGGACTCGTTGCGCTTTTGCCATTGCAGCAAGGAGCGCGAGCTGTCGATGGTGAACGGGACGGGAGTCGCCTGTTCCCAGGTCGTCACGAAGTCCTTGAGCTCGAAGGCCGTGTCGGGCGTCTTGAAGCACACGACGATTTGTCCTGGGAGTTCGACACGCGGGCCATCGTTGGACTGCGCGACCACCGCCGGCGTGAGAGTAAGGAGCGTGAGAAGGCTTACGAATCGATGGTGCATGGTTCTGCGCGTCGAGGTGAGGAGGGAGCGGGTTCAATGCATTGCGGCTGCTATCCTACCAGTACAGGATTGGCTGTGTGCTCCCAGTTGCCCGGGGTACCGCCCGCGCTCTCCCGTCCGCTAGAACAGCTTGCGCACTTCCGCACTCATCTGCTCCGGAGAGAGCTCTGTTGCGCGTCCGGCGAGTGCTTCCGCTCGCGCATCGAGCCCGCCAGCACGCATCCACTCCCCCAAGGGGACGACCAAGTTGCGGGTGGCGAGATCGGCCCAGGTCCCGGAGAGCGGGGCAGCGTCGCCGAGCAACAGCACAAACTTGGAGCCGCAAGCGCGGGCGAGGGCCAGGGAGCTGCCGTCTGGTGTTGGCGCAACCAAGCCATCGAGCAACAGAGCGGCGCCGAAGAAACCCGGTGCTCGTAGGGCCAAGTCGAAGGCCACGGGGGCGCCTGAACCTTCGCCCACGATCACGGCCTTGCCCGAGCGAATGCCATGCTCGGCTGCGAAGCGCGCGATGGCCTGGGCGGGCAGTTCTTCCACTTGCCACGGGTCCTTCACGAAGTTGTCCATCTCGCCAATCCACGCGGACTGCTGCCCGCTGAGCAAACCCTCCGCGTAAATGAGGGCGCACTGAGTTTGCTGCGCAACTTGGGACCAGTAGTCGAAGCGATCTTGGGAGTCCGTCGTCGAGTCACCGGCAAGCACGACCAGGAGCTCCAAGGGATCCGAAGTCGCAGAGCGCTGGGGCACGTAGGTGCGCGGGGAGCGTGACCGCGCAAAGGCTCGCTCGCGGCGCTTGACGAGTTCCTTGTAGATGCTGGCGAACTCATCCGCTGCTCGGACGCGCGCCAGATCCGGATCTTGCTCGAGGGTTAGAACGTGGCCTTGCAAGATGCCAAAGGAAGCGTCCCGCGCCCGGCGCAAACACTCCAAGGCGTTGGGGACATCGGCAGCCATGCTGTAAGCGCAAGCCAGGTTGTAAAGACAAACCGGATGCTCTGGGGCCCAGGTCAAGCACTGCTCAAAGGCGCGAATGGCGTCTTGGGGCGTGCGCGTTTGCAGGCCCGTGATGCCCCGTTGGAACGCCGCTTCGTAATCGTTCGTCCAGCTCGGTAGCAGGGGCAGCGGGTAGTCCGCACGCCAACGCTCGCCCGAGATCCCGCGGCTCGCACTGTTGAAGGCATCCGACAGGGACGTGGCTTCCGCGAAGGTGCTCTCGGCGAGTTGTGCTTCTCCTCCTGCAGATTCGATGAGAGCGCGCAAGCGCAGAGCAGCGACCATGCGCCGCGCGTCCGGGACCCAGGCCCGTTGCAGGTATTCCAGGGTGAGTTGGCACTGTTGCATGGCAGCTGGCAGTTCGCCGACTTCCAGGTGCAGTTCCGCCAAGGCCTGGTGCACGTCCACTGCGCGCTCGGCGAAGGGGCCTTCGGGTTCCAAGTAGTTGTCGGCCAGAGCGACGAGTTCCTGTCGTGCTGCAGCCGTGTCACTGTTGCGACGGGCGGCCTTGGCTCGGATCAAGCGCAGATCGAATTCCACGGTTTCGGAGGCTTCAGCGGTGCTCAATGCGAGAGCCGCGATGCCCCCTTCCGCCAGGGCATGGGCGGCCCGCGGGTTGTCAGCATCCATGTGGGCACGCGCCAACCACACGAGGGTGCTGGCCAGATCCGGCTGGCTGTCGGACAGTTGCCGTTGACGCAGGGCATAGGCCTGATCGAGCAGGAGCAGGGCCTCCCGGGTGCGATTTAGGTTGTAGTGAATGCGGCCCGCAGCTTCCAAGAGCGCTGCCCGCAGCAAGGGGTCCTGTTGCATTTCGTTGGGAATGCGCGCGATGCTTGCAGCCAACATCTCCTCAAAGCCCCAGGCTTCCGCTTGGCCCGCGAACTGTTCCGGCGGAGAAAACAGCTCGACCAAGTGGCTGACCACCGCGCGGCTGACGGCCGCTTGGCGCGCTGCGTCCAAGGCGTTGGCTTGGGCCACGTCCCGTTCGCGCACGATGGCGCGGTTGATGCGCGCTTGCGCAATCGGGATGCCGATCAAGAACATCAAGGCCACGGCCAAGAGCAGGGTCCATGTGGGATGCCGGCGCGCGAGTCGCAGGCCGCGGCGTGTCAAGCGAATCGGTTTCGCATGCACCGGCTTGAACTCGAGGAAGCGCAAGAGGTCCGCGGACATCTCCGCCATGCAGGCGTAGCGTTCCTCGGGGTTCTTCTCGAGGGCCCGCATGCAGATCGTCTCCAGGTCCCGGGGCAACAGGGGATTCAAGCGTCCCGGGGGCGTGGGGTCTTGGGTTTGCAGGTTGCGAAAGACTTGCACGGCGCCCTTGCCCTCGAAGGGCCGGCGCAGGGTCAACGCTTCGTAGAGCGTGACCCCTAGGCTGAACATGTCGGAACGGGGATCCGCGTCACGCACGGCGTTGGCTTGTTCCGGAGCAACGTAGTAGGGCGTTCCCGCAAAATCGCCGGTCTGCGTCAGGGAAGGGGAGCCTTCCAAGCTGGCCAGGCCCAAGTCGAACAACTTGCCCCGGCCGGAGGTGGTCACAGCGATGTTGCCGGGCTTCACGTCGCGGTGCACGATGCCGAAACGGTGGGCGTGTTCGAGGGCCAGGGAGATGTCGAGCACGATGCGGCAGATGCTCTCCACGTAGCCGCGACTGGGGCTGGTCGGCGCGCTTACTGAGTCTCCTTCGTTGTCCGGATCATTGCGGCGCGCGATGGCTCGAATGTGCGCGCCGTCGAGTTCTTCGTAACGAATCTCGTTCGCGCGCAACTCGCAGAGCACTTCTTCAAGGGAAGCGCCGGGCACGTACTCCATGGCAAACCAAGGGCGCCCGTCGGTCACGCCGGATTCCAGAATCTTGACGATCGAGGGATGGGCGAGGGAGGACACCGCCAGAATCTCCCGTTCAAAACGCTGTCGTGCGCGACTGTCTCCAAGCACGGGAGCCGTCAGGACTTTGAGGGCAACGGCCTGGCCTGTCGTTTCATGCTGGGCCAGGAACACGCGACTCATGGCGCCCCGTCCCAAAGTTCGCTGCAGGGCGTAGGGACCGATCGATGGCAATTCCTCCTCCCCTGCGGACCCCAGCATTCCTAAGCGCTCGAGGGTTGCCAACCTGCTGCGTAACGGGGCGGCTTGGCTGGGGTAGCGTTGGAACAATTCTTCCAGTGCTGCAGGGCCCTCGCTGCCGAGGATTCGGATGGCCTCGGCCAGTTGATCCTCGAAATCCAGGTTCTCGAATCCCTCCCTCTGTGTCTCTAGTCCTTCACTCTGCGTAGGGGTGTTGGCTCCCTGGGCGCCGTTCTGGAGCTCGGGGTCGGGATTCTGGGGAGGAGTTTGCAAGAGGTTGTGGTGCTGGGCCGACCGCGGTCAGTGAGAGAGACTAATATGAAGCTATCGATGGAGACTCCCGAACATGATCCTACCGCCCAAGCCGTGGCCGGTGACGCGCGCGCCCGGCATGAATTGCTGGAACGGCACATGGGCAGTCTGCGCAGCTACATTCGCGTGCGGCTGGGCCGACGCTTGCGCACCAAGGAAACCAGCCAGGACTTGACCCAGTCGGTGTGCCGTCAGGTGCTCGAGAACTTTGAGCGCTTTGACTACCGCGGAGAGGACAGCTTTCGCCATTGGCTATTGGGCCAGGCGGAAAACAAGATTCGCGACAGGCAGCGCTTCTGGCACCGCAACAAGCGGGATCAGGACCGCGAGGAAGACAGTGCCGTGGCCATGGAAACCGCTGGTGTTCGCGGTGCCGCTCCTGCGGGCTTGCAGGACATGGTCACCCCCAGTCGGCATGTGGCTGGACGGGAAGAGCTCGAACGCTTGGAGTCGACCTTTGCCGGTTTGCCCGATGACTTTCGGACGGTGATTCACCTGGCTCGCATGGAGGGTCTCTCCCACAAGGAGATCAGCGAGAGGATGGGAAAGAGCGTGTCCGCCACAAGGAGCCTGCTATGTCGCGCACTGGCGCGCTTGGCGACGGAGATGGAGCCCGAGGCGAATTCGCGAGCGGACAGCTGAGACGTCGCGAAGCTCGGGCTACTCCGTGAAGCTCAGGCTCCAGGCGTTGCTTGTGTTGAAGCCCGACCCACAGCTCCCCTGGGTATCGCGGTACCAGGCTTGGAAATTCCAAGTGCTGCCGGCGCTGATCTGACCCGCGGAGTTGAAGTGATCCAGGGAGTGTTGCGTAACGCCTAGTTCTTCGATCATGCCTTCAGCGCCCGTGTTGCGCACGGGGTAGCGGAAGAGGCTTTGGCCGCCGACGCACAGCCTTCCGTCCCCAAAGTTGGACGTGCCATTGCCCTGACCCATGAAGACCAAGGCGAAGCTATTCACGGGCAGGTGGCTGACTTGCAAGTCCACGTCCCCGAGGGTGGTGTTGACGTTCCCGGTCGCCTTGAGTTGCGCCCCAAGGCCCGTGGAGTTCGCGCAACCGCCCCTCTGGGAGTTGTTGCCACAGGGGCAGGCCTCTCCCGCGCAATAGCCGTTGCCCACGCTCTCTCGGTGATTGACGAGCATGCTGATGATCGGCGCGCCGACCCACACCACGCCGTTGGTGAAGAAGCTCGGCACGTCGTAGTCGTAGATGCCTGCCATGGAGGTGCCCACAAGCAAGCTCTGGCCCGTGACTGCCAAGCTCGTGGGGAACTCGTACATGACGAACTCGCGGATCGCTTGACTCTCTTCGTCGTTCATGATGAAAACCGACGAGCAGTTCTCGCTGGTGAAGTACAGCACCTCGCCACCAAAGGCCAAATCCGTGACTGCCCCGGGTGCTTGGTTGACGACGGTGGTCCATTGGTCCTGCCCGATCACCGAGTATTCCACGTGACCGTCCGCACTGCCGGAGTAGACGCGATCTCCCGTAACTTCCACGGAGCACAGGGGAAAGTTCGGGTGCATAGAGCCCAGCTCCTGGCCGCTGTCGATGTCGAGCACGTGGATCAAGTTGTCCCCGGCGCTGACCAACAGGCGTTCGTCGTGGATCGCCATGTCGAGGATCGCGAGCCCCGTGCTGTGGCTTCCGAGCAGCGCGCCGCTGTCGTGATCTAGGCGCAGGATCTGACCGTCTGCGGTGCCCACGAGCAGGTTGCTTCCATGGGCCAAGAGCGCCCGCGGCGTGGAGGAGGCGGTGGTCCAATCAGCTGGTGTTCCGCTCGGCGCCCCCTTCAGGATCTGAGCGTTGCTGTGACCCACGAAGAGTTCGTTGCCGGAGAGGCTGTTGCCGGCAACGGCGGGGCCCGCGAGCAGCGGCAGGGCTAGGACGAAGGCGAATCGAGCACAGGGGGGTTGTGTGGGGAGTTTCATCGATCTGGGGGTCAAAGTCGTGCTGGGAATGCACTTCACCGTCAACCTGAGCGATGGAATGGGGCGGGCGTTGCAGGCCGATTCCAGAATTTCGGGATTCCTCAGTCCGTTGCTCCAGCGCCTCCGTCGTCGCGGGCTTCGTCTGCCTCGTCCGTCTCGTCTCCCTCGTACCACTCCTCCGTCTCGCGAGCGATGCGTTCCATCTCCGGCGCGGAATGCAAGGGCCCCTGACCAATGCCCGGGCAGCAGGCCTTCACCGGGCCTTCCCATTGCTCCTTGGACTTCATGTTCTCCTCCCAAAAGGGCCAGGTGGCGCATTGCTTGGGCCGCACCTCGTAAATGCCGCAGGAGTTGCCCGCTTGCAGAAAGGGGCACGTGGGGTCGTCGATGCGCAGGATCGTGTAGCCGCCGTCCTGGGCGCAGCTCTGCTCGAGGAACTCTTCTTCGCTCTGGCCCAGATGGCCGGAGATGGCCTTCACGTCCGCCTGCGCCAAGTACACGTAGGCGTATTCGCCGTGGGTGCGACAGCAGTTTCCCGTGCGCTGGCACTGGAAGCGCAGCCCGTCTTGATACCAGGGTGGGGTGGACATGGGAGGGGGTTCTATCAGGCATTCCGCGGGGGGCCAAGGCCGGGGGCGTCCGGTCCCGGCGCTGGGGGCTGCGTGGCTCAAGAGCGGGGGGCGCCGAGCGGCGCGCGGCGGCGTGCATCTCCCTGTCCGGGGAGTCGCCCGCCCCGGGGGGGCTTGGGGTCAGCGTTGGACTGCGATTCCCCTCCCGTTCGTGACCTGCATTGGGGTTTCCTTCCAAGCTGGCCGACAATTGAACTCTCTAAGTGCTCTAAAGCGCATTGGTTATGGGAATTAAGGGGCGTTGCTTGAAAGTGTGCGGTAACCGAACGGTGGGTGGGGGTTAGGTTGAAGTGTGTGTGTGCGAATTAGCACTGCCGCTCCTGCTTCGCCCCCTCGAATCACGCCTTCTGCAAGCTCCATGAAACTCACCATCGTTGAAGACGGCACCCGCTCCCTCCTGGAATTTGATAGCAAGGTGATCACCATCGGTCGGGCCGTGGACAATGAAATCCGGCTCTCCCACACCTTGGTTTCCCGTCACCACTGCCGCATTGAGGATGGTGCGGAGGGCACCTGGCTGCTCGACCTGGGCTCTTCCAACGGCACCTCCGTCAACGGCGAGCGCGTCATGCGCCGCCTGCTAGCGGATGGGGATCAGGTCACCGTCGGCAAAGTTCGCTTGAGCGTGCACTTGGATGACGCTCCTTCCACGCCGACTCCCGACGAGACCCAGCCGATCCCCGTGGTGAACGAAAAGGACCCGGACTTCGGCGCCGAAGGGTTCATGACGAACAACAGCGACATGCGTCGCGAGCGCGACAACCTGGCGGTCTTCGCGCGCATCACCGCGGAGTTGGCGCGCGAAACGGAGCTCGTTCCTTTGCTGCGCCAAATCGTCGACTCCGCCGTGGCACTGGTGGGGGGCGAGCGTGGCTTCTTGCTCATGACCGAAAAGGCAGCGGAGACCGACAGCGACGGTACCGTCGGCATCAACGACCTGTCCGTGCGCATCGCTCGCAGCTTCGACCGCTCAGACATCGTGATCCCGCGCTCGCGCCTGTCCATGGGAATCGCCTCGCGCGTGCTCGATCAGGAACGGGCCATCCTGGCGATTGACGCCGCCCACGACGATCGTTTCAGTGGCATGGCAAGCGTGGAAGACTTGCGCTTGCGCTCGGTGATGTGCTTGCCGATTCGCATTCAGGATCGCGTGCTCGGTGTGCTCTACGTGGACAACCGTTTGCAGCACAACGTCTTCAGCGAAAGCGACCTAGAGATGGTCGAGCAGTTCGCCGCCCAGGCCGCTGTGGCGATCCTCAACTCGCGCCGGGTGGCGGAACTGCGCTCGCGGAACGAACGACTCGAGCAGTCGCGACAGCAGATCCAAGTCTTGAATGAACAGCTCGGACGCAAGGTGCGGGATCGCGACACCGAGTTGGCCGTGGTGCGTGCGGAACTCGGTCGCGAGCGTGGTCGTTACGACTACACGGCGATCGTCGGTGCTTCCAACGGATTGCGCGAAGTTTTCAAGCAACTGGACAAGATCATCGAAACGGAACTGCCCGTCTTTATCCACGGGGAGAGCGGCACCGGCAAGGAGCTCATCGCCCGCGCGGTGCACTTCAATGGCGAGCGCCGCGAGCGTCCCTTCGTGACCGAGAATTGCGCTGCTTTGCCCGATTCCCTGCTCGAATCGGAACTCTTCGGACACGCGCGCGGTGCCTTCACGGGCGCCCATCGCCAAAAGCAAGGCCTCTTCGAACAAGCCGACGGGGGTACCCTGTTCCTCGATGAGATCGGGGACATGAGCAGCCAGATGCAGAAGAAGCTGCTACGTGTTTTGCAGGAGGGCGAATTCCGGCCGCTCGGCATGGATCGCAAGGTGAAGGTCAACGTGCGCCTCTTGGCGGCCAGCCATCGCAACTTGGAAGAGATGGTGCGCAAGGGCGAGTTCCGCGAAGACCTTTTCTACCGCATCAACGTCTTGACGGTCGATCTGCCTCCTCTGCGCGAGCGTCGTGAGGACATTCCTTTGCTGGCCGAGCACCTCTTGGCGCGCGCTGCCCGCGAAGCCGCCCGGCCCGCTCCGATGATTCCCCACGAAGTGATGGCGGCGCTCGTCTCCCACGATTGGCCCGGCAACGTGCGCGAGTTGGAAAACGAAATGCGCCGGTTGGTGGTCCTCGCCCAGGACGGACTGACCATCGATCACTTGTCGCCGGCGGTGCGCGAACGTCGGTCCGCAGGCTCCGCAGCCCAAGCTCAGGCCATGGCCGAAAACCCCGGGGACATCCGCGCCGCGGTGGCGGACCTCGAACGGCGCTCGATCGAAGCGGCCCTGGCCCAAGCGGCCGGCAACAAGAGCAAGGCGGCCTCCCTGCTCGGCATCAGTCGCTTTGCCTTGCAACGCAAGTTGGACAAGTACGACTTGGGCAAGACCCGCGGACGCGAAGACGAGGACGAAGCGCAAACCACGGTCGAGGAAACTGAGTAGCGAGTTCGGCCGCGAAGGAAGTAGGCTAGCCTGCCCTCTACGCAAGGCCCTAGCCGCGAAGGGCGGCGGCTAGGCCGCCTTCACGCGAACGTGCATCCCGATGAGTCACCCACCTAGACAGGACAAGCGTCCCGAGCTGCCCACGATTCCCGGGTACATTCTCGAGCGCGAACTCGGACGCGGAACCTCGGGAGTGGTGTACCAAGCGACGCAAGTCTCCGTGAACCGCAAGGTGGCCTTGAAGGTGATGCACACGGGCCTCGGGGCGAATGGGCGCTCGATTCGACGCCTGCAGCGCGAAGCGCGCATCGCCGCTCACCTCGCGCACCCCAGCTTGATCGCCGCCATCGACATGGGGCAATCCGGCCAACACTGGTGGTTCGCGATGGAACTCGTGCAAGGCCCGACCTTGGCAGAACGCTTGGAGAAGGGCGGACGCCTAGCGGAGAAGGAAGCCCTGCGCATCTTCATCCAACTCAGCGACGCCCTGCAGCACGCCAGCGAGAAAGGGGTGGTGCATCGCGACGTGAAGCCCGCCAACATCTTGCTCGAGCGCCCGGACTTTCCGCGCCTGGTGGATCTGGGCCTAGCGCGCATCGAAGACGATCCGCTTTTGACGCGCACGGGCTCGACCCTCGGCACGCCCCATTACATCAGCCCCGAGCAGGCCCGCGATCCCTCGGTCGCCGATGTGCGCAGCGACATCTGGTCCCTGGGGGCCACGCTCTTTCACACGGTCTGCGGTAAGCCTCCCTTTGCGGGGAGCTCCACCGCCGAGATCCTCTCTTCGGTGTTGTATGGGGCCATTCCCGATCCAGCGGAGTTGCGACCAGAGTTGAGCAAGGGACTCACTTTGATTCTGCGCAAGTGTCTCTCGCGGGATCCCAACTTGCGCTACTTCGCTCCCGCCGAACTCAAGGCCGACCTGCAGCGTGTGCTCGATCACCGCGCCCCGCAGATCAACCGCCGGGCGCTTGAACCCTTGGACCCGACTCGGCGCCCGAGTGTTTCCCTGGCCGCCGGCATCGGCGCCGTCGTTTGCCTCGGCTTGCTGGTGGCGATCGTCCTGTGGGCCCGGGGCGAACGCGATGCGAGGGGCGGGACCGAAGCAGCTACGCAGCAATCTGTCTTGCCTTGGGCGCCCTTGATTCGTTTCAACGAGCACTACCGGGATGGCCAGGGCTCCCTGGCCGCGGCCTTCGCGGAGCTCTCGGAACTCGAGCCGCGCGTGCCCAAGCACGAACAGGCCCAATGGGAGGCGGCGCATTCCATGCTCAAGCGCCGCTTGCAATCCGAACTCGGCGACTTTTGGGCAGAGACCAGCAAGGACCTCAGCGAACGGCTCAAGGCCAGTGAGTTCGATTGGGTCGAGAAGCGCTTGGACCAAGGGTTGGCGCAATCTCTGCTGCGCTTGACCGGCTTCACTCCCGAGAGCTTGCCACGCAAAATCGACCGCGAGAGCTTTCGCCGTCGAACGGAGTCGGAGCGCCTGCGCCTCGACGCAAATCGCGAGGACGCCATGGCGGCCGCCGTGGCCGGTCTCGAGCGCTACGTGCGCGGCAGCATCTTGCCCAAGGTGGACCGTTCGAAACGCAGCGGCGACTGGAGTGAAGCGCGTGCCCTGGCCGGTGCGGATGTGGGGGAGTTCTGGGTGAGCTCCGGCGCGAATCTCAAGGGCTTGGACCGCCGCCAATTGCGCACGCAGCTGGCTCCCCTGCAAGCTGAACTAGACGCCCAGGTGAAGCACTTGGAGGAAGCTTGGGCCAAGTTGGACGGAAGCACCTTGCTCACCCAAGTGCAAGGCCTTGCGGCACGCGCCCAGCTCGCCCTGCGCGGTGGTGCGGGGGTTCAAGTGTTGGACGCCTTCGGCCGTGACTTCGATCAATTGCTAGCCGGGCATGGGCTCGATCGTTCGCAACTGGCGGCGGCCCCCGTGCATCATTCCCTCGACGAGTTCCGCGAGCGCCGTAGTGAGTTGGAAGACCGCGCCGATGAGATCGCCGCGGAGCGCGGCAAGGAATTGCTGGCGAGCCTCGACGGCTTGGCCAAGGACTTCTTGCTGCGCAGGGATTACGAAGGCCTGTCCGCCTTCTGGAGAGCTCATGAGTCCGAGCCGGTGCTCGCTTCCCTCGAGGACCAACTAGCCATACGCTTGGAAGGGGCCCGTGAACTGCTCGAGTTCCTGCAGACGGCAGCGCTCGGGATCAAGCGCAAGGGCGGCGCTCGCGTCTCCTTGCCCGAAGGTGCCATCAAGGTCCCGGGCACCGTGCTGTTGCGTGGAGAGCCCCTCGAGGTTGGCTTCCGTCTGATGATCAGCGGCTCGGCCACGACCGACTACCTGCTGCGCGGCAACCGCGCCTCCCCCGGCAAGATCCTGGATCCACGGGCCGTCGAACAGTTCGCCATGGAGGGGGCGGCCTTGAGCTCCGAGGAGGGCTTGCCGCTGCAGCGCGCGCTCTTTCGCTATCACGAAGGAGACATCGCAGGTGCCCGGGAGTTGCTCTCCGAGGCGGACTTGCAAAGTGGCGATTTGATTCTGCACGACCTCGGCGTGCGAGTTTCCAAGCAATTGGGCCAGGAACAGGAAGTGCGCCGCATGCGGCGCGTGCACGCCAGTCGCGAAGTGGAACGGCTGATCGGGCGCGACTCCGCACCGCTTCCCGACAAGGAACGGGCGGTGCACATTGGCCGCTTGTTGCGGGAGTATCGAGACGTGATCGACACCAACACTCAATTGGTCTTGACTCGCACGCGCGCTGGCTTGACTCGCGTTCTACCGCCGTCGACCTTGAAAGACTTCGACGAGCGCTACGCTCCTCAAGAGTTGGAGTTTCCCCAGTACGGCCGCGTGCGCATGGCCTTTCATTTCGACCGGACGGAGATCCTCAACTGGTCCACGGGGGAGTGGTTCTACACGGGAGCTCAAGGTTGGCTGGGCAGCACGTCGGCGAGCGTTGAGGAACTGGGCAACAGTCGTGGGCCACGTTTGGAACTGTCCGATCCGCTGCTGCCCGAGACGGGCATCTTCGAAGTTCAAGTTCGATTCCTGCAACCGGCCGGGGCGGACCCGGTCATGCTCGCGGTTTCGACCATGGGCTACCATGCCGTCTTCACGGGCCGCACACTGACCGACTCCCCGCGCTTCTTGTGTGACACCACCGACCTGATCGACGTGGGCCGCCGCGCGCGCGCTGGGGAGGGCAGCGAGTTCGAAGGCTTCGAACCGGGCAGGGAGCATCAACTGGTCCTGCGCATCTCCAAAGCCAGCGGCAAGGTTTCTGCTTGGGTCGATGGTGAACCCGTTGAAACCCACCACCGCCAACCCCCAAGGGCAGACGCCGGCCCGCTTCAATTGATGATCCGCTCGTTGGAACCGATTGAGCTGCGCAAGGTCCAGATCGAAGCGGGCCGCCGCTAGAGGCCCGGCCGACAGGCGACAGGTGCGGGGCCTTGTGCACGAGAGTGAGCCCAAGCAGGCAGGCGAGGCCCTTGCCGGGCCTGCTGCCATGCGCTCAGGACTCCAGTTGAAAGCTGCGGGCGATGCGCCGAGCCCGCACTAGGTTGTCCGCTGGAATCAAGTCTGCGGCGCTGTCGAAGGCGGCTTCCAATTCCTCCAAGGTCGCGCCACAACGCAAGGCGCCACGGCAATGACTTGCGAGCTGACGATCTTGGCCAAGGGCTGCCAGAGCACAAGCTGCGAGCAATTCACGGCGGTCCGCCTGCAAGCCGGGACGTGCCAACACGCGGCCGTACGCGTGCTCCGCGATCCACGCGCCGAAGTCTTTGTGGTAGCCGTCGAGCAGTTCGCGCACGGTGTCCGCGCCTTTGCCGTAGATGTCGTCGAAGAGCTGGGCGCCGCGCCCCGGGTCGAGCATCGGGCTCTCGACTTCTTGCGCTGCGGGGACTCCAATCCCACCTTCTTCTTCGAGCACGCCAAAGGCTTGCACGAGCCGCGGAAAGCCGGCGAAAAGATGGGTTTGCAGAATGGCTTCGCGCCACTCGCGATCCGGTTCACCCGGCGCGGCCGAGCGCCGCAGTTCACGCACGCAATCCCAATCACCGATCACGATGGCGGTGGAGAGCCGGACCAGTCGGTGGATTTTTGAAGAGTCGGTCAACCCTTCGCACTCCAGCGAGCCAGGGCATCGCCCATTTTGATGGTCTGTTTTTCTTTCGTGCTTTCTAAGGGCTCCAATCCACCCGGGGGAGAGACGAGCACAATCGTCGAGCCCATTTCAAAGCGCGCCAACTCGGCCCCCCGTGCGAATTCCTTGCCCTTGCCAAGCGGTGCGTCCGCCCGCCGGGGAACGCCCACCACACGAATGCGTCCCACGTTCAAGGCACCGACCAGAACCAAGAAGAGCGGACCCCTCTCGGTATCCAATTGCAGGACGGCGCGCTCGTTGACAGAAAGCACTTGGCGCTTTTCCAAAACCTTGGGCGCAACCGAATGCCGCGCGCCGGCAAACCAGCGGGCTGTGGTCAGTCGTGCGTTTTCCGGGCAGTGAATGCGGTGGTAGTCCCGGGGCGAGAGGTAGACAGTCCAAGCGTGCCCGCCCTCCAGCTCCACGTTCTTGCCGACGCCACCCAGCAATTCGCGAATCGGGTAGTTGCGTCCCTTGGCCTGCACGACGCTGCCTTCCGTGATCTTGCAGATCGATTGAAAGGTCCCATCCACCGGCGATGGGATCAGTTCCGGATCCTCGACGATGGTGCGCGCTCCTGCCACCAGTTCCCGAATGAAGAAGGCTCCCAAGCTCGGATAGATATCGAGGGGCCCGCGGGACTCTTCAACCTTGGCGCCGGTGACCTTTGCGTAGCCACGATACACGAACCCGCGCATGCCCTTTGGAACCTTGCGATCCGCGAGCCAGCCGACGAGCAGGGAGAGCGCCATCTTGAAGGGGGTAGCCATGGGGCGCAGGATAGCGACCCGGGCCCCGGGCGGGTCAGCCCAATCCTGTTCTAGCGCTGATCCTCCCTGGCGCTGGCTTCAACCGTCTCCGCGGGGTTGGGCTTGTCTTGGGCGATCGTTTCCTCCTCGAACTGCCCCACTTCGTGCTCGGTGATTGGCAGCGAGTGCAAGAAGAGGACCAGGCCAGCGGCCACCACAACCAGCACAAGGCGAGCCCAGTTGGAAGGAATCCCATAGGCCGAAAGTCCCACGGTGACCAAAATCAGCCCATAGGCCTTCCACTTCGCATGCCGCGGAATCGAGCGGTCGTGATTCCACTGCCGCAGGTAGATGCCGAAAACCGGTGCTTCCAAAAGCTTGCGCCGCAGCCCGGGCGAAGACCGCGAGAAGGCTGCCATGGCCAGCAACAAGAACGGCGTCGTGGGCAAGACCGGCAGGATCGCCCCAAGCGCCGCCACTCCCGTAAGCAGCACCCCGATCCCCAACAGCAGCCAGCGCACTGGCCCGCGCGTAGGCTGGGGTGGTGGGGGAGAGTTGGGCTGATCGGTGGACATGTTTTTCTGAGAAGCCCTCGCTCCCGCTGCCCCCTTATATCCCGCCGACCGCTATCCACAAAGCCACCCCCGTCCATCCAGTCCCCACCAGTGGCTGGATCGTTCCCTCTCCATACTTCCTCGCTTTCGCCCCGGAGAAGTGACCCCTCATGTCATCACGCGGGTGACGGCCTCCCCGATTCCCGAGCCAGCCCCGAGCTTGCCGGAGGGCGTTCTTGAGTTTCGCCTAGCTACTCTTCTATGGGCTCGGTAGACATCCGTCCCCTGGAGGGGGCGGCGCCGCTCTTCTTGAATGGCAGCCCGCGTGCCATTCGGGCTACAATCGCGTTCCGCCTCCCTGCGCCGCCAGATCTTGGAGCGACTTCATCCCCCGCGCGCGAAGGCTCTGGGCGGAGGATGCATTCGGGCAGCCGAGGACCTGAGCGATCAATTCGAAGCTGCAGCCACAATAATCTCTGAGCATGATCGCGGTGTCCTGCCGAACCGGAATCTGCTTCCTGAGAGCGTGGATTCCCTCTCCATGTGCATTCGGGGCGGCGGGTTTGTAGATAGGCTCCGAGTTGCCAGTCGCGTCCAGTTCGGTGTGTTCATGTCGCCTCAAGTTGTTCAGCATCAGGTTCCTTGCAACCGTCAATAGCCAAGAACGGAACCGAGCGCGCTTCTCAAAACGAAGGGTGGCGTGCGAAGTGACCAAGCGCAGTCCACACTCCTGGACCAGGTCCTCGGCTTGCGTTCCCCTGGCTGAGGCGGAATGCATCTTGCTGACTCTGCTTAGCAACCAGGGCCGTTCTACCTCCATCAGCCAGCCCATGGAGTCGATGTCGCCCCCGCGGGCGGCGATCAAGCGCTCCTCATAGTTGTCACTCATGCTCTCTCCTCCGGTGGATTCTTCCCCTGATGGATGCATCTGGAACCAGAATCGGGCGCAGAATCCACAGTATCTTGTCATTCGCATGGCGGATTCGCGAGCCACTCGGCACTTGGGAGTGCTGTTGATCCTCCCCAAATGGGAGCGAACTTTGGGGACTTCCTAGGGGGTGCAGGAGGCGGATCCGTTGAAGTTCCGATCTTCCATGGGAGTCCTGGCAGCGTGCTCGTGCGTGCAGGGGGGAGCCCCAGGTGATCTGCCCCTCCGAAGTGATTGTCTTGACTGGGAGGCGTCGAATCCTATCCTTACAAACTATGAGGAGGACTCCGAACCAGCCTGCAACTCATTTCGCGCAGCCTCCGAAAGGAGTCGCGGAGCGGCTTGCGATTTGGGGTGGGGCCGATGCCTTCGGAGAGATTTGCCGGGCGGTCGTGCGAGAGCAGGGAGTGCTGGTGGAGGAGTCTGCGCTCATGGAAGAGGCCCTGGCACGCATAGCGGCCTCCCTTGATCGTGACAGGGAGACCTCTGATTTCCAAAAAGAGGACCTTTCCAAGATTGCGCTCCAGGCCATCACAGAGATTCTGCGACGGGACCACCAGCGGCTGATCGCGGGAGAAGCCGGGGCCCGTGCCGGCAGCACCCGCGACGAGTTTGTCGTCCAAGCGTTGGGCTTCCATCCCGATGAAGCACATCGTGTGGCGGTTCGGTTCAATTCCCTTAGCCTGAGGACTAGGCGAGCGTTCTTTGACGTCCTGATCGACCACATCCCCCCGAGCGAAGTCGTTCAACGAGAGGAGGCTTGGCCGAGTGCTCGCGCACTGGTGAAGGATCTGTACGCGGCTATACTTCATTTGCGCGGGTCGGAGCCGAACTCCCTATGAGCCAGTCGAATAAGGATGAACCCAGGATGGGAGCTTCGCCCGATCGGGACAAGTATGGCCCAGAGTTGATCGGGCTCCTTGCGGAACTAGGTGCACAGGAGGAGCGAACGCTGCTCACGGATCTTTCCGCATGGCGCGCCCCAGATCGATTGAAGCCCGAAGACCTCCTGCAGGCTGGATCCCCTTGGTTGTCTAGCCTGGAGAAGCACATCCTAGCGGTCCACCGGGATGAGTTGGGGCTACTGCTGCTTGACGCTTGCGTTCGAAAGTTCATGGGGTCTCAACGTGTTGGAGGAGCACCTTTCTGGAATCCTCTCGATCGTGAGGACCCCAGAGTTTTTGAGGACGAGGCTGCGTGGCGAAGTGAATTGCTGAGAGTGAGAAGACTTTTGCTCGGCACTCATGAGTTGACGGACCCCTTAGATCTGGTTGACCTCCTCCTAAGCCCCGGCGGTGACTCGCGCCTCAGCCTTCTCCGGATAGCACGGGCGGGGTTTGTTGTCCGACCGTCTGAAACGCTTTCCATGTACTTGGCGCACGGGGCAGAGGCAATGGGAGATTTCGAGGAGGCCGTTCGGCGATTCAGGGGCGTCTACGAGGAACCTTGCAACTACAGAAATCGCCTAGTCGCGGCCGGGGATTTGGCACGTCTTGCCGAGGCTGAGGGGCGCTACGCTGCGGCTACGCAGTGGTATGAGGGTGCGGCCACCGGGGAGGAGTTGTACTCTGTTTTTGCTGGCTCCTGGTTGTTCATGTCCCTGCGCAGTTGCGACGGCGAAGCTTGGAAGCGGGCCTCTCACGAAGTTGCCATGAGGTACCCCCCCTCAGATCCCTCCTTCGATAGCTACTGTCGCCAGCTCAGGGCACGACGGTTCGCTGGTGCCTGGGACTTTAGCGCTCGAGCAAAAAAACTTGTCCGGTCAATCGATCCGGGAGAATCCGAACATGTACAGAAGCTCCATGCCGTACTCCTTTAGGTCACGGCTAGTGATCGCTGTCCTCGCTACCGTAGCGGCCGGGATTTTCGGGCCCGTGGTGCTCGGGAGTTCCAGCGCTACTCCCGTTCCTGCCAATCGAAAAGCGGCGGCATTCGGAGGTGGGGCGGGCGTGAATCCACACGCCATCGCCAAAGGGAGACTCGCCGCGACAATCAGCGCACCGCAACTGCTCCCATAATGGCTCCCATGACGAAGCCGAGTACGCGCTTGCCTTGGTTGCTGATACTCGTGCCCGCGCTACTTCTCCTTGGCTACTGGGGCTCCAAAGAGTCTCCCGAGGCAATGGTGGAGCCGGTGGCGATCGAGTCATCCGATTTGGATTCGAACCAGGCGGCAATTCCCGAGGCGACGCCCGTCGAGGAGGCTTCCCCGGCGGCGGGCGTGCAGGCGGTGGACGAATCAGAAACCCTCCAGCCAAACGAGCGCGTTCCCGTTGCGAGTCCTCCGCCAAGTTTGCTGAGCGGGCGAATCTTGGGTATGGGCGACAAGCCCTTGGCCGGTGCCGAGGTCACTTGGACGTCCTGGGATCCTGAGTTTGTCCCATTCGTAACTTCCTCGGTCGAGATTCCGGCGGGCTTGGTTGCCGCGCGCACGCTTTCGACCAGGTCGAATGGTGCTGGGGATTACGGCTTCTCCGAACTGCCGCCTCAGTCGGAGGATCAGCCCAGTTTCCTCTGGGTGACTCATCCCGGCTACAAGGCCCGATCGGTTTCCTTGGAAGCCGGGAGTTTGGAACTGGCCGAAGGGGGGAGTCTGAAGCTCGAGGCCGCGACCACGGCGGTCGTTGTCGTGCATGCCGGGGACCTTTCCACCCAAGGCGCGCGGGTCTACCAGCAGGGAGGCTATCCCCAAGGAACACTTTCCTTTTGGAAGCTCGGGGAGAGCGCTCCCAAAGACCGACTTCTGTTCCTCCGGAGCTACCCCGTCGAGACTTCCAGTCCAACAGCCATCGCGCCCTTCGGCGAACGGCAGAAAATCTGGGCAGAGCACGGGGATCTCTGTTCGAGCGCCTGGTATGGCCGGGTGACCAAGCCCGTCCACTTGGAGCTCTTTCCCTCCTTCCCTCTTCACGGGGTCGTGAACTTTCCCAGCGAGTATCCGGAGCGCTGGTCGATCGAGGGCTGGGGCACTTCCCATGTGCGGGTGACGACGATTCGCGGTCCGTTGCGGGAAGAGGTCGAGGTCATTCCAGTCCTGGACGACGGGAGCTTCGGACCCGTCAATCTGCCACTCCGGGAGGGCTGCCAATGGGTCGCAATCTTGGAAGGTTCCCTCTTCGTCCCCACGCAGCAGTCCTTCAAACCGCGCGCGGCAAATGAGGAGGTCTACCTTGAACTCGACGCGGAAGTCGGGCACGTGCTCTGGTTCGCTCCAGTCGACGCCGTGGACAACAGTCTGATTGCAACGGCGGTCGTTCACGGCCGCTGGGAGCAGGCTGGCCAGCAGTTTGAAGCGGAGTTCGTGGGCCGCGAGGATGGGTTTGTCACGGCGCTAGGCATTCCTCCTGGATCGTTCAATGGGACGGTGACCGCGGAGGGCTACGGCACCAAAGAGATCGCGACCTTGCGAGTTCCAGAAGCGTCGTTCCGTGCCATCGAAATTCCCCTGTCCAAACTGCCGACGCTGCGGGGCACCTGTCTCGCTGGGTTGATGCCGCTCTCCGATTTCGAGATCCGTTTTTGGTCACCGTCGGACCCCACGGCTCGCTCGCGCCTTCAGGTGATCGGCAGCAAGAACGGCGAGTTCGTGCTAGAGCATCTGCCCGGGTGGGAGGTCAGTTTGTGTGCGATTTCCCCCGAGTACGGGCGCTCCAAGACCGTGACTGTCAACGTGGGGGCAGCCTCGAGTGGCGATGTCACTTTGGTCGTTGGGCCCCCGGGAGCGATGCATGGCCGTCTGATCGACGCGAAGACCGGCGAGCCGATCTCCGGGGGAGTGGTCGAGGTCTTCGTCTCCCAGGGACTCGGGGAACTGGATCCGATCGGAACGCCAGCGCTGGCAAGCTCGGATGGAGGATTCCGGGTGGCGCGCCTCACGTGGGGTGTCAATGTGGTGAGCTTCAACGCTCCCGGCTACTCCGCTCGCGAGCTCAAAGTCTGGTACGAGGGGGACGATGCGGACCTCGGGAACATCGAGCTCTCGGGGCAACAGACCCTGTCGGCCATGCTCTTGGTTCCGGACGGGGTGGATCCAACGGAGTACTACCTAACGGCGGACGGAATCGGCGCGATTGCGGCGACGTCCTTCGATGCAGAAGGCGAGCTTTCCATCGAGGCTGCGGACGCCGGTGCGTTCCACTTCTCCGTGCGCAGCCAGGTAACGGCTGGCTCCTACATGGCGGGGCGCAACGCATGGCTCAAACATGGGGAGACTTGGGAGCTCTTCTTTGACTTGAGTGGGGGGCACTCCTTGACCGTCATCCCCAAGGGCGACGGCACGCCAACCATGAATGGCTTCGCCCATATCACCTACCTAGATCTCGATGGAAACGAGACGGCGCAGGCTAGCTCCCTAGAGCAAGACGGCAACGCGCGCCTGCGCGGTCTGGGGCCTGGCCCTGTGCTGATTCGCGTCTCGCTCTTCGGAGAATCGGACCTGACAGGCTTGGCGATCGTGACCGTCGATGAGGACTCCCCACCCGAGCTGGTCGTTGAAGTTCCCCTCGAGCGCAACCTCACACTTTTCCGCATCCTGAATTCCAAGGGCGACCTGATGGGCAGCACACGGGTTGAGGTCTACTCGGTGGAGATGCCCGGGCAGGCGCTTGCGACGGCAACGACCAACGGGGAGGGAGTCTGTGCCGCCTTGGGACTGCCAGCCTCTGCCAATCTTGTTCGGCTGACGTCTTCTGAGGGCGCGGTGAGTAGCCTCCTGTCCTTTGAGCTGCCGACCGAGCCAGGGGAGTACGTGGAGGTGGTGTTTGACGCCGAAGCGTCTATCCACTTGCGGCTAACGGACGAGGGCCAACCCCAAGCGCTCGTGACCTGTCGGCTTTGGAGCCTGGCGAGTGGGCAATGCCTCGTCCCCGGCCGCAACCCGGACGCCGAGGGCAAGCTGATCCTTTCCGGTCTGACTCCGGACACCTACGAACTGCGCCTCTCCGGCTTTGGCTATTGGCCCGCGGCCCTCGAGGTCGAGGCCGTCAAGGGAGGGCGGCACTACGAAGTTGAAGCGAGGCGGGTGGGGGACTTGTCGTTGCGCTTCACGAGCACGGGGGGAGCGACGCTCGCGAACCAGGAGGTGGCCATGGAGTTCCTGCCCACCGGGGAGACGCTGCAGGGTTGGGTCGCCGCGGGAAAGCTGGGTGGCTTTGACGGGGGGGTGCGCACGGATTCGAGCGGCAAGCTGGACTTGATTGGCCTGCCTCACGGAACCTACAGGTGGTCCTGCGCAGGGGGCAGCGGCGAGGTCGCCGTGGAAGTTGGGAAGCTCGAGAACGTGAGTCTTCTGGTTCCCTGAGAGTTCGCGGCCGGGCACGACTCATCGTGTCCAAGTCTCGCCGATCCCTATCGAGCGCAACCTATCCCTCTCAAGCGCAAGCCATCCCGCCCAAGCGCGTCAACGCCCAGTCCATCGCGTGCTCACGAGGCGGTGGGCCTATGCAGAAAATCTCGTTCGATCCAGCAGGGAGAATAGAGGCTGACCTCGGGCACTCGCTATCCTCTCCCGCATGGCTTCTGCACCCGACAAACCGACCCCCGCGAACGAGCCGGCCGCCACCCTGGACGAGGCCCTGGCTGCGATGAGTTTTGAAGTGGAAGCGGGGCGCTTTGCCCTCTGCGGGTTTGCTGCGGCACCGCACGCGAAGGACCTTGAAATGCTCGAGGGCGCGCCCGGCCAGCTCACGCGGGAAGGCGGTGAGACGTCGCTGCTGATCAGCATGGAGCGTCTTGAGGAACTATTGAAGCGACACCCGCAAGCCGAAGTGGAGCAAGGATTGGTTTGGATCCGGTTTCGCGCAGCCATGGGCTGGGACGTGGTGGGCTTTCTCGCAAAAGTGACCGGGGCCTTGGCCCAGGCGGGAATCCCACTTGGGGCGGTTTGCGGATTCAGCCGAGATCATCTGTTCGTGCAGGAACGCTACTTGGAGAAGACTCTGTCGGTGCTCGAGCCGCTCTTTCCGAGCTAGTTGATCTCGACAGCACGAGCGAACACAATCCCCGAACGAACACGGCGCACGGGAGCTGACGAGGCCAGGACGAAGAGGCTGGCCTCTCCGCGAGGAACTCAGCCGCCCTGCGAACCGCCCAATTCACACCCCCCCCCCGGCAACCGACCGACCGAGACATGAGCCCAATGGAATTCACCTTCAGCGAGGAGCACGCGATGCTCCGGGAAGCCGTTCGAGACTTCACCGATGGAGTCATCCGCCCCATCGCCGACGAGATCGATAAGAAGCACGCGATCCCCCGGGAAGTGATCGATCAGATGGCGGAACTCGGTTTGCTCGGCGTTGCGATCCCCGAAGAGTACGGGGGCGCGGGCATGGGGGAGACGGGACTGTGTGTTGTCATGGAGGAGCTGACCCAAGGGGACTTCGCCGTGGCCGTGACCCTCGGCGCCCACGCCAGCATTGGCGCCATGAGCGTGTTGGTCGGCGGCACGGAGGAACAGAAGCAACGCTTCCTACCGGACTTTGCAACAGGCGCGAAGTTTGCTTGCTTCGCCCTCTCCGAAGCGGGCGCTGGCTCCGATCCCGGTGCCATGACCACCACCGCCGTGCGCGACGGGGACGACTGGATCCTGAACGGCGAGAAAGTCTGGATCACCGCCGGCGACATCGCGGACATCGCCGTGGTCTACGCCATCACGGACAAGGAGAAGGGCGCCAACGGTGGCGTGACCTCCTTCCTCGTGCCGCGTGAGGCCGAGGGCTACAGCATCGGTCGCAACGAAGACAAGATGGGCCAAAGGGGTTCCGGCACGGTGACCTTGGCCTTTGACAACGTGCGCGTCTCCGACGCCAACCGTCTCGGCGAAGTGGGCTATGGCTTCCGCACCGCCATGGGCGTGCTCGACCGCGGGCGCTTGGCCTTGGGCGCTAACTGCCTCGGCGCGGCCCGTGAAGCGCACAAGCTCTCCGTGGAATACGCCAAACAACGGGAAGCCTTCGGCAAGCCGATCGCTGCCTACCAAGCCATGCAGTGGATGCTGGCGGACTCCGCCATGGATATCTTCGCCATGGAGAGCATGATCTACCGCACCGCTTGGCTGTGCGACACGGGCCAGCCCTTTGGTCGGGAAGCCGCCATGGTCAAGCTGCACGCTTCCGAAGCCCTTTGCCAAGTGGCCGACCGCGCCGTGCAAATCCACGGTGGCATGGGCTACTCAGCGGAATACAAGATCGAACGCCTCTACCGCGACGCCCGCGTCACCCGCATCTACGAAGGCACCAACGAGATCCAACGCATCGTCGTCGCCCGCGACGTCTTGAAGCGCGGGTATTAGCGCGAGAATTCAACGCAGCCATTCGGCGCTGTGTGCTGCGGCGTAGGCGGTCGTTCTGGGAGCGGCGACGGGATCGCGTGCCTGTCGCGCAGGCCCTCGTAGGCCACCTTGGGGTCGGGTGTGGTGGTTTCGACGCTAGCGCCGTATTTCGCGGCCACGGCATTGCGCGGGTAGTTCAGGCCGTCCTCGCCGACTCGATTGCCCACCATCAGGATGGCGCAGGGGCCCACGCCGGCGCCCACGAAGACGTGCTCCACGCCGCTCGGGCAGTGGAAAAAGTCCCAGGCCTTGAGGGGGCGCTCCTGGCCGTCCACGATCAGCAGGCACTCTCCGGAAAGCACCAAAAATGCCTCCTGGGGGCTCTCGCTGTGGTATTTGCAAGCTGGCTGGCCCGGTTGCAGCATGTGGATGTTGATTCCCACCTGCGGAAATCGGACATCGCCTTCGAAGTTCAGGAACTGGCCGAAATGGGGGCTCTCCTGCCATTCCGCCGCTTGGGCGTTCAGGACGTACCAGCCCTCGCCCTGGGGTTTCAGGCCGTGCTCGCTCTGGATCAGTTTGGCTTCAGGCATCGTGTTCGAGGTTCCGTTGGGGCCTAATTGGCCTGTTTTGGGGCAGGAGCCAGTATTCTGCCCGGGGCGCGATTCCGGGGCAACTCGGGACCTCCAGCCGTTGACGGGGGCGGGGGGTGCGAGTACAACTTTGGGCCAAATTTGACCGGGCGCGCCTGATCCAGGCCTCCGATCTCCCCGCTTTCCACCTCTTCTTATAGGAGCGCCCCTGGCCCAGCCGCCAGTGCAGGCGCCCTCGACGCGTCCCTGCCCGAGGGGACGCACCCTTTCCCATGAACCAGACCGGCACTGTCGTCATTCTCGCAGCAGGACAAGGAACGCGCATGAAGAGCGCGTTGCCGAAGGTCCTTCACGAGATCTGTGGCAAGCCGATGATCGGTTGGGTGATCGACCAGGCACTTTCGCTTTCCCCGGAAAAGATCGTGATCGTGATCGGGCACGGTGGCGAGGCGGTGCGCGAGGCGGCCATGAAGAGTGCCGGCGCCGACAAGATCGAGTGCGTGCTGCAAGAGCCGCAAAACGGGACCGGGCACGCCTTGCAGGTTGCGGCTGCTTGCATCGATCGCGACCAGGGCAATGTGGTTGTGCTGTATGGCGACATGCCAGTGCTCTCGCCGGAGAGCCTGCAAGAGCTGATCGAAGCGCGCAACGAAGCCGGCCCCGCGGGCATGGCCATGCTGACCGCGATCCCCGAGGATCCCACGGGCCTCGGGCGCATCTGCCGGGACGAGGACGGGCTCTTCACGGGCATCGTCGAACACAAGGACGCGACCGACGAACAACTGGCCATCGGTGAAGTGAACTTGGGCGTCTACGCCTTCCCCGCAGCTGGACTGCTGGACGCCCTGCCCAAACTCTCCAACAACAACGCCCAAGGCGAGTACTACCTGACCGACGTGCCCGCCATGTTCGTCGCCGCCGGACACGAGGTCAGTACAGGCATCCTGGAAGATCCCGACGAAGCCATCGGGGTGAACAACTTGATGCAGCTGGCAGAAGCTCGCTGGCCCTTGCAGATTCGCATTCTCGAGGCGCACCTGGCGAACGGCGTGCGCATCGAGGATCCGGCTTCCACCTACATCGATGCGGACGTGCAAATCGGAAAGGGCACGCGCATCCTGCCCTGCACCGTTATTCGCGCTGGGGTGATCGTTGGTGAGGATTGCGAGGTTGGGCCCTTCACTCACCTGCGCAAGGGAACGGTGCTCGAGAATGGCGCCGAGGTCGGCAACTTCACCGAGACCAAGAACTCGACCCTCGGCTCCGGGACGAAAGCCAAACACCTCTCCTACCTCGGTGACGCGCGCATCGGTGCCGGCGTCAACGTGGGGGCTGGGACGATCTTTGCCAACTACGACGGCGTTCACAAGCACGTCACCGAGGTGGGGGACGACGCCTTCATCGGCAGCGGGACGACGATCGTTGGTCCCAACAAGCTCGGCGCGCGCTCCACGACGGGCGCCAACAGCGTCGTGACGCGCGGCGCCAATGTCGGCGAGGACGAGGTCTGGGCCGGCGTTCCGGCACGGAAGTTCGAGGGCGCAATCAGCGCCGCCCAGCTCAAGGCCGAAGCAGCGGCCAAACGTAGTTAGTTCACGCTCGCCCTATTCGATCCCCAACGAACCCAACCAAAAAGAGGAACAAGCAAGTGGACGCCTACAGCGACAAGATAACTCTGATTTCGGGGCAAGCGCATCCTCAGCTGTCGCGGGACATCGCTGACGCGCTGGATCTTCCTTTGGCGAACGCCCACGTTGGGCGCTTCCCGGATGGAGAGGTCGACATCAAAATCAACGAGGACTTGCGCGGCAGCGACGTCTTCATCTTGCAGCCGACCTGTCCGCCGGTGAACGACAACTGGATCGAGTTGTTGCTGCTGATCGATACCGCGCGCCGCGCCAGCGCGGGCCGCATCACGGCGGTCATGCCCTACTACGGCTACGCACGCAAAGACCGCAAAGACGAAGGTCGCGTGCCCATCAGCGCGCGGGTCTTGGCGAACACTCTGACGGTGGGGGGCTGCGATCGATTGGTAACGATCGACATGCACGCCGCTCAAATCCAGGGCTTCTACGACATCCCGGTCGACCACCTCTACGCCAAACCGGCTCTGCTCGACCGCTTGTCGGAGCTGAACATCGTAGACCCCGTGGTCGTTTCTCCAGACGTCGGTGGCATCAAGATGGCTCGTGGCTACGCGAAGCCCCTCGGCGCCGACCTCGCCATTGTTGACAAGCGCCGCATCTCCGGATCGGAGATCGCTGTCGAGCACGTCATCGGTGACGTGCGCGACCGCAACGTGGTGATCGTCGACGACATGATATCGACCGGCGGCTCGATCACCGAGGCCGCCAAGATTCTGCGCAAGAACGGAGCGAGCTCGATCATGGTGGTGGTGACCCACCCCGTGTTCTGCGGGCCCGCCATCCAGCGCCTGCGCGACGCGCCCATCGACAAGATCCTGGTCAGCGACTCTTGCCCCCGGGGTGAAGGCTGGCCTGGCAACATCGAGACCGTTTCGATCGCGCCGTTGCTCGCGAAAGCGATCATCAACATCCACCGCTCGACTTCGGTCAGCGTCCTTTTCCAAGACTAAGTTTCTCTACTCATTTTTCCTTCGAGGTAGTTCCCATGGCTTCTAGCCAAACCCTCTCGGCCGCCAAGCGCGACAATGTCGGTACGACCGGCGCCCGCCGTCTGCGCGGCGAAGGCCGCATCCCCTCCAACATTCAAGGCGATGGCGATCACATCGACATCTCCATTGACGAGCGCGAGTTCCTGGCCACTCGCCGTGCCCACGTGCACCTCTACGACATTGACGTCGAGGGCTCCGTGGAGACCGCGGTTGTCCACGAGCTTCAGTGGGACGTCTTCGGTGACAACATCATTCACGTCGAGTTCCGCAAGGTGGAACGCGGTGTGGAAATGGAGTCCGAGGTCGAACTGGTCTTCGTTGGCACCCCGAAAGGCGGCGTTCCTAGCCACCTGGTCGACAACCTGATGATCCGCTGCATTCCTTCCAACCTGCCCGACAACGTTGAGGTCAACGTGGAAGGCTTGGACGAGCACGCGCACGTGAAGGCCAAGGACCTGAAATTACCCGCGGGCGTCAGCCTGGCTGGTGACCCGGAGCAGGACGTGGCGACCATCATTGGCGCTGCTGGCAGCCCCGCGGAAGCTGGGGATGACGACGAAGAGGGCGAAGCCGAGGTCTAGCCCCTTTTTGGGGTCCTGAGGGGGGGGTTGTGCTCCTCTCTGGGATCCCTACACTGTTCGGCCCTTCGCGCGACCTAACCCAACTTTTGGGGCGGGGACGCGGAGGGCTCTGACGGTCCTTATCTAAGCACCCCTGTGACACGCATCGTTGTTGGCCTGGGCAATCCAGGCCCTGAATACGAGTGGACCCGACACAACGTCGGATTCCACGTGCTTGATCACATGGCTCTGCATGAGGGCCTGCTCTTTCAGACTGCAAGGAACCTGGACTCGGTCATGGAGGCCGGTGCTTCAGAAGCTGGTGAAGCTCCCGTGAAATACGGGGGCTCCAAGAAGTTTCGCTTCGCGCGAGACTTTGACTTGGACGCCCTGCTTGTGAAGCCCACGACTTTCATGAACGCTTCCGGGGAGGTGGTGGCCCCACTCGCCCAATGGGCGGATGTGGCTCCCGCAGAGATCCTCGTCGTGTACGACGATCTCGACCTCGATCCCGGCCATTTGCGCCTGCGTCCCCATGGTGGGGCGGGGGGGCAGAAGGGCATGCGGTCGATCATAGATCGACTCGGAACTGATCGCTTTCCGCGCCTGCGGCTTGGGATTGGACGACCGAGAACCGATGCGGCGCGTCACGTGCTCGAGGTGATCACAGGTGCAGAGAAGGAGGAGATGGAGATCTCGATCGCGCAAGCGAGCGAGGCCGTCCACGACTGGCTCAGCACAGGTGACATCGAAGGGTGCATGACGCGGTTCCACAGCCGCTGGAACCAAAGTGCCGGTTAGGACCTGCGTCCCTGCCGTGCCCAACAACCCCAATAGACTTAGGAGACATTAACGTTTTGGCACAGATTTACGAAGGCATGTACCTGCTCGACAATGCTGCAGTCCGCGAGGGCTGGGACACGGCAAAGTCGATCGTTACGAACACACTGGAAAAGTACGGGGCGACCATCCTGTCCGCTCGCCGCTGGGATGAGCGCCGTTTGGCCTACCCCATCAAAGGCAAGAACCGCGCTACCTTCCTCTTGGCGTACTACAACGTCCCCGGAGATGCGATTCCCGCCATGCGGCGCGACTTCGAGCTCAACGAGACTGTGTTGCGCAGCCTAGAGTTGGCCGTCGACGTGGTGCCCGATAGCGAGGCCGAGTTCGTGACTGCGGAGACCTCCGAGGACTTCAAGGTCCCGACTCCTCCCGACGACGACCACGTCGACTTCGTGGAAGAGCCTGAGGACGAGTTCGGCAACCGACCCCGTCGTGAAGATCGCGACGAGGATTCCAACTCGGATGACGATGACGATGACGACAGCGATGATGGTGATGATTCCGAGGACGATGACGAGGCGGTCAGCAAGACCGGGAAGGCTTAGACATGGCAATGGGACGAAAACGCCGCGGTGGACGCGGACTAGTTAAGCTCGGCAAAAAGACCGACGTTGCACACCCCCTCAACTACAAGGACGCGGAGCACCTGAAGAAGTTCATCACTCCTCAGGGGCAGATCCAGGGCCGTCGTCGCACGGGCCTGTGCGCTCAGACTCAGCGCAAGCTGAAGAATGAGATCAAGCGCGCCCGCCAAGTTGGCCTCCTGCCCTTCGTGGGCTAATTTTCAGGAGCGATTGATATGAAAGTAACTGAAATCCTGCTGCGCGAGCACGTGAAGAACCTTGGGCGCTGTGGCGATATCGTCACGGTCAAGGCCGGCTACGCACGCAACTACTTGGTCCCCCGTGGGATCGGTATCCAAGCCAACGCGGACAACAAGGCCGCCATGGATCGCCGTCGTGAGCGTCTTGACGTCGAAGAGGCCGCTATGCTGGCCGAGTTCGACAAGACTATCGACATGTACTCCAAGCTGAAGCTGGAAACCACCCAGCGCGCGGACGACCACGGTCGCCTGTACGGTTCGGTGAGCGCCGCGATGATCTCGACCATGCTCGAGGAACTCGGGCACAAGGTCGCTGAGAAGGACGTCCGTTTGGAAGGGCCCATCAAGGCCATTGGAGAGCACTCCGTGGTCATCCACCTGCACGCTGAGCGTTCCGGCACAATCAGCCTGACCGTGAAGGCCGAAGGCGCCGAGGAGGTCCCCGCTGAGGAGGCTCCCGCCGCCGAGGCCCCCGCCGAGTAAGGCACCTCAACACGGCCCCAGTTCCGCCCTCCTGGTCGGTTCCGGAGGCCAACAAAAACAGCATCAAGCGAGCCACGGGTCATCGATCCGTGGCTCGCTTCTATGGAATTAAGCCAGGCCCGGGACGCGGAGTGCGAACGCACTACTATCTGACCCCGCAGGCCGCTAAGCTTGCGGGCCAGCATGGAATCTCAGAACAGGATCGGGCGCGTTCCGCCCCACAACGACGAGGCGGAGCGGGCCGTTTTGGGTTCGCTTTTGATCGACCCCAACCGAAGCTCCGACGTGGCGGAATCGCTGCGGCCGGGGGACTTCTACAACTCTCGGCACGCGTTGATCTTCGAAGCCCTTGTGCACCTGCTCGAACGCAGTGAGCCGATCGACTTCATCAGCGTGGGGGAGCGCCTGATGGCAGCCGGTGCCCTCGAGAAGTGCGGCGGTCGGGCCTACCTGCTCGAGCTGACGGGCGCGGTTTCCTCCGCGGCCCACCTCAAGCACCACGCCAAGCTGGTGTCTCAAACCGCGACTCTGCGGCGCCTGATTCTAGAGGCCACGGGGATCGTTGAGCGCGCCTATGAAGTGCGCCCGGACGGCAACAACGTGAAAGAACTGGTGGACGAGAGCGAGCACTCCATCTTCCAGATCTCCGACGAGCGCAACTCCACGGAAGCGGATCCGATCGCGACGGTTTTGCAGGACACCATGCGGCGCATCGACAGCGCCTCCAACCGTGGGGGACTGGTGGGCTTGACCAGTGGCTTCTACGACCTTGACGACATGACTTCCGGCTGGGCCGGCGGTCAATTGATCATCCTCGCCGCCCGGCCGGCCATGGGCAAGACGGCCTTTGTCTTGAACTGCATGGACCACGCGGCTGCCAGCAACCCCGTGTGGATGGAGGGCGAGGACAGCAAGCCGGTGATCCTCTTCTTCAGCTTGGAGATGGGCAAGCAGTCCGTGGTCAGTCGAATGCTGTGCACGCGCGCCAAGGTGGACGCTCACAAGCTCAAGACCGGACACATTCCGCCGGACGACTACGCCGAGTTGGCCCGCGCTGCGGACGAGCTCAGTCAGTTGAAGGTCTTCATCGATGACACGCCCGGTATCTCGGTGATGTCGATGCGTAGCCGCGCGCGGCGCATCAAGAAACAGAACGGTGGCCTGAACTTGATCGTGGTGGACTACCTGCAGCTGATGACCCACCCCAAGGCCGAGAGTCGGCAGTTGGAGATCAGTGCGATCTCGCGCTCGCTCAAAGAACTGGCTCGTGAGTTGGATGTGCCCGTGATCGCCCTGTCCCAGCTCTCGCGCGCTGTGGAGTCCCGCGAGGACAAGCGCCCGATGCTCTCGGACCTGCGCGAGTCGGGCTCGATCGAGCAGGACGCGGACGTGGTGATGATGTTGTACCGTCCTGACTACTACAACGAGACGGATGAGAACCGCGGCACCGCGGAGGTCATCATTGGCAAACAGCGAAATGGTCCCACGGGGACCGCAAAGCTGCAGTTCTTCGGCAGCATGATGCGTTTTGAGAACCGCGCGCCCTCTGTGGCCGAACCTATCGCCCCTTGACCAGTCTCGGAAAGTCTCCCTTGTCCAACACGCCCTGCGCGGCACGTCGCCTTCTGGAAAGCATGCGACCTGTTTGCTGTGTTCTGTTCGTGCTCTGGGCCCTTGTGGCGAGCCCCTTGGTTTCAAGTGCGAAGGCTACCGCGGCCCAGGGGGAGGCCGCCGGCCCGAGCCAGGATCCCTTCGAGGGCCGTACGGTCTTGTCCCTCGCGATCGAGGGAGCCAACCGATACTCCGAGGAGCGCCTCTTGGCGGCCCTCGGACTCAGCGTTGGAGAGCCCTTCAAAGGCGCCATTGCCGAAAAGGGCATCGACTACCTCTGGACTCTCTTCCAGGTACGCGCGGAGCTCACCACGAATCCTTCTCCCGAGGGCTTGGATCTCTTGTTGAAAGTGGTCGAGCTGCCCTCGGATTTGGAACCTCGTTTCATCGGCTACGACGAAATCAGCTTGGAGAAGATTCTCGAGTGGGCCCAGTTGGAGGACCGCAAGGAACTCTACTTTCACCAGGTCCCGCGCGTGGCGGAACGACTGATCGAGGGCTATCGGCGCGAAGGTCACTACTTCGTCGAGGTCACCCCAGTGATTCGCGAGCCCAAGCCCGGTGACGATCCAGATGCGACCGGCGACGTGATCTTCGAAATCATCGAGGGACCGCAGGTCAACGTCCAGGAGCTCGTGATTCACGGCAACCAGAGCCTGCCCGACACGGGCGTGCTGTTCTGGGACGACGGGCTTCAGCACTTGGCCCAGAACGTCACGGAAGGGCCCTCGCTCTTCGACTGGAACGGGGCCGAGTTCGTGGAGGAAGAGGTCAACTCAGACCTCGTGGCCATGCGCAATGTCTACCGCGAGCGGGGTTACTTGAATGCCGTGGTGGAGTTGGACCGCAAAGACTTCTCGGATGATCGCAGCTGGGTGACCTTGCACGTGATCGTCGATGAGGGCCCGCGCTTCAAGGTGACGGAGGTCAACATCGAGGCCTTCGACCTAATCCCATCCCCGAAAGGTCCGCGCTACTTGCCCTCGGAGGTGCCAGCAGAACTGGTCTTCCCGATGGAAGAGCTCAAAGCGGACTTGAAGCTCAAGCCCGAGGAGTTCTACCTGCAAGTGTCGGTGCTGAACGATCGCTACACCCTGCGCAACCTGTACGGGAAGGACGGCTACATCGAGCACGCCTCCCTGGGGGACAAGCTGAGCTGGAAGTGGATGGATCCGGGCCTGGAGTTCGACCTGGAGAAGGCCGAAGTCAAGGTGACCTACCGCATTTCCCAAGGGCGTCAGATCCGCATCCGCGAGGTGCTGATCGGCGGTGCGACGCACACCCGCGACCACGTGATCCGGCGCGACATCTCCATCGATCCCGGCGAGTTCGCGGACATGGACCAGATCATCTCGTCCGTCCGGCGCTTGAACCGCACCAACTACTTCTCGGACGAGCGGGATCCCCTCGGTCACCGGGATCCGTACTTCATCTTCAAGCCCACGGAAGAAGACGGTTGGGTCGACATCGACTTCATCGTGGAGGAAGGTCGCGTGGTCGACTTCTCCTTGCAGGGTGGCGTGGACTCCAACAACGGTCTGTTCGGCTTGATTTCCCTGTCGATGAACAACTTCGACTTGTTCGATCCGCCGGACTCGTTCCTGGGGTCCTTCGGCGAGATCTATCGCAAGGAAGCCTTCCACGGTGGGGGGCAGCGCTTGACCTTGCAGGTCTCCCCTGGAGCGGAACGCGATCAATCTCAAATCGTGTTCGTGGAGCCCGACATCTTCGGCCTGCACCGCAACCGTTGGTCCATGACCAACGAGGCCTCGATCTTTGAACGGCGCTTCACCTTCTACGACGAACGCCGCAAGACCCTGCGCGCCTCCTTCGGACGACAGCTCGGCTACGACTCGGGCCTGTCCCTCGGCTTGCTGGCCCGGGAGATCCGCGTGGACCGTTTGACCGACACGGCGACCTTCGACGAAGAGCTCTTCTCCCTGCAACAACAGGAGGGCGTCTCTCAGCTGCGCTCCTTCAGCTTCGGCCTCAACAACCGCACCACCGACGCCGGCCTGAACCCCAAGTCGGGGCGCATCTTGAGTTGGAAGACCGAGGTCGCCACGGAAGCCCTCGACAGCGACTGGGAGTTTTGGAACTCGGACCTGTCCTGGGATGAGTACATCCCCCTGTCGGATCCGGAGCGCGGCGTGCCTTCCGGTTTCCGTGTGTCCGCCGCCGTTGGCGTGGTCGTGCCCTTCGGCAACACGGAAGTGGTGCCCTACTCCGAGCGTTTGTTCCTCGGGGGCTTCAACAGCTTGCGCGGCTTCCGCTTCCGCGGGGTGGGCCCCAACAGCGCCGCGGGCAACGTCCTGGGCGGCGAGTCCATGGCCCGCCTGAGCCTGGAGTATCGCTATCCCCTGGTGACCCAGACCAATCCGGGCAGTTTCGAGCAGATCGAGATGTTCCGCATGCACTTCTTCGTGGATGCGGGCGTGCTCGGTACGGCCTACGATCGCCTCGACTTGGCGGAGCAGCGCAGCTCCCTGGGCTTCGGCTTCGCCCTGCTCTACCCCGTGCCGCTTGCCTTCAACTTCGCCTGGCCCATGGAAGAGGGCTTTGGAGACCGCACGGAGGTCTTCTCCTTCAACATCGCGATCAAGTAGGGTTCCACGTTGGTCCCTGGCGGCGGGCTTTTCCCATCCCAAAGGGGCGGGTTTCGAGAACTCTCCCGCCTATCGCGGCCAGGTTGCGGATCCGCTATCCTGTCCACCGAATCGCACCCTCACGCAACCCTCCTCCTGGGGAGGGCTCATCAACCTCACCAACCATTCCGACGGTGTCCTGGACCCTGCTAGAAATCGCCGAACGCTGCGGAGCCGTCCTCGAAGGGGACGCCTCGCGCGTGATTGTCGGTCCCGCTGACCTCGCGAAAGCGGGTCCGCAGGAGATTTCCTTCCTCGGGAATCCGCTCTATGAGCCGCAATTGGCGAGCACGGGCGCGGGCGCTGTCTTGATCTCGGAAGACCAGGAATGCGATCGAGCTGGCTTGGCGGTGCTGCGCGTGAAGAACCCCAGCCATGCGTTCACTCACGTGATTCAGATGTTTGCCGAGGCGCAGATCGCCCCCGACCCGGGCGTTCACCCGAGCGCCGTGGTGGACCCCAGTGCGCAGTTGGATCCGAGCGCTAGCGTCGGTCCCCTGTGCGTGATCGGGGCTCGCAGTACCTTGGGCCCCGGTGTTCACTTGGCCTCCGGCGTGCAAGTCGGGAGCGACGTGGTGATCGGGGCGGGCTCGCGCTTGCGCCCGCGGGTGGTGATTGAGGACCGAGTCATTCTGGGGGCCCGCTGCGTGATTCAAGCTGGCGCGGTGATCGGCTCCGATGGCTTTGGGTTCGAGCCGACCGCCGAGGGCTGGGCAAGCATTCCCCAGTGCGGAACGGTCATCCTGGGGGACGACGTGGACGTGGGCGCCAACGCGACCATCGACCGCGCGCGCTTCGGCGCGACCCGACTGGCGAACATGGTCAAGATCGACAACCTGGTGCAGGTCGCGCACAACTGCGATCTCGGCGAAGCAACGCTGCTCTGCGCGCAAGTGGGCCTGGCGGGTTCCATCACCCTGGGCAAGCGCGTGGTCATGGCTGGACAAGTGGGCGTCACCGGACACATCACCGTGGGGGACGGGGCCCAGGTCGCCGGGGCTTCCGGAGTCTTCGCCGACGTGGATCCCGGGGCGAAGATCGGCGGCTGGCCCGCCCGTCCTATGCGCGAATCCCTGCGTGACATCGCTGCAACCAAACGCTTGCCCCAGATGAAAAAGGATCTCAAGGAACTGCGTGGGCGCATTGAACAGCTAGAGGAGTCCAGCGAGTGACCCGTCAACAACGCACAATCAAAACGGCCTTCGAGTTCGAGGGCGTGGGCTTGCACAGCGGCGAGAACGTCAAAGTGCGCGTGCTGCCCGCCAAGCAAGATCATGGCATCGAATTCCTGCGCACGGACGTGGAGGATGCGCAACCGATCCCGGCGAACGTGAGCTTCTTCACGGACAAGGAACGTCGTTCCCGCCTGCAACGTGGCCCTGTCTATGTGGACACGGTGGAGCACCTCTTGGCCGCCTGCTCGGGGCTCGGGGTGGACAACCTGCTGGTGGAGATGTCCGGGGCCGAGATGCCGGGCATGGACGGCAGTGCGAAGGAGTTCGTGGAGTTGATTCACCAAGCGGGCCTCGTGGAGCAACGCGCGGAAGCCCGCGTGTTCAAGCTCAACAAAGCCGTCTACGTGCAGCACGGGGACGCGACCCTGGTGGCCTTGCCCTGCGAAGAAGAGAACTTGATCCTGCAGTACACGGCTTCCTTCGATGAGCCAGGGGTCGGTTCCGGCTCCGTGCGCTACGAGATCACCCCCGAGGTCTTCGAGAAGGAAATCGCCCCGGCGCGCACCTTCTGCCTGGCTTCGGAAGTGGAAGCTTTGCAGGCCGCCGGCCTTGGAAAGGGGGCGACCCGCGAGAACACCGTGGTCCTCGGGGATCCAAAAACGAAGATGCGGCTGGAGGACGAGCCCGTTCGGCACAAGTTGCTGGACCTCCTGGGGGATCTCCGGCTCCTAGGCGCTGGCTTGCAAGCACAGATCATCGCGACCCGTTCGGGCCACCGCACCAACGCTGAGTTGGTGCGCAAGCTGCTCGACCAGATGCAAGAGGAGGAGACCGGGGGTTTGATCACCCGCGAGTCGGGCCTCGACATCCGCGAGGTCATGCGCATGCTGCCGCACCGCTACCCCTTCGTGATGATCGATCGCGTGATCGAAATCGACGGCTACAAGTCCGCGGTGGCCATCAAGAACGTGAGCATCAACGAACCTTTTTTTCAGGGGCACTTCCCCGGGCAACCATTGATGCCCGGGGTGCTTCAGCTGGAGGCGATGGCTCAGCTGGCCGGCGTCTTGCTGCTCCGCAAATTGGAGAATACAGGCAAGTTGGCGGTGCTCTGGGCAATTGATAAGGTCAAACTGCGGGGGCGTGTGACCCCCGGGGATCAATTGCGAATCGAAGTGACCACCCAAAAAATGAAAGGCAAAATCGCCCGCGTGAATGGGGAAGGTTTCGTGGCCGGCAAGATCGTTTGCTCCGCCACGCTCACGTTCACGATGGTCGACGTATAAGGAGGGAACTGGCATATGGCAAAACACATTCATCCCACCGCAGTGGTGGACCCTAGAGCGACGCTGGCCGATGGAGTCGAAGTGGGTCCCTACTCGATCATCGGCGCGGAAGTCACGATTGGCGAAGGGACCCGCATCGGGCCCCACGTGGTCATCGAGGGCAAAACGCGCATTGGCAAGAACAACAAGATCGTCGGCCAAGCGAGCATCGGCGGCGAGCCCCAGGACATCTCCTACCGCGGTGAGAACACCGAAGTGGAGATCGGCGACGAGAACATGATTCGCGAGTTCGTGACGATCAACCGTGGCACGCGCAAGGGCGGTGCTTTGACCCACGTGGGCAGCGGCTGTCTCTTGATGGCCTGTAGCCACATCGCCCACGACTGTCACATCGAGGACAAGGTGATCCTCGCCAACAACGTGATGTTGGCGGGCCACGTTCACATCGGCAAGGGCGCGAACGTCTCCGGTGCGGTGGGAGCCCACCACTTCGTGACCGTGGGGGAGTACGCCTACGTGGGCGGCATGACTCGCATCGAACACGATGTGCCTCCCTACATGATCGTCGAAGGGCGCCGCTGCCGGGTGCGCAACGTGAACTTCGTCGGTCTGCAGCGTTCGGGCTTCAACGATGAGGACATCGAGGCCCTGCGCGCGGCCTACCGCCGACTCTTCCGCTCCGGCGACCCGCGCAGTCACGTGATCGAAGAGATCAAAGCAGACACCACGACAACCCCGATTGTGCAGCGCTTGGTGGCCAGCCTGGAGCAAACCGAGCTGGGCAAAAAAGGTCGCTACCGGGAGGCTCTACGCGAGGAATTCGCCCGCCTTGGTGCTGAACGTCTCGGCCTCGAGACCACTCTCAACAAATCATGACGGACGCCCCCCTGAAGGTCGCCGTGGTCGGAGTCGGCCACCTCGGACGTATCCACGCGAAGATCTACCACGAGGACCCGAACGCCGAACTGGTGGCCGTGGTCGACGCCAATGGCGAGCGTGCGGCGGAGGTGGCGAAGGAATTTGACTGCCTTGCTTTGACCGATCCGGCGGACCTGCCCGACACGATTCAAGCGGTCAGCGTGGTTGTTCCGACGATTCACCACGCCACAAGCGCCGTGCCGTTGCTCGAGCGCGGACTGCCCTGCCTGGTGGAGAAACCTCTGGCGGCGAACCTGGAAGATGCCAACGCGATCCTTGCCGCTGCGAAGAAAAGCGGCGCCCTTTTGAGCGTGGGCCACGTGGAGCGCTTCCAACCCGGCGTGCGCAAGGTGCGTGAAATGGGTGTGAAGCCGCGCTTCATCGAATGCCACCGGCTGGCGCCCTTCTCGTTCCGGTCGATGGATGTGGGCGTGGTGCACGACCTGATGATCCACGACCTGGACTTGATCCTGCACTTCACGGATTCCGAGATCGAAAGCATCGATTGTGCCGGGGGCGCGATCTTGACCGATTGCGAGGACGTGGCTTCAGTGCGACTCGTTTTCAAGAACGGTGCGCGCGCCAACGTCAGCACGAGTCGCGCATCCATGGAGCCCATGCGGCGCTTCCGCATGTTCTCGAGCGAAGGCTACGTGAGCCTCGACTTCCAGAAGAACTACGGCATCTTCATCGCCAAGGGCCCGGAGTGGGAGAGTGGTCGCGAGGCTTTGAAAACCGCCGATCCCGTGATGCTCGCCATGCAGAAGGATTGGATCACCGAGAAGGTGTTGTCGATCACGGAGTTGCCCTTGGAAGGCGAGCAGCGGCCCTTGCAAGCCGAGTTGGCTCACTTCCTGCATTGCGTGCGTACCGGCGCCACGCCAGAAGTCAGTGGCGAGGACGGCTACCGCGCCCTCGAACTCGCGGAGCGCATCTCCGCCACGATCAAAGACCAAGTTTGGTAACTCGTCGGCAGCCGAGAGCCGCCGACCCAGCCTATCGCGTTCGACCATGAGGACTTCCACTCGGGGCTTCCGGCTGTTGGAGCTGGCCCTTCTCTTCTCTTGCAGCGCAGCTTGCATGGTTCCAGGTCCCGCCGGCACGCCGCCGGCCGAGACAGGCAGCCCCCAGGGGCAAGCGCCCGCCAAAGGAGCGTTCGAGGAGCTCGTTTCCTCCGGCGCCGGGGCCTGGGACTACCCAGTGTCTCCGAAGGGCGCCGTCAGCGACGACTACCACGGCACGCAGGTGGCGGATCCCTACCGTTGGCTCGAAGATCCCAGCAGCGCCCAGACGCGCGCCTGGATCGCTAGCCAGAACGCGCTGACCGGGTCCTTTCTAAGGGGCTTGCCCGGGCAAGACAGCCTGCGCGATCGATTGACTGAACTGCTGAGCGTTGAGCGCTATTCCGTTCCCATCGTGCGCTCAGGTCGGCACTTCTACAGCTACAACTCCGGCAGCCAAGAGCAATCGCAGGTGTTCGTCTCCGAGGGGCCCGCAGAACAAGGACGCTTGCTGATTGACCCAAACGCCCTCTCGGAGGACGGAACCGTCGCCATTGCGCGCTTCACCCCGAGTCCCGACGGCAAGCTCTTGGCGTACGCGACCTCCGATGGGGGATCGGATTGGAGCACCTGGCACTTCATGGAAGTGGACTCCGGAGAGTTGCTGCCCGATCAAGTGACGCGCAACAAGTTCGCCGCCTTGGACTGGATCGCGGAAGGCGAGGGAGTGGTCTACGCGCGCTTCGACGCTCCGACGAAGGGGGCCGAATTGCATGAACGCAACAGCACCAACGATGTGTGCTTGCACATCCTCGGAACTCCGGAGAGCGAAGACCTCGTCCTGGTGGAAGCCAAGGACGACGGCGTCTGGCATTGGCCGGCGGTCACCGAGAGCGGCAAGTCCGTGGTCATCAGTCACCAGAACACGGCGACCTCCCACAATGAAGTCGAAGTGCTCTCCCTCGTTGGCAGCAGCCGTGGGCGCGGGGTGCGCCTCATCAGCGGATTCGATGCGATTTACGACTTCGTCGGCAACGACGGTCAGGAGCTCTGGTTCCACACGGACTTGGACGCTCCCAACGGCCGCATTGTCGCGATCGATCTGTTCGAGTCGGACCGCGAACGGTGGCGTGAATTGATCCCCGAGCAGGACGTGGCCCTGGAGAGCGCAACGGCCATCGGCGGGCATTTGGTCCTTTCCTACTTGAACAAGGCGCACACGGAGCTGCGCGTGCACCGCGCCGATGGGAGCTCCTTGCGCACCCAAGGGTTGCCCGGCATCGCCACGGTGAACGGTGTGCAGGGCACCTGGGAAGACCAAACCGCCTACTTCTCCTACACGAGCTACAGCACGCCGCCGGAAGTGTGGTCGATGAATGTGACAACGGGTGAGAGCTCCGTCGTGCAGCGCCCCGAGATGAACTTCGAGCGTGACGACTTCCTGACGGAACAGGTGACCTACGCGAGCAAGGACGGCACCCCGGTGAGCATGTTCCTCGTGCGCAAGCACGACACGCAGATCGACGGCCAGCTCCCGACCCTGCTGTACGGCTACGGGGGATTCAACGTTTCCTTGACTCCCTACTTCGATCCCAAGTACATCCTCTGGATGGAGCGCGGAGGCTTGCTCGCGGTCCCCAACTTGCGCGGCGGTGGCGAGTACGGGGAAGCCTGGCATCAGGCCGGGACGAAGCTGAACAAGCAGAACGTCTTCGATGACTTCATCGCCGCTGCCGAGTGGTTGATGGACGAAGGCTACAGCTCCCCCGAACGCCTCGCGATCTCCGGTGGATCCAATGGAGGGCTCTTGGTTGGAGCCTGCCTGAGTCAGCGCCCGGATCTGTTCGCGGCGGCCCTGCCGGACGTGGGGGTGATGGACATGTTGCGCTATCAGAACTTCACGATCGGCTGGGCTTGGGCCCGGGACTATGGAACTTCGGCGGATCCCGAGGAGTTCAACGCGCTCTACGCCTACTCGCCCCTGCACAATTTGCGCGACGGAGAACGCTATCCAGCCACCCTGGTGATGACCGGGGACCACGACGATCGAGTCGTCCCAGCCCATAGCTACAAGTTCGCTGCGCGGCTGCAGGAAGCCACTGCGGGCAATGCCCCGGCTTTGATTCGCATCGAGACTCGGGCAGGTCACGGTGCAGGCCGATCCACCGCCATGCGCATCGACAAGGCCGTGGCCGAGCTGGCCTTCCTGCAATTCGCCCTGGGCCTGAATTAGGCCGGCGCCGGCGCGATCGGCGCTGGAGGAAGCCGGGCGGGGCCCGCTAGCCCTCCCAGGACTTTCGTTATCGGGGCAGGGGGGTGGCTCACCGCTTGCGGGGAACCCGGTGGGTGCGCACCATAGCGGCCGCGGATTGCAAGAATCTCTCCGCGCAACCGCAACGACCCTCCCGGACCCGAAAAATGACTCCCTCCGATCCCACGAGCTCCCGCTTCGCCCCCCTGCCCGCGGACGCCGCCAAGAACCCTGACAAGGCCGAACTCGCCGTCCTCGCCGTCTGGCGCGAACGCAAGGTCTTGGCCGAGCTGGAGGCTGCCCGTAAGGACGCGCCCGCTTTCGTGTTTTGGGAGGGTCCGCCCACGGCCAACGGTCGTCCCGGCATTCACCACGTGGTGGCGCGCACGGTCAAGGACACGGTCTGCCGCTATCAATCCATGCTCGGCAAGCGCGTGGATCGCAAGGCTGGTTGGGACACCCACGGCCTGCCCGTGGAACTCGAAGTGGAGAAGTCCCTGGGCATCAGCGGCAAGCCCCAAATCGAGGAGTACGGCGTCGCCGCGTTCAATGCCAAGTGCCGCGAGAGCGTTTGGACCTACCGCAAAGAGTGGGAGGAGATGAGCGAGCGCATCGGCTACTGGCTCGACTACGAGAAGCCCTACGTGACCTACGAGGATGACTACGTGGAGAGCGTTTGGCACGTGCTGAACCGGTTTCACGAGGCGGGGCTCGTGTACCAGGGCCAGCGTGTTGTGCCCTTCTGTGGCCGCTGCGGCACGGGGCTTTCGAGTCACGAGATCGGGCAACCCGGTGTGTATCAAGACCTGCTCGATCCGAGCGTGACCGTGCGCTTTCCTCTCGCGCAACAAAGCGGCGCGGAGAGCGAGAGCTTCCTGGCTTGGACGACGACCCCTTGGACCTTGCCTTCCAACGTGGCCCTCGCGGTCAATCCGAAGGTGGACTACGTCCGCGCGCGCACCCCCCTGCCCGTTCCCAAGGGCGAAGAGAAAGGCTCCAAAGGCTACGAAATCGTTTGGTTGGCCAAGGCTCGTCTAGGGGCCGTCCTCGGGGAAAACGCGGAGGTACTCGAAACGGTCTCCGGCAGCGAATTGGCCGGTAGAGCCTACGCACCAGTGTTTGAGGCGGACATCCCTGAAATCGAGCCAGGGGCTTGGACTCCGAACAACACGAACAAGTGGCACATCGTCCTCGCGGATTACGTGACGACGGAAGACGGCACGGGCATCGTGCACCAGGCGCCGACCTATGGTGCGGACGACTGGATCACGGCGAAGGAGAACAACCTGCCCGTGTTGCGCGCAGTCGGACCTGAGGGGCGCTTCCTCGTGGACGTCGGCGGCGCCTCGAAGGGCGACCTCTTCAAGGACGCGGACGAAGCTCTGATGGAAGACCTCAAGCAGCGCGGCTTGCTGTTCAAGAAGGCTCGTGAGAACCACAGCTACCCGCATTGCTGGCGCTGCAACACGGCGCTCTTCTACTTTGCAACGCCCGCCTGGTACATCCGCACCACGAGCTACAAGGATCGCATGATCGCCTACAACGCGAAGTGCAATTGGGTGCCGCCGGAGGTTGGACAAAAACGTCTGGGCGATTGGCTCGAGAACAACATTGACTGGAACATCTCGCGGGACCGTTATTGGGGCACGCCCCTACCCTTTTGGGTTTGCGGCGATTGTGGCGCCGAACGCAGCGTGGGCTCGAAAGCGGAAATGGAGCGCCTTGCCGGCGGTTTGCCCGAGGGCTTCGACAACCACCGCCCCTTGATCGACGAGTTGGTGTTCGACTGCGAGTGTGGCAGCAAGATGCAACGCACCAAAGCCGTGGTGGACTGCTGGTTTGACTCGGGCTCCATGCCCTATGCCCAGCATCACTTCCCCTTCGGCGACGGCGTCGAGCGCACCAAGGACCAATTCCCCGCGGACTTCATCGCGGAAGGCTTGGATCAAACCCGTGGCTGGTTCTACACGTTGCTGGCGGTGGGTGCCTTCATGGCCGAGGTCGAACCGGAACTGGAAAAGGGCGTCGTCTACAAGAACTGCGCGGTCAACGGGCTCGTGCTCGACAAGTCCGGCGTGAAGATGAGCAAGAGCCTGGGCAACATCGTCAATCCCTGGGACGCCATGAAGGAGCACGGCATCGACGCGATCCGTTGGTACATGCTCAGCTCCGGCGCTCCATGGTTGCCCAAGCGCTTTGACATGGGCGGCGTGCTAGAAGTGCGTCGGCGCTTCCTCGGGACTCTGCAGAACAGCTACCGCTTCTTCGCCGAATACGCTCGAATCGACGGTTTCGACCCGGATTCGAAGGAGAACCCGGCAACCGCGGATCGGCCTGAAATCGATCGCTGGCTCGTGTCGCGCACCGAGACTCTGGTAGGGGATGTGCGCCGAGCCATGGACTTGTTCGATCTGGCCGGCGCCTGTCGCTCGATCGAAGGCTTCGTGGTGGACGAACTTTCGAACTGGTACATCCGACGCAACCGGCGCCGTTTCTGGAAGGGCGAGAGTGGACCGGACAAAATGGGAGCCTACGCGAGCCTGCACCACGCTCTCTCCCAGGTCGCGCTCTTGATGGCGCCCATGGCTCCCTTCCTGAGTGAGATCCTTTGGGAGCGTCTATGCAGCAACGGGTCCTCCGTTCACTTGCAGCCCGTGCCCCAGCGCAATTCAGCCTGGGTTGATGAGCAGCTGGAATCCTCCATGCAACTCGTCGTGCGCGTGGTGGAGATGGGCCGTGCCTTGCGCGAACGTTCCGGCTTGCGCGTGCGCCAGCCATTGAAGGCTTTGCATCTGCGCGCCACGGAACAGGAGTCGCTCGACTTGCTTGCGACGGGATTCGCCTCCGAGCAGATCCTCGATGAACTCAACATCAAGGCTTGGGGCAGCCTGGCCACCGACGACGGACAGCTCTGTCAGTTGAAGGCTAAGGCGAACTTCAAAACCCTCGGCAAGCGCCTAGGCAAGCAGATGAAGAAGGCCGCAGCGGCCATCGCTTCCTTCACCCAAGAGCAGGTGGCGATCTGTCGCGCGGGGGGCGAAGTCCCCGTGGAATTGGACGGCGCGACGGTCTTCATCGGTGCGCAGGATGTGATCGTCTCCGTGGAAGCCAGCACGGACATGGACGTGGAAAGCGACGGTCAAATCATCGTGTTCCTGGACACGGAGCTCGACGACGCGTTGATCTCTGAGGGCTTGGCGCGAGAGGTTGTGAGCCGCGTCAACAGCCTGCGCAAGGAAGCGGGCCTGGCCGTGGAGCAGCGCATCGCCTTGCGCGTTGCAGGCGGAAGCGAGCTCTTGCGACGGGCCTTGACCGAGCATGACGCCCTGATCTCCGAGGAAACCCTGACGACGGACTACGCAGTGGGGGAGACCGCCCTGGAGGGCTGCGAGTGGACGGAGGTCGAGCTCTCGCCCGAGCACGACTTGAAGCTCTGCCTTGCCCCGCGCTAGACCTGACTCTTGATCCAGACACGCAGCAGAGTTCGATAACGGTTGCCTTTGGCAAACGCTTGTTCTCTGAGCGCACTTCGAACGACGTGGCCCCCCTGGCAACCCAAACGGGTCGTCAGCGGGGCCACGTCGCTCAGCGCACGCTTCGTGAGCGAGTCGCTGTGTGCGATGCGCGGCTCCACGGGGCCTCCCCAGCCGCAGATTTCTCATTGATGTAGAGGTCGTAAGAACTGAACTCTCCGGGACTTGTCCGCCACGCGCGAGGTGCGCAGAACTCCCGGCTAGAGTTCGGTTTCCATTGCGCCACGCGGTGGTAGTCTGAAGCTGAAACCTCTGGCGGTGCAGGCCACGTACCGTATTCCCCAGAGCCGAATAATCATCCGAGGGCCTCTCCCTTTCGTCACGGCAGGACCGTGCGAAGGCTGGCCCACCTGGAACCAGATGGTTCCGGGGTCGGCGCGAGCGGCATTGCTGGAGGTTTCTATTTTCTCTGGCGGCCGGCTGTTCGCTGTAGGCCGTGACAGTCCAGGGAGTTAGCGACGCCGCGCTCCGCGCTCGTGCCTTCCAGCGGGCCCCAGCGGCGTCGAGAGTGCAGCCTCCATTCGGCCAATCGCTCCTTGCAGCGGGCGAATTGGAGTGATTCCCCTGCGCTTACTTCGGTCCCCCGGCGCGCGGTGCTAGGATCGTCGCAGACCGGGCTGGAGAGGTTCCTCCCGGCACTGAAATCACTCTTTCCGAGATAGGAGCGAGCCGTATGAGGACATTGATCCTCGCACTTCTGGCCTGCGGAACCCTGTACTACGCCTGGACCCGATTCGGAAGCGATGAGGTTGCCGAGGGCAAGGGCGCCGATGTGGCCAATGTCGAATTCCCCGCGAACACGAGTGGAGGTTCCAAGGGGGCCTTCTCTTCCCGGCGGCCTCCCAGTTCGGCTGAGCAGGAGGGGTCAACACCCGAGCCCGCCGCGCGCGAGCCGGAACTTGCCCAGGTACGCACGGAAGTGCCAGCACCAGCGCCGAGCCAGCCACAGGACCTGTTCGACCTCAATGCCCTGGGGGATCCGCTCTATGAGGGCAGCCTCCTGTTGCACCGACCGAAGGAGCTAAAGGCCTACCTCAGTGGTCGCGGCGAGGGGCTCTCTAGCACCCGCAGGCGGTTGCTGATCTCGTACTGGTTGCTGGCTGACGGAATGCACGACTTGACGCCGACCTATTCGGACGGACTCGAGGATGCCAAGGACGTCTCTCCTGCAGAACTCGGGCTGTTGCGCCGGGCTCTGAGCCGCCAAGCGGTGGCCGTTCGGGAAGCTTCGGCGTCCCCGAGCGGCAGCCCCCTGGTCCTCGGAGTCACCATGGCTCTCATGGACCGGCAAGCAGAAGAAGCGGCCATTGCCGGGGACTGGGCCAAGGCGGCCAGCCTGCTCTCTGAGTTGCTGCTAGCCGAGATTGACGCCCCCTGGGCCCCGGAGGACGCGACGATGAAGCGTTGGGCGCGTTCCCTGGAAGACGCCCAGGCGAGCTACAGGTGGAGCCCTGACGGGGATTGGCCTTCTGTGGAGGTTGTCGTCGAACAAGGGGACAATCTGGTTGGTATCCGCAAGACCCTGCTGGCTCAGTCTCCGAACATGACGATCTGCACGGGTTTGATCGAGCGGTCCAACAAGCTTGGTACGTACTTGCAGGAAGGACAGACTCTGCGCGTCCCCACGGAGCGCGTGAGGACCATTATTGATCTATCTGCCAAGTGGCTGTTCTACATGCACGGCAACGAGGTAGTGGCTGCTTGGCCCGTTGCGATCGGACGCAAGGGCAAGGAGACCACCCCCGGGCGTTACACGGCGGGGGAGAAGACTCCTGAGCCCCCCTGGTTCCCGCCGGGCCGTAGCATGGTTCCCTATGGAGACCCGGAGAATCCCCTAGGGACGCGCTGGATCGGGTTGGATGGGAGCAATGGGCTCGGCATTCACGGCACTTGGGCCCCCGAGAGCGTCGGATCCATGGCCAGCGATGGCTGCATCCGCCTCGCGAACGACAATGTGGAGCAGCTTTTCGAAATCATTCCGAAGGGCACGGAGGTCTGGGTGCGGCCGTAAGACTCACGCTTACCTCAGCTTATGAGCGCCCCGCTGGTCACAATTGGTGAGATCAGCGGGGCGTTTTGCATTTGGTTGCGGTGCTTCCGACACCGGAATTCGTGGACCGCGAAAGTTCTGCAGCGCTTTGGGGGCCCATCGGGAGCAAAAAGGCCCACCCGGGGGTCAAAATGGACACCCTGTCCCAGAAGATCGAAGGCTATAACTTACGTATTACGAGAGCCTTAGGAGAAGGCGATGCGGCGTTTTGACAAAGTGCTGAGCGGAGCGTTGACCTTCGGGGGCGATCCCCTATCATTCCGCTCCCAAGGCAAAGGCATCCAGCCCACGCCGAACGGATAACAACCAAAAGAACACGGCTGCGGACGCTTAACAGCAACGTCCTGGGCCTACCTAGCGAGCTCCAAACGGGCTTCCTTCGGTGGGTCCTAATGACGTCTCCGCAGCGGGGGGTGGGGAACGAGTTCCTTGCCCAACCCGATCTTTGAAAACAAGAGTGGCCCTCAAGCAATTGAGTGCGAGCAAAATAG
>CALCXM010000060.1 GCA_937905825.1 uncultured bacterium
TGGTTCGGCGGATGGGTATGCAGGTTTATGTAGGCCCTTTGGAGCTCTTACCCTCTCGCCGCCCTCAGGGTATCGAGAAGGGTGGTTTTCAAGCACTTGGGATGGATCGGTCGAAAGTCGGCGCATGAATTCCAGAGTGCATCCGACCTACAAAACCAAGTACCACCTCACCAACTGGGCCCTGTATGACCAGGCCCTCGTCCGACGCGGCGACCTCACCCTCTGGATCTCCCCCGAGGCGATCATGGCTTGGAGTGCCAAGCCAACCGGGCTTCGAGGCGCACCGCGAAAGTACTCGGAACTCGCCATCGAAACCGCCCTCGCTATTCGGCTGTTGTTCCACTTGCCGTTGCGGCAGACCGAGGGGTTCTTGCGCTCGTTGTTTGAGTTGATGGGACTTGGCCTCGACGTGCCGGACCACACCACCCTTTCGCGCAGGGGCTCCGCCTTGAAGGTGAACCTCGGTGTGCTGCAACCCAGGAAGCCCGTGCACTTGATCATCGACAGCACTGGCTTGTCAATTGTCGGAAAAGGCGAATGGGCCGCTGCAAAGCACGGTGGGGGAGGAAAGCGCGGTTGGCGAAAACTCCACCTCGGCGTTGACGCTGACGGCCTCATCCATACTCAGCTCCTGACCAAGAGCAACGTCGATGACGTGACCACTGGGATCAAGATTATCAAGGCGACCAAGGGCAAGTTGAACCGAGTCACGGCTGACGCTGCCTACGACGCCGTTGGATTCTACGAGGCGGCGAGAGCAAGGGGAGCTCGTGTTGTTGTTCCACCGACTGCATCGGCGTCGGTCACTGGACGCGGGCCTCGGTCGGCTGAACGGGACCGAACGATCCGCCAGGTCGAAGGGCTTGGCCGGAGGGAATGGAAGAAGCAGTCGGGCTACCATCGGCAAGGAACCGTCGAGAACGCCTTCTTCCGCTACAAGACGATCCTCGGCGGCAAGCTTCACGCCCGAGGTCTGTCTGCGCAAAAAGCTGAGGCCACGCTCGGGTGCAAGATCCTGAATCGGTTGCTAGACCGCGGGCGGCCCAAGTCGGTCGCAATCGCTCGCTGATTTCACCAATGGAGGGGGACTTGTTGAATCAATTTGCATTGCGCACCAACGCCCCTTTGAATGACTTATCCTCTACGGAGCCCGGGCAATTCTCACCAGCCACCCGTGTTGGTGGAGATTGCGCGGGCTCCGTACCTTCACTCCGTACCTTCAAGTCGCAGCGTGAACGCCTAGCAGAACCACCAACGGACCAACTTGATATGAAGATAATTCTAGCCATCGCGCTGCTCTCCTCTTGCGCCGTAAGCCCGATCACTGGCAATGACGTCACTTTCCCACACAAGGTTTCCGTGATTGCGATTGCCGGGATGCCCGACGTGATAACGCAAGCCGTTGTAGCCAATAGCGGCTTTGCGCAAGTTGACGTTGAGGTTAGAGCGACGGGACAGGTGGAGGCTGGTTCGCCCATCTCTGCTGACCTGTTGCGCACCTTCAAATCCCAAGGGATCGACGCGTACCTGCAGGTCTCGATACACCCCGCTGGTCGCCGTGGCCGTCGTGATCAGATTGAGGAAAGCGAACGCAGGAGCAGGGAGCGCCTGGGAATCGAAATCCCGCGGAAACACCCATCAATCTGGCTTGAAGTGCAGCTACACAGTACACACAAACCTGGAGCGACTATCGAGTTTACTTGGGCGTTCCACCCAACGAAGACGCCTTGGGGGGAGGTCCTCGAGCCGTCAGGCACTCAGGTGCGACGCGGATGGCCGGACGATGAGGTCCTCAGCCGTTACTGGCACAGGGCTGCGAACGACATTGCCAGCGAATTACTAGACAGGACGTACTGATCCCTATGAGAGTTTTGATCCCGGTTGAGTCTGAAGTCACAGCTGATGGCGTTGATGGGCGTGTTGCCAACGAGTACCGAGTCAAACGAGTACCCACCGGAGGGAGATAGTGGAGACTGCGCGGGCTCCGTATCCCCGCCGCCGTATCGCCTGCGCTACTTGGAATCCGCGGACCGAACCGACCGGGCTATGGTCTGGAGCATCGGCAGAAAGGCGAAGATCAGGAACCAGTGTGCGTGGTCCATCAGGAACATCGCTCCCACGTTGAGTGGATGACTCGTCAGTTGATTCCGTCGTTGGATCGCAGCGATCACAAGTGGCGAGACCATCGCGAAGATCCTGGATCACCTCGAGTTTCCAAGTGTGATGACCCAGCCTGCCCCGCCGCGCGCGCCTCCGCAGTTAGAGCTGGGGTTTGAGGAATGTTGAGGAGTGCAAAGACGCGGGCGCCCTGAAGGCCGTGGTGGGGGAGGCGTAGCTGGTCCGCGGCAGGTGGCCGGAGTTGGGGGTTGTGGGGACGTTGTGCGCGTCGATTTGAGGCAGGCGTGCTGCGCGCAGGCCAGGGAGACAGCGGGATCTGGGGGTGCTGGGGGCCGGGAGGAGAATGCTGGGGCTTGGCGGAGCCCATTTGAATGACTTATCCTCAGTACACTCCGATACTATTTGACTGGCCCGTCAGGTCGTCTATTGTCCACTAGTGTTCTATTTTCAATATCCGGGATGACCAAATCGGGCAAACAGGCACTCCCCAAGAAGGCTTCACCATGTACGGACTAATTCACTGCGCACTGAGAGACCATGTAGCTTTTCAGTATGGGGAAGACCTGATTGCTGAGGTCCTCGACACTGCTGGGGTGACGGAGGAGCATTTCGTCGTCATGCAAGCTTACGACGATGAGATCACCCTTGGGTTGATTGGCGCAGCCTGTGAGGTCCTCAAGGTTGATCCAGATGAGCTATTGGTCGCGTTCGGCAAGTTTTGGGTGTTGGACACCGCGGTCAAGTACTATGGGCCGGTGATGAGCTTTGCTGGACGCACCTTGGAGAAGTTTCTCGGCAACTTAGACTTGATGCACGAGCAGGTTGCCGCGACGTTCACGAATCTCAGACAGCCGTCCTTTGAAATCTTGCCCTCAGATGGTCCCAATATAGAGCTCATCTACAAGAGTGAACGCGACGGGCTGACTGAGTTCGTCCGCGGACTGCTCCTCGGCCTTGGAGAGCACTTTCAGCAGGAAGTTGCCGTTTCTATCTCGGGGCTAAAGTCGGAGGGGGAACCCCACGACATTTTTCTAATAGAGCTCAAGGATGATCAGTCGCGAAGCGGTAGCTGATCTCTTCCCTTTCTCATTAGAGGTCGCCTTCGATGGGACCCTAATCGGGTGTGGGCGCACGCTTCAAGCGCGGATTGGGGATCGGGGAATAGGCAGTCATGTCTCAGAGTCCTTAGTGGCCGTACGTCCGAAGATAGAGTTGACCGGTGAGAGCCTCTCCAGTTACCTCCGAAAATCGCTATTCCTCCAGGATAAGCACAACGAGGACTTCGTGCTCATGGGAGCGTTCTACCGAATGGAGGACAGCTTTCTCTATCTGGGTTCGCCGAGGATTGGCTCTCCAGACGAGATCGAGACTTCGGGACTTGAGATCTCGGACTTCGCGCCTCACGACGTAGTGATGACCTACCTGTTTATGCTGCAGCAATTGCACATGACGTCGATGCAGAATGAGCGAGCTCTGGCCTTGAAGGAAAAGAGTGCGGCCGAACTCAGGCAGTATGTCGACCTCTCCCATGAGTTGATTATCCGCATCTCAGTAAGGGGCGAGATTCTATTCGTGAACCCTGCGGCCGCTGACCTTCTCTCCGTCACGCTCGAGCGCACACGGATCCATGACTTGGTTGTTGAGGGCTCGCGTAAAGCCCTCGAAGTGGCCCTGCAAGGCACATGTAGCATTGGCGCCAGGGCTGCCCTACAGGTAGTGCTGTTAGGGCGTGACGGGCATGACGTCTTGGTGGAGGGGCAGGTGATTTGCGCCAGCGAGGAGGATGCTAGCCGATTGATCCTGTTCACCGATGTGACGGAGCGCAAGGCGACAGAGTTAGAGCTCTCAAAGTCCATCGATCGACTACGCCAGGTCCAAAAAATGGAGGCGATCGGCCGGTTCGCCGGCGGCATCGCGCATGACTTCAACAACTTCCTTGCAGTGATCATGGGCGCGGCATCGCTGCTCGAGCAGTCCGAGAGCCTCTCAAAGGGAGAAATGCAGGATGTGAAGCGCATCATGGTCAGCTCCGAGAAGGGCGCTGCGATGGCACGCCGACTCCTGATGCTGAGCCGGCGAAGTCCTGCCAGTGAGCGGCAGTCAGAACTGGTGTCGTGCGTGAATGAGTTTTTAGATGTCCTTAGAAGCGTTGTCGGGCCCAACATAACGGTCGAACTCAAGGTCGAGTGTTCCACGGCCACGGTCGCGCTCGAGTCGGGGCAATTCGAGCAGGTTCTCGTGAACCTATTGTCAAACGCTCGGGATGCGATGTCCAATGGCGGGACGGTCCAGATCCGACTCGCCGTAGACGAGGAGGCGGGTGAGGCCCTGGTTGATGTCTTGGATGAAGGGGCGGGGATTGCAGAAGAAATTCGCGGGACGGTCTACGAGCCGTTCTTCACTACCAAGGATCCCGAATCGGGCACGGGGCTCGGCCTGAGCGTGGTCCATGGAATTGTTGAAGAGGCCGGGGGAGTCGTCACTTTTCGCGGTCGCCAGGGGGGGGGACGGCCTTCCATCTCAGGCTACCTATTATTGACCTAGAGCCCGTTTCGGGCGAGTCGGCTGCAAGCCCTTCCCCGTCGAGGGAGAGGCGGGGAATCCTGGCGAGCGATCATTTTGCAGTAGTCGTCGAAGATGTCGAGCCCCTAAGGCAGCTGGTCGCGCGCTTCATGGAACAGCTCGGTTTCACGGTCGAGTCCTTCCCCTCGCATGGCGCCTGCATGGAGTACTTCAGCAGCGAGAGGCGTGTGCCCGACGTGTTCATTAGTGATTTCAGCCTTGGTGATGGCGATGGGCTCGAGCTTGCTTCGACCCTTTCGAGTCGAGGGCTCTTAGACAAGGTCCTAATTGTTACTGGCTACGCTGACATCTCCGCAATCGATGACCTCCTCATTGAGCGCGGCTGGAAGTTGCTGATGAAGCCGTTCACGATCCAGGACCTGAGAAGCGTGGTTACGCAGCTGGTCCAATAGGGATGTCTGCTTGTCGGAGTCGTTTTCAGCGCGGCGTCTCGATCTAAAAGAAGTGCTCTAGCAGGAGCAGCTGCTCACTCTGCGGACTGGCGAGGAAGCTATCGAACTCGCCGTAGAACTCAGCGGGAGTCATCCCAAAGCACACCGCAAAGGCCTCATTCCAGCCCAGCTCTTGAAGGCGCGGGTAGAAGGTCTCTAACAGGGAAGCCTCGCCGGCCCGCTGGCAGAGCCACGCAACCCCCCAGGAACCCAAGTCATAGGCTATGTTGGCGTCGGGTCCATATCCGACATCTGAGAATTTCAGGCCGGGTCGCTCGCTGAGCAGGCTGAGGCCGCGCTCGAGCTTGTGGCGCATGGCCTCGGCGCTACTCCAAGGATCTCGGCCAGCTCGCTGGTCGGTGGGGAGCCCGCCGCTAGCGCGCAGGCGCGAAGTCGTGACCTGGGCCATGAACTCGGCGCCGCCCTCGACCCACCAAACCGGGCCCATGAGCTCTTGACGCTCACTCCAGTCTAGGGTGTCGAGGTGTGCATTCTGAATGGCGTGGAAGTACTCGTGGAAGAGGACGGTCTGGTCGTCTTCGGGCCGGGCGTCCTCGAGTCCCGCCCAACCTGGCGGATAGGACGAACTAAATAAGTGTAGACCCCACTCAAGACCACCGTTCCACCCCGCATCTATAAAAGGCCGTCCGGAGATAACCATCTCTTCGGCGCGAGACGCCCATTCGACGAACTCGGCCCTGCGCTGACCGTATTCTTCGCACTCCTTTCGACTCAGGTCCCCCCGTTGAACGCGGTGCTCACAGAAGCGGTCGGCGAGGCGCTCTGCGGCTTGAGTCTCGGCTCCCACAACCCAATATTCGATGGGACCAAAATTGCCCCATTCGGTGATCGCGGCATCGAAGGCGGACTCGAGCGAGCCTCGGACGGACGTGGGGACGTCGTCGGCAAAGAAGAACGCGGGCCGGATTTCGGGGGAGAGTTGGATGCGAGCGACAGGATTTGACTCGGTTACAGAGCAGGCCAAGGAAATTGCAAGCAGGATGAAGGTGTGGCAGAGGCAGCGTCCGAGAAAATCCATGTGGAGATTACTTAGCGTGTATTTTTGGGGGTCTCATTGGCCCTGTAGTCTGATGCCGCTTGGATCGCGTCCCCCCCTCTCCCCCCGCAGGGGCAGCCTGGCTTAGGGGGATGCCTTCTCGCTATAGCTTCGCGGAGTTGATGAAGCGGGTATTCCGAATCGACGCCCTGGAATGCGCGAAGTGCGGTTCAGAGCGTCGTTGGATCGCAGCGATCACAAGTGGCGAGACCATCGCGAAGATCCTGGATCACCTCGAGTTTCCAAGTGTGATGACCCAGCCTGCCCTGAGCTGATGATGCGCGTCTTTCGCATCGACGCCTTGACGTGCGCGAAGTGCGG
>CALCXM010000061.1 GCA_937905825.1 uncultured bacterium
CAACAGCATAGGTTTGCCAACAGCATAGGTTTGCCAACAGCATAGGTTTGCCAACAGCATAGGTTTGCCAATGGAGAGACCCGGCCCAAAGCACCAGGGGCGCCCTGCCGAACAAGAAAGTCCTCCCCCTCGTGCCCGCATGCACCACGACAATGCGCTTGGGCTGCACGACTCGACCGCGCAGCCCAATCGACCTACACCTCGGTAGAACTCTCCGCCTGGCCTGGAGTGATGTCGCGAGTGTCCGGCGCTTGTTCTCTAGGCAGCAGCTTCAAGCCCGCAACCATGCTGATCACACCGGCGATGAGCGATGCCGCCAGCACGGAGCCCTTGGAAACCGCCAGCAATCCAGGGTCAGGAAAGGCCAGGGCACCAATGAAGAGCGCCATGGTGAACCCGATCCCTGCCGTCGTTCCAACAACGAAAACTCCTGGCCAAGTCACTCCGCGGGGCAGGGTGGCCAGGCCACTGCGAACGGCCAACCAGCTAAAGAGCAGGATCCCCAAGGGCTTGCCAAGCACAAGTCCCAAGGTGATGCCGATGGCAACTCCACTGGCGCCCGCTGCGTCGAAGTTGATGTCCCCCAAGGGAACCCCTGCGTTGGCCAGGGCGAAGAGCGGCATGATGCCGAAGGCAACCCAAGGGTGCAGGGCGGTTTCAATGCGGGTGACCGGAGCGATCGCCTCGCGTTGAGCGAGGTTGATGATCTCCAAGTCGGTCTTCATCTTTTCGAGGGGGATGTTGTCCCGGGTCGCGCAGCGCACATTCTCAAGGGCGCGTTCTGAGGTTTCGACAAAGCCCTCGCGGCTGAACCACGGCACCGCTGGAGTGAGCAAGCCCATGATCACACCGGCAACCGTGGGGTGAATTCCAGACCACAAAATGCCGGCCCACAACAAGACGCCAGGGACAATGTAGAGGAACGGGTTGCGGATTCCAACACGCTGCATGAGCAGCACGAGCACGATCCCTCCACCGGCCAGAGCGAAGCCCCCATGCAGCAGCTCGGAGGTGTAGAACAGGGCGATGACCAGGATGGCTCCGATGTCATCGATGATGGCGAGCGCCAAGAGCAAGACGCGCAAGGCGGCGGGTACGCGCTTCCCAAGCAGGGCGAAGACACCGACGGCAAAGGCGATGTCCGTGGCCATCGGCACACTCCATCCATCGCGTGCTTCCACTTGTCCGGACGTCAGGGCGAAGTAGAGCCCCGCGGGAACCAGCATGCCTCCCAGGGCGGCCGCGATCGGAAGAGCGGCGCGACGCAGCTCCGCAAGCTCGCCCTGGTGCAACTCGCGCCGAATCTCCAAGCCGACCACAAAGAAGAAGACAACCATCAGGATGTCGTTGACCCAGAAGTGCACGCTCCTGTCGAAGACGAAGTCCCCCACGCCAACCTTGATCGGCGCGTGCAAGAAGTGTTCGTAGCTGGACGCCCAGGGCGAGTTGGCCCAGGCCATGGCGATCAGCGCCACCAACATCAAGACGATGCCACTGGAGGCCTGAATGTGCAGGAACTTCTCGACGGGACGCGACAGAGAAAGAGCGACGCGCCGCAGACCTGGTGAGGTCCCCGGCGGGAGGTGGTTGGGTTCGGACTCCCTAGACATGTGAGTTACGTTTTCATTCGATGGGTGGTGAGGAGAGTCGTGCGTGGGGGGATTCAGCGAGCGTCCCGGCAATCCCTTGGACGGCCGGACGAGGACTGTCGCGCGTAGCGGCTCGCGAGCACCCGAGCACTGCCAAGCTTGACGAGAGGCTCGATCATGGTGAGCACCCTACTGTACGGCAGTTGCGCTTGCACTTTGCACCGGAGATTCTTCCTACGCCCGGGGCCCTCGAAGCCCGACGAGCGGATCTGGACGGCGCCGACTTGCCGCCGGGCGACTCGCGTCTGAGCGCGCTTTCACTCGTTGTGGCTCAGCACCATTTTGCCGCTCAGTTCGGCTCCCAGTCCCAAGACAATCTCCATGTCCTCCCTGGAAACGCAGACAAGAATTCCGAGCCCATGTGGATGCCTGAGCCGTGGCACATCAAGCGATGTTCGATGTTGGCCAGGGGCCCCATCCGGAAGATGGAACTGCGTTCATAAAGGCTTTGATCGCCATAGGCCAACCTGGCAAAGACTTGGGGCGCTTGGAGAGCTCGCCTCCACTCCAGGGACTCTCCCCGTGCGTCCCATGCGGGTGACGTCTGTCATCGATCTTGACGGGGTCGATTGAGGCCGGCGGCTGTGGCGTTCAATCTGGTCCTCGAGCAGTCCCGCACGGGCGAGGACTCGTCCCAAGAAAACACAGGGACCAAGGGAAGGCTCCAGAATGGACGGCGTCCACAGTCCATGCCCCCCTGCGTAGAGTCCAGCTCAAGCCACACAAGACGATCCGTGCCCTGGGTTCCCTTGATGTTCTTGCTGGCCACCACTTGCCTGCCTCCCTGCAGCCGCCGGCTCACGCGGCTCGTCTTTCCCACTTGTCCTGGCCGTCACGAGGCGCGCTGCAAGAACGACCTGCGCGCGATCTGCGCTGCAATGAATGCCTACGCCGCTGTCCATGGGGGTGCGTACCCGAACTCGCTTGAGCCATTGGTCGCTCTCGATGCAACAGGACGCAATCTACTCGGATGCGAGGCCGTGCCCATCGACAGTTGGGGACGAGAATACCTCTACCATCCTGCAGCACCGGACGTAGCCCATGGCCCCACAGTTGAAACCCGGGGGCAGGACGGAACTCCCGGGGGCCGGGGCTTGAACCGGGACATCTCCCACTTCATAGCCGTCCAACACGGGGATCATTCGCTGTTCCCCTGACTTCAAACCCTTGGAGCTCGAACTGCTGGAGACTCCAGTCCACCGGGCGGCGACGGAAAACGGAGGCTGGGGCTCTGGGGCGGAATGGTTGTTTCAACGGTCTGCTAGATTCAGGGGCGTCCGGAACCTTCTCTCCAGCACAACCCTGCAAAGGTTCCGGTTTAGGGGTATGCTCGGATGAATCGTTTCCGCTTCTGCCGTTCAATCCAAACCTACTGGTCCATCATGAAAGCGTTGATCCCCGTACTCTGCTTGTCCCTTCCTAGCTTCGCTCAAGCCCCGGTGGATGCCAGCCATCCTGGCCTTCCCCTACGCGCCTCCGAAGCCAGCAGCATGCTGCTGGGTGGTGCCGGCTCCGCAGCCGATGACTTCAATCGTCCCGACAGCGCTTCCATGGGAGCGGACTGGACCGAGCGCAGCGGTGATCTTCTGATCGCCAACAACGCCGGACATGGTACTTCGAGCGTTTCCTGGATGACGCACAACACCCTCGGCGCCGACTACGCAGACTCTGTTCAGCAAGTCGACTTCCTGCCCCAAGCAACGGGAGCTGGCGCGATCTATGTGGCCCTGACCGTGGGCTCGGCTACCAACGCCACGGAGAACGTCTTTGCGAAGGTGCAAGACAACACGGGGGATGGAATCTACGACAGAGTGTTCTTCTACAAGGGCATCAATGGGTCCCCTTGGGCCGCGACGTACTACTTCGATCTCGCGGTCCCCACGGCAGCTGGCCGCATGCAGTTGTCCTTCCTCAGCGCCGGTGACCTCGCCGTCCTCGATATCGATCGCGACTCGGATGGAAACTGGGATGAGCAGTTCCAGGCGCCGGGCATTTTGGCCTCCTTCACCTCGGTTGGCAGCGACTACGGCATCAGCACCTACCAGAACCCGTCCTTCGACAACTGGAACGTGAACGGCGGAGCTCCCGGCACGGGCTTCTGCTATGCCAACACGGCGTCAGGATGCCCTTGCGGCAACAGCGTCACGGAAGAGAGCGGCTGCTCCAACAACTCCGGACTCGGCGCCATCATGACCGGCTCCGGTAGTGCCACCGTCGGTAGCGACACGCTAGTGCTCTCGGTGACCCAAGCGGCGGCGAACTCCCCAGGTTTGTTCTTTAGCGGACCAGGCACCATCGCCCCTTCGTTCTTCGGCGACGGACTGCGTTGCGTTAGCGGCCCCATCCTTCGATTGGGCGTGGTGTTCGCTGATGCTTCAGGCAGCGCCGCGACCAACTTCTCCATCTCCCTAGCGGAGGGACTGACCGGCGGCGAGACGCGCAGCTACCAGTACTGGTACCGCGACACGACCGGCCCCTGCGGCACGGGATTCAACACCTCCAACGGCTACGGCATTCAGTGGTAGGCTAGAAAGGACCGCTTGGCGCCGCCCTTGGTCAACAGGGGCGGCGCCTTTTTTTGGGGATCGCCTGCGGCAACAAGAGCCCCGGAAGATGGCCCGTGCTCCGCGAAGGCCGACTTAGAGTTCCTGAACCCGTTGCCCTGGGATCACATCGAAACCGATCAGCTCCACGCGCGGGGTTAGGTAGTGTTCGAGGGCCGGTTCCACGCTGAACAAGTCGGTCGATAGGTACTTCTTGTTGCTGTCGGGGAAGACCGTCACAACCACCGACTCGGGCCCTTGCTCGCGGGCCACCAGCAAGGCACCAATCAAGTTGGCGCCGGAGCTAATTCCAACCGCCAAACCCAGGCGCCCGGCGAGGGCCTGAGCCATCAGGATGGCGTCCCCATCGCAGGCGTCGACGATCGGATCCAGGGTGTCGAGCTTGACGATGGATGGAATGAACTCATCGCTAATGCCCTGGATTCGATGGCTGCCCACCTTAGAACCCGTGCGCAAGGTGGGCGACTCCGCAGGCTCGAGGGGATGAATCTTGCAGGAAGCGATGGCGCCGCGCAGGAAGCGTCCCACCCCCATCACGGTGCCGCCCGTTCCCACGCCGGCCACAAAACCCGTGGGAACGCGTCCCGTGGTTCCCAGTTGCGCAAGGATCTCCGGCCCAGTAGAGCAGCGGTGCGCTTCCACGTTGGCTTGGTTATCAAACTGACTCGGGAGGAACGTGCCCGGGTCCTGCGCCGCCCGTTGCCGCACCATCTCGATGCTGCCCACGAAGCCACCTTCTTCGCGGGAAACCGGAATGACCTTGGCGCCCAAGCTTTCGATCACCATCACTCGTTCACGACTCATCCAATCCGGCATGTAGATGCGTACTTCGTGGCCCAAGGCGCGACCGATGGCTGCAAAGGCGATGCCGGTGTTTCCACTGGTGGCTTCGGCGATCACATCGGTCTCTGAAATGGCCTTCGCGCGGTAGGCATCCCGCAGGATGTGCAGGGCCATGCGATCCTTGATCGATCCGGTGAAGTTGAAGTTCTCCGCCTTCGCAAAGACGGTGTACTTGGATCCGTCGAGCAGGCAGTGGATCGCGAGCATGGGAGTGCCGCCGATCAGACCTCCCAGTGCATCCAGTTGTCGCAGCTTGTCCATGGGGTCGGCGCGGGGTTCGAAGAAGATGTGTGGATTCGGGGGGGGGCGTCGTTGATGATTGGGCTGCTCGCATTGCAGACCAAGGCATCTGCAATGTAGAGAAATCCGACCCGGGACTCGAGCAGGCTCCCTTGAAAGTGCCCTCGATTCAGAGTCTCCGCATCCAACTTGCAGCGCCCTCGAGAAACCCAGTTGCACTCGAGGATTCACCGAGGAGTTTGGGCCCCGATGCGGCACGTTGAACCAGGCTCTGCCAGGCCAAAGGGACGACGGGATTCTTCTGGCCCTGGCCCACGAATTGGTCGGAAGAAGGCCCCCCTGAAAATCAAAAGCGCTCGCTTTTCATTCGGTGAGCGCCCAAATGCGGATGTCATCCACGGGCGCCCGAGCAATATCGATCCCTAACAGATTACGCAGAAGTGACTTACACGTCGCCGGCGGGAGGGAGAGCAAGCGAGCAAATTCGCTCGCATCGAGGTACCCTTGGTCTGGGGCGGACCACTTGCCCCATCTGCAATCATCATTTGGTCTGGCGAGGGAGTAAGAGTCTCGCCCGCTGGTCCATCACGGTCCACCTTCACCTGCCCATCCGAATCATGAAATTGAACGCCATCGCCCTCGCGGCTTGTTTGCTCAGCACGGCCCTTCAAGCCCAGAGCCTAGATAACTTCGAGAGCGGCAACCTAAGCGCCTACACCGAAGTAGGAGTCGGGGGCAACGCAACGGTCACGACTGCGGCGGCCTATGTCGGAAGCTTTGGCCTTGAGTTCATCTCCGGCTCTGCGAGCTGGCGTTACCGAACCGATGTCACCGCCCAACCGGGAGACCGGATCCGAGCACGCGTTCAGATGAGCAACGACGGTCGAGTCTATCTGGGTTTTGGCGCCTCGCCGAGTGGCTGCTGGAGCGCCGTCTTGGCCCCCAACACCAACGAGTTGCTCCTCCAGCAAAACACCGGATACGGCTACAGCGACAGGAGCAGCTCGGCGCACACCTTCCAAGCTGGAGTCTGGCGCATGGTGGAGATCGATTGGGCTGCCAACGGCATGGTCGTCGTCAATTTATACGACGAACTTGGAGTCACCCTGCTGAAGTCCACGCCGCCGGTGCAGGGCCCGACCACGGGCGGTGGCATTGCCATGCGCGGCTTTGCCATTGGCTCTGGGTCTCAGTTCCTCGACGAGATCACCAAGGACCTGTTCGCCCCCTCCTTCTGCGGAGGCGAAGCCCAGGGCCTCGGTTGTCCCTGTGGAAACACCAACGATGGATCGACCCCGACTGCGGGCTGCACCAACAGCGCAGGTTCCCCCGGTGCCCTTTTGGAGGTGAGCGGCATTCCGAAGGTTGGCAATTCCACTCTGCAACTCACCGCTTCGGGACTGCCCCCGTTGACCGCGGGGATCTACTTCCAAGGAGCGAGTCTCCTAGGAGGAGGCTCCGGAATGTTCTTCGGAGACGGACGCCTGTGTGCCGGCGGACAGATCTTTCGGCTTCAGGTGGTCTTCGCGGACGCACAAGGGTCCTCGCAAAGCAGCGTGAATATCGGAACGGTGGGCGTCGTCAACCAGCCGGGTACCCGCGTCTACCAGTTGTGGTACCACGACCCCGCTGGAGGTCCCTGTGGCAATGGATTCAACACGACCAACGCGCGCGAAGTGACCTGGGCCCTCTAATGAAACAGGGATACGAGCCGGCGAGAGTGAGCGCACGAGCGCGGCCTCTCGCCGGCTTCATCGTTTGAGCCCGCAGCAGTCGCCGCCTGTACGCCAGAACTCGCCCAAAGGCTCCCCCACCATGTGGAAACACAGCTTTGCCTGCATGCTGTTTCTGTCCGGTTGCGCAACGGCACCGCAGACAGACTCGCTCCCGCCCCGGCCCTTGGCGGATTCCAACCCTGCGCGGCCTGACCCGGCCCCCGATTGGATTCGCGAATGGCGTACGGAGTCCATCGCCCTGCCGCCGGCCTTCGCTCCCCAATTGCCCCTAGGCGATGAGGTTCTGCTGTTTGCGCCGGGATGGTCCACCCCAGGCGCCGAAGATCATTGGTCCTACGTGTTCCAAATTTCGGTGGAAGAACTCGGCATGCAACTCGGGGAGTTTCTTGAGCTGTACTACGACGGGCTCTGCGAATTGGTCGCCCGCGGGAAAGGACTGGAGCTGCCTGCAAATCCGAGCACGACCACACTGGTGGAACTCTCACCGGGGGTCTACCGGGGCAAGATCGAGCTGTTCGATGTCTTCGGAGATGGATCGCCCTTGAGCTTGAACATTGACGTGCAAGTCCTGCGTTCCTGCTGGGAGACGCACATCGTCGGCCAGGTCAGTCCCCAGGAACGCTCCCATGCGATCTGGCGCAAGTTGGATGCCGCGATCTTTGAGTTCTCCGGGGTTCGCAGTCCGAGCGTTCCGGGCCCAATCGTTAATGGCACGACCAGCAAGAGCCCACTGCTCCGTGGAGGATCAACCAAGCCTCGCTGATTGCTGAGCTCCCGCCGCGCGCCCTGCGCGAGGAATCAACGGTCAAGTTCGATGGAGCTCTCCTGGGGCCGCTTGTCCCGGGGACCCAAACTCCGGTTCCTCGAAGCAGGAGTCAACAGGACGGCCAACGACAAGTCCGCTGGACTCTCCCGAGGGGAGAATCCGGCGGACGTGATGATCGGAAGCTCTTGTTCCGTGATTCAGCTGCATCGCGGAAGCGGCCAGCCTGGGCCGCCGCTTGCGCACGCAAACGAGTCGAATTACAGCAGTCTTGAGTCGTCGCGCTCAACACCTTCGCAGACGATGTCGAACTCGGAGAGGGCTTCTTTCAGGGATGCAGCATCGAGTGCCGCACTGCCACTCTTCATGTGAACAATCGTCTCCGTTCCACAGAACACGTCCTGAACACCGGGCAAGTTCTTGATCAAGGTCGCACGGACCTCTTTTGCGGTGGATGCTCAGGTGAACTTCGGAGTCTTCGCCACGTAAGCCGCGGAAGCGCGTTTGACGTCCATCTGTTCCAAGCTCTCAAACTTGAGTCCCTTGTCCTCGACGGCCCCTTTCACGTCGGCTTGCGACAATTTCGCGCCTGCCTCCAGCACAAGTGTCGCGCGCGTCCCGCTCATCAGCATGCGATCCACACCATCCAAACTTTCCATGGCCGCACGGGCCATAAGGGCAGCGCTTCAGGCACCGCCGGAAGCTTCGACCACGTGAACGGTGAGGGTGTCGGCTTGCACCGCGGCGCTTGGAGCCCCGATTTCGGCGGGAGCACTGGCGCAGCTTGCAAAGCCCAAGCTGGCGGCTAGGAGAAGGGATCGGTGAGCGTTCATTAGGATTTGGGTCTTGGGGTGGGATGAGGGGGCCGCGGCACTGGAGTGCGCGCGATCGTGGGAGGCCTCCATCGAGGCGTCGACGTAGCCTACGCAAGGTCCCACCGGGAGTTGGCCCGCACTCAAGAGAATGCGGTCAAGGAATTGGGCCGCGGGAGCCATCTTCGGCGCCAGGTACCGGCCACGGAGCCCGCGAGAGGTACGGAGTCCCTGGGCCGTTCGAAGTCACGCGGGGTCTGGCATTCGAACCAGATCAATCGCTCGGAGCAGAACGGGCGATTGCACAAGCACGGTCCTTCGATTCGGCAGCTGCGGCGAATCACTCCGTCACTCTGCGCCTCGATTCTCGACCGAGGGCTGCGCCTGACTGAACCTCTCCCCTCCCTCATCTAAGGAACCAAGCCTTCACCGGTCAGCCCCACGCCTAGTCTTGGGTGGTCCAGGACACTAGTCCGACCTAGCCAGCCGCCACTTCGTCCGTCACCAACTCGCCGCTCATGCCATAGGCCGTGGCTTCGTTGACGCGGATGCGCACGAGGGTCCCCACCAGGGAATCGTCGGCCTTGGTGTTGATCGGCAAGCCGTGAACCGTGCGCCCGCTGAGGCTGCCCGAGAAGCGCTCCGAGGGTTCTTCGAGGAACGCTTCGACCACTTGTCCAACGTAGGCGGACATGCGCCGCAAGCCGATGCGTGCGGAGAGCTGCAACATGCGTTGGTTGCGTTCCTTCTTGACGGCGGTCGTGATGTCGTCCGACATGGCTTCGGCGGACTTGGTGGTCGGACGCGGGTCGTACTTGAAGATGTAGTTCACCACGAAGCCAACCTCGTCCATGAAGGCCAGGCTGCCTTCAAAGTCTTCCTCGGTCTCGCCCGGGAAGCCCACGATCCAGTCGCTGCCCAACTCGATGTCGGGAACGATGCTGCGCAGCATGGCGATGCGGTCCCGGTAGAGTTCGAGGGTGTAGCCGCGCTTCATGGCACGCAAGATGGAATCGGATCCCGCTTGGGCTGGCAGCGGCAAGAAGCGATCGACCTTGTCGTTGTCGCGAATCGAATGCGCCAAGGCCTCGGTGACGTAGGCGGGATGCAAGGTGATCAGGCGAATGCGCTGGAGGCCTTCGATCTTCTGCAGCTCGTTCAAGAGGTCCGCCAGGGCCGGGCGACCTTGACGGCCGAGGTAGTGGGCTTCGCCTTCTAGCGGCTTGGGGAAGTCTTCCCCGTAGCTGTTCACGGTTTGACCCAGCAAGGTCAAGACGGTCACGCCCTGGCCCACGAGCCAACGGGCTTCGCGCAAGAGCGAGTCCATCGGACGGCTCTTCACCTTGCCGCGGGTCGTCGGAACGATGCAGTAGGTGCAGCTCAAGTCGCAGCCGCGCATGACGGCCAGGAAGGCTTGGGTTCCGCCGGTGTAGGTTTCGTCGGAGCGATCGACTTCGACTTCCACTTCGCCGTCCGTGGCGAGGATGCGGCGTTCCTTCTTGGAGTACTTGTCCGGGTTCGCGCGGCGCTCACGCACTTCTTCCACGAGTTCGGGTATGCGTTGGAACTCGCGGGTGCCGACCACCAGGTCCACGTGGCCCGCGCGACGGAAGACTTCGTTCTCCACGCGCTGGGCCATGCAGCCCATGACACCGATCACGAGCTCCGGGCGCGCTTCCTTGGCGCGTTTGATTTCACCGAGCCAGGAGTAGGTGCGTTCTTCTGCGTGTTCGCGCACGGAACAGGTGTTGAAGAGCACCACGTCCGCGTCGTCCATGCTGGCGGTGGTCGTGTAGCCCTTGGCCTTGAAACGCCCCTCCGCCAGGGTCGAGTCGTACTTGTTCATCTGGCAGCCGAACGTGACCACGTGCACCTTGGGACCCTGGCCATCGATTTGGCTTTCGGTCTGGGATTGGAAGCGGGTGGTGCTCATGGGTTGGATCTCTCGAGAGGGGGCGCTAGGGGGCGCGCGGCATTCTGCCAGATCTATTGTGTCCCGCAAACCGCCCCCGGGCCCCCTTTCCGTCAGAGTTGGGCCGCGCAGTCCTGGTCCCGGGACGCGCCTGGACTACACTGCCAGCCCATGAGCGCTCCCAAGAAGCTCTGCATCGTCAAGCTCGGTGCCATCGGTGACGTGGTCAATTCCCTGCCCCTGGTGAATCGACTGCGGGCCGCCTACCCGGAAACCCACATCACCTGGGTCATCGCGCCCTTGGCCCATGGCTTGGTGCAGGGGCACTGCGCGGTGGATCGCTTCCTGGTCTTCGACGTGAACAAGCGGAGCGAGTGGTGGCCTTTTCTGCGGGAGCTTCGCCGCCAACGCTTTGACCTCGTGATCGACCTTCAGCGCATTCTGAAGAGCGGCCTGATCACCCGGCTATCGGGGGCGCCCCGGCGCCTCGGTTTTGATCGCGGGCGCTGCAAGGAAGGGTCCTGGGTTTTCACCAACGAACGGATTGCGGCGAACCCGACGCCTGGGGTGACCGTCGGCCAGTACTTGGAATTCGGGGAAGCCCTCGGTCTCCCCCAGCAAGAGCCCGTTTGGAAGCTGCCCTTCGAGCCTTGGGAGGGAGTGCGGCCCGCGGTCAGTCTGGGGATCGGTGCGAGCAAGCCGTCGAACCATTGGCCCATGCAGCATTGGACGGAACTCGCCAGCAGGCTCGCTGGGGAGTTTGGTGCGCAGCGGGTGGCGCTTGTTGGAGGTCCAGGGGACAGGGACAATGCGGATCAGTTGCTCGAGCAAGGGCCAGCTGGCTTGCTGGACACGGTGGGCAAGCTCAGCCTGAAGCAGACGGCGGGCTTGATCGCGGCGAGCGAAGTGTTCGTGGCCTGCGACACGGGGCCCATGCACATGGCGGTGGCCACGGGAACTCCGCTCGTAGCGCTCTTTGGGGCGGCTGACCCCCTGCGCACGGGGCCTTTTGGAAGACCTGACGCGGTGCTGTACGAGCCGGCGGAGTGCTCCCCATGTCGCAAACGGCACTGCTTTGTGGAGGGGCATCCGTGCATGAACAATCTCCGTGTGGACGGAGTGCACGCGCAGGTCTTGAGGACCCGCGCGGCGAGCTTGGGAGTCTGAGTTCAGGGGCGGGCGGGCGCGCCACGGATCGTCACTGAGCCACTGAGCCACTGAGCCACTGAGCCACTGAGCCACTGAGCC
>CALCXM010000062.1 GCA_937905825.1 uncultured bacterium
CGCGTGGTCCGGAAATTGCGATTGGCGGCCCCCGCGGGATGGCTCGACTCTCGCTTCGCACTTCTGACTCCCATTCATCGCAAGGTTCGCCTCATGAGGAAGATTCTCCCCGCCCGAGAAGTTCGCTCGGAAACAAAGCGCTCGTACCCGAAAACGGTCCTGCTCGCACTCTGGACTGGTTGGCTTGTGGGGACCGGGTGTTCGGAGGTGCCGGGGGATGCGGGCTCGGGGGCGAGCCATAGCGCACCGACGGTGGCGCAAACAGCAAGCGTTTCCGCACAGCTTGCACCGGGATTGGTGAAGGTCATGGGGTGCCAACCGGATGTGAGCATCGGGTCGAAGTACTTTCTGCAGACGCCCCATGAAGACGGGGATGCGGACGCACTTTTTGTGAGCGGCGTGCACTGGGGGCGCTTGGTGCAGGTGATGGATGGGGAAGGGGATCCGCAGATGCGGGACTTCCTGATCGCGCACTCGATTCGGGATGGGGATGCGTTTTCGCCGAGCATTGGCGGAGTCATGCATTACGGGTTGAAGCGCAATCCGGTCACCGGGGACTTTGCAGTGACGATTCCGGCGAAGGGCGGGACCGTGCGGTTTTTGGAGGCCTTGCTGAATTTGGAGGCGGGGCTGGATGAAGTGGTGGATCGGGGAATCGGGGCGAATGAGCTCGGGCCGTTCACGATGGTGCCGCGCAATGCGACGATTGCCTTCGACTTTCAAGACTTGCTCGCGCCGCGCTACAAACACGGGGGTTGGAGTGACCTGTCGAGTGGGACGGTGGTGAACGGGAGCACCGGGCAGTTGGCTACGCAGGTCGTGCGGGTCGAGAGCGGGATACCGATTGAAATGCCCTTTGCAACGCGGGTCTTCTGTGATCCGAATCATGGGGACTTGTTTCAGGAAGCGGGGGAAGCGGCGCCGACGTTCTTTCCAACGCGGGTGCTGATAACGCCGGTGGTGACGAACGTGGATGCGCAGAATTCAAGCCCGCCGCTTGGGATCAACACGCTCGGGTTTCCAGAGGGACTCGTTGTGGACCTGGCCAACTTGGGCGTTCGTATTCCGACCGGGTACGGGGCGGGACAGACCGCGGTCTTGCGCAATCGCTTGGGCAAGTTTGTTTCAAGCGTCAACAACGGTTCGACGGACAACTCCCATGGAACCTTGGACGTGGTGCGCGGCATGCGCAGCGGGGGAAGCCAGACGCAGGATGCGTACAACGGGTACCTATTCGATGATGTGAGCCCGCAAGTGATTGGCTCCTTGGGGGTGCAGATCGTTGGAGTGCCCGTGGCTCACGGGACGATTGCGGGGCGCTTCACCTTGCCCGCGATGCAGTTTGTCGCGTCAGCTTGCGTGACCTCGGTAGAAGCGGGGGACGTGCTGGCCCAGGGGCAAGTGCTCGGGGTCGTGCGTGGGGTGGACCAAGGCTCTTTGACGAACATCGTGGTGGACGTGCTTGCGCCGCTCGGGGGCATCTTTGTGGCGGGGCCGGCGCGGCTCCAGACGGTGTTCGAAGCAGGCGCGGACGAGCCCGCCTGCTTTGTGCGCTTCTTCCCCGACAACGGACCGGAGCCCGCGCGCAACGTGGACCCTGGATCCATTGTGAGCCTGCAATTTAGCGAACCGATGAACGTCAAAACCCTGACGGCTTACGACGGGTTTTCGATCCAACGGGGACAAGCGTCGGCGGACGGGCATGGGTTTGACTACGCCATCGGTACGGTCATTCCTGGCCCGGACCGACAGACCTTCTATCGGAACCCTAGTGGCCTGCCACTGAGTCACCGCGCGGGGGTAGCGGAACACTACCGCGTGATGCTCGATGGGATCGATGCACCGGCGGACCTGGCGGGCAACGGGATGGCGAGCGTGGACTTGCTGCCGACGGTGGACTTTCGCTTGGACCCGAACGCTCCCGAATTGGTCACCAGTGGCTTTGCTTTGCGCTTTGAAGATGTAGGGAACGAACTCTTCGAAGATGGCAAGCTCGAGTTTCGGCAGGAGCAGATCTACTTCGACTTTGACGAAGAGCGCATCGTGCCGCGGGACGTGGTGCACTTCACGGCGGCCATGGACAATCAGGCTCCCTTGACCCAGTACATGTGGCCTTACTTTGGAGGCATTCAAGAGCCCTTGACTCCGCTCGGGTCCAAGTTGCAAACCCTTTGGCGTTACCCGGATCTCGGCTTCGGCTTGGAGGATGAGTTCGGCTACAACGTGGACGTGGAGGGCATCGCTTGGGCGCCCACGGGCGGGACGGTTGCGGCGGACGTGTACCAAGAGTTTTCGATCAGCCTGGCGCACGCGGCCTGGCTGCCGGATGAGATGCTGAGTGTTCCTTCTTACTTTCCACGCTTTCCCGCTTCCGGCTTGGAGTCGGAATTCGAGCTCAACCAGAACGACCCCCTTGAGGACCCGCTCAAGGTGGTGCATCCCAAGAGCCGTGGCTTCGTGATCAACCCAGGGGACATCTATCAATCAAGCACTGGCATGAGCCTGTTGCCCTTGCCTTTGAATCAGGGCTTGGCGCCGGAAGATCACCAGCTCTATACCTGGCGCGATACGGCCTTGCAGGCACTTGGGGGAAACTTCGGGGGCGGCGTGCCCCTCGACTCCGAGCTAGATGCTTATGGCCGGCCGCCGGGCACGCCAAAGCTCTATGCCGCCGGGGAGGTTCCGAGCGTGGGCTTGCCGCTTTTGATGGAGTTTCGCTGCTACCCGTTCTCGGGCGCCCTGGGCTTGAACAGCTTCGATGTCTCCCGGTATCCGGGGCACACCCTGAGTCCCGTGGCGACTGCCCATAGCACCGGCGGTGTGGGCGTTGATGGCATCACGCGGGTGGTGAATCCAGACTACACGACCCACGCGGTCGGGGGATTCAGTACCAGCTCCTCGCCACCCGGCGCGCAAACGAACTTTGGAACAAAGGACGTGCGCATGGGGGAGCTGGCCCTCGTTACCCGCGTCAGTCGCGCTCACTCCATGTGGTTCGACACGGGGGAAGGCACGACCTTGTATGTGGAGCCGCGCTTGGAACCGGCGGCCCAGGACTTGCCCGTCGGCACGTCCGTGACGCTCGCCTTTCGCGGGGCGAGCGCCGCTCCACCGGCCGAGTTGATCGCGGGCAATCCCATCAGCGACGTACGCGACTTGAACCCCTACGGTGATTCGAGGGCTGGCGATGACGTGGAGTTCCTGAACGGGGACGACTGGAAATCACAACTTGGACAGCTCGACGGCGCGCGCTGGTTTCAGTTTCGACTGACCTTCATCTCCGACGTTCCAAGCGGTGAGACGGCCGAGTTGCGGACCTTGGCCTTTGGCTACTCCAAGCATTAGCGGGGACTCCAGGGGCGAATCGGGTGAGGACGTTGTTTTTCAGCGTGAGGAGCAACGGCCGAGGCTCGCTAACGAATACTTGGGTGTAACCCGCGCCGTTTGGCCTGCTACCCACCGGTAGCGGCGGAACTCGCTTGGTAATTCGCTCCTTCCCAGCCCGGGGCATCCCCCATCTCATGCGGGTTTTTACTTCCCGGGGACACGGGAGAGAGCACTCGCTACCCTCGTTTCCGACCCTCGCTTTGTGCAGTCCCTGCCCCTCAGCACCTCGCTCGTTTTTCAGAGAGAACAATTTCGATCATGATGAAGCTTCCCAACGACCGGGCCGGCTCGACGCCCGGCGGCCTTCCTTCCCAACGTCTTGCCATCGGTGCCCTGTGCTCCCTTGTGGCCCTTGGCGCCGGGTGCTCCGAGGGCGTCGAGCAAGGCGCGGCCCACGCGGCCTTCGCCACCGTCCCCTCCGGGGCCTCGAGCACCTCCGCACAAGCCTGGGGCGCCGCCTCCGAAGTGCTCGCCACGCATCCGGACCCAACGATTGGCTCCAGGTACTTCCTGCCGCAGCCGAACCTGGGCGGCAATGGGTCCAGCCTCTTGATAGCAGGCGTTCATTGGGGACGCTTGGTGCAGGTGGCGGACCATCAAGGCACGCAGCAACTGCGGGACTTTTTGATCTCCGATGGGATTCGCGACGGGGACGTTTTTCAACCGAGCCATGGAGCGGCCTTGGCCTATGGCTTGCAGCGCAATCCGGTCACCGGGCAGTTCACGCTGACGATTCCCGCGAAGGCAGGCACGATTCGTTTCAAGGAAGCCCTCGAGAACGTGGAAGCGAACTTCAGGAGCATCGTCGACCAGGACTTGGACGTGAACGAGCTCGGGCCCTTCAGCATGATTCCGCGCAACGCGACGATCGCCTTGGAGTTTCAAGACTTGCTCGAGCCGGCCTTCGAAGGAGGCACTTGGAACGATGCAGCGGGAGGGCAAGTGGCCAACCCCATAAGCGGTCAACTGGCCCATCAGGTGCTGCGCGTGCTGACCGGCAGCCTGCCGGACCAACCCTTTGACGCCCGCGTCTTCTGCGATCCGAACCACGGCAACTTGGCGGACTTGAACAGCAACGGAACGCCGGAGTTCTACTCGACGCGCGTGTTGATCGCGCCGGTGGTCACCTGGGTCGATGCCCAATCCTCCAACCCGCCCTTGCCCGTCAACGCCCTTGGATTTCCGGAGAGCGTGAACATGCACGTGGCCAACTTGGGCTTGCGCATTCCGACGGTGGTGGTTGGCGCTTTGGGTCAAACGCAGATTCTGCGCAACCCAAGCGGCAATGGGCTGGCCTACGTCGGCAATGGCAACAACGACAACAGCAGCGGCACCTTCGACGTGGTGCGTGCCATGCGCAGCGGTGGAAGCACGACGCAAGATCCGTTCAATGGGTTCCTGTTTGATGACGACAGCCCGCAGGTGATTGGGAGCTTGGGCACAACCATCGTTGGCACGCCCGTGGCCGATCCGCAATTGCCTGGGCGCTTCAGCTTGCCGTTGATTCAGTTCGACGTGGACGCTTGTGCGACGAGCATCGAAGTCGGGGACATGATTACGCAAGCGCAGCCGCAAGGGCAGGTGGTCGGCGTCGTGCGCGCGGTGGATTCCGCTGGCTCCCCATCCAACGTGGTGGTGGATGTGCTCGTTCCGGCCAACGCTGCGTTCACAGCGGGGCCTGCCCGCTTGCAAACGACTTGGGAAGCGGGCGTCGATGAACCGGCTTGCTTCGTGCGCTTCAGCCCGGCGGCGGGCCAAGGTTCGGCCCAGGACGTGTCTCCCAATGCCGGGGTGTGGCTGCAATTCAGCGAGCCGATGGATGTGAGCACCCTGACGGCCTTCGACGGCTTTTCGATCCAACGGGCAGCGAGCCTGCCCTTCGGCAAGGCCTTCGACTACGCCATTGGAGAGGTGATCCCGAGTGCGGATCAAAGCCAATTCCTGTGGTCGCACCCGGCTCTGCCTTTTAGCCATACGGCGGGCGTTGCGGATGGCTACCGGATCCTGCTGGATGACAGCGCGGACGGTCCCGCGGACTTGGCTGGCAACCGGATTGCCTCGGGGGACCAACTGCCCCCGGTGGGCTTTCGCTTGGATCCCAACGCGCCCGAACAAGTCACTGGCGGCTTTGCCATGCGCTTTGACGACGTGGGCAACGAGATTT
>CALCXM010000063.1 GCA_937905825.1 uncultured bacterium
GATGAAGAGCGTGGTGCCGTCGCGGAACGGCGCGCGCAGTTCGTGCACGACACGGCCGTCGGGTGCGAGAGACAAGATCCAGGAGGCTGACAACAACAGCGCGCTGCTGCGCGTCGGCCCCGCCCAAACCCAAACTGTGCTGGCCTACTTTTGGGCACTGGAAGGTCGCCAGCAACATCAGTGGGCCAGCTGGAATTCGATTCCGATCCTGAATGAGTGGCGCCAACGCTTCCCGCATCGAGATCCAGTGGAAGTCCACGAACAACTGTTTGGTGTGCGCTTGCAATGCCCGGGTGGAGGAAACTTCGAGTGGGACGAGTCCCGCAATACGATGGTCTCCAGCGTGTACGGTCATCCAACCTGGCCCAAGCCGGGACCGCGCTCGCCCGCATGCTTGGAACAGCTGGGAAGCGCCACCCTCGGGTTGACCTTCGAAGGAGATGGATTGCGTGCGCGCGGCACCTTGCGGAGTCAGTGAGCCCAGGTGTTTCTGAACTGCAGATCGAGTTGCCGCCCTACTGCCGCTCGCCCTTGGTCGTCGCTCCGCCTTGTTCGATGTTCACACCAACCACCGCACCCGATTCATCGCGCTGGAAAACCAATTCGGCCTCGACCGCGCGATAGAAGAAGCGATCGGGCCCGGAGGGATAAATGCGCAGTTCCGGCTGAAAGGTCATCTGCGCGTACATGCGACCAGCGCGCAGGGAAACGCTGAGCTTGGACAAAAGGCCCATCTTGTAGTCCCCCACCAGTTCTTCACAAACCAGCGGATCCACTGCGATGGGTTGCTTGTAGGTGAGTTCGCGGGGTTCATGGCCCATCATCAAGAGCAGGGCACCATCAGCCCACAAGTCCATCAAGCCACTCGTCGTGTTCGACAACATGACAACCCCCACGTTCCCTTCCGGCCAAATGGCGAAGTAGGTGTGGTAGCCGCCGGTTTGCCCGTTGTGCCAACGAGTCTTCTCGTTGGAAGCCGCGTGCCATCCGAGGCCGATTCTCGTGCCGCTGCGATCGCGGTGTCGAACCTCCATGGAAAGCTTCAATGCATCGGCCAGCGGGCCGGCATCCGGATCCAGACAAGCCTCGGCAAAGCTCAACATGTCGTTCACGTTCGATCGAATCCCGCCGGCCCCGGCGAAGGTAGTGAGGGTCCAATTCGACGCGGGGTTTTGATCCACGTCGTAGCCGGGAACGAGATGCTCGATCATCCAAGGGGTCAGCTCCGTGCGCGTGTGCTCCAGGCCCAAGGGACCGGCGATGCGCTGTTTGAGAAGGCCACCGTAGCCGCCCGACTGCTCATTCGCTTGAACGAGTAGGTTGCCGAGCAGGCCCACGCCCAGATTGCTGTAGGCGTACATCTCGCCGGGGGCACGACGCAACTTGTAGCCCTGCAAGGCACTGTACATCTGCTCGAGCGTGTAGTCCGCGTAGGGGTCGTCCGCGTTCGCTGGCCGAAAGTTCCCGGGCATGCGCGGCAGGCCAGAGGTGTGCGTCGAGAGGTGCCAAAGCTGGATGGGCTTGTCCTCGAACTGCTTGAACTTGAAGTCGCCGCCGATCAGCCCCTGCACATTATCCTCCAGTTTCACGAGATCGCGCACAGCGGCATCCGCCAGCAGAATCCCCGTGAAGACTTTGCTCACCGATCCAATCTCGTAGATGGATTCGGCGTCAGGTGCCTTGCCGCTGTCGAGTTTCGTCTCTCCGAAGGCGAGCACCTGGCGCTCGCCGCCGCGCACGATCCCGATCACCATCCCAACCGTCAGCCCGTCTTCGACGACGCGCTGCCCGGACTGCGTCAGGCGCTCGAGCACGCCCTCCCAAGCAGGAAGCTTCTCCTCCGACTGCGACACATGAGCGCGAGCACTCGGAGAAAGAGCTAGGATCGCAAGGGCGAAGAAAAGCGGGAGTCCGAACGTGAAAGATCGATGATTCATGGGAGTTTTTCCGGGTAGTTTCTGCGCGTCCATTCGCCTGCCTAGAAGCCGAATCCCCGCCTGTCGCGAGAGCGGGCGCCCCACACTCTGTTGTCCTACGGGACGTAGACGATCTCGATCCCGTTCGCGAAGTTGAATCCACTGCCGGAGCAGGGGTTGCCACTGTCCCGATACCAGAATTGGAAGTTGGTGGGGACACCCACGGGATTGGAGACCGTTGCGAAGCCCCCGCCCGAGAAGTGGTTGAAGACGGTGCTTCCAGCGTTTGTCACCTGAAGTTGAGATCGCATCGTTGCGCCACCGACGCAGAGCAGACCGTCTCCCGTCGCGAGGGTGACCTGGTTGTTGCCACGCAGCAGCACGCCAGGCTTGTTCCCCGGTACGCCGCTGATGTGAAGCCTCACGGTGTCCGCTGCCAACGAGGCGATACCGGTCCCGACAAGTTTGGCGCCCGAACCGCCGGTGTTTGCGCAGCCCTCGTCGGGACCCGCACTCCCCGAGCACGGACAATTCGTCGTTCCGAAACAGTAGGTCGTGCCGACCGGCGGCGGCATCAAGTTGGGGCCCTCGAGTGCAAAGGTCAGGATCGTCCCCACCCCAGGTTCGAACAGTTCAATCAAGCCCGTGCTGGAACTAGGACCCGCGTCCGCCGTGAACCCGAAGCTGTAGGCTGTCCCCCAGTTGATGGCGTTGGCATCGATGTTCTGGGCGTGCGTCTCCGTGCAAGCGAAGCGAATCGAACTTGCACTTTGGGTCATCCCCCAGTCGGTGCCGTCTTGGGGCTCTCCACTGTGGTAGTCCACATCATGGAACCAAGTGTTTGTCAGCTGAACTCCAGCTTGGGACGGGATCTCAAGTGCGGAAGCGCCTTGGCCAGAGTTCTGGTTGTAAACCACATAGGTGTAGTCCCAGGATCCATCCCCATTGTCCCACGCCCGGCTCGCCACATCGTAGTAGCCATGCACGCCGGGGCCTCCCTCGTCGGTGTTGACGACGGCTTGGATTCGAACGGCCGGGTCTTCCTGCTTCCAGCCGTACAGGGCCGGTTCCGCTTCGTGGCTTTCAGGCGTAGCCCCGACCAGCTCGTTGGTCGCGTTGGCCAGGAACTCGACCTCACGCCAGGCAACGTTGTTCCGCGCACCGCCTGCACTGTGGTCTTCGAAGTGGATGCCAAGGGATTCAGCCCAGTACTTCGCACCCAGATTGAGACCGGGCCGGACATCGTTCACCGCTATCTGCAAACGTCCGCGCGTGATTGGGGACCCCATGGGATTGGGGTCGGGGTGGATGTGATCTCCAACCGTCGGCAAAACCGTGAACCTGGGGCCACCTTTCATGCCATCCGCTAGAGCGACAGACAGTCCCTCACTGCAATAGGCACGCAGGTCTTGAGCGCAGCCATCGGGACCTTGCCCGGCGCAGATTGACATGCACAGAGCGCAAAATGGATGAACACCCCACGATTGACCGATCTGTTCAAAGCGACGCCCTTTCAACCGATAGGCATTGCTGACGAAGACGGGATGATCCTGACCGGTACCCGGGGACCAACGGAGGGAATGATTGGTAATATTGCAGAGGGTATTCCCGACGGTGTAGGCGGCAATGCCGAGATGGGAACCATGGCTTTCGAAGGCCTCTATCTGCTGCGGGAGATACTTGCCCACCCGGATTATCTTGAAGTCGCCTTGGGCTTGGGCGGTCGGAGTCGGGACGAGCAAGAGCGCGACGATCAGCGGAACGGGCGAGAGGATCATGAGCATTGCGTTGGAAGTCAGGGGAAGCGACATGATTAGTCATACTAGAGATCCTTGCTCCTGAGTGTGGTTTCTCGCTCGTTCGGCCCGCAAATGGATCTGGAGCGCACAGCGCGTTCGGGCCCCCAGGGCCGGCGGGCAAGGCTCTCGGGGGACCCTCCGCCCTGCCAGCTCCGCGTTCCCTAGCCGCCTTTTCCCCGTCCCTCTTGGTCCGAGTGCTGCAGGGTCCTCTGCGGCCTCTAAGCATCAGCCGCCAGAGTCTGCCAAATGCGACCAGCTCGCTCGAGTCGAGCACACCTCCCCTATTCGCTGTCCTTGGCCGCCAACCAGCAGCGCTGCGCGAGCTCCCAAGAAAATCCGCAAAGGCTGTGATCTGCCGCGGGGTGCTAGCGAATCATGTTTCCCATGGACGACCAGCAATTCACAGGCCTCGTGCGGCGACACGCCGGACTGCTCCACAAGGTCGCGTTCGCCTACTGCAAGAGCGCCGCGGATCGCGAGGATGTGATTCAAGAAATCACCATGCAACTCTGGCGAGCCCGGCAGCGCTATGACGAGAGCTTCAAGGAGACCACCTGGATCTATCGCGTCGCGATCAATGTGGCCATCTCGTTCTATCGGCGGGAGAGTCGCCACCGGAAGGGACGCCAGCCCTACGACGCCAGCGCCATCACCGTCAGCGAGCCGAGCGCCGAGCCCAGTGAAGAGCTGCAAGTTCTGTTGCGTTGCATCGACGGGTTGAACGCTCTGGAGAAGGGACTCGTGCTGCTCTATCTCGATGGAAACGACCACCCGTCGATCGCCCACGTGCTCGGAATCTCGGTTTCGAACGTCGGCACCAAGCTCATGCGAATCAAAGACAAACTGCGCGCTGCCTTTGAGCGCCCGCCGCACCCACAAGACCCCCTGCACTCACAAGAAACGGAGAAGCCCAATGGAACTCGATGAAATGAAGACTGTCTGGGCGGCGCACGGCGCGGCCATGGAACGCAGCATCACGATCAATGACCGTCTCTTGCGGGAAATGCTGCTGCGCAAGGTCCGTGTGGCGCTAGCACCTCACATCCTGTGGAGGACCCTGGAGGTGCTGCTCGGCATCGCGGCACTCGCCGCAGTCGTTCCGCTGCTCGCCGCCCATCGGGACGAGATCCGCTACCTCCTCGTCGGGGGAGGATTGCTGGTGTTCATCGCCGGCACCACGGTCCTCTGCCTCTATCTCTTGGTCAAAGGGCTCACGCTCAACTACGGTGGTGAGGTTGCCGAGATCCAGCGCGATGTGGAGCACATCAAGCTCGCGGAGTATCGCGCGTACAAGTGGACCGTGCTCGGCGGCGTCGTTGTCTGGCTGCCCGCCGCGCTCGTCTTGTTCGAAGTCCTGACCGGCGTCGATGCCCTGGCGCGAGCGGACGGCCCTTGGCTCATCGCAAACCTCGTCTTCGGTCTGGTCACCCTCGGCTTCGGACTCGCCCTTTCCCGCAAGTACGTCGAACGCTCCGATCTCGGCCCCCGGGCGCGTCGCCTAGTGGAAGCCCTGTCGGGTCGCGGCCTGCGCTCCGCAACCAAGCACCTCGAGGAGTTGTCGAGTTTCGTCGTCGACGAGCCCGCGAAGCAATAAGGGAAGGATCGCAGGACTCGAGGCGGACAACTCGACCTTAGCCCACTTCGTTTGGCTCGGCGCCCATCCAGGGTGTTCCTTCCCGCCCGGGGCATAACAGAGTTCAGCTGTTGGCACTAGATGCGAACGTCGGGAGGCCTGGATCAGTTTCTCTTGATTTGTCGCCGCGCTGCGGGGAAGGCTGGCGTCTTTCGGGGAAAGACGAGAACCTTGATCGGAGCCTAGACATGAGCCAGACCCCCAGACCTTCCACCGAGACCCTCCTGCAGCATGAGCCTTTCATTCGTGCGGTTGTTCGTGGCCTGCTATTCGATGAAGGCCGGGTCCAAGACGTGGTCCAGGAGACGTGGCTCACCGCGCTTCGGCGGCCGCCGCGCGCCGGGGGCTCCCTGCGGGCGTGGCTAGCAAGGGTGGCTGAGAACCTAGCGAAGGACTCGTACCGAAACACGAGCCGACGAACAATTCGGGAGCAAGCCGTGGCCCGGCCCGAGAGCGTTGAATCAGTCGATGTCACCTACGAGCGACTCGCCGCGCAGCGCGAGGTCGTGGACATCGTCTTGGCGCTCAAGGAGCCGTACAAAGGTGTTGTCCTGCTCAGCTACTACCAAGGCCTCAGCGCCGCGGAGATTGCGGAGCGCTTGGGACGAAGCGCAGCAACCGTGCGTTCCCAGCTCAGCCGCGCCCACGAGATCTTGCGCTGCGCGCTTGACTCGAAGTTCGCGGATCAGCGGTCGGTCTGGGGCGCCCTTCTCGTTCCACTCCCTGTAGAGGTGCCGCTGCTCGAATCCCTTGGGAAGATTTGGGCGACAACGACCGGAAAGGCAGCCAGCGCCGTGCTGCTCACTGCTGCTTTGGCGCTTGGGCTGCTCCCGCTGCTTCTGGGCACGAAGGAACCAGCGCTGGATTCCCTTCCTGCGTTGGGCGAGCCCGTCGCCCCCTTTGTGTCGCCCTCAGCCGAGGTGGCCCTTGCCACTGGGAGTACGGAGCCCGGCATTGGCTCACTCAAACCAGCGGTCACCGAGTCACAGAGGCGCACGGCGGAGGACCGCCGAAGTGCTCCGGCACAGGGATCAGAAAGCGAATCTCTTCCAGCGGAATCAACGCAGGAGCCCATTCCAACGCCCCCACCACTCACGATTGCGGTGGCCTGCGAGGACCCGAAGGGTGTGCGAATCAGCGGCTGCCTTGTGCAGGCTCGCCCCGCTGCTGGGGAAGAACTCTTGGCGTCCGCCATCACGGATTCAAAGGGATTGGCCGTGCTACAAGTTCCGGCGGGCGAACAACATGTTCTTCGTGCAGAGTTCGAGGGCGCGAATTCTGGGGACCGCACGCTTCAGCCCTGGGAGAGGGATGACCTGAAAAGGAGAGAAAGCGGGGTCCTGACGCTTGTTCTCTACCCTCAGGTCAACCTGTTGGGAGTGGTCAAGTTGGACACGGGCGCGACTCTTGAAGGAGCCGTGGTGACCCTGCGGCAGGTCGGCATCATGTTTGGCGGAAGTGACCGCACTCCGGTTGAACCCGTGACCACAAACGCGCAGGGGGTATTCACGATATCAACGGATGGTGTTCCGGGTGGATTCCGCATGGAGGCCGTGCATGCCGGGCGCCACTCCCAAGTGGAATCCCTCGTTCTTCCGTGGGGAGAAGAACCCACTCTGGTCCTTGTCGTCCCTGAGGCGGACTACAACATCTCCGGCGTGGTTCGGGGTTCCGCAGGATGTGGTGTCGCCGACGCGCGCGTGGCGCTCGTCCCGTTGGCGACTGGAAAGAGCTGCTCCCACACGACCACCGATTCAACGGGGGCCTTTCAGTTTGAGCTGTCCGAACCGGGAGAGTTTCAACTCGCTGCGCGGAACGGATCCTGCATGAGCGCCACACCGCTGACCACGAGCCTGGATCTCGAGCAGCGCTCGGCGGTCGTGGAGCTCTTTCTGCAACCGACACTCTCCGTCTCGGGGCGTATCGAATGGTCATCAGGAGAATCGCTTCAGGACGTTCTAGTTGCGGCGTACCCGGTGAAGAGCTCATTGGATGAAGCGTGGTTGCTAGATTCAGGCTTCCGGGAGATCACCGAGGTTGCGAATACACAGACTGACGAGCGAGGTGCCTTTCAGCTGGACGGTTTCAGAAACGGGTACGACTATGACGTCGTCTGCCTGCCGGATGCGTCGCGGAGAGAATGTTTGGTTCGCGAACATGGAGTCAGGGCTAGTGAGACTGAGCTGGTCATTGTCGTCGACGAGGCTCGTATCCGTGCTGGCGTCTTTGCGGGCACGCTCACCCGGAGTGGGCAGGAAACTCCAGTCACATCGGCGCAGTTCACTCTGCAGAAGAAGTCCCCCGATCGCCCCTGGGGGGGCGGGCGCATGCTGCAGCCCATTCTGAATACGGAGGGCTTTCGGCTGGAGGGGCTCGAGATCGGTCACCAATTCTTTGCGAGGGTGCACGTGGCCCACTGCGCGGAGCTCTCCGTTGGACCATGGACGGCGACAGCGCAAGAACAGACAGTGGACCTCGTCTTTGGCCTGGACGGAGAGTTGACCGTGCGAATACAGAACATGGGCACGGAGCCTTTGAGAGCTTGGCTCATCTCCGTCACCGAGCACGGCGAGGGACCCCGAAGGCCACTGACCTCCAATCCCAAGGGGGATGGGAGCGCGCGATTCTGGCCGCTCGCCGCCGGCCAGTACTACGTGTCCGCGCGCATGGGAGATCGAACGTTGGGGCCCTTCGATGTCGAGATTCAGCCAGGTGGCAAGCACGAGATCGAGATTGACGCGGCTCAGAAGTGACCCCCCCCCGCAGCCGCGTGTTTCTGTGGGCGCGTAGGGGCTGGGTTCGGCACACTTGCCCGCCAGTCCCGCATGCCGAGCCCACTTAGCCCGCCAAAAGGAAGGGGCGTGCAGCGAGCTGACCTTCCCGTTCCCATGTGCGGGGGCCGGATTGCTCTTCGAGCAACCCGGCCCCCAACACGATCACTAGCAGCTGCCCCCACGATCTCCCGATAGATCGCGGGAACAACTCTGTAGCGCTCACTCAACCGTAATCTTCAGACCATTGCTGGTGGCCCAGTTTTGGCCGCCAAGGGTGCAGTTCGTCGTTGGGAACTTCCACCAGAACTGCGAGTAGATGCTTTGACCAATCAGGGCCGGGTCATTGGGAACTTGAACGGAAAGAGTCCCATCACCGACGGTATCTGAGGTCAAAGCCGTGGTCTGGAAGATCTGCCCAACGTTGACCAGGGAGATGGCACCGAGAACCGTTACTCCCGGAAGCTCCTGGCCTGTCGAGGCGAAGTGAAATCCGTTCTTGTTCTTCGGAGCATGGTTCACGGTCAACTCCATGAACTGGTTGGGCCGTGCAACTCCCCAGGCCATGTGAGTCAGGGGTCCCTCGCAGCCCGCGCTGCCGGTGCCGTAGGTCTCGAAGGTCTGGTAAAGCACTGCTTCTGCCGCGCTCGGCAAGCCCCAGCCGAACTGGTCGTCCTTACCAACGGGACCAAGATCGAGGGCTCCGCTGACTAGGGCGAACTCCGTCTCCACAGGTGTAGGAAAGGTCCCGGGGAGCCCGGTTTGTGCATGATAAGAGATGTACTGCGCGGCAACCGCCGCAACCAGCGGAGAGGCAAAGGAGGTGCCGTCCAGGTACCCGTAGTCGGAAAGGAAGTACCCGTCGAAACCCGTGCGATCCGTCGTGGCGATGAACTGCCCCGGGCCAGTGAATGCAACTTCAGGGCCATAGTTGCTGAAGTCCGCGAGAACACCATCCTTGGTTAGGGCGCTGACTGCGTTGACGGACGGCAAGTCAGCAGGATAGACCACGCCCGTGAACGCGCCGGGGTTCGCCGTATCGTGATTGCCCGCCGCTGCGAAGTGCAGCATGCCGTTGTCGCGCGTTGATTGGTACTTCTGATCGATCGCCGAGCTACGTCCACCGTAGGAGTTGCTGTTGTTCGACACCGTGCAACTATTGAGCTGACCCCAATCCAATGCGGCCACCACACTAGCGAACAAGATGAACTGGTTGCAATTGGCGTCCACTGTGTTGACGCGGGCGGACAAGAATTTGGAGTGACGAGCCAGGCCAGCCACTCCGATCCCGTTGCCCCAGGTCGCCACCATGACCCCGGCGACGGCCGTGCCGTGATTCTCACACGGACTTGTCGGGCCGCCTCCTGGCATGGCACTGCCCGTACTGAAGTCCGCTCCGCCGAGGCTGCCTTGCACGAGATCCGGGTGATTCATTTGCACACCATTGTCGAGAATCAAGATGTTGGTCGTCACCCCGAACAACGGGTTCTCCCAAGCGATATCCGCATCCATGTCGATGCCCGCCATCCCAAAGGACCCATTGTTGTCCAAAGCCCATTGAGAGGAGTAGAACGGATCGTTTGGAGTTTCATCGCTGTTCATCGTCGCGATCATGTTTGGTTCCGCAAACAGGACGCTGCCCTGTTGGGCCAACTCCCGTGAGCGCGCCATGACGTCAAAGCCGTTTCGGCTGTCCAGAGGAACTAGGTAGGAACGGGCGGAGGCGCCCAGCCCATCCTTGATCGGTTCCCTCGTCGCCATACCAAGCAGTGAAGCTTCCACCTCGCGCTCCGACGCGCTTTGGGTGTACTCCATCAGAAGATCCTGCGTGGGTGCAAACCAAGCGCCCGGGCGCTCACCGACGAGCACCGGCGCAGCGTAGGAGACGATCGGGTTCAGCAACAAGCGGTCCAGGCGATCCCGCAACAGCCTTGAATCTTGCATGCCGTCCCGGGTCTCAACGAGCCACATACCTTCATAGGGAAGCGCTGTGGCAAGCGGGTTGTCGATGCCCATTTGCATCAGCAGGTTCTCGAGCTCATAGCGGCCAGCGCGACTCTTGAGCAGCAGCCGCCCGGGAACCAGCGCATGGGATTTGAGTTGCTTGAAGTAGTAAGTCGCGGGGAAGTGGCTGGCTGCCTCGAGGAGTGTGTTCTGCGACACCGCTTGATCCGCACCTTGAAGGGTGCAGGCGGTCGCCATCGTGAGAAGTAGTGAAAGCATGAGTCGTGGTGTTTCTGTAGCAAGACTTGGGAAAGGCGAGGAGGCCAGGTCACAAACGCCGCCTCCAAACGGGAAGGCGTTGCACCTCGTCCCGTGGGATCCCTCTTGTGTGCTCAACACGCTCCGCGGTCTCAGCATTCCGGGGCAAGTTCGTGCTCGCCTAAATGTGAGCACGCGCGGCGCAACAAAATAGGACACCGCCGACAGCATTCCGCTCTATCTGAAACTCGATCCAGTTCCCCGCCGATTGGAAACGGCTGGGCATGGGTGCTTCAGCAACGCGGCTGTTCGGTGCCCCCCAAGACGAAATCGGAGAAACTGGAGACTGGTGGGTCGCGTCGGCACATATCAGTTTTAGCAAGCAAGTTCGCATGCTCATTCCATTCTCCTTCCCATCCACGTAACCCAACGTGTTTCTACGATGATGAATCTCAATAAGGGCCTTGTTGGCCTTGCTGTCATTGCCGCTCTCTCTCTCGGTGCAGGCGTTTCCTTCGGCGGTGACGTGGGCATCCCCGGTACACCCGACCTGCCCCCGGATACCACACTCTTGCCCTTCGGCGGCGCTGGTGGCACCTACCATGGCCCTGGCGATACGGTTCCTGGCTACACACCGTTTGGGACCGCTGGCGGGGCAGGGACCTTCGTGCTGAATTGCGGTACGTCCACCACTCCTTGCATCCCTTCGAGTCTCGGGTTCGGGCAGGAGTGGTTTCACAAGATTCTCTTCCCGGACTCCTCCGACGTGAACTGTGTCAAGGACGTCACGACCGGTCAGTTCTACCTATCCGCAAGCTACAGCTTCACGATCTGGGACGCCCTGCGACTCAACATGTTGAACACGACGGGCGCCTTGGCTCCGAATGGCCCAAATGGCCCAGGGAGCTTCATTGACCCCTACGGAAACGTGTCGCTTTGCTATTCGTTCTCCCTGCCGATGACCGGTGCTGCGATTGTCGAGAGCCAGTGGTTGACGAACGGAAACAATGGCGTTCTCTCGAGTTCCGGCCCGGATGAACGCGTTCGCCTTCAAGTCTGCAAGTCGGTCGAAGAGAACTCACAGTTGGTCATCCAGGGGCTCGTTCCAGGCCAAGGTGTGCATACCTCGAATTCTGGCTGCACTGCTGGGCAGGTTTATCGGGTCACCTTCAACCTTCAGACGATGATCAACGCTGCCCTCAAGTTGGATGCCGCGGGCATCCCGCGCACGACATCTCTGATCAACATCGGGCCGCAGACCTGCGTGGGTTGCTAAGAGGCGCCGCCAGATTCTTCAGATGAGGAAGCTCCGGCCCCTGGGTTTGAGGACTTCGCCGGATCCGGAGGAAGCACTGAGCCCCGCTGCCGATCATTCGATTGGCACCGGGGCCTTCTTGTTTGTGAGCGACTGGCTCTCGCCCACGGGAGATTGTGCCAAAGCACAATGGGAGAAGAGCGAGCACGCGAGATGCGTTCCAAGCGACCGTCAGAGTCGCGGGACAACAGGCGCAACAAGGGCCGCCTCCAGTCACCGCACTGCTCTCCGCGCGGCCTCAGTCGAGTTTGGAGACGATCACGTAGTAGGCGCCCAACTCACCCTCCGCCACATGAAAGACCGGGGCGAGTTGGTGGGATCCTGATTCCAAGGTGGTGGTGAAGAGCACCTCCTCTGCGTCCGCGCTCACGGGCTTGGTCTCCAGGTCCTTGTCATCAATCCGCAAGGTCGCCTCAGTGGCAGCGATGCTGACGCCGGGACGCGCGCGGTAGGCCTTGCTTGCTCCGGGGACGTTCTCTCCCGCGGGCAACTGCACATTGATCGCCTGCTTCGATTCCGGGGGCCAACGGCGCAGGGCGAACTGGTAGTTGCCCGGCGTGATCACCTTCACCGCCCAATGCCCGCGATGGACCGCGAGCCCTTCGTTGCCCGTCTTGGTATTGAGTCCTTCGCCGTTGCGAATGTGCACCTGGCTCCACGGGGGGTTCTTGCCCTGGATCCAGTCGTGGGCCGTCAAGGTCACCACCGGGGCCGCCGCATGGCCCAGGTAGATTTCGGTTGTCTGCGCAAAGGTCGGTTCCAACTCCGCCCACCACTCATCATAGAATCTGCGCATCGCCGCCATCTGTTCGGGATGCTCAGCCGCCACGTTCGTCTGCTGACCTGGATCGTCCGTCATGTCGTAGAGCTCCTCGCCATTGACCAGTCGAAAGCTCTGGGACATCACGGCAGTCTGTTTCCACTTGATCGGATCCCGCACGCGCTGCGAATCGGTCACCAGAAAGCGGTCGGCCCAGTCCACCTTGGCTTTCGGATCGAGCAGCGTCCGGATCGAACGGCCATCAAAGGTCACACTCTCTGGCTTCTGCGCGCCGACCAGGTCAAGCAAGGTCGGCAACACGTCGACCGCATGGGTGAGGATCTCGCTGCGGTGCTTGAGATCCATCTTCCCCGCCGGCCAGTGCAGAAAGAACGGCACCCGGTGGCCACCGTCATACTCGCTGCCCTTCATCCCGCGCATTCCGGCATTGAAGACATTCGCTCCACCCGCGGTTCCGTTGTCGGTGGTGAAGATGAAAATCGTGTTCTCGTGAATCCCGAGTTCCGTGAGCAGCTTGCGCGTCTTGCCCAGGTTGTCGTCGATGTTCGTGATCATCCCGAAGAACGCCGCCGTGCCGTCCGGCTGATCGGCGTACATGTCCATGTACTTCTGAGGAGCATGCAGAGGACCGTGCGGCGCGTTCAGTGAGATGTACGCCAGGAAAGGCTTCTTCGCCTGCGCGCAGTCTGTGATGAACTTGTTCGCCTGGGCGAAAAACACGTCCGTGCAGAACCCCTTGGCCGGCACCATTTGGCCGTTGTGAAAGTAGGCCCCGTCAAAGTAAGCGTTGTCCCACACGTCCGGCGTCTGCCCCACGCCCCCACCACCGTGACGGTAGACCTCGCTGAAGCCACGGTCCTCCGGACGATAGGGATAGTTGTCGCCCAAGTGCCACTTGCCGAACATCCCGGTCGCGTAGCCGGCATCCTTCAACATCTGCCCCATCGTCACTTCGTTCTCGCGCAGCATCGAACGACCGTTGACCGTGTGCCAGACCCCGGTTCGATCCGTCCAGTGTCCGGTTTGGAGCGCACTGCGCGAGGGCGAGCAGGTCGGCGCAACGTGATAGTTCGTGAGTCCCGAGGACTGCGAGGCGAGCTGATCGATGTTCGGTGTCTTGACCACCGGGTTGCCGTTGCAAGCCAGATCGCCGTAGCCCTGATCGTCCGTAATCACGAACACGATGTTTGGCTTGGATGCCGGGGGAAGGCCCGCCGAAATCAGCGTCAGCAACAAGAGTGCGGTTTTCATCATGGACTTCTCTTCAACGCAGGTCTCCCCGCTACTCAGTGAACTCGGCCTGCTCGATCCATGGTAAGACGCAAACGTGTCCGGGTCACGCTTGTGCACTGCCCGCGCTGCAGTGCGACCAGCAGCACCGACATCGAACCCTTCTGCTCCAAGTCCTGTGCAAGCTCCCCCAGGCTGCGGGAGAGAACGAGGCAGCCCCCGCGCCTTCAATACAGACTGAGGGCGCGCGACCTAGGTCGCGCGCCCTCAGCTAGAGTTGTTCGATGATCCCGGACCACAGAGTGCCCCGGACCGAGATCGAAACTAGTTCTCCATCACTTTGCCGGTGACCGGGCAGACTTGAGCTTCGGCCTTCTCGGCGCAGCAGCCAGTCTTGGCCTCAGCGCCGGACTCGCAGCCAGCGGCGGCGTCCTTGTCACAGCCAGCGGCTTCGCTGCCACAGGTGCCTTCGGTGGCGCAAGCGGGGGCGGGGCCTTCAGCGGTGGCGGCGTCGGAAACGGAGTTGTTCTCACCGCTCTTGCAAGCGATCGCGAGACTGATAACGGCAAAGCCGAGCAGCAGGTTCTTCATGGGGATAGCCTCATGTCCGCCAAGCGGCGGTTTCGTTGGGGACCGCCAATCGGCGGGGATCAAAAAGGAAGGTGCGGGAACGAAGAAGATCTCCGCGCTCGCCAGACCAAACTATAAATGGTGTTTCGCCCCTGTAGGATGGTGCGACAGCTCCTTTTTTCGGATGGGAACCGATTCTGTTAGCGAAAATGCAAACTGATTTGCACGGATTGACTCCAGAGGCCGCCCTGCGCCGGCTGGCCCGAGCACTGCACACCGCGAGGGTGCGGGGGGCCCGTGAACTGCTCGTGATCACCGGGAGGGGTATGGGCAACGCAGCCCAAAAGCCCATTCTGAGGCGAAAAGTGGAGGTTTGGCTGCGCAGCGGAGAGGGCCGACGAGCGGGCGCTGGGTCCTTTGAAGTGCGCAACAAGGGCGGGGCGCTGCTTGTTCAAGTGGGCTGAGCGGGCCTCAAGATGGCCTCGAACAGCGCCACCCACGGGCGGGCTGAGATTGAATCTCTTCGGTGGCTATGGCGTGCTTCTCGGGAAGCTCAGCCCTCGGCTCTCACCCTGCAGTCCCGATTCCCAGACGCACCCACGGCGCCGTCGATTCGCGCAGCGCTGGCATCCACCGAGCGGAGGACCCTGATAGACTTCCCGGCTCACATCCCGGGCCAGGGAGGTTTGGGCGCGATGCCCGGGCACTAACGCCGACCTTCTGCGCCGCCCGCTATCCGAACACACTCCGTTGAAACGCTTCCTTTCGATCCTCGTTCTAGCGCTCCTCTCCGCCTGCTCCACGCCCTCGCAAGAGCTTCGCATCATGTATGCGGATAGCCTGCGGGAGCGCCTCGACGAGGGTCAATTCTCCACCCTTGGTCGGGCCTACGAGCGGAATCAAGCGGAGCGCATCGAACGGGTTCGCACCCTGGTCAAAGAGGAGAAGCTCGTCACTTCGGAGGACTACCTCTACGTGGGAGTGCTGCTGTCCTCCTCCGCAGAGGAAGACGATTTGATCGCGGCATCCGCCAGCGGATTGAAAGCGGCAGAACTCGGTGACGACCGTGGGCTGTACGTGGCCGCCGAAGCTTTGGATCGACGCCTGATGCACCGCGGCAGGCCGCAACGCTATGGAACGCAGTACCACTACCTCGAAGTCATTCAGAAGTGGAAGCTGTACCCCACGGACCCCTCCACCACAGACGCGGATCGCGCCATGATGGGCATCCCGCCGCTGGTTGAGTTGAAAGCACGTGAGGCGGAGCTCAACGAGGAGGTGCGCTGATGCTCGAACGCGTCCTCGAACCCGAGGCCATGGACACCGCGGAAGAAGCCGAAGGCTACGACCGCATGGACCACACCGCCGCCAACCGCAACTTCATCGAGCGCTTGATGGAACTCGGGGCCAAGGGTCACCTGCTCGACTTGGGCTGTGGTCCCGCTCACATGGCGATCACGATCTGCACGGAGAACCCGGAGCTGCGGGTCACCGGTTTGGACCTCGCCCATCATATGCTGCGAATCGCCAAGGCCAACGTGGACAAGAGTTCCTGCGCTGATCGCATCGAGCTGATTCACGGGGATGCCAAGGACGTAGGGCTGGAAGCGGGCAGCTTCGATGCCGTCTACTCCAACACGATTCTACACCACATCCCCGACCCGCGGCCCTTCCTGCGCGAAGCGGCGCGGCTAGTCAAGCCCGGCGGTGTGCTGTTGATTCGAGACCTGTTCCGGCCCGAGAGCAAGGCGCGCATCAGCGAGCTGGTGCAACTCCACGCAGCGGACTGCGACGACTATCAACGGGGTCTCTTCGGCGATAGCCTGCACGCGGCCTTCACCTCCGATGAGTTGCGCGCCATCGCCGACGAGTGCGGACTTTCCGAAGCGGAAATCGTGATCGATAGCGATCGCCACATGTCCCTGCAGCTTCGATCCCACTAGATTCAATCCCTATGACTGTGGACTCCCCGGAACTTTGTCTCGCCTTGGGCGGAGGCGGCGCGCGCGGAGCCTACCAGGTCGGGGTCTTGCGTCACATCGCGAAGACGCACCCCGACTTGTACGTGCCGATTCTGACCGGCGTCTCAGCCGGTGGCATCAACGCGGCGCAACTCGCGAATCACACGGGCGACTTCCCCACCAAAGTCGAGGCCCTAGTTCAGCTCTGGTCCAACCTCAGCGTCGAGCGCGTCTTCCGCGTGGATGGGTTCGCCCTGTTGCAAGGGCTCTTCCGTTGGGGCGCGGAGTTGAGTTTTCTCGGAGGACGCAGCTGGGGTCAGAGCGTGCAGGGCTTTGTGGACACGACTCCCCTGCGCGAGTACCTGTGCGAGGGATTGGGCTGCGTGGATGGGGACTTCTTGGGGATCGAAACGAACCTGCAAGCGGGCAAGCTGCGGGCCGTCGCCCTTTCGACCACGAGCTACGAAACGGGGCGCACGATCACCTGGTGCCAGGGCCGCCAGATTCAGAACTGGCAGCGCCCCAACCGCGAGGGACTCTTGAGTCAACTGGGCGTGCAACACGTCATGGCTTCCGCCGCCCTGCCCTTGTTTTTCCCCGCCGTACAGATCAACGGCAACTGGTACGGGGATGGCGGCCTGCGCTTGCAAGCGCCCTTCGCCCCGCCGATCCACTTGGGTGCGACACACATCCTGGCCATCTCGACGCGCTACGACCGCACGATTCAAGAAGCCACGGTTCCCAACTTCACGGGCTACCCGCCGCCAGCGCAGATCGCGGGCCATCTGATGAACTCGATCTTCCTGGACCTCTTTGATCACGATGCGGCGGGCCTGCAACGCATCAACAGCTTGCTCGAGCGCATCCTGCCTGAAGAGCGCGGGGAACTGCGGCCGGTCGACCTCTTCGTCGTTCGCCCGAGCAGCGACCTCGGCAAGCTCTCCTCCGAGTACGAGGCCGAATTGCCCGGCATGTTCCGCTTCCTGACCCGGCGCCTGGGCACCAAGCGCGCTCAATCCAGCGACCTGATGAGCCTCGTCATGTTCCAACGGGAGTACATCACCGAGCTGATCCGTTTGGGTGAGTTGGATGCAGCCAAGCAGTCCACGGAACTCGATTCATTCTTAGCGCGCGCCGGCGCGGCCAAGGCTTAGCAAGCGGGTGGGTTGCGTGGCCAGGGCCCGGTCTAGTAGCCCCAGGTCCAGCCCAACTGGGCGGTGACGTCCGAGCCCGTGGCCGCCACCAGGTCTTCGTGAATCGAGAAGGCCAAGCGCGAACGGGCTCCCGTATCGATCGAGGCGCCAATCCCCAGGTCGAAGATCTCGCGGTTGATCTCCTCCAGTTCGATCGAGTCCACCATGCGCGAGGTCCAGACGGCTCCCACGAGCAACGACCAATGATCGTTCCACCGCAACTCGCCGCCGAGTTCAAGAGCCACCTGAGTCAAGAGCTCGTGTTTTTCCGAGCGATCGAACTTGTCGGACTGCCCAGGCTGCACCACGTCGAACCCGCCGCTCACGGTCCAACGACCAAAGGATTTTTCCGCGATCAAGCCTGCCCCGTAATCCAACGCTCCATTGCCGAAACCGCGATCTTCAGAACCGATCGGCAACTCCAACCCGACGCGTGCGGCCAAGGCGGGCGTGCCCTCCTCCTCAGCCAACAGCTGGTACGTGAGGAAGATCGGTATGTCCTGGATCTGCACGGTGTTGCCCTCAAGCGAGTAGAGCGGATCGCCGTCGGACGCCAAGTTCATCTCGAACAGATCATCATCGGTCTTGTCCCGGCCACCCTTCGGCAGAAAGAAGAAGTCGTGAAAGTCCTCGATGAAGGCATCGACGCCGCCGCCACCGGCCCACAGGAAGGGAACTTCGACTTCCACATCCACTTTGTCCGCCACCCCGTAGCGCGTGCGGAGCGTGGCCCTGGCCGTTTCGCCGTCAAAGGCCACCACCGTGTTCGGGCTGCTCGGCGGGTTGTGTTGGATCTCTTCGATCGAGGACCAAGACAGCTGCACACCGTGGGCGGACGTCCCCGACTCTTGGGTCACCGGCCGCCGCGGACGAAAGGCCATCAGAGTCAGCCCGAGCGGGTGCTGCTGGCGGGTCGTAAGAGGTCCACGCACAACCCGCGCGGGATCCTGCGTGGGAGCCAAGCTGCTACAAGCAGCGCCCGAGAGTGCGGTCAACAACCCGCAAGTGATGAGAAGGCAGCGATTCATGGTGCCTATTCAACGGCCAGCGCCGGGTCATCTCAAGCCAGCAAGAAGCGTTTTCAGCGAATCTCGAACTCGCTGAGGGTCTCGGGCTCGACCGGCTCGAAGGAAACATCACGCACGATGGCGAGCGGCGATCCCTTCTCAAGCCACTGCAGAAACTCCTGCACCTCAGGGGCTGGGCCCTGCACCAGGAATTCCACCTGGCCGTCGGGCATGTTTCGTACCCAGCCCGTGAGGCCCAACTGTGTCGCCTCTTGTCGGGTGTAAAAGCGAAAGGCAACGGATTGGACCCGGCCACTCACGGTACCGCGGAAGCTCACATGGGTCGGTTTCTTGCGTGAGAAGAACACGTCAAGCGTCGCTGCCCGAATGCATGCGATAGGCAAAGGGTAAATCCGCGAGCACTTCGGCCTCGAGCTCGAAGAGTTGCTCGATGCGCGCATCCGCCAATTCCGGGAAGGCCGCTCGGGTCAGGTCGATGAAGAGCTCGTTGTGGCCCACTTCACAGGGGATCAATTCCCGGTAGAGCGTGGCCAACTCCTCGTCCTGAAGATTCTCAGCCAGCAAGACGAAACGTTCACAGGAGCGCGCTTCAATCAAAGCAGCAACGATCATGCGATCCAGGAAGGGTTCCCGGCGCGTCTTGGCCGAACCTTTCAACAAGCGGTCCGCATAGACGTTGTTGTCCACCGGTTGCAGGGTCCCCCCCCGGCCATAGAGCAGCCGCACGACCCGCTCGAAGTGCTCCATCTCCTCAGCGGCCAGCTTGGCGAGTTCTAAGACGAGCTGCCCGTCCGTAGGATTCTTCAGGAGCCAAGCCTGGGCGGTGGAAGCGGCCTTCAATTCATTGTGGGCGTGATCGCTGAGCAGCTCCAAGGGTCGCTCTTCCATGCGCCGAACCCACTTCGGATCCGTGCTCGAACGCAGTTCCGGGTAGCTCACGACGTCGGTTTCGACTTGCGCGCGGCAGGCACCCAGAGCACGTCCGCCTTGCCCCCATCGTTCATTCGACGGGACAGCACGAAGCACAGATCCGAGAGTCGGTTCAGGTAGCGCAACACCTCATGATTTACGCGGTCCGTCTCGGCCGGGTCGGCGATCAGTTGATTGACCTCCCGTTCCGCCCGCCGACAAACCGTGCGTGCCATGTGCATCCACGCCGCGGAGAGTTTGCCCCCCGGGAGAACAAAGGTGCGCAAGGGCTCGATGCCCTCGTTGGCTTCGTCGATCCAGGCTTCGAGTTGTTTGGTGTACTCGCTCGTCAAGCGCGTGCCGTCCTCTGCGGCCCCCGGACGGCAAAGGTCGGAGCCCACGTCGAAGAGGTCATTCTGAATCGATTGCAACCAAGCGGCGTAGGGCTCCTCCACCCCAGCGGCGAGGGCCACGCCGATCACGCTGGAGAGCTCATCGACGGTTCCGTAGGAGGCAATGCGCACGTGGTGCTTGGGAAGGCGCGAGCCGTCGCCCAAGCCGGTGGTGCCGCCGTCGCCGGAGCGGGTGTAGATCTTGTCGAGGTGAACCATGGGATGTCGTGTATCAGTTGAGCGGTTCCTTGCGAGAACGCGGGTGGGGATCGAGGCCGAAGTCCAAGGGCGTTTTGTCACTGCCCAAGGCGCGCGCCATCATGTGCCAGGAACGGGCGTCGCTGGTGGTCAGTCGGGCGTGGCCAAAGACCCGATCGACAGACAAGCCGATCACGCGCGCCGCCTCAGCGGAACGGGCCACTTTTTCGGAGAGCACGTAGCGCAGGTTTTGGCGCAGGAATTCGCGCTCTGCGCCCGACAGGTTGACGCCGCCGGGTTCTGCTTGATGGACTTCCTCGCCGGTGAAGAGTCCCTGCAGGATCACTCCGACGCTGACGGCGAGGTTGAGGGAAGTGTGGTCCTCCGCAGTGCGGATGTGCACGAGCTCTTGACACATCTCGGCTTCGTCCACGGTCATGCCGGAGGACTCGGCGCCGAAGACCAAGGCCAAGCGCTCGTCGGTTCCCGCGGCGAACTCGCGCAAGCGCGGCGACACGTCGTTCCACTCTTCGCGAACGATGTTGTCGCGCACGCGCGCCGTGAAGCCCACCGCATAGGTGCAGTCGGAGAGGGCCTCGCGCATGCTGTCGACCACGCGCAACTTGCTCTCCACCTGCGCCACCCCGTGGGACATCTGTTCGAAGTCCGGATGCAGCAGAAGGCCCGGGCGCGCAGGACTCACGAGCACCAGCTCGCAAGGCCCGAAGTTGTCGCAGATGCGCAGGATCATGCCCACGTTGCGGGGACCTTCGGGGCGTGCCAGGATGACTTTCTTCATTCGTTCTCGTGCAGGCCGCCGAGAAGCGCCCGTTCTTC
>CALCXM010000064.1 GCA_937905825.1 uncultured bacterium
TGCATGAACTGCGCGCACCCTTCCGCGATGGGACAACGCACTTCATCTTCGAGCCACAGGCGTTCATTGAGCGGCTGGCCGCTTTCATCCCGCCGCCGCGTTTGCACCAGCTGACCTACCACGGGGTCTTGGCCCCAGCTGCCAGCTGGCGCAGCGACATCGTCCCCGCGCCGCGCCCACGTCGCCGGGCCTCATGCGGTGGAACTGGCGCGCTCCCACTGCACCGTTACAGTTTCGCGGAGCTGATGAAGCGCGTGTTCCGAATCGGCTTGCGCCAGGCCAAGCTTGGAGGAAGGGAATGATGATGATCTGAAACTTCTACTGGAGTCCCGCGGGGACATCACCCGTCCGGCCAAGGCTAGGTCACCAGCCGGAAGCGAGTCTTGCGTGGCACTGGGGCGACCCGTGCTGCGAAGCGTAGACAGCGAGTGTGTAGGCCGTGTTATTCAGCCCCGAGAACATTATTTACCCGCGAGGGCCGACGGCGTGTTGGTTCCGGAAGGCTATCTCCGCGCACCGCAAAGTCTTGGTGTAGCGGGCCTCGCCGGGGTCCCTTGAGCAGGGCATGCACACAAGGACTCCCCAGGAACCTGGGAGGCCTCGACATCTCCACGGAAAGGAACGGTTCGCGGACCGTCAGAACTCCGCGCACGCAGGGACGCGTCGCTCCCTGTCTGCATTGCCAAGCGACGCACCGTGGTACTGCCAAACGAAGGAATACGAAGTGCGGCGGGATGGATGACGAGGAATCGGAGCGAGCCATAGTACCGCTGAAGCTGGGGAACTCTCTCCGAGAGGACCCAGTGGAGGGAAGGGCGAGCTGGACACATGGACCCATTGCGAGGAACGATGACAAGACCGGAGCTTGAATGAACATCTCAACGAAATTGCAACGGATAGCGACAATGGCGAAGGAGCATCCATCGAGGGCTTTCACCAATCTCGCTCATCACATCGACCTGGAATTCTTGCGCGAGGCGTTTCGCCTCACGCGGAAGAACGGGGCACCGGGTGTCGATGGCGTCACAGGCGAGGAGTACGAGAAGAACCTGGAGGTCAACCTCCAGAGCCTTCTTGATCGCTTCAAGGCTGGGACCTATCGAGCGCCGGACGTGCGCAGAGTCCACATCCCGAAAGGGAGGGGGAAGACGCGCCCGCTCGGTATCCCGACGTTCGAGGACAAGGTGTTACAACGGGCGGTGGCCATGATTCTGGAGGCGGTCTATGAGCAGGATTTCCTTCCCTGCTCGTTTGGCTTTCGACCAGGACGCTCTGCCCACCAAGCGCTTGCCGAAATCCGATCGACACTGATGAGCATGGGAGGTGGATGGGTCGTCGAAGCAGACATCAAAGATTGTTTCGGCGCTTTCGAGCACGAATGGATGCGGAAGATCCTGGACCGACGGATACGTGATGGAGTGCTGATCCGCACGATCGGCAAGTGGCTGAACGCAGGCATCATGGAGGAGGGACAGAGGACCAAGCCGACGAAGGGCACGCCGCAAGGCGGAGTCATCTCGCCGCTCTTGGCCAACATTTTCCTGCATGAAGTGCTCGATGCATGGTTTCACCAATGCGCAAAACCGCTGATTGGTGGCCGCGCAGAGCTAGTGCGCTTTGCGGAGGACTTTGTGATCCTCTGCGATCGCAAGGAAGACGCCGAGCGCTTCTACAAGGGCATCTTTCCGCGCTTCGAGAAGTTCGGACTGGTCCTGCATCCCGAGAAAACGAAGCTCGTGCCGTTCAAGCGACCGCCTCACGGCGGCCCAAACGAGTCGGAGAGCTGGGGTTTTCTTGGGTTCACCCACTACTGGACGAAATCGCGGAAGGGCCACTGGGTCATCTTCCGGAAGACGATGGCATCACGCCTGAGTCGAGCCCTTAACGCGATTGGGGAATGGTGCCGAACCCATCGACACCTCCCCGTGAAAGTCCAGCACCAGATCCTTAGCCGGAAACTGAACGGGCACTGTGCCTACTATGGCATTACCGGTAACTCGGTGGCGCTGGTCAAGTTTCGGCGAGGAATCTGGGGGCGATGGATGAAATGGCTACGACGGCGTTCGCAGGCTGCGTACGCCAAGAACTGGAGCTGGTGGAGCCGCTTTCACGAGCGGTACCCGCTGCCTCCAGCTCGGGCCATTCACTCGATCTTCTCCCGAACGTAGCGAACCCATGAGTCTGAGGAGCCGGATGCGTTAGTCGCGCCCGTCCGGATCTGTGGGAGCCCTGGGGAGGCAACGACCCAGGGCCACCCGGCGCCCTGC
>CALCXM010000065.1 GCA_937905825.1 uncultured bacterium
ACGGGAAAAAAGAAAGGGCTCTTTCTGGGTCCCTACGGGAAAAAAGAAAGGGCTCCTTCCGGGCAGTAGCAGTCCGGGGCGCTTACTCCTAATGCCGCTTGAGAATCCGATGCCCGCCCTGGCGCAGGGTCAGTCCTTCCGCGTCCAAGCGCTCCAGGATCGGAATCAGGAACTTGCGGCTGGTGCCCAGCACGTCCCGCAGTTCAGGGATCACCAGTTGATCGTTCTTGGCGCAGTTCGAGCGCACGGCCTCGCGCGCCAGTTCGGCGTTGGCCTGGGTCAGGTACAGCCCGTTCTTGAGCGGCACCAGGCGATCGCAGTCCACCAGCATCTTCACCACCGGGGAGAGCACCTTCGGCAGCACGCCCAGGTCCCCGGCTAGATCCTCTTCGCTCGGCGGCTGGAAGGCGGCCTTCTGCAGCGAGCTTTCGATCTTCGCGACGAGCTCCCGAGTGCGTTCATCCATGGCAATCTCGCGGCCCGCCAAGCGAACCTTGCCCCCCGTCTGAAGTTCCAAGCCGCCGCGGGTTTGCTCCTCTTCCAAGAGGAAGTTGAGAAAGCCCGTCTCCATGTCGAGGGCCGTGCGCAGTTCGCGAACTTCGTGCAATTCGCGCAGGGGGTTTTTATCGAACCACTCAGTCAGGGCGCTTCGCACCTTCTCTAGGGCTCGCTCGAGGACCTCGATGTGCACCCACTTCTGCGTCTTCTCTTCGTGCACGACGGAACCGCGCGAAGCGAGATCCGCGAGCATCTCGCGCACTTCATCCACGGGGCGTTTGACCTCCACGGCAAGTTCAGAAGCGGCAACCACAGCTTCCGCTCCACGCGCCATGATCACTTCCAAGAGTTCCATGGGTGTGCCCAAACTCTGCTCCTGACGATCGAGTCCATCGAGCACAAAGTCCTTGAAACGCTTCAAGCGGAAGCGGCTTTCCTCCAGGATCTTGCCACCGCCTAAACTCATCAGGGGGGACGCCAATCGTAGAATGAAGGCATCTCCGGGTGCGCACACAACGGGCTCCTCCAAGCGAATCTGAACGAGCCCGGTCTCCCCAGGCTGAAGCTCAACGGCGTCGAGCAGAATGACTTCCCCGACGGCTTCGATGGTGCCCGTGTGCAAGCGAATGGCTGCTCGGCTTTGCAAGGGACGATCCAAGTGCGGCAGCAAAGTCAAGCGCGCACCGACCAGCCGCGCTGCGCGGTAGAAGCCAGGCGTGGAAGCGACGCAACCGCGTTTGACTTCTTTGTGGGAAACGTCGGAGATGTTGATCGCTGTGGAGTGTCCGGCGCGCGCACTCTCCGCCTTTTGCTTGTAGGCCTGGATGCCACGCACCTTGCCCTTCAACCCGCCCGGGAGAATTTCGAGGGTGTCCCCGAGCTTGACCGAGCCACTCAAGGGAATGCCCGTGACCACCGTTCCAAATCCCTTGGCGGTGAACACTCGCTGGATCGGCATGCGGAACACGCCATCCGCTGGACGCGGTTCCACCTGGCCAGCGGCGGCAAACAGGGCTTCCTTGAAGACCTCGAAGCCCTCTCCGGAAATCGCCGAGAGGCGGTAGATCGGCGCCTCTTCGAGGAAAGTCCCGGCCACCGTTTCGCGCACGTCTTCTTCCGCGAGCTCCACCATCTCCTCGTCGACGATGTCGATCTTGGTCAACACGATCATGCCGCGCTTCACGCCCAAGAGCCCCATGATCGACAGGTGTTCGCGTGTTTGGGGCATGACTCCGTCGTCCGCAGCCACCACCAACACCACGAGGTCGATGCCGGAAGCCCCGGCCACCATGTTCTTGATGAATCGCTCGTGCCCGGGAACATCGATGATCCCAACCAGGCGTCCGTCTGGAAGAGTCAGGGGGGCAAACCCCAGGTCGATGGTCAGGCCCCGGGCCTTCTCCTCTTTCAAGCGATCCGGATCGATGCCGGTGAGCGCGCGCACGAGGGTGGACTTGCCGTGGTCGATGTGTCCGGCGGTACCGATGACAATGGGCTGGATCTCCATGGCGCAGAGGGTACCAGATCCTGTTAGCCTGCCCCCCATGGCCGATCTGCCCTTCAATCCATTGCGTCCCTACTTGCAAAAAACCTTCGGGCGGGAAGTCCATCGCGTGGCCTTGGATGCGGGCTCCACCTGCCCCAACCGCGACGGCGCCAAAGGCTTCGGCGGCTGCACCTACTGCGATGTGGAAGGATCTGGCACGGGCGAACTCAAGAGCGGCACGCAACTAGCCCAGCAACTCAAGGACGGCATCGAGCGCGTCCGCAAACGGGATCCCGAGACCGGTGTGATCGCCTACTTCCAGTCCTATTCAAACACCTACGTTTCCCAGGCGCGGCTGACTGAAGTGCTCTCCGTGCTCGAAGGGCATTTGGGCGACCCGGTGGTCGCGGTCTCCATCGCGACACGGCCCGACACCTTGCCGCCCTCCGCTCTAGAAATCCTGGCACGCTTGAACGAGCGCGTTCCCGTGTGGCTCGAGATCGGACTGGAGGTGGCGGACGACAAGCTGCTCGACTCGATCCAGCGCTTTCACACGGTGGAAGACTTCCTGGTGGCAGTGGAGCGGGTGCGCGAAGTGGGCATCGACGTCATCGGCCACGCCATCCTGGGAATCCCGGGGGACGGCCGCGAGGGCGCACGGCGCACGGCAGAGTGCTTGGCGGCGAGCGGCGCTCGTGGGGTCAAGGTCCACAACCTGATGATCCTGAAGCGCACGCAGCTTGAGCATCAGTGGCGAGCGGGCCAGGTAGACGTCTTGTCCGCCGAACACTACGTCGATTGGTTAGCGGACTTCGTGGAGCGCCTGCATCCTGACCAAATCCTACATCGCATGACCGGGGACGCTCCGGAGACCGAGCGCCTGGCTCCGCGGTGGGACGTTTCGGTCAATGGCATCCGTCATCGACTGATTCAAGAATTGGTGGGCCGGGGAACACGCCAGGGCTCTCTGCATTCCTTGGCTTCGGGGTCCTAGCCCGCTCGGTTGGTGGGCCAAAGCTCGACGGCCGGGGCGTTGCTGGCCAGGGCTCCGGGGGCCAGCACTTTGCCGGCCCGCAATTCAAAGACAATGGTTCAACCGTCAGAGCGCGATGGCCGGAATTCGTTGTCAACAGCCTGCTAGGAACCGACCGCCGGGCTTGAGCCAGTGGAAGCCGTGCCCTGTGGGAAGCGGCTTGCTGCGCGGTCGATTCAGCGCTCCGGACAGCCTCTGAGGAGCGCGGTCCGTTGGTTTCACGCGCAGGACCCTCGCGCGCCGCGCCGAGAAGCCTTCCGGCTCCCCGCGCGCCTCAAGACGAAACGAGTTCGCCTACAGGTACATGATCCGGTCGCAGCTCGAGCACTGGATGATCTTGGACGAGCGCGCCAGCTGCACCGAGATGTTCGGCGGCACCTGCATGTAGCAGCACTGACAAACTCCGCCGTCCAGGCGCGCCAGAGCTTCGCCGCCGCGAGCCGCCAGCAGTCGGTCGTAGAGGTCCAGGGTGTTGGCATCCACATCCTTGCCGAGTCGAGCTGCGCGCTTGCCTTGCAGATCTCCCTGGCGCTTGGTCGCGTCCGCGATTTCGGTCTCGACGTTCTGGCAGAACTGCTCGAAGTTGGAAAGCTCCAGCTTGAGGCGCTCCTCGATCTTGTCGATCTCCATCTTGCCGCGCTCGATGTCCTCCATCATGGAAAACTGCTCGCGCTCGGTCTCCTCGATTTGGCGCCTGAGCCCACGAATCTCGTAGCGGCAGGCCTCCACCACGGTCACGTCCTTGTTGGAGTTGGACTCGTTCTCGAGCTTGCGAATGCGCTGCTGCTGGACCGTGATCATGTCGTCCAGCTCCTTGATACGCACCTGGTTCCCCCTCAGAGCGGTTCGTTTCTCCTCGAGGACTCCTTTGACGTTGTCCAGGGTCGCTTGACGACGGGCCTGATCTTCAGGCAGGCGTTTGAGCTCGGCGTTGACTCGAAAGAGGTCTCGGTCGATCTCTTGAAGAGAAAGAAGTGCTTGGACGGGGTTCCCCATAGTGTTCCTTGGCGGCTGAAAAAGCGGGCGAGCAGTCTAATCACCTCGGCCCCGAGAGTGTGGTCGGGAACCCCCGAATTCTCAATTGGATTGTAGGATCCGCCCCGATCACGCCAACTCGGCCCGGATGCTCGCCGCCCCGCGCCCGGTGGGCTGGGCAGCGGGAGCCGGGACTGGGTGCCATAGGAAAGCGGCGCCCCACCCCCCGCTGGGGATGGGACGCCGCCTGTTTCGTGCCATGGGCCTCGGCTAGAGGATGCCGTCCGACTCTTCCGGAAGGACGACTCCGTCCAGGAAGCTCGCCAATTGACGGGCGCGCACCGGGTGGCGCAACTTGCGCACGGCCTTGGCTTCGATCTGACGCACGCGCTCGCGGGTCACACGGAAGATGCGGCCGACCTCTTCGAGGGTGTAGGTGTAGCCATCGCCGATGCCGTAGCGCAGCTTGACAATCTCACGCTCGCGGAAGGTCAAGGTCGAGAGCACCTCGTCGATGCGCTCTTTCAACATTTCGTGGCCAGCCGCCTGAAGGGGGCTTTCCGCGGAGTCGTCCTCGATGAAGTCGCCGAAGTAGCTATCGTCCGAATCGCCGATGGGGCGGTCCAGGCTGATCGGGTGCTTCGAGATCTTCATGACGCGCTTGGCCTCTTCGACCGTGATCTCCGTGGCCTCGGCCACTTCTTCCACGGACGGCTCGCGACCTTTCTGCTGCAAGAGTCGTTTGCTGACGTTGCGCAGCTTGGACATGGTCTCGATCATGTGCACCGGAATCCGGATGGTCCGGGCCTGGTCCGCGATCGAACGGGTGATCGCCTGACGGATCCACCAGGTGGCGTAGGTCGAGAACTTGTAACCACGACGGTACTCGTATTTCTCCACGGCCTTCATCAAGCCCGTGTTGCCCTCTTGGATCAAGTCCAAGAAGGAGAGTCCGCGGTTGCGGTACTTCTTCGCGATCGAAACCACCAGACGCAGGTTGCCGCTCGACAGCTTGCGTTTGGCTTCTTCGTACTCTTCGTGGTGCAAGCGCACCTGGTCGATACGACGCTTGAGGCGGGCAGCGGGCTCCATGGCCACGTGCTCCATCTCCGCCAAACGCACTTCCAGTTCGGCCACGTGCTCGGCGCCTTTCTGGTTGCCCTTGAAGGCCGCCAACTTGCGCTCGACGCTACGCATCTCCCGGTAGAAGTCCTCCAGGTTCTCGAGGAACGGCGCGACCTTCTTCACTTGAAGGTGACACTCCTCGATCAGGATCACCAACTTGCGGCGGATGTTCTGAACACGTGCCAGTTGAGCGGAACGAGCCTCCTCAGAGAGATCATTCTTCAACAGCGGCTTGTACTCTTCACGAATGCGCGCAACCAAGTTGCGGATCGTCTCCAGGTTGACCGGCAGGCGCTTGGCCAGGAACGGCTTGCCCAGGGTCTCAACGATCTTGGGATCGTCGTCCGGCTTAGGATTCGGGTTGACCTTCAGGGTCCGATCGAAAGCCAGCTCACCACGGGCGACTTGGCCCAGGATGCCCACGGCTTCGTCCATGCAGAGCCCCGAAGCGATGGTCTTCTTGCGGAAGCGCTTGCGGGTGATCTCGATGGTCTTGGCCAAGTAGATCTCTTCGGGGCGCGTGAGCAGCGGGATCTCGCCCATCTGCGTCAGGTACATGCGCACCGGATCGTCAATCTTCTCAGGCAGGGCCACCGTGCGAGCCAAGGCCGCTTGGGCCACGGCTGCTTTTTCTGCGATGGTCTCCGCCGGGGTCTTGGCGGTCGGCGCGGTCACCGGATCTTCGTTGTCGTCGACAACTTCAATACCGGCTTCTTCCAGGGCCACAAAGACCTGGTCGAGCTGGTCCGGGGGGATGAACTGGTCTTCCAGCAGCTTGCTCATCTCCCCAAACGTCAGAACGCCATTGCTTTGGCCTTCCTCCACCAGGGCTTTGATCGCTTCGTCGAATTTCGTAGACATTCGTTCCTCAGTTGGCTCCGTAGGGATCGGAGTCCGTTGCGAAACGGGTTCGGCCTAAGCCTCGCCCGTGACAGTTTCCGTTGCGGACTTGCTTTGCAGCAAGACCGCCTTCAGTTCAGCAAGCACAGATTCCTGTTCCTGCCGAGCCGCCTCTGCCGCCCCGGGGGCCGCATCAGCGATGCATTGTTCTAGCTCAAGAAAACGCTTCTTGAGCTCCTCTTCACGGCGCCCCTCGAGACGACGACGTAGGTTTTCGAGACTCCCCTCCAATAGGTCCTTTGGACTTGCGGCGCGACTGGCGTGTTCCACCAGGCTGGTCACCTTTTTTCTGGCAGGGTGGTCTCCGAGGGCCGTGAGCACCGAACTTGCGTCGATCACGGCATCGAGGTCTTCGTACATGTCCAAGATTACCTCAAGGATGCGAACGAGGTCTTCGTCCGCGCAAAGGTCGGCGTGTTGCCGAACGAGCGGCACAAGGCTGGCGTCCAGAAGGACCGCCCCAATGAGCTCGTTGAATAGTTTCAGGAGGAAGGGATCGCTCGCTCGGACGACCGGCGGCGCGGGGATGAACTCCCCCCCCTCGGCGGCTTCAGCGCTCTGCACTTCCATTTCAGCGGCCAGGTCCTCGTAGGAGCTGGAGGAGGCTGCGCGACCTGGGATCCTTGTGGCTGAACCGACCGGGCGCGCGCCCTGGGCCGATGCGGGAGCCGCGGATCGGTCTCCCTGGGTGGCGCTCGGGCGGCGGCGGCCGGCGACACTCGACGTCCATTGCTCGCGCAGCGCTTCGATCGGCATGCCCAATCGCGTGGCCAGGGCCTGGTAGCGGGAGTGACTATCGACGGGACGCTTCAAGCGCGTGAGCAGCTCGAGCAGGTCATCCACCTCCTCGCTAAGTCCGACGCCGTAAAGACCCTCCAAGCTGGAGCAAGCATCTTCAAACCAGTCCGGAGCCTTGTCCACGTAGTCCAGGAAGCCCTCGGCGCCCTCGCGCAAAAGCATGTCACAGGGATCCTGACCCTTGGGCAGGCGCACCACCTGCAGATCGATCTCCAAGCGCAGCAGACCATGCAAGGCGCGGCGCGCGGCTTTCGAGCCAGCATCGTCGCCGTCGAAGACCAGGCTCACACGCCGGGCGCCGGAACGCCGCACCAGGGACGCGTGTTGATCGGTGGTCGAAGTTCCAAGCACGGCGCCAACCCGTGCAAGACCCGCTTGGTGAGCGGCGATCACGTCCGTGTAGCCCTCCACCAAAATCAGGTGCCGGTTGAGGCGGGATTCCCGCAGAGCGAGGTCCAAGCCGTAGATCAGCTCGCTCTTCTTGAACAGCGGTGTCTCCGGGGTGTTCACGTACTTGGGTCCCCCCCCCTCATCCCCCAGGCGCCGAGCTCCGAAGCCGACCGTGCGGCCTTCCAGGTCGCGAATCGGAATCATCAGGCGGCCACGGAAAAAGTCATAGGGGCGACCGGAGTCGCTCTTGCGAGCCAACCCGGTGCGCTCGAGCAGCTCGAAGGGAATGCGTTCGTTGCGCGCCAGTTCTTGCAGGGCCTGTCCCGAAGCGGGCGCCCAGCCGAGGCCGAAGGTCTCCACGGTGGCAGGACTCAGCTGGCGATCGACTAGGTATCGTCGAGCTTCAGCTCCTTCGGGGCTTTCGAGAGCGCGCCGGTAGACTTCCGCGGCCCGCGTCAGCACTCCATAGGAGGGATCGGACTTTTGCTTTTCCCGCTCCCGGCCGCCGCGGCCCTTGGGAAGCTCGACCCCGGTGCGATCCGCCAAGATCTCCAGGGACTCCCTGAAGCTCAGGCCCGTGATGCGCTCGATGAAGGAGATCTGGTCTCCGCCCTCGTTGCAGGCTCCGAAGCAATGCCACGTGCCGCGTTCAGGACTGACCTTGAACGACGGGGACTTCTCCTGGTGAAACGGACAGCACGCCTCCCACAAGCGCCCGGCTTTCTTCAGCTCAGGCACGTACTCTCGCACCACGTCCTCGATCGGGGCGCGGAGCTTGATCTCCTCTTTGGCTCTTTGGAAATCGTTGGACACTGTATCTCGCAGGTGGAGTCTCTCGCAGGTGGGCTCGGACCCGGCCCCGGTTTCAAGCTCTGGTGAGGAGCGCGAATTCGCGGGATTGGCTAGCCGGGGCAGGTGGGACCAGATCAACCGCCGGTGGACATCCGACGATCAACAGGGGAATGGGGCTTGTCTTGGACCAAAAATGACCGGGATGGCCAGTTAGGGGAGAACGCAAAAGGGAAGCGTGTGCGGGATCAGCACTGGGACCGATGATCCCGGGGCCGACTGACCACAGGCTCAGGAGGAACTGGGGACAAATGGCACCGGACCCGTCGGTCAAGCCGCACTCGCTAGAACGGGGAAGCAAATGCAAGAACCAGATTCCGCGTGGGCTCGACATCCGCATGGTTGATTCCCGCGTCTCGTCGGGATAGGGGCGGAGCAGCCAAATACGCGGTCTCGCTAGGAGTCGGAGGGGGGCCGAGAGCTCTGTAGGCTCCCCCTGGCAACGACTGAATCCTGTTCTCGAGCCTGCATAATAGATTAGCACAGGCCCAGGGCGATGACAGGCTCGCCTTGCGAGGAATGTCCAATTCCTCTGAATTCGACCGGGATTGTGCTAATTCGAGCCCCTTTCGCCTCCGCTAGCGCCAGGTGTTTTGCCTATAAAACCGAGGAGTCTTTGGGGCTCAAGCCGTCCACTCAGGACGCTCCGCCAGCGAATTCAATTGGCTCATAGGGAGGCTCTCCGCTCGCGTTTTTGGATCGATCCCGAGCTCCTCCAGAATCTGGCGCGCTAGGTCGCGATCCCCCAGCATGTCCCCCCAAACGCGGCCCAGGCCCTGTCGGCGACGAGAAAAAAGCGCGCTGACCATGGCGGAGAAGTGGTGCCAAGCCGCGCGACTCGGCGCCTCCGGAAGGCGGCGCAGGTGCGCAATTCCGCTGTCGACTTTGGGCCGCGGCCAAAACATGCCCGGCCCCACGGTCCTGCCGCGCTCGACTTCGTAGGAAGCTTGTAATTTCGCAGAAATCGGCCCCCAGGCACCGGAGCAGGGAGCGGCGCAGATGCGCTCCGCAACCTCCAGCTGAACCAGAACGGACATGCTCGCCGGGGGATGCTCGAGGCCCGCGAGGACCGCGAGCACGGGAGCACTCACGCTGTAGGGCAGGTTCGAGACCAGGTGCCAAGGGCCCTCTTTGGGCAAGGCTTGCAGGACCTCCGGCGCCAGGTCGTGCTTGCCAGCTAGACAATCCAGGTGCAGGCTGTCGAAGGTGCCGCCATCGGGACGACCTTCCTCCTGCACGGTTTCGCGCAGGAGCTCCAAGAGTCGCCCGTCGATCTCCACAGCCAAAACGTGGGCCCCCACATCCAAAAGCGGAAGGGTCAGAAAGCCCAAGCCAGGCCCAATCTCGAGCACAAAGTCCCCCGCCGCAATCCCCGCGTCGCGCACCATGGCACGGGTCAGGTTCTCGTCGAGCAAGAAGTTCTGACCAAGGCGCCGGGAAGGATGAAAGCCAGCGGCCCGCAGGCGCTCCTTCAGCTTGTTCCAGGGCACGCGCCGTGTTGAGCCGTCGTCCGTCATTGTTCTGTTCCGTCCAGGAGACCCTTGAGGGCTGGCAGGTTGGGATGCTCTTGGATCAGGCTGCGCAAGAGGGGTTGAGCCCGGACTCCCCATTTCTTGCCGACGATCCTCAGGCGTTCCGTGTCTCTACCCCCCGTGGGCCAAGCAGCCGCCGAGCGCAGGATCCACGCTTCTGCATCCACCACCAAGCGCATGCCCACATCGAGACCGCGGTGACCTGGATTCAACCGCACTGCGTTGTAGGCCACGCTGCCTAATGCATTGGAGTCGAAGGCGTAGGTCGGGCGTTGGCGCTGAAGGTAGCTGCCCCCCATCGCCCACTCCCAGCGCTCGACTTCCTCGCTGCGGACCAGCCCGGCCCAGTCCGTCACCCATTCGGCCGCATTGCCCGACAGGTCGTAGATTCCGGAAGGAGTGCGTCCTCCGTGAAAGACTCCGACGGCTGCCAGTTGGCCGAAACCCAGCTTCGAGGTGTTGTCCACGGATTCCCGGGAAACGGTCGTCCAGGGATACTGCTGGGCCCGGGTGCCCGCCGCCAAGCGGATCCATTCGCGGGCCGTCGGCAAGCGCATGCCCTCGCCCTTGGCAAATTCCTGGGCCTCTTCCAAGCTCATGCCCGTGGCGGGCAGGTACGGTCCACCCTCGCCCCAAAAGGCCTCCTGCGGTAAGGGACGCCCCTGTTCAGAACCGGCACTGGCCGCCGCCAACCACTCTTGGCGCGTCACCTCAAATGCGTCCACCAGGAGCGCTCGCGGAGTGGAGCAATCCACCGGCCGCGTGGTGAGCGGGAACAGCAAGCAGGACCCCGCGGGCAAGAACACCAAGCGCTCCAGGCGTGAGAAGGGATCACGAAACTCGCGCTCCTCCTGCTCGGCGCCACAGGCGAGCGGGAGGAGCGCGATCAGAATCAGCAACGATCGTTGAAAGCTCATGGGCTCAAGACGGAATCAGGGGCAAGCGCCCAGCTATGGGCAGCCGCTTCCTGGCCTGTAGCCTCTTACTTCATCGGGGTGACGTAGATTTCCACCCGGCGGTTGAGCCGACGGTTCTCCGCCGTGTCGTTGGTCGTCAGCGGCTCGTGGGGACCAAAGCCCGCCACAACCACGTCTTTTTGTGCGATGCCACCTGCACCCGTCAGGATCGAAGCCACCTCGATCGCCCGAGCCACAGAGAGCTGCAGGTTTCCATGGGGGAACTTCTTGAGCGTGCTGGCCTTGACCACCGGAACGCTGTCCGTGTGGCCGCGAACCCAAATGCGTCCGTGGGCGCTGGTCTTGATGTCGGCCACGACTTGCTCGAGCAAAGCGCGCCGGCCTTCGCTGTTGACCTCATCGGAGCCCGAGGAGAAGAGCACCTTCTCGGAAACCATGAAGACGTAGGATCCGTCATCCAGGCTGACCTTCGAGATGCCATCGGGGTTGCTGGACAGGCCGGAAAGGCGCTGCTGCAACTCGTCGAGGCGCCTTCTCAGGGCCGCATCCATGGGGGCGCCGTCTCCCATGGACTGCATCTGGGAGTCCGCGAACTCCGAGGTCAGCTTGCGGTTCTTGGCTTCCGCTTGGGCCAGCGCCAATTCGGAGTTCAGCAACTGATCCTGGTAGTGCTTGGCCAGATCCACCGCGTCCTGGTACTGCTCCTGCGAGGCGCAGGAGGAGAAAAGGAGGGCGGCGGCGAGGAGGGCCAGGGGGCCTCTGAGCTGTTTCTGTTTCATCTGTCGATTTCGTCGAATGTGCCGTTATGACGGGCATCTGGTGAAGCGGGCGCCTGCCCGGGTCGGGGTGTCGACCAAGCGGAGAAGGGCGCTTCCCGAAGTGCCCCTATGCTAGAAACTAGCGGGGTGCAATCCAAAGCTCTCTCTCAGAGTCCTCGTCGAGAGACCTAAGTTCCCTCGCCAAGTTGGGCTACAGCCGCCCCAAAGAATCGAAAATTCGAGGGGTTGGACGCCCTGCGTTCCCCACCGTCAGGTCCAGCCGTGCCGGGAGCCCCGAGGGCAGAGCCCCCCCGGGGCAAAAAAGTTGGGCGACGATCCACTTGATCCGTCGCCCTTGAATCGCGTACGCCCCGCTCCGAGTCCCGGAGCAAGCGGCACCCAGCGGCTTAGAACTTGTCGCTGAAGAACATGCCAGCGATGCTCTTGGCCAGGCCACCTACAGATCCGGAACCTGCCGAGTAGAGCAGAGGCAGAGATCCGATCAACAGGGCGGTGGTGGCGAGGCACAAAGCCATGACGCCCAGGGACTCGCTCGGCTCGTCCTCGATCACGGCCACGGCGGGCGCGGAACCACGGGAGCTTGAGGCGGAAGAACGACGCAGGGGAGCGGCTTCGAGCACCTCATCCATCTCCTCTTCAATCTCGATCTCGCCGACGTCCTCGATGTCGTCCTCGATGATCGTGTCCACGTCGGAGATTTCCTCCGTCGCCATGCCGGCCTCGTCGACCATGGAGTCGTCCTCGAAGACGATCTCCTCGGAGGGCTCGCCCAAGTCGACCACTTCGGATCCGCCGAGTTCGCCACGCAGGGCTTCCACGTCGCCCTTGCGAAGCTTCATCGTCTCGCCTTCCCGGAAAGCTCGGATCTCACCCTCGGAGACGAGGCGCTTGAGCTCCTCCTCTTTCAGGCGAAGTTCCGACAGGGCCTCATCAAAGCTGAAGAAATCGTCGTTGGACACTAATCTGGCTCCTGGAATGGATCGAAGGTGCGGAATTGGCTCCGCAGAGAAACGTGGGAATCTAGAAGGAAAAGTCTACCGGGACGGGGCCCTGGGCCCAAGCGCCATGTTCGCCATGGGGCGCGAAAATGACAGGCACAGGCCCCTCTTGGCCTCCGGTATCAGGAAAGCGAAGCACCCGGTCCCTGGGTCCGAGCCAAATGCCCGGAACCCCGGGGGGGGGCTGAATGCGGGTCTAGGGATCAGTCGTCTGCCAGGCCTGCCCGGCTGAACTTCTCCTGCAAGGCCTCAAAATCGTACTCAGACTTGTCGTTGAAGCCGGCGAGTTGCAGGTCCAGGCTGATGTCCCGGGCCGCTACCAGGGTGATCGAGCGGGTGCCCTTGGAACCCCCGTTGGCCTGGTAGACCGCGATGTGCGGATTGAGGGTGTCCACCACGTACAAAACGTTGTTGCCAGTGATGTCGACACCCGTCACCGCGATCATGCGGTGGTTGGAATCGGAATTGCCCATGACCGGAGCGGTCATGGCGATCGGCGGACCTTCGTCCCCGGCGGGCTCCCCTTGCGAGGGCTCCAAGGCATAGCCTCCGGCAGCGAGCAAGGATCCTGCGATCAACATCCAAAGGCTGCCTTCCCGGCGGCCCATGGCCCGTTGGGACTGTTCGTTTGAGTTCATGGGTGAAGTGTGGTCATGGGATACAAGCGGCCGGGGCGAAGGAGCCACGGACTAGCGGGCTGCCTGGAAAGTGCTTTCGTTCCGGAGCCTTGGCCGGCAACCGGCAGCGCCCTCCGGAGCCGCAACAGAATCCCTAGATTCAATGCTGGATTCGGGCGGCGATGCGGGACGCAGGATGGGGCTCTCGGGCGGGATCACTCTGGGCAGCGATCTGCTGGCGGACGGGGAGTCTACCGCGCCCCTATCCCGCCGTCAGAGGGGAGTTGCTTCCAAGTCGAAAAAACCCTGCTACCAGCCTCCGAGATCACCGGAGATTTCCTCGACCAGGTCCTTTAGGGTCACGATGCCGATGGGATTCTCAGGGGTCCCGATTCCCGCCAGGCGGCTGCCGGCCATACGCATGCTGGCCAAAGCTTGCTCGACGGAGGACTCCGGATCGAAAAAGACCAGGGGCCGTTGCTGCTCGAGCACGGGAACCTGGGGCCCCTCTTGCAGCACCGCCAGCTGGTGAACGTAAGTGTTGACCGCGGGTCCATCCTGAACAGGCAAGCGCGTGTGCTTGGAACCCTCGACACGGTCGCGCTGCTCCCTATCCGAGTCGCCGGCGGAAACGGTCAAGACTTCCCCCCAGGGAATCATGGAGTGCGTCACCGGCAGGGTCCGCAACTTGAGCGCGTTGCGTGCCAGTTCCTCCGCGTGAGGTTCGAGGGCCCCGGCAGCGCGCCCTTCCGCCAACACTCGGAGCAATCCCTCGCGGCCAGCGCGGCGCACGATCACCTCCGGCTCGAACCCCAGCAGCAACTCTAGAAAGCGCGTCAAGAGCATCAACACGCGCTCCAAGGGATAGAACAGCACCCGAGCCACCACCAGAATGGGCGCACTCAAGCGCACCATCGTGTGGGGCCGGCGCCGATAGAGATCCTTCGGCAAGAGCTCGCCAAACAGAAAGACGATCGGCGTCATCACGAACGCGAGGAAGGCGTCCCCCAGCCGTGGATTGCCGCCACGCTCGTGAAAGACGGACTCTGCCAGCAGAGTCATCGACTCGAGCACCAGGTTGTTGCCGATCAGAATGGTGATGAGCACGGGCGCGCGGCGCTCCGAGAAACGCCGCATGACGCGGGCCCAACTAACGCCACGGGTCACCTCCAAGTGCAGTCGCGAACGGGAGAGAGAGTAGATACCCGTCTCTGAACCGGAGAAGACCCCCGAGAGCACGAGCCCGATCCCCATCAGCAAGAAAAACAGCCCCAAGTTCATTGGACGCCCTCCTCGGATTCCGCGTACATGTCCACGGTCAAGATGCGCCGGCCGCGGGCCTCGTGCACTTCAAACACCAAGCGGCCTGCGCGCGCCACGTCACCGGCCTTCGGGATGCGGCCCAAGAGCGCGGTGACGAATCCTCCCACCGTCTCGAATTCGTTGGGCACCACGCGGAAGCCGAACTCGTCGTTCCAGTCTCGGATCGAGAGAGCTCCCTGCACCCGGAAGCGCCCTTCGCCGAGGGGCACAACTGGCCTTTCGCGGGCCTCCCCCTCCACACGCAACTCCCCCACGATTTCCTCGAAAACATCCTCCACGGAAACCACCCCCGCGGTCCCGCCCCATTCGTCCACGACCACCGCCTCGGCCGTGCGGTCTTCGCGGAAGGAGCGCAAGAGGTCCAGGGCGTCAGCGACTTCAGGGACAAACTTAACGGGCATCACCAACTGACGCAGGCTGCGATCCCCGCGCAGGTACAAGTCACGCAGCTGAACACATCCGAGAATGTGATCGGGGTCCACCTCAAAGGCGGGCAACCAGGTGTGGCGCCGGCGACGGGCCTCTTCCAAGAGAGCCGCCAAGTCCAGGTCTGCGTCGTCCAGGTCGAGCATCAAGACGTCCACTCGCGGGGTCATGATCTCACGTACACGAATGCCAGCGAGCTCGACGATCTCCGCCAACATGTTGGCCTCGCCGCGTTCGAGCAGACCCGCTTGAGCGCTGACCGACAAGACCTGCGCGAGGTCATCGGAGGAGATCGAGTGTTCCTCCTCGCCGCCGTCTTCACCGATCGCTTTGGAGGCCATGTCGAGCACCCAGGATGCGGCGTGAATGACCGGTTTCATGAGGGAGACCAGGACCTCGATTGGCATGGCACCATAGCGCGCAAGGCCGGGAGCCATGCGCAGGGCCAGGGTTTTGGGCAGGATCTCTCCGACCACAAGGATCACGATCAGCGGCACCAAAAGGCGCAACAGGGGCGCGTACTGGGAATCGCCCCAATCCACCCGCACGGCCACGGAGAAGTACGTGATGTTCACGAACAAGTTGCAGAGCAACACGGTCACGAGGCAATCCCGCGAGGACTCCAAAAGCCTCAGAACGCGCGGAGGCGCGACCTCCCGCTGCTTGGGCTTGAGGCTGAACAGTGCCGCCTCGAATCCACTAAAGCACGCCGACGCGAACAGCAGCCCTACAATCCCGGCGGCGAGGTATGGATCCAGCATCAGGCGAGCCCTTGGGCAGTCGAGGCCCGCGGAAAATGCAGATCAACTCGCAGACCGCAACGCCGTCCGTCGTCCGTTTGTCGATTGCTCATCTGCACGGTTCCCCCGTGCTGAGCCACGACCGTATGAACGAGAGCAAGCCCCAACCCGGTTCCGCGGCCCACTTCTTTCGTGGTGTAGAAAAGGTCCGCGGCCCGTTCCAGCTGGTCGTCGGGTACCCCCGGGCCATCATCGATGACGCTTACAACGCAACGGTCATCCACCTCCGCCAAGCGCACGTCAATGCTGCCGCGCATACCGTTCGCGTCCGGGGCACAATCGTGGGATTCGATGGCGTCCAGGGAGTTCACTAAGAGGTTCAGCATCACCTGGCCCATGTCCGAAGGCTGGGCCATCACCAAGATCGGCAAGGAGGGATGGTGGAAGCGCAACGAGACTTTTTGCTGCTGCGCTCGGTGGGAGATCAGATCGATGGCATCCTTGACCGGCCCGTGCAGGTCCACCGGGTTGAGTTCACCTTCCCGCGGAGTGAAGCGCAACAGCTTGGAGACGGTGCCTTGGATGCGTTCCAAGCCCCCACGTAGAAGCTCGTGGTAGCGCCTGCGCTTGTTCGGGTCGATCGAGTCTCGGTCGAGCACTTCCACGGCGTTGAGCATGCCCCCCAATGGATTGTTGATCTCGTGGGCGATGCCGGCTGCCAGCTCTCCCATGGCAGCCAAGCGCCGTTGACGCAATGCGGCTGCTTCCGCCAGGAAGGCCTGTTCCTTGGCCGCATCCGCTTCGTGCTCCAAGTACTCGTTGAAGCCATGCACGTCCGACGCCATTTGGTTGAAGGTGTCGATCAGGTCCGTCAGTTGGTCGTGGTGCCTGGGTGCTTGAACGGGCTCGTCGAAGTTGCTGTTGCGGATCTTGCGAACCCCGCGAGCCAGGGCGCCCACGGGAGTCAGCACGTAGCGGTGCAACACGCCAAAGGTGCCGAAGAAGAGCAGGAAGGTCGAAGCCACGAACCACGGCAAGAGGCGCAGCCACATCGGGAGTGCGCCGGCGTCCGGCACGGTCTTGATCCAACAGCCACCCCAAGGATTCCCCATGCTATTGAGCACGGGGCTGGCGAGACCCCCCTGGCTCTCGATTTGACTTTCCGTGTCCGATGCGCGGATCAGATCGCGCTCGATGGCCTCACGATCGAAGAAAATCGTGCGGTTCATGGCTCCCAGGGGGTTCAGTGAGACGCCGTTTTCGTTGCGGTCCATGATCACCGCGTCGGTCACCTCATCCCAGACGGGCCACTTCAGAATCTGGGCCACACGCAGGTCGCCCGAATCACTGATCCACTTGGAAAGGTTGGCCCGCACCTTCGAGGCCTGCAGCTCCTGCTCCGCCTGGCGCACGCTCTCCAAGGTGTCGGAGAGGAAGTACAGCCCCGCACCGAACACGGCCAAGTTGATCGTGCCCACCAAAGTGAGCACGCGCAGCCCCAAGGACACTCTCACGGGAGTTCACCCCTGGGACTGATTCGTTGGCTACCTGCAGGTACCGGCTCGTTGGACATGGATGGCTGCGTGCCCGCGTGGGCTTACATCCCGCCTAGCTGAGACATGATCGTCAGGAGCGGCATGAAGAGGGCGACAACGATGAAACCTACCATGCCAGCGATCAAGACCAGCATCAGGGGCTCGAGCAACTTGAACATGGAATCGATCTTGCGATCCACCTGCTTCTCGTAGGCGTCGGCGACCTTGACCAGCATGCGGTCCAGTTCACCGGTTTCCTCCCCCACGTCCACCATGTTGACGACTAGATCATCGAAGAGCCCTGTGGCTCCCATGGGCCGAGCCAAACCCTCGCCCTCGCGAACCACCCGGCGCACGTCTTCGATGCCTTCGCGCAGCACATCGTTGCCCGTCGAGTCCCGCACGATCTCGAGCGCGTCCAAGTGCGGCACACCCGCCTGAATCAAGGTCCCAAAGGTTCGGGAGAAGCCAGCCACCAAAGAGGTGCGCACCACACCCCCGATCAAGGGCATCCGGAGCGAGATCCTGTGCATGAAGTAGCGATAGCCACCGGGCCGTCCCATCAAGGCGAAGTGCAGGAACACGAACGCCGCGGGAATGCCGAAGACCAAATACCAATACGTCACCGCCACATAGGAGATGTCCAAGAGCACCTGCGTGACCTGCGGCAAGTCCACATTGAACGAAGCAAAGATCTCCTCGAACTTCGGAATCACGAACACGATCACAGCGGACAGCACGGCGATGGCCACCACGAAGATGACCGCCGGGTAGATCATCGCGCCCTTCACCGCGGCACGGATATCCGCCGCCTTTTCGCGGAAGGTGGCCAAGCGATTCAGGATCGTATCGAGCACACCACCGGCCTCGCCGGCGCGCACCATCGCCGTGTAGAGCTCATCGAAGATGCGCGAATGCTTGGCCATGGCCTCCGAGAGCGGCGTGCCACCCGAGACGTCTTCCACCAGGTCCGCTTGAACGTGCTTGAAGGGTCCAGGCGGGGTTTGTCCTTCTAGAATTGTCAGGGCCTTCACCACGGAGATGCCCGCCTCACTGAGTGTTGCCAGCTGAATCGTGAAGTCCGTAACGAGCTGCGCCCGCACCCGGCCGCCGCGTTTGCCACGGGCGTTGCCACCAGCCTTGGACTTGGCCCCTTGGGAACTCGCGGCCTGGGGCGCCGCGCTCGTGCGTCGAATTTTCTTTGCCATGGGTCTCGGGCCGGATCAGTGGGTGGTCTCGCGCAGAACTTCTTCGACGGTGGTCAAACCAGCCAACACCGCTTGGATGCCGCTGGTTCGGAGCAGTTGCATGCCCGACCGCTGGGCGATCGCGCGCAGGTCACTGGAGGACCCGCTGGACAGAATGCACTGCCGGACTTGCTCATCCACGATCATGATCTCGTAGATGGCCGTGCGGCCCTTGTGGCCGGTGTGATAACAGTTGCTGCAGCCCCTACCGAAGTAGAAGGTCGCATTTTTTAGCATCTCCGCCTCGGGGCCGAACTCCATCAGGACTTCCTCATCCGGCTGATAGGACTCGCGGCAATCCGGGCAGATGGTGCGCACCAAGCGTTGCGCGACCACCGCTTCCAGGGTGGCGGAGATCAGGAAGGGGGCGATGCCCATGTCCACCAAGCGCGTGATCGTGCTGGGGGCGTCGTTGGTGTGCACGGTGGAGAAGACGGTGTGGCCCGTGAGGCTCGCTTCCACGGCGACCGTGGCGGTTTCCTCGTCCCGAATCTCGCCCACCAGGATCTTGTCCGGGTCCTGGCGCAGGACCGCGCGCAGAACGTTGGCGTAGGTCACGCCGATGTCCGGATTGACCGGCACTTGCACGATTCCGTCGATGTCGTATTCGACGGGATCCTCGGCGGTGATGATCTTGACCTCCGGTGTGTTCGCCTCTTGCAACATAGCGTAGAGCGTCGTTGTCTTGCCCGAGCCCGTGGGACCGGTGATCAAAACGATGCCGTGGGGCAACTGCGTCAACTCACGCAGAATCGCTTCTTCCGCCGGCTGCAGACCGAGGGCCTTCAAATCCAAGTTGACCGAAGAGCGGTCGAGGATACGCATCACACATCCCTCGCCAGAAATGCCGGGCAGAGTCGCCACTCGCAAGTCCACAGCCCGTCCGTCGATGACGAGTTCGATGCGGCCATCCTGGGGCACGCGAGTCTCCGTGATGTCCAAGTTGCTCAGCACCTTGATGCGCGAGACCAAAGGCAAGGCCAAGTGCGACGGTGGCGCTTCCACTTCGTAGAGTGTGCCGTCCACCCGATAGCGCACCCGGAACTCGCCGGGGAAGACTTCAAAGTGAATGTCACTGGCGCGGTCTTGGATGGCCCGGTGCAGCAGTGAGTTCAAAAGGCGCGCCACCGGCTGACTGGCCGTGGCAGCTTCCAAGTCCGTTCCAGCCACGGCGGCGGCAGCATCGGCGATGGCATCGGCCAAGCTCGTTTCCGCACCGTAATGCTTCAGCACCGCGGCCTTGATTGCTTCCGCGTCCGCTACAGCCCCGCGCACGTCACGTCCGGCGCTGAACCCCAGGTCTTGCAGGACCGCCGTGTTTTGCGGATCGCCCAGGGCCACTACCAAGGTGTCCCCGTCGAGCCGCAGGGGAATCAGAGTGAAGGCATGGGCCATGGAGGAGTCCACCATGTCCAAGACTTCCTGAGAGGGCGTCACGTTGGCGAGGTCCACCGTTTCCATGCCCCCCTGCTCCGCCAAGCCCATCACGATGTCCCCTTGGGTGCAGATCCCCAAGGCCACAAAGCATTGACCGATCAAGCCCCCATTGGCCCGTTGTTCCTCGAGAGCCTCCTGAACCTGGCTTTCGCGCACAGCGCCGCGCCCCTTCAGAACTTGCCCGAGCAGTCTGCGTCCAGTGCTCACAGGCGCGACTCCAAGTCATTGCGGTCCTGGGCATGATCCAGGGCCACTTCCGCAGTGATCTCACCGCGCCGCACGAGGTCCAGCAAGCTGTCATCTAGGGTCACCATGCCCATGCGGCGCGAGGTCTGAATGGTCGACTGGACCTTGGCCGTTTCGTTCTTGCGAATCAGGTTGGCGATCGCGGGGGTCATCAACATCACCTCGAAGGCGGCCACCCGGCCTCCCCCATCCCGCGGCAAGAGCACCTGGGAAACCACTGCGGCCAGGGAGACGGAAAGTTGAGCGCGAACTTGCTCCTGCTGGTTGGAGGGGAACGCATCGATCAAGCGGTTGACCGTGCGCGCGCTGCCGGTGGTGTGCAAGGTGCCGAACACGAGGTGCCCGGTTTCCGCGGCGGTGACCGCGGCAGAGATGGTGTCCAAGTCGCGCATCTCTCCCAGCAAGATCACGTCGGGGTCCTGCCTGAGGGCGCGCTTCATGGCTTCGGGGAAGTTGGGAACGTCCTCCCCGATCTCCCGTTGACTGACAAGGCCCAGGCCATGGCCGTGGTAGTACTCGATCGGGTCCTCGATCGTGATGATGTGGCGCGAGATGTTCTGGTTGATCCAGTCCACCATGGTGGCCAAGGTCGTCGTCTTGCCCGAGCCTGTGGGCCCCGTCACGAGCACCAAGCCACGCGGCCGACGCAGCAGTTCCTGAACCGCCGCAGGCAAACCGATCTGGTCAAAGGTCAGGAGCTTGGAGGGAATCAAACGCAGCACCGCCGAGTAGCGACCACGCTGGCGGTAGACGCTCACCCGAAAACGGTTGCCACTCGCATGGGGCAAGCCAAAGTCCGTGGAGCCGATCTCCTGCAACTCCTTCCAATGGCCCTCATTGCAGATTTCCTTGATGAGGACGTCCACCGCGGCATCGTCCAACACCTCATCCGTGAGGGAGGTGAGCGTGCCGTCGATGCGCCCCACCGGCGGCCTGCCCGGATTCAAATGCAAGTCCGAAGCGGACCGCTGAATCGTCAGGGTCATGAGTTCGTTGATACCAGCCAAGACAGATGCTCCGTAGGGTCCGAGTGATCGGGGTTAGTTGATTTGCAGGGCGGATTTTTTCGAGCTCTCGTCGCGGCAAACCCGCAAGACCTCGTGCACCGTCGTCAAACCGCGCACGACCTTGCGCGCACCGTCCGTGACCAGGGGGCGCATGCGACCGGAGGCCAGCGCCGCCTTACGAATGACGTCAAGGGACTCCCCGCGAAAGCACAGGTCGCGCAGTTCCGCGTCCATCTCCAAGAGTTCGAAGAGGGCGACACGTCCGCGATAGCCATTGCCCTCGCAATTCCGGCAGCCCTTGGCGCGCTTGAACATCTGCCCCGACATGTGGGCCGGATCCAAGCCGATGGTGCGCAGCTCCTCGGCGTGGGGCTCGTACTCTTCACAGCAATCTGGGCACAGCCGGCGCACCAAACGCTGGGCGATCACGGCTTGCACGGCGGCGCTGACCAGGAAGGGTTTGACGCCCAGGTCCTGCAAACGGGTGAGCGCGCTGGGCGCGTCGTTCGTGTGAACCGTTGAGAACACCAAGTGGCCAGTGAGCGCCGCTTGAATCGCGATATCGGCCGTCTCCAAGTCGCGGATCTCCCCCACCAGGATGACGTTCGGTGCGCAACGCAGCATGGCTTTCAGGATGCGCGCGAAAGTCACACCGATGCGGCTGTTGACCTGCACCTGATTGATTCCCGCCAAGTGGTACTCGACCGGGTCCTCGGCAGTGATGATCTTGACGTCCGGGCGGTTTAGTTCTGAGAGCGCCGCGTAGAGGGTGGTCGTCTTGCCCGATCCCGTCGGGCCCGTCACCAGGCAAATGCCGTGGGGCCTCGAGATCACGCGCTTGAACCAGGTGTGGTCCTCGTCGTCAAAGCCCAGCTCGCGCAAGCCGATCAAGCTCGCCGTGCGATCGAGCAAACGCATGACCATGGTCTCGCCGTCCGAAGAGGGCAGAATCGAAGCACGCACGTCGATCTCGCGCCCATCGATTGTCAAGCTGATGCGACCGTCCTGGGGCTTGCGTTTTTCAGAGATGTCCATGCGCGCCATGATCTTGAGGCGCGAGATCAAGGGGGCGTGCAAGTGATCGGGGTGCTCTCCGGCGTCCCGCAGCATGCCGTCCACCCGAAAGCGCACACGCACCCGACCGTGGCCCGGCTCGATGTGGATGTCGCTCGCTCGTTCCTTCAGGGCGTCTTGGAAGGTGCGGGTCACCAGGCGCACGATGGGCGCGTCGTCGGCATCCCCGTCCATGGCTCCGATGCTGGAGGCTACCGTCGCCTCGGCGCTCTCGCCGTAGAACTTTCGAATGGCCCGGCGCAGGGATCCGGGGGCCGCCAAGGCGCAAGCGATTTCCAGGCCGGTCGAAAAGGAGAGCTGATCCGCGATCATGCGCTTGAACGGATCGTCGATGGCGATCACCAACTTGCCGCCCCGTTCGACCACGGGAAGCAGCCCTTGATCCTGGGCCAGCTCCGCCGGGACCATGGCTAGGATCTCGTCGGAGATGCGCAAACCCGCCTTGCTGAGGTCCACAAAGGGCAGACCAGCCACCTTGGCCTCGGCCCGGGCCACTTCGGTTTCGTCCGCGTGGCCAAGCTTGACCAGGGAAACACCCAGCCCGATGTCGCCATTGCGGGCCATGGCGTGGGCTTCCTTGAGTTGGGCATCACTGATCACGCCATTGGCGATCAGCTGGTCCCCGAGGGTATTGGTCACAGTCGGTGTCTCGGCGGTGGGGTCGTGGCGGTCACTCGGCAGGCTGGGTTGAATCCGTGCAGAGGATAGTCTCTACCCAGCTCGCGCGCCACGACTACGAAAATGGGCGAGGCCCACCGAACTCCGCTCGGTGGGCCTCGCCCTGACTTTTTGGCCTGGAACCCGTCAGCCCTCGCTGGATCGCCCCTTCGCAGGAGTGGATCCCGGCGCGGCCAACAAGGCCCCTTGGCTCAGCTATTTCTTTGCGGGTCCGCCGCGGCAGACTCCCGTGACGACCAGGGCGATGTCTTTCTTGTCCTTGTGGCCAAGTTCGATCACCAGGGTGCCGCGGAAAGATCCCGTGGCGTCGTCAGGCATGCCCTCTAGCTGGAGCTGAACCTCGACCGCGTTCTTGCCCTCCACCGGGCGCACGGTCGGGGTGAACACGTTGGCGTACTCCCATTCGCGGTAGCTCGCCGCGCTGGTCGCATCCGTGGGAGCGTTCTGCAGGCCGTAGACATGCACCTTCGGCATGTGGTCGGCGAAGGAGAATTCCGAGTCGTGGCACTCGATGGTCACCGTGCGGGTGGCCACTTGGCCGGGACGCACGAGGCCCATGGAGAGGTAAGGCGGGTTGTAAGAGAAGGGTCCGACCACAGAAGCGCTGAGGGTCACGGTGGCGTTGTACTTCGCGGGGCCGTCGACCTCGGCGTCACCGCCGGGGATTTCCACATCACTGGTGATGCTGATGGCGCGCGCCAAGCTGCCCTCGGTCAGGTCTGGTCCAAGGGTCACCGACAGATCCCAACGGGCGGCCTTGCCTTCGGCGTCGGGGTTGACGGGCAGCAACTTGCAGTCAGCTCCGGCGGGCAAGCTCTGGTCCACCAAGGCAAGCATCACGGGCGTGCCCTTCGTGGTGGAAACCACCGCGCGCTTTTCGATCACGTCGCCCACGGAGATCTGACCAAACTGCAGGAACCGGGGAGCGATATTGAAGAAAGGATCGATGTCCGCTTCGAGGCCCAGTTGGATGGTTCCACGGGGATCGTTCGAGAAGATGTTGATGCGGGTGGTCTGGTGCCCGGACTTGTTCTTCGTGTGCAGCTTCGCGGGAACGCTCAGCTTGCTGCCCGGAGGAATCGCCTCACCAAAGACGTAGGACAACCATTCGCCCTCTTCGTTCTGGACCTTGACTTGGGCCACCGTGCAACCGCAGGTGGGCTTGACTTGCTTGATGATCAGATCTTCGGTGCCGTCGTTGGTCAGATCGAAGGTGTGCTCGGCAACCGTGCCTTGCATCACGCGATCGAAGTCGTGGGTCTCCGAGCCGACCTTGTACATCAGGCGTGCGCCGGTGCCGTCGCCGAGGGCTGGCGGATTGTTGATCGCTTCGTGCTCGTGCCCTTCACCTTCAGCGTGATCGTGGCCAGCGTGTTCGTCCACGACCGGGGCGACCTTGGTGGCGGGGGCCGGGGTCACCGTGGTCTTGGCGGCGGGAGCGTGCTCGTGGCCGTCGTCCGCACCGTGGTCGTGACCGTCGCCATCGCCCGAAGCGTGATCATTCTTCGCGTCGGCATCCTGGCCATGGCCTTCGCCGGGGGCATGGTTGTGGCCGGCGTGTTCGTCCACCTGGGCGGGCGCCGTGGCTCCCTGAGAGGTGTTTTGGCTAGAGGTTGCTTCCCCACCGGAGCATCCGGCGGTGAAAAGGGCTGCCGGGGCTGCGAGGAGCACGGCACTGAGGAACTTTGAATTTGACATATCGTTGAACCACGAAGCGGGTTTCGTTGGGTTTTCGAGAGAGTTGGCGGACGGGGGGTCAATCCGTGAAGGTGCGTGGACGAATCCGCGCGCCGTTGAGGCCAGAAGCCTCGAACAATTGGCTTACGTGAGGAAAAATGACCTGTGAGAGGTTTGAGGCCTCTTTTTTGGATTCCTCCCGGTGCCCCAAGGCGATGACTGAAGCTCGGAAGTGTACGCCGGGATTCCACAATCGGCAAAGCGCTTCGGTTTCCTCCTGACGAAATCGCGGATTGGGTCCGAAAGCACCGGCTGGGAGCTGCAGGGAACGTCCGCTACCATCGGAGCCCTATGAAGCTGATCCTCGCCATGCTCTGCGCCCTGCCTGCGGTCGCCTGCGTTTCCTTGCCGACACCCCAAGAGATGCTCGACACGGGATTCCGAACCCCGGAGATGACCTTCCACACCTTTCAGATGGGTGTGCGGGCGGATCTGCCGACGCTTGAGTTCCTCTGCTTGTCGGCGGTACTCCAGGGAGAAGGCGGTCAATTGGGCTACCGCGAACTTCGGGACGACTTGAAGGGAGAGATCGCCTACTGGCTCGGAATTCCGGACGCGAAGGTCACGGGTTCGGTCTCCCTGGGCCCCGATCGCCACCTCCTGCAAGCCGAGTCCCACGGCCATCACTTTGAGGTCGAGTTCGTGCGCGAGTACTTCTGGGAGGTCTGGACCGGGGACGAGTTCATCGACGATTCCATCGCCCGGGAGGACCTGGGGAACCACCTGCTGTTCTATCGGGCCGAGGACGGCGAACTCATCCTGGCCGCGGAGGCCGGCTTGCCCGATTCTTACTCGGCGGGCAAAAGCATGCGGGAGCTCGCCGGGGGCCTCACCGAATTCCGCGTCGGCTGCGACTGGAAGATCGCCGGATTCCGAGAATCCGCCCCAGCCCCCCCTGCCGAGTAGCCCCGCATGGCACCGTATTGCCGCCGTATTGCCGTTGCTTACTCCTTGCTGGCGAGCACGGTTCCGATAGCAATTTGCAAGCGCTGCGCTAAGCCGCCATCCAAGCGTTCCAAGCGCTTCGCCATCACATGAGCCAGGGCCAGGTCTCCGGATTCCAGGGCGCAGTTGCCCAGGTTGAAGTGCACGTGGGAAAAGGTGGGATCCAAGGTGATCGCCTTTTCAAAGCTGGCCATCGCCAGGGAGAGGTCCCCGCACTTGCGGGCCACCAAACCCCGTAGGTTTTGATTGTCCGGGGAAAGCGGCGCGAGTTGCACAGCGCACTGGGCGGCCACCTGGGCGGCCGGAACGGCTCCGCGATTGAGAAGCAGCAGCGCCTTCTCTCCGAATGCGGTGGCCAAGACCTCCGCCTTCGAAAGGGATCGCAGGTAGACCCCCGGATCTGTTTGAGTTTCGTCGAGGGACTTCCAGCGGCGATAGAATTCGTCCGTCGCCACCTTGCCCACAGTCGTCTCCCAGTTGGTGTAGGTCCCATCCGCATGGGCCCAACGCACGGCCAGGTGTTCGGGCATGGAGATGCCGGACAAGGGCAAACCCAAGTCCTCGGCAATCGCCAGGTACACCACCGTGTACATGGAGCAATCCAACTCCTTGCGCGCCAGTCCGAAGCTCAAGGTGTGGTGACCGAGCATGCGGGTGCTTTGCGCTTGGTAGTCTTTGTAGGTGAATCCACGCTCGTTCAGGAGGTCGTGAATCAGCTCGAGGGATTCCAACTGAAGGCCCGTTTCCGACGGGGAAGTGTAGAGGCTCCTCAGTCGCTCACGGGCTGCGATTCGCAGTTCCCCCAGGATGCGGTAGCCGTCTTCGACGCGACTCATTTTGCGCGTGGACGCGAGCACCCAGTCGCTGAAGAGTGCCGACTCCACGTCCAAGACCAACTCCCCGATATTGCGGTTCCAGTCCACTTCGTCGATGGGACTGGGGGCCAGCTTGGCCGTGGTCGACACGAGGCCTGGGGTAAATTGCATCTCCGCCACGGGATGAGAGGCCTCAGAGTTTGTCAGAGGCATCACGAGCAAGAGGGCAATTGCGTTGATAAACATAGGCTGGTGCGTCGCGAGAACGGGTCAATTCAAGCCTACCCCGCAATACGGTGTCAGGCTCCCTGTTGTTGCTCTTCAACAAGGAAGTGCCGCACGTCGGCCTTCGGCCTTTGTGCGGCACTTCCTT
>CALCXM010000066.1 GCA_937905825.1 uncultured bacterium
TCTCGCTGACGCCCGATGGCAAGGTTGTGCACGAATTACGAGCACCCTTCCGCGAGGCGTTGGTGCATTATTTGAATTGGACATGGAGTAGCCCATTCCCCAGCGCCTTCAGCGAGCGATGGCCACCGACTTTGGCCTGCCCAAGTCGAGCATCCTGTTCAGGATCTTGCACGCGATGACGACCTCTACTTTCTGTGCAGCTAAACCCCTAGCGTGGAGCCGATCGCCGAGCATCGACTTGTAGCGGAAGAAGGCGTTCTCGACAGTCCCCTGCCGATGGTAGCCAGACTCCTTCTTCCATTGCCTACGCCCGAGCTTGGCAACCCGTTTGATCGTTCGATCTCGTTCAGCGGACCTTGATCCTCGTTTTGAAACGGATGCTGATCGCGTTGGAGGGATGACGACCTTCGCCCCACGCGACCCAGCCTGTTCGTAGATGGCCACCGTGTCGTAGGCGGCATCGCCGGTGACGCTTGCCAACTTGCCCTTGGTCTTCTTGATGACCTTGATCCCTGTCTTGGCGTCATCATCCGAGCTGTCGGTCAGCACCTGGGCGTGAATCTGACCGTGACGATTCACGCCAAGATGGAGCTTTCGCCAACCACGCTTTCCACGTTTGCCGTGCTTTGCAGCGGCCCATTCACCTTCTCCCGCGAAGGAAAGCCCTGAGCTGTCGATGATCAAATGCATAGGACCCTTGGGTTGAACGACACCGAGGTTAACGCACAGTTTCGCACTCCGCCGAGACAAGGTTGTGTGGTCCGGCGCATCGAGCGATAGGTCCATCAGGGCGAGTAGCGAACCCAAGAAGCCTTCCGTCAGGCGAAGTGGCAAGCGAAAAACAGCACGCAGAGTCAGCGCGGTTTCGATTGCCAAGTCCGAGTACTTCCGAGGAGCGCCACGTATTCGCCGAGGCTTGGCGATCCAAGCCTTGATGGCTTCCGGCGAGATCCAAACCGTGATGTCGCCGCGTTCGACCAAGCTCTTGTCGTACTCCGCCCAGTTCGTTACTCGATAGTGGGTCTTGTACTTGGGGTGGACTCTTGAGTTCATCATCGAGTTATCGACCAACCCGGGCGCTCATCATCAGAAACGGACTTTCTGGGCTTCTGGAGGGATTGAATAGCGCACCAACGCCTCGATCCAGGGTCGCTCCGCGCTCGGCTCCGAGCCAGGTGCAAGAATAGAGCGACGTGGTATCCCGGAAAGGGCCATCCCAGGCCGGGCCGTGGTCATCAAGGAGTTGTGCGCGGAGCTTGACGGTTTCAGTCTGCACGCTGCTGCACGAATTGAAGCGGGCCAAACGTCGCGCCTCGAACATCTGTGCAGATACATCACTCGCCCACCGCTATCGAACAAGCGTCTCTCGCTCACGCCCGACGGTCGTGTTGTGCATGAACTGCGTGCGCCCTACCGAGATGGCACAACGCATTTCATCTTTGAGCCACTCGGCCTCTGGCTAGAATACCGATTGAGCGTCTCGCTGCCCTCGTTCCGCCGCCGGACCTGCACCAGCTGACCTACCAAGCCCTCCCACAGACAGTTCCGCTGGCTCCCATGCCGAGTTGGCGCAGCGACATCGTCCCCGCGTCACCATCACGTCGCCGGAGCCCATGCGGTGGTAGCGGCGTTCTCCCGCTTCACAGAGACTCGTTTGCGGAATGGATGAAGCGGGTGTTCCGCATCGACGCTCTGAAGTGCGCGACATGCGGTTCGGAGCGCCGTTGGATCGCAGCGATCACGAGCGGTGAGGCCATCGCGAAGATTCTTGAGCACCTTGAGTTACCGAGCGCGCGCATCCAACCTGCGCCGCCGCGCGCGCCCCCGCAGCTGGAGCTCGAGTTCGAGGGCTGTTGAGAGCGAGGAGAACGCGAATGCGCTGAAGCCCGTGATGGGGGAGGTGTGGCTCTCCACTCGCGTGGTGCAGGAATGTGCCGGATTCAGAGCGTGTTGTGTAGCGATTGAGGTGAAGGATGGTGCTCGTGAGGGAACAGGCGAGGCGGAGTGGGGGTCACCTCGTTCGAGGGACTCATGAATAGAGCGGGCTCCTAGCCTGGTCTATTCATGAGTCCATTCGCCAATAGCCCCAAACCACTCGGCTTCGCCTCGTTC
>CALCXM010000067.1 GCA_937905825.1 uncultured bacterium
TCGGGGCTTGATGAGAGCTATTTTCGGGCGGCGTCGCATTTCGCGACGCCGCCCGAGTTCGTTGATGAGGGAAGGAGCGAGCACGGCTTCCTCTGGAGTCGGGTCGGTTTCAGGGAAACTAGACACATAGGGTGGCGCGCGGAGGAGCTCGTTTCCCTGAAACTCGAACTGCGCGAGAATCGTTCATTGGGCTGCGAATTCGGGGGTTATCGCAAAGAATCTTACGGAGCTGAGTGCTTCGCTATACGTGGATGTGGAGGTACAAGGGATCCGTTGCGCCGCTTTTCCCGAGGGGCGTTGACGTTCTTCCCCGACTCAATTCTTCCACTCTTCGGAGAGTTCGCGATATGTCCAGACTTGCTCTTGCGCTCACTTGCAGCGTTCTGCTTCCCGCCGTTGCCCAAGCTCAACTTCAAAAGCTTTCCCCGTCTCCGGTCACCTCGCCCGTACGAGAGGCGGGTGTCTATCACTTGGCCACCGGGACTTGGAGTCGCGGAACGGGCGCCTCGGCGCTTGCCGGACCCGAGGTGATCTACGACAACACTTGCACGGTGGGGTACTACGTGGGGCTGCAGGAGGGTGCCATCATCTACGACTCGGGGCGCATGCCCTCGACGAGCTCGCCCGCGAGCGCGACTTCGCTTGCCGGAGTGCATGATGCCTACGAGGTCAATGGCTTCACGATCGGTTACTGCACGTTTGAGCCAGTGGCTACGAGCCTTGGCGTGAGCTTTGTCGACTGCTACGAGGCTTGCGATGATCCCAACTCGCTGCCTACACCGCTGGTGACGTTCAGCATCGTCAATGCACCTGGGGGCCCTGCCGCCGGCGGGCAGGGGTGTTGGATCATCACAGTCGACCTCTCCAACACCACCGAGACGTTCCTGTTGCAGGGTGACTGCAACGGGACCTACGACAATGTCGGATCGACGGACAGCTTTGGCTGGTCTTGGTCTCAAACCATTCCGACGACGGGCAGTGCTGCGGGGCCGCTCTTCGCCGGGGACCCGGCGGGTTTGTTCCCGCAAAGCGGACAGACCTGCGGGGGGATTGGGGCTGGCACAACTTTCATCGGGGCAGGCGCAGGCCCAGGAACCGGCATCGACATCATCGATCAAATGGAAGGGGACTTCAGCCCCTCCTACAACGGCTGCTTCTGGTTCGGCGGATACGGAGGAGCGGGCGGCAATCCGTTCACGGCCTTCTACTTGCAGGTTCAAGGGGATCTCGGGTTTGTTGAGCCTTGCAACCCTGGCACCGCCTATTGCTTTGGGGACGGTAGCGGGGCTGCCTGTCCCTGTGCCAACTCCGGTGGCGCAGGCGCGGGTTGCCGCAACAGCTCAGGTGCTGGCGTGATCCTTAGCGGCGCAGGCTGTCCTTCGTTCAGCTCGGACACGCTTTCCCTTTCAGTCAGTGGTGTGAACGGAATCAAGCCGGGCCTCTTGCTGCGCGGCAACAACCAAGTGAACGGCGGGTTTGGCAACGGAGCCGGCGATGGCCTGATCTGCGCCGCCGGTGGAAGCCAGCGCTCCCAGGTTCAGATGACCGACGCGTCCGGCAGCACCCTGTTCAATGCTTGGAATGCTGCGGGGCTAGGCAGCGTCGCCAACGTGGGGACGGCCACGAACTTCCAGTTCTGGTATCGGGATCCCGTGAGCGGCCCCTGCAACAGCGGATTCAACTTTTCAAATGCGTTGGCGGTGATGTACCAACCTTAGACCTGAGCAGGCACTGCTCCTGAGGAGTGCGGATGCGCTCGCAATGGCGGTGGGTTGGGCAGCGGGCCGGTAAGTTAGGACCGGAATGACGGCTCCGCTCGGTTTCAGGGAACATCACCACGGACTCGCTGCTCCTAGCTAAGGAGGGGGATGTCACTGGAGTGGCGTTTCCTGCGACAAATCCTGCCGTGCTCGCCCTCACTTCCCACTTGGCCCGATCCGCTGGATTCGAGCTTTCAAGGGCCGGTGCTCTGTCAGACCCCTGGGCTTTCCAATTCGTGATTCGCTGCGTTCCGGCGCAGCTCGCTCCCCATTGCGATCGCAAGGAGCCCTGGCTTCAGGGCCGCGGGCGCTCTTCCCAACCAATCACCTCTCAAGCAATCCATGGAGACCCAATGAGACCTCTCGTCCTTGCCTTCGCTAGTTCTATGCTCTTGCCGACCATCGCCTCCGCACAGCTTCAGCGCGGGAGTCTGGCGCCGATCACCTCCCAAGTGAAGGACGCCGGTGTCTACCACATGGCCACCGGGACCTGGACCCGGGGAGTCAGTGCTGCGGCCCTGGCGGGGCCCCTGGTGATCTACGACAACACCTGCACGGTCGGCTACTACGCTGGCATAGCGGACGGGGACAAGCTGCTGGACTCCGGTCGAATTCCCTCGACAAGCTCCCCCGCGTCCGCGATGTCGCTGACCGGGTTGCATGACCTGTACAACGTCAATGGCTTCACGTTCGGGTACTGCGCCTTCGCGCCGCTGACGACGAACATGGATGTGAGCTTCATCGATTGTTACGCCGCGTGCGATGGGGGCGGGGTCTTTCCTACGCCCGTGGCGACTTTCAATCTGTTGAACGCACCGGCGGGCACGGCGACCGGTGGCCAAGGCTGCTGGATTCTGACGATCGACCTGGCCAACACCACGGGGACTTTTAGTCTCGGCGGTGACTGCACTGGGACCTACGACAACGTGGCTTCCACGGACAGCTTCGGCTGGGCGTGGACCGAGTCGATCACGACTGCCGGTTCTGATGCGGGCCCAATCTTCGCTGGCGATCCGTCCGGGCTATTCCCACAAAGCGGTCAGGTGTGTGGCGGTATCGGTGGAGGGACGACCTTTGTCGGTGCAGGCCCGGGCCCCGGGACGGGTATTGGCATCCTTGACCAGATGGAACTGGTAGACGGTCTGACGATTCCGGGTTGCTATTGGTTTGGTGGTTATGGGGGCGCGGGGGGGAATCCTTTCACGTCCTTCTACATGCAGTTGCAAGGAGGCGCCGGTGTCCTCTGTCTTAACTGCGGTTCAAATTTCTGCTTTGGTGACGGAACGGGAACTGCCTGCCCATGCGGCAATACCGGTGGGGCCGGCGAAGGCTGTGCGAACAGCAGTGGTTCGGGCGCAACCATGACGGCGTCGGGAAACTCGTCATTCAGCAACGACACCCTTTCCTTCTCCGTCGCTGGCGTGAACGGTGCCAAGCCGGGGCTCTTGCTGCGCGGGGACAATGCGCTGAACGGCGGATCTGGTTTTGCCGTGGGGGACGGCCTGATTTGCGCGGGAGGTGCAAGCCAGCGCTCCCAGGTTCAAGTCACGAACGCCGCAGGAATGGCCACCTTCACCAATTGGAATGGTGCGGGCATGGGGAGCGTTTCCAACATGGGCGCGGTCACGAACTTCCAGTTCTGGTATCGGGACCCGATGAACAGTCCTTGCGGGACAGGCTTCAACTTCTCCAACGCTTGGGCGATCACCTACACGCCTTGATATGAGTGGAGCCCTCTGCAGCTCCCTTCCGGTTTGAGGAATTCTCTGCCGCGTGGCGGCGGTGACTGCAACGGCACCTACAACAACACGGGATCGATTGACAGCTTCGGCTGGGCGTGGACCCGAACCATCCCGACCACGGGTTCCGACGCGGGCCCGATCTTCGCTGGTGACCCCGGCGGTCTCTTCCCGCAGAGTGGTCAGGTCTGTGGCGGCATCGGCGGAGGCACCACCTTCGTTGGCGCTGGTTCCGCTCCTGGTACCGGCAGCCCCACCGCGATGAGACCGCCCGGGGTCGGGGCTCGGCTCCGGGGTCTGGGAGAGCACGCGTCCTAGCGCTGGGACGAGTTCTGGGCCCGCGAGCTCCAAATCCGGTGCGCAGGCGGCGCGATCCCGAGGAAAACCCCAGTGGAGTGGATTTGAGGGTTGGGGATGACATTGCGCTGCGGAACGGCCGGGGATTGGCTGGCCCAGCACGAGGCTTGCCTCCCTGATCGACGCTTTCCGCTGACCTCCGAGCGGAACCGGTACCCCTGTCCTGGGGCCTTCAGGGGTCCAGGCGTCGTCGTCTCGTGCGCCGTCGCGACTTTGGCCAAAGCACCCCAAATCATAGGAATTCGGTCCGATCTCTTGGCCGGGGTGCCGAAGTAATCCCGTGGCCAAACCGCCTGTCCCCACACGATCCAGACCGAGCCTCACCTCGTGTCACCCCCGTGTATGGATTTGGTTTTGCCAGAAAACTCCAGGGTTGGTCTTCACAGTAGCTCTGCAGCATCGAATACTGGGACCGGCGCGGAATTATCATAAAAATGCCATGCTGAACCAGGACGGTCGTCTCTGTACCTCCCAACGAGGGCAAGGGACCAACGTCCAGATCTGGATCTGATCTCTGCCCATCGCCGATTCGCGTCGGACTGGGCGTCAATCGGAGAGAGATCAACCAGACAATCGGGGGAACGGAACAGATGAAAAGCAAGAACAACACAGCATTGAGCTTCGGCTTGGTCCTTGTCGCATGGACCCTCAGCACCGGGAGTGCGCTAGCATTGCCGAGCGTCGAGCTGAGTCCCGCTAACGCCACCGCCTACGTTGTAGGATCCGACTGGGTGGTAAAAACGGAAGATAGTGTGGTCGGGGTTTCCCAAGCTCGACAGATCACCAACCCCGCCAAGGTCGACTACGAGGAGTTGATGAAGGCGACTCCGGAAATGAAGACCCTGCGCAAGGAGGGCATCGACAAGACCTCCGCTCGCGGCCAGACCCTGGTGACCGCCGCTCAGAGCCGGGTTCGCCGAGTCTCCCGCACGGTGATGACAGAGAAGGGCCACTGCAGCATCTGGAAACAGATCAGCCATAAGAAAGGAGTGGCCGTGACGGACATCACCGAGGACATCAAGAAAAAGCTCGAAGAGTAGCCGGCTGCCAACGGGCGCGGGCGACCTTGAAAACCTCCAAATCCGGGTGGAGCCAATCGGCGCCGCCCGGATTTTTCTTATGATCCGGCCCCTCGAAGTTCTAGCTTTCACCCCTGATGCAACAAACAAAGGACAGGACCGAGGCGTGCGGCAGTTTGGAGCAGGGTCCAGGCGGCTCGATTCGAGTTGCTGGCTGTGTGCTCCTGGCTGCAGTCCTTGTGAGCGGATGCAATGCTCAGGAGCGCCGGGACAAAAAGATCCAACGGGATCGACTGACCTCCGAGATGTTCCAGGAGATGATCCAGCAGGGCACCCTCAGTCCCGTGACCTCCATGGAGGATGCCTTCGGTGCTTTCGAGGCAGAGATGGGAGCGACCCCCGAGGACTACACGATGTCGAGCGCGCGCCCGGTCGCGCGTGGCCCCGAGGGGCCTCGCGAGCCTGAGGTCGAGTCAGAGCCCGTGGATCTCGTGCCCGAGTTCATCTCGCCTGATCCCCCGGCCAATCCCTACGCCCTGTTCGGATCCCGAATCATCGTCCATGGCGAGACGGGGCTCATCACGAAGCCCTATCCCATGCGCACCGGCAGATCGGCGGATCTGATGGGGTTCATGACGCGCTTCGGCGACTTTCCCATGTGGGACGGCGAGGGCGTCCAATCCCCGGAAACCATCACCATGGAGATCCTGGGGGATTACGACACCGAGTACCTGTCCAATGCCATGCGCGCCCCGGGACCCGCGCCCGGCAAGGACGTCAAGATGGGGGACTGGTTAGTGGTGACGGCCGGCCTCGAGCTCATGCAGGACGTGGAGCACTTCATCAACACCTTCGCCGGCGGTCCGCCCCAGATCGAGATCGAGGCCAAGATCGTGGAGTACGTGGCCCGCGACGTCCTGGACTTGGGTGTGGCGAGTTCGAGCGCCAAGTTCCCCGACCACACGCTCTTCGAAGAGATCGGCTGGGCCTTCCCGAATCAGGCCGGCCTCGACGGTGGCGGAGAGATGTTCGCCGGGATCAGCTCGATTCACGACGGCGTGACCTACGCGGCCATGTTTGAGGCCATGGCGAACTACGAGAACGTCTCGATCGTTTCGCGGCCCAAGGTCGCCGTGCGAGATGGGGTCAAGGCCAAGATCGAAGCGATCACCAAGTTGCCCTACTTGAAGGTCTCCGGCATCAACACCTCCGGCAACCCGACCATCACCCAGGACTACGAGGACATCGGGGTCAAGATGTACGTCACCCCCCGTCTTGTGGGGACTGGAACGATCGCCCTGCAGATCGACATCGAGGCTTCCCAGCAAACCGGCGACGCGGTGACCTTCGCCGTCGGGAGCGGTTCCAACACGCAGACCGTGTCGACCCCGGTGATTTCGACGCGAACGGCGGAGACCCTGGTCTACTTGAAGCCGCGCCAAGCGGTGATCCTCGGGGGCTTGATCTCCGAGCGTAGCTACGAGGAGGAGACGGGCATTCCGCTGCTCAAGGACCTGCCCTTGTTGGGCTACCTCTTCAAGTCGACCCGCGAGGGCACGGAAAAGACGACCTTGCTGTTCTTCATCCGGCCGCGCCTGATCGAAGGCACCGACTTCACCCAGCCGTTCTAGAGGCCCGGCCGACAAGGGGTCCTGGCAGCCAACCCGGGCCCCGCGGCCAACAAATCCACGCCACGCGGCAACCCCCGGAGGGAATCCCACCTTGTCTTTGCCGCTAGCAGGGAAGGGTTGATATCGTCGGTCGTCCAGGTCACCCATGAAGCTCTCCCGTTCTAGAAATGCCCCGCAGCACTCCTCCAGGAGCGGCGCCGCCCTGTTGCTCTCGGTTCTCGTGTTGTTCATCCTGATCGCGATCGTCTTCCAGATCCGCATCAGCACCATGACCGACGCCCGCATCGGTCGCAACGACGTGGGCTTGACCCTGATCGACCGGGCCATCTCCTCCGCGCAGTGGGACGTGATGGAGATGCTCAAAATGGACGGCGAGGCGGAGGGAGGCGGCGCCGGCGCGCCCCCGGACCCGGGTTCCGGCGCGGGCTTGGAAGGCCAAGAGGGCGGAAGCGAGGATCCCTCGGATAGCCGCAAGGACGAGTGGGCCACCGTCCAACGCACGGACATCAACGGCATCGACCTGCGCATCATCGTCGAAGCGGAAAACTCCAAGTACAACGTGCTCAACCTGCTGAACGAGGATGAGGAGGAGGCCGAAGAGTGCTTCCAACGTGTGGTGCGCATCATCGATGGTTTTCGCGAGGGCACCCTGGATGACCTTTCGAATCGCGAGGCGGAGGAGATGGTGCGCGTCATGAAACAGTTCATGGTGCAGCGCAACCGCACGAACTGGCCCCAGGCCAATCTGCTGACCTTTGATGAGAAGCTGGATGGCTTGTTCCTGCCCATGTCGATGCAGGACTTCCTGGTGCTCGAGGGTTGGTATCCCCATCACTTCCGTTCCTATCGGGATTCAGACGACACTCGCGTTCCGAGCCTCGACCAGTTCTTGACGGTGTGGTCTGCCCTGGGAGTCTTCCAAGACTTGCAAGGGCAAGATGGCGCATCGCCTGCGGGGAATCAACCCGAGCCCGAGCAGCCCGAAGACGACTCGGGAGTTACGGCACCGCCGCCCGGGCAGGACGAGGACCCCGAGACTCCCGCCGGGGAAGAAGGGGAAGCCTCGGCCCCCAGCGGAATCGGCGTCAACGTCAACCTGGCACCGGCCGCGGTTCTCGCGGGCCTCGTCGATGACCGCATTGTACCCAGCCGGTTTTGGACGGACTTGATCGAGTACCGCAACCTCGAAGAGGAAGACCAGGAAGACGACGAGGATACGGAGCCCATCTACGACGAGTACGGCGAAGAAGTCCTCGACCGACGGGCCTTCGAGTCCTTGGAAGAACTCTCCGAGGTGCGCTCTTGGGACGACATGGATTCGGAGGCCCAGGCCATCGTGATGAGCCTGTTGGAAACCAAGAGTGACGTCTTCACGATCTACATCACAGCGCGCCGGGACATGTCCGGTGGGCTCGGTATGGAAGAGTTCGAGGACGCTCGCGCGAAGGCCAAGGCGGAAGAAGAGCCGAGCGGCGCCTTGGTGCGAACCGTGCGTTGCGTCGTCTGGCGCAAGGACGGAGCCGATGGTGCCGAGATCATCACGATCATCCCTTGGGAAGTGGTTGAGACCGTGCCCCACGAGATCGAGGACTATCCGGACGAGTATTGATGTTCCTCGCGAAAGAGTAGGGATGAACGGCAAGCGCTCCCCGAAGACGAAGGAGTCTGGCTCCAGCACCGATCGGCTACGACTCGAGGTTTTTCACCACCTCTTCGCGGCGGTGGGTGAAGAGATGGGTGTGGCTCTGATGCGCTCCGCGTTCTCACCGAACATCAAGGAACGCTTGGACTTCTCCTGCGCGCTCTTCGATTCGGAGGGTCGCATGATCGCCCAAGCGGCGCATCTGCCCGTGCACTTGGGAGCGGCGCCCATGTCCGTTGCCGCCGCTCGTGCCGCCTATGACATGAGCCCCGGGGATTGTGTCTTGCTCAACGATCCCTACGCCGGCGGAACCCACCTGCCCGACTTGACCTTGATCTCTCCGGTGTTCTTGCCGGAGGATACGCAGCCGAGTTTCTACGTGGCGAACCGCGCCCATCACGCGGACGTTGGCGGCTACCGACCCGGGTCCATGGGCCCCGCTCCCGATGTGCATGGAGAGGGCCTGCGCATCCCGGCCACGCGCCTCGTGAAAGAGGGCGAGATGGACGGCGAGATCTTGCGGCTCTTGCTCGCCAACATGCGCGTGCCAAAAGAACGGGAAGCGGACCTCTGCGCCCAATGGGCTGCGAACCGCATCGGCGTGCTGCGCTTGCAACAGATGGCCGCTGAGTACGGGGCTCCGGAGATCTGTTCGCGCGCTGGCCAGTTGATGGACTGGACCGAGCGCCTTTCCAAGGAACTGATCGCCAGCGTGCCCACCGGAAGCTGGACCTTTCGCGACGAGTTGGAAGGCGTCAACGGCCAGTCCATTGAAGTGCACTTGAAGCTGGAGAAACGGCGTGGGCGTTTGATCTTCGACTTCACCGCAAGCGCGGACCAAGACGCCCGCGGCATCAACACTCCCCGTGCGGTTCCCCGGGCCGCGGTGTTCTATTGCTTGCAACAACTCTTGCCTGCGGGAACTCCTGCGAACGACGGGATCCTGCGCTCGGTCGACCTGCGCACCCGTGCCGGCAGCCTGCTCGATGCGCGCTACCCAGCCCCCGTAGCGGCGGGCAACGTGGAAACCAGCCAACGCCTGGTGGATGTCATTCACGGAGCTCTGGCTCAGGTCTGGCCGGAGCGCATCCCCGCGGCCAGTGCGGGCACCATGAGCAACTTGACCTTTGGCGCCGGGGACTCCCGCGAGGGGCCGGCCTTCGCCTACTACGAGACCATCGGTGGTGGCGCCGGAGCGGGCCCCGCGGGTCCCGGGGCGCACGGTCTGCAGACGCACATGACCAACACCCGCAACACGCCCGTGGAGGCTATGGAAGCCCAACTGCCCGTGCGTGTCTTGAGCTACAGCATGCGGCGCGGGTCCGGGGGCCTGGGGGCCGCCGCCGGGGGTGATGGCATCGTGCGCCGCCTGCGCTTCTTGCGCCCGGTCTCTCTTAGTTTCGTCGCCGAGCGCTCACGGAAAGGACCCTGGGGGCTTGCGGGTGGCGGCGCCGGAAGTCCGGGTCGGGCCCTATGCCGTCTGGCGGGGGCCCAACGGGACAAGCCCGTCTCCAGCCAAGTGTCCCTGGAGCTGCCGGCGGAATCAGAGTTCGAGGTCCAAACTCCCGGGGGCGGAGCTTTCGGCGATTGAAGAGGGGGCAAGCGCTTGCCGATCCCCGTCTGAGTTTGGACAATGTTTCGCTTCTTGGTCGCTCTGCTGTGCGGCCTCCAGCAGAAATCTCTCACGGACTGAAATATGCCGTCTCTTAGTGTCTTTGGTGCCCAGTGGGGCGATGAGGGCAAGGGGAAGATCATCGATCTCCTGTCCTCCGACGTGGATTGCGTCGTTCGTTACCAGGGCGGCGCCAACGCCGGCCACACGGTTATCGCAGGGGGGGAGAAGTACGTTCTGCACTTGATCCCGTCCGGCATCCTGCACCCCGGCCGCCTGAATCTGATCGGCAATGGCCTGTCGGTGGATCCCATCGCCCTCTTGGAGGAAATCGAGGGTTTGCGGGCGCGCGGCGTGAAGGTAGACGGAACCAATCTGCGCCTTTCGGGTGCGGCCCACGTGATCTTCGAGCACCACCGCAAGATGGACGGCCTGTCCGAAGTTTGGCTCGGAGACGGTCGCATCGGAACCACCGGCCGGGGAATCGGTCCGTGCTACGCCGACAAGGCCTCGCGCACGGGTTTGCGCATCTCGGACCTCTTGGACCCGGAGCGTTGCAGGAAGCGATTGAAGGCAGCCCTGGCCGAGAAGAACGCCGTGATGGCCAAGGTCCACAACGCCGACGTCTTCGACTTCGAGGACCAGCTGCAGCGCTACGTGGCGCTCGGTGACAAGCTGCGCGATTTCGTGGGAGACGTGGGCCACGAGGTTCGCGAGGCCTACAAGGCTGGCAAAAAAGTGCTCTTCGAAGGGGCCCAGGGCTTCCTGCTCGACATCGATCACGGGACCTACCCCTACGTGACTTCCTCGAACACCGGCACCAACGGCATTCCCGCAGGAGTCGGCTTCCCCGTGACGGGCATCGACCGCTCCGTGGGAATCGCGAAGGCGTACTGCACGCGCGTGGGCGAAGGGCCTTTCCCCACAGAGGACCACGGGAAGGAAGGGCAGATGATTCGCGACGCCGGCCACGAATACGGTGCGACCACCGGGCGCCCACGGCGTTGCGGTTGGTTCGATGCCCTCGCCATGCGTTACTCCATGGAGCTCAACGGTGCGGCGGGTTTCGTCATGACGAACCTCGACGTGTTGACGGGCTTCCCCGAGTTGCGCTGCGCGGTGGCCTACAACATCGACGGCCAGCGCACGGAAACCTACCCCGCTGGGCAAGACTTGGCGGGCATCGAACCCGTGTACGAATCCATGCCGGGTTGGACTGAGGACATCACAGCGGTGCGCAAGTACGAGGACTTGCCCCAGAACGCGCGCAACTACGTGGAGTGGGTGCAGAAGCTGGTGGGCGTCAAGGTCCTCATGCTCTCCGTCGGCCCCGACCGCAAGCAAGTCATCCCCCTCGGTCTCTAACGCTGCTGCCCCTTGGAAATCCAACGCCCTGACTTCGGCGGACCCTTTCCCGAACACATCGCCATCATCATGGATGGCAATGGACGATGGGCGGAAGGACGCGGTTTGCGCCGCGTGCTCGGTCACCGGGAAGGGGTGAATTCGGTGCGCGAGGCGACCACCGAGTGCGCC
>CALCXM010000068.1 GCA_937905825.1 uncultured bacterium
TGTGCGGCACCCGCTTGTTCATGAGCAACAACAAGGTGTGCGACACCGTATTGCTAAGCCCACCCGAAGGCTTCGAGGGCCTCTCGCACCATGGCTTCCCGATCCGTTTCCACCACGCCCTCGAGCCATTGAATCTCTTCGAACTTGCGATACCAGGTTCGTTGTTTGCGGGCGAACTGGCGCGTGCGTAGGGCGATCTCTTGGGCGCAGTCCTGTTCGGTGAGTTCGCCGTCGAGTAGACGCAAGACTTGCGAGTAGCCGAGAGCTTGCGCGGAGGTTTCGCCGAAGCCCGTGGTCTCGCGCACGCGCTGGGCTTCCTCGGGCCAGCCCCCGTCGAGCATGAGTTTGGTGCGACGAAGGATGCGTTCATCCAGGTCGGGGACCGCGTGGCCCACTCCCACCAAACGGCGCTGGTTGCCGGCGGCGCGCTCACCGCTCTTCTCGCGCCACTGCTGTTGCCAAGCGCTTAGGGTGCGACCTGTTTGCTCGAGCACTTCGAGGGCGCGCACCACTCGCCGGCCATCGTTGGGATGCAAGCGCTGGGCGCTCTTCGGATCGAGTTCGGCAAGCTTGGCGTGGAAGGCTTCCGCGCCCAGCTGATCAAGTTCTTCTTCCAAGCGCGCACGCAGGGCGGGATCCACTTCCGGTCCGTCGAAGAGACCGTGAGTGAGCACTTTCAAATAGAAGGCCGTGCCGCCAACGAAGAGCGCGCGCTTGCCCCGGGACTCAATGTCTAGCAAGACCGGCTGCAGCTCCCGTAGAAAGCGCTGCACGTCGTAGCGCACATCCGGCGTCACCAGGTCGAGCATGTGATGGGGAATCCCCGCGCGCTCCTGCAAGGTAGGCTTGGCCGTGCCGATGTCCATTCCCAAGTACACCTGCATGGAGTCGAGCGAGACGATCTCGGCCCCGGCGCGCTCGGCCACGAGAGTCGAGAGCGCCGTCTTACCAGCCGCCGTCGGGCCGATCAACGCACACAGTTCGCCGGAAGGGAATTGGGGATGAGGGCTCGTCATTCTTCGCGGAGAATACAAAACCCGAACGTACCCTGGCAGCCCCGAAGCCGCTGGTTCTTCCGGCGCTAGTCATTGGAGCCCGCACTCCGTAGGCTCAGCCTCCCCAGCAGTCGCCAGACAACTCGATTCAGCCCGGCTTACCCGATGCTCCCATCTCTGCTTCTCCCCGTCCTTCCCCTGCTGCTCGCGGCACCCCTGCGCGAGCTATCTACGAGCCTTTTGAGCGCAGTCCCCGCGACTCAGGAACCCACGACCAGCGCCAGCCTTCAGGAAGAAGGCGAGAAAAAGCAGCGACCGCGGCTGCGTGACCGGGGTCGGGCACTCGGGCAACCGGAGACCCCGCAAGCACCTGAACTGCGTCGCGCCGATGGCAGCTTGGTGGAACCGGGCGTGATCCCGCAGAGCACGAGCGCCACGGCCCGCACCACATGGGGCGCCCTAGTCGATGCGCTCGCCACCGACGAGCCCATGCGCTCCTTCGAGCTCAATTTCAACCTGCGTCAACACTCCCAGGAGACGACCCAGTCCAACGACCTGACCCTGGAGTTCGCGTACCTCGCGCCGCGCTTTGTGCACGCCCGCTTGGAGTCGGGCCGCACCTTGATCCGTGGAGCGCAGGGCGACTACTTGGTCGACGGCAAGGAGACCATCAAACTGGAAGGGCGCGAAGCCGCTGCGGACCGCAAGACCCTGGATGAGATGGCGTCCATCGCGGCAACCTTCATGGCGCTGACCGCCCCCTCTGCACTGCGCCTAGTGGAATTGCAGATGTTGGAGCAGGCTCCCGCTGGCATTCACCCGAAGCACCACCAGGAGATGAAGCCGTTTCTTTGGATGCGTGTGGCGAGCCCGGACTTCTTCCTCTTCACGGAGAACAAGGCGAAGGGCATTCCGATCTATCAAGCGGACCTAGGTATTGATCCGGAGACGAAGGCCATCCGTTTCGCGGTGATTCGCGAGATGAACCCGGACCCCAAGCTCGCCCCTTCAACGGTCTTCGTGCGCATGTCCGACCATCAACGCCGGGACGGTTTCTTTGTCCCCCACCGCATCGAAATCTGCAACTTGGATCCCACCACGACTCCCCCGCGCTTCTACCAGCGGCCGACCTCGCGCTTGGACCTCAAGCGCAAGACCGGACGGTTGCGCGCGCGCCTTACGGTGGAAGATTTCACGCCGCCAAGGTAAGCCCCCGCGGAGTCGAGCCGAACGGCCTGCCCTCAAGGCTGGGCGGAGTCGAGCCCGAGCACCTGCTTGGCGAGGTGCAGCATCGCGCTTGCCGTGGAGGGTTTGTTCAAGACGTAGGTCTTCGTTTCCGCAAGGTCTTGGGGCGAGAGGGCATCCGCACCGTACCCCGTACTAAAGATAATCGGGAGCTTGGGGTGCAGAGCTCGAATGCCGCGCGCCGCATCGGGCCCCTGCATCTTTGGCATCATGACATCCAACATGAGCAGGTCCACTTGCGCGGAAGGCTGCTGAAAGTATTGAAGTGCTTCCTCTCCGTTCTCGCAGGCGGTGACCTCGAATCCCACACTGACGAAGACGCGCTCAAATAGCGCGCGAATCGACGGGCAGTCCTCCGCGATCAGCACGTGGTATCCGTCGCCCCAATCCTGAACGGGCAGCTGCTCTGCGGGACTCGGCAGCTGGGCCGCGGCGAGGCTCGACGCATCCGCCAGCTCGCTTCCCTGCTCCGCCACGGAACACTGCGGAAACCTGAGTTCGAAGGTTGTTCCGACGCCCACATCGCTCTTGAGTTCCACGTAGCCGTCATGCTGTCGCACGATGCCGTAGACCATGGACAAGCCAAGACCCGTTCCGCCGCTCTCGTGCTTGGTGCTGTAGAAGGGCTCGAAAACCTTGTCGGCCTCGTCCTGGGTCATGCCCATCCCATCATCTCTGATGCTCAAGACGGCCCAGCAGCGATCATTGCCAAGGTCTCGGTCGAGCCAGGTCTCCAGGCGAATTCGCCCCCCATCCGGGGCAGCGTCCCGGGCGTTCAAACAGATGTTCAGGATGGCTTGTTCTAGCTGCCCCGCATCGGCGAGCAGCGCGACGCGTCCATCGAAGGGTAGAAAGCTAACTTCGATGTTCGCCGGCATGACGCCTTGAACGAGTTTCAGGACGTCAGCGACCAAACCGTTCAGATCGACAAGCGTCTTCTTGAGAACCTGCTGGCGACCAATGCTCAACAGTTGGTTGGTCAGGGCCGCTGCACGTGTGGCCGCCTCTTGAATCTTGTCCAGGCTTCCCCCCACGTCAACTCCCTTGCCCGATCTCGCGAGTTCAGCGTGACCCAACACGATGCTCAGGAGATTGTTGAAGTCGTGAGCTACGCCCCCCGCCAACCGTCCGACCGCTTCGAGCTTTTGCGACTGGCGCAATTCTGCCTCCAACCTCGCGCGTGCTATCTCGGTCTCACGATGCTTGCCCGCCAGGTAGGCGTGCGCGGCTAGGTCAGCGACCTCAGAAGCAAACACGATCTCGTCCTGACTCCATTGGCGCTGCCCACCAATGTGCTCATGACAAACAACGCCGAGCACCTTGCCCGAGACACGAATGATGGAATCCAGCATGGCACCAATCCCAAGCACATCCAAATAACCCACAGCGAACTCAGACGTTCTCGGATCCGTAATTGCGTCACTGGCAGCGATAGCGCGCCCGCTCTCAAACGCGGAAAAGTAGTTGGGATAGTCCGTGGAGGCCAATCGTGCTCCGGCTGAATGCTGATTGGGTTCTGTCTCGTAGAGCGAAACACACTCCAGTGCAGAATTGTCCTCGACCAACAACCAGAGGCTGACTCGATCCACTCGCAGTACTTCACTCACCAGTTGAACGAGGCGTTTGGAAGCCGTCTTGAAATCGCCGCCTACGATTTCCGGGACGCCGGCGATCTCCAAGATCGCATCCTGAAGCTTTTCCCCCAGGGGCGCAGACACCTCAGCCGCTGCAACGCGAAACACATGCAGCTGAAGTTCGTCCCCCGAGCTAGCGCTCGTGAACCTCGAAATCTGGCGCAGGATCCGGCGCCCCCCTTGAATCGTGCACCAGGCCAATGAATCGGGTTCCATTGGATCACTACCCGGAGTGCAGTGCGCTGCGGCGGCCGAGCCACACAGCTCTCCATCCCCACCATCAAACAACTGCTCCGCCGCTTCGTTGGACACGCGGATGATCCCCTCTGAATCGACAAGCATAGTCGCCAGTGATGAGCCCATCACAATGTCAGCGAGTACCGTGTCAATCACTTTGAATTGAGTTCCCATAACTTTGCTCCAAGTTCTGGAGGAGAAGCGAGTCCTGCAGCATCCTCGGAAAGTCACCCGCCGAGGGCAAGCATCATGGGCCGATCCCTATCACAAATAAAGGAGGAGGACCCACTATGCGACAAAGGGAACCGGTCATACACAGTAATGGAACTATGGCCCTTGCTTGCTGAGGCCTTTTTGGATGGCACCAAGCTGAGCGCAAAAGGACGGTCCCGCATCCATCAGGAATCGATCCGGCCGTTTCCACACTCCACCGTCCCCCAATGGCCCCATCTCCCTGACAGGCGCCAATGACCAGCATGTCCTTCAACAGGCAGAGCGAAACTCCAAGCGGATCGCCCCATGCGGGGTCCGGGTTATCGAGTCGAGCTTCCTCAATCCACGTCCCTGCGTGGCGCACGAAAGTGGAAACATCCGCGGCCTGATCCAATCCGAAGCGACGGCCGGAAGCGCGCCGCTACTTTCGATGGAACGCGCGCTCTAAGTCACCGAGGGTGAAGCGCACGCGGGTTGGACGCGAGTGGGGGCAGGTTTGGTCGTTCTCTAGTTGCTTGCCCCGTTGCAGGATCGAACGAATCGCGTCGTCGGTCAGGGCGTCTCCGGCCATCACGGAACTGCGGCAAGCGGCGCTGTGCAGGACTTCTTCGATGACGTCGGCGGCGGTTGGACTCTTGCCTGTGGTGGCCAGGATCTCGGCCACGTCGCGCACCAATCCCATGGGATCTGGATGACGCAATCGGCTGGGCATGCCCTGCAAAGCCACGGCGGTTTCACCGAAGGGTTCGATCTCGATACCGATCTTGGCAAGAGCGTCCTTGTGCTCTTCGAGCAAGGCCTTTTCTGCGCGGGAGACTTCCACCACTTCCGGGACCAGCAAGCGTTGCACTTCGACGCTGCCGTTCTGCACCTCACGCAAAAGACCTTCGTAGGTGATGCGCTCGTGCAAGGCGTGTTGATCGATGACTTCAAAGCCATCGGGAAGCGCGCGCACGATGTAGGTCTTGTCGATCTGTAGGAACGGACCGGGCAGGGTGTCCACAGCGCCGTCGGTCAGCAAGCCCGCTCCAACGGCATCGGTGCCCAGGCCTGCATGGCCCCCACCAACCGTCGCGTTGTCACCTTCGGACAGCGCGGACGCGGGCCGGCCATAGACAGGGAAGGATCCCCCGCCCACGTAGGGCTTGCCCGGGACTTCGCGAATCTCCGTGATCGGCCGTCCTTCGGAAGGACGCGGCAAGTAGCCCGGATCATGGATCGCTCCTTGCCCCGGGTGATGCACGTAGCCATCGCGGTTGAGCGCCTTGCGCAAGAGCCCTTCACCGGGGGTCGCCATGTCCGTTTGTGCGACGGCGCTTCGCAGGGAATTCAGAAGGAAGGCGAACACGCGCCGGTCCTCACGGAAGCGCACCTCGGCCTTGGCCGGATGGACGTTGACATCCACGAGCGCCGGATCCATGGAAAGGTGCAGGAAGGCCACGGGCTGGCGGCCTGGATCCAAGTAGCCGCGATAGGCTTCCTTGAGCACGCGCACCAGAACCTTGTCCTTCACCATGCGACCGTTCAGGAACCACATCTGGCGCGCGCTGTCCCGGCGGGCGAAGCGCGGTGGCGCCACGTAGCCGAAGATCTTGAACATGCCATCGTCCGCTTCCACGGGAACCAAGGACTCCGAGAGCTCCGCCCCGAAGGTTCGACGGATGCGCGCCGGCAAGTCCATCGAGGCTTCGATGTCGTAGTTGCGCTTGCCGTTGTGTGTCGCGACAAAGCCCACATTCAAATGCCCGAGGGCCATGCGTTGCACCACCTCCAAACAGCGCGAGAGTTCCGTGGATGGCCGTTTCAGAAAGCGACGCCGCGCAGGCGTGTTGTAGAAGAGATCGCGAATCTCAATCGTCGTTCCGCGCGGGCCGCCGGCGTCCACGGGGTCCTGAATGCGGCCCCCTTCGTTCTCGATGCGCAGGCCGATGTCGTCCCCCCTCGGCCGCGAGTAGATCGCACAGCGCGCCACGGAGCCGATCGAAGCGAGCGCCTCCCCTCGAAAGCCGAGGCTTGAAATGTGGTCCAGGTCCCCCGCTTCGCGCAGCTTGCTCGTGGCGTGACTTTCGAAGGCCATCATCAAGTCCGCGCCGTTCATGCCGACACCGTCGTCGATGACGCGCACGAGCATGCTGCCGCCTTCCTCCAAGTCCACCTGCACATGGGTCGCGCCGGCGTCGAGAGAGTTCTCCATCAACTCCTTCACAATCGACGCGGGGCGCTCGATCACTTCCCCGGCAGCGATTTGGTTGCGCACCACTTCGGGCAGAGCGCGGATCACGCCGGCTTGGGCAGAGCTGGGATGTTTGGAACTCATCGGCGTGGTCGTTGGCCGGCGCCCGCGGGCTGCCGTTGTTGGTTGGGTTTGGGGCTGTGGCGCAGGGCCAGAGCTACGAAGTCGTTGACGTCCACTTCAGGTCCGCTGCGACTGCGCCGTTCGAGTTCGAGAATCTCGCGATAGAAGCGTTCCCACGCGGGGGCGCTGCGCACCTTGAGCAACGTGCCCAGGGAATCCATGGCGGGCTTGCCCTTGACCCCCGCCTCCGCAGCCGCTTGGGCCATGGACGCGCCCTGGGAAACGGCCCGTGAAACGAGGGCAGCTTGACGTGCCTTGGAACGCAAGGTGCCCATCAACATGCCACCGAGAGCGCCGACGCTGACTTCCGTTTTTCCATCCCGCGAGCTGTGAAAGCCCGCGCTGTAAAGCGACTCCAAGGACGCCAAGCCCCGGGCCAACTGTCCGCCAAGCAAGTCGTCCGCAGCCTTCCACGGGGTGCCGCCGCTTTGCCATTGAACGCTGTCGCGCACGGTCTGCCCGCCCCCGACGCGCACCTTCTCGAGTTGCGTGTCGATGGCGGCCAAGTCATTGCCCGTGGCCCCTGCGATGTAGGCGCAATCGTCCGGGCTGAGGCGCAGGCCCAGTTGCCGCGAACGGGTGCCCACCCACAAGGCCAACTCGGACTTGCGCGGGTCCGGCGCCCAAGGCGGCGGTGTGTCGAAGAGCGAACGCAGACTGAGCACCGGCAAGCTTTGAGCTTTGATCGCCTTGGCGATGGCGTGGTCCGCGCGAATGCTGCGGCCCGTGATCACCAGGGCGCCCTCGCGGTCCGACTCCACAAAGGAAGTCACGGCCCGGGTGAAGGGCGAGTTCTTGGTGCCTTGCTTGGTCATGATCGAGCTCTGCCCGACTCGCGTGGTGTCCGCGTTGCGCACGAGGATGAAACGAGCCGATGCGAACATCGGATTCGCCCCCAGGTCATCGAGCAGGTTCGCGGCCACGAATTCGGGGTCCGCCACGTCGTGCTTGCAGACCTCTAGGCTGGTTTCCTTGGCCTTGGCGAGCAGGGCATCGAGCGCTTGGTCGATGAAGTAGCGCTCCTCGCCGCGCAGCAACACTGCCCGGGGCAGGGGCCCCCGTTCCAGTTCTTCGATCAGGCCCCGCAGTTGCGTGGGCGGATCAGCTTCTCTCTTGCGCGCGGCGGCCATGCGGAGATTCTATCAGGCCAGTGCCAGGTCCAAAGCAACGCCCGCGAAGAGTCCAACACCAACCCAACCATTGATGGTGAAGAAGGCCGCGTTGACTCGGCTCAGATCGTCGGCGGAGACGATGCAGTGCTCCCAGATCAAGAGCAGGGTCGCAATCGAGAAGGCCACCCAATAGGGCCAACCGAGCCCCGCCAGCCAGCCCTCCGCAAAGAAGGCCCCCACAGCCACCACGTGCAGGGCCACGGAGAGCCCCAGGGCGCGCGCCACACCCAGCTTGGCAGGGATGGAGTGCAGCCCCGCCCCGGCGTCGTAGTCCGCGTCCTGGCAGGCGTAGATCAGGTCGAAGCCCGCCACCCAGGTCAGCACGCCGAAGGAAAGCCACAGCACGGGAGCCAGGTCCCCCTCCAGGTTCCCGCGGATGGCGAGCCAGGCTCCCAAGGGTGCCAATGCCAAGGCCAGGCCCAGGGCGAAGTGCGCGAGGGAGGAGAAGCGCTTGAAGGTGCTGTAGCCCAAGAGCACCAGAAGCACCGCCGGGGCGAAGCGCAAGCACAGGGGGCCCAGGGCCCAGGCGCCCGCCAGGAAGATTCCGCAGGAGATCAGCACCAGCAGCGTCGCGGCGCCCGGGCGAATCACCCCCGCAGGGATCTCTCTGGAAGCGGTGCGCGGGTTGGCGGCGTCGATCTTGCGATCGATCAAGCGGTTGAAGGCCATGGCCGCCGTGCGCGCGGCCACCGCGCAAATCACGATCAAAGCCAAACGCCGGGGTCCGGGCACGCCCCCCGCCGCCAGCCAAGCCCCTTGAAAGGCGAAGGGCAAAGCGAAGATCGAGTGGCTGAACTTGACCAGCGAGAAGTACTTCTTGAGAGCGTTCACGGTCAGAGCTCCAGGCCGGGATCCTCTGCACTGGGTTGCGGCATCCCTTGCCAGTGGGCACCCACCTCGTGCTCAACGCCGATCGAATCGAGCACCTTGCCGACCACGTGATCCACCAGCTCTTCGATCGATTGGGGCAAAGCGTAGAAGCCCGGCATGGCGGGCAGGATGACCGTGCCCATGCGGCGCAGCTTCAGCATGTTCTCCAAGTGGATTTCGGAGAGCGGCGTTTCCCGGGGAACGAGCACCAGGGTCCGACGTTCTTTCAAAGCCACATCCGCGGCGCGCTCCACGAGGTTGGAGCTGTAGCCAGCGGTCACGCGCGCCAAGGTTCCCATGCTGCACGGGCAAATCAGAACAGCTTTGATTCCGGAAGTGCCGGAGCTCGCGGGGGCTTCGATGGCATCCGTTCCGAAGGTGCGCACGTGGGCGGCGACTTCTGATCCCAACCATCCCGCCAGGCACGCGCCAAGTTTGGAACCATCTTTGCCCACCTGAACACCAAGTTCATGGGGCAAGACTTTGCAAGCGGCGGGCGACAAGGCGAGGTCCACTTCGTGCCCCGCTGCGACCAAGGCACGGATCAAGCGTTCCCCGTAGATCTGGCCGCTCGCGCCCGTCATGCCAACGAAGTAGCGACTCACAGGAAAACCTCCGGTCCGGCGCCGAGCAGCACCGCCAAGTTGAATAGCCCGTGACTCCAGGCCGCCACGCCGGGACCTCTCCAACGAAAGATCACGGCCAAAAGCACCCCAGCCAAGGCACGCCAAGTGAACAGCGCCGGATCCCAGTCGTAGCCACCGGGACCGATGCGACTGGAGACCACCGACAAGTGAAAGGCGGCAAAGCCCAATGCCGAACCGAGCACGGAGAGCACTTCGGCGGACCAACGGGCCACAAGTTCCCCAGCACCGAAGAAGGACACCAGACGCCTGGCCAGAACAAACAGCGCGCCGTAAAGCGCCACACGGAAGAGCAGTTCTTCAAAGGCGGCGCCACCCAAGAGGCGACCTGCTTCGGCCAGGCTCGCTGGTTCAGCACTGCGGCTGAGCGCGCCGGAGAAGCCCCCCATCAGGCGCATGCACACAGCGAGGATCGGGCCAAACAATACGGCCCCGAGAGCCCCCTCGAGCAGAATGCGCCAAAGGCTAGGGACGAGCACAACGCTGCGCCGGAAGCACAGGATCAGGCCTCCAAAAATGGCAATGGCCAAGAGGCCGCGTCGCAACCAAGCCTCCATCTCGGGGAGGAAGGAGAGCACGCGGAAGATGGCGCGCTCGGAAAGGCTGCGCAGCAACTCGGGATCCTGGGCGAGACCGTACTCGTAGGCGACGAAGAGTGGCGCCATGGCGACGATCCCAAGCGCCAGGGACGAGTGCGCTTTGCCCTTGCCCTGCCCTGCGCTCTCGGCGAAGCGGCCCTGGGTTCCGGAGCCATGCGACTCCTCTTCCCACTCGTCCTCCTCGTCCCAGTATTCGCCAGTGCTCATGGGATCGGTCAGACTTCGACCGTTGCCTTGGCGCTCTTCGACGGAAGGCTCACGTTCTTGTTGGGACGGGTTCCCCAATGCAAACAGGCGATGCCACGGGTCAAGAGTTCATAGCCACACTGCTCGAAGCCCTGCTCCTCCATCTCCCCCTGCAACTTGTCCGGGGAGGGCCAAGCCATCACCGTCCGGGCCAGGTAAGAGTAGGCGTCGTTGTCCTTCGAGAACAGGTTGCCGAAGCGCGGCAGAAGGTGCTTGAAGTAGAGGCGGTACAAGCCACCGAAGATGAACCCCGGGGGTTGGGTGAACTCCAGGATGAACGCACGTCCACCGGGCCGGATCACCCGTTGCAACTCGCGCATGCCCTGACGCCGATCCGCCACATTGCGGATTCCGAATCCAACACAAGAGACGTCCGCGCGTTGGTCGGGAACGGGCAAGGCCAAGGCATCCCCGTGCACGAAGACGCAGGGCCCGGGCACGGTCTTCTGCTTGGGCAGAGCATGGTGCAGCATTTCCGGGGTGAAATCCACGCCGATCACCCGGGCGCCAGACTTCGCGAACTCGAGGCCGAGGTCCCCGGTGCCACAGCAGGCGTCGACGACTGTGCCCTTTGCCAGAGCCCCAGCACGCTTCACGACCTGGCGTCGCCAGCGCCGATCGATCCCAGCGGACAGGAGGTGGTTCAGGAAATCGTAGCTGCCCGCAATTCGGGCGAACATCGATCGGACTTGGGTGGGCTCAGGCATGGCTATTTGGGCGCAGAGCATATCCGGAATAGCAGCGACGCCGGCGGGGAAACCCCGCCGGCGTCGCCGACTCTCAAATTTGCGGGACCGATCCCGGGAGTCCCCCGCGAGGGAAGCCCGATAAGCTCCGCTTGCGATGAACTACTGTCGGAAGTAGTCCATCAGCATCGTGGCCCCGGGAGCCGGAATCGATTGAATCCCTGGCAGGAAGGGGTCGGTGTCGTAGCGCCGGTAGGAGCTCGCCAGGTCGATCACGTCGACGCCCCCCACTCCAAAGGTGGAGTTGGGAATTGCACAGAACATGTAGGAGGGCTGGTTGGAACCAATCGCTCCGGACACGCCGCCAGTTGCAGATCGCACAATGGCCTTGCCGTTCAAGGTGATGTTCGTGCCTGCACTGAAGGGCGTAAAGTAGTTCGGAAGGGCCGCGGCGTTGATCTGGTTATCAAAGGCCAACTCGACCGGAACACCCGTCAGCTCGTTCTGTCCGATGGACAGCTGGATCTGATAGTTGATGTCACGAATCTGTGGCGTCTGCTGTCCAGCCACCAGAGAAATTTGCCCGATGCTACCGGAGGCCACGTAAATCTTGGTCACCGCACCATCGGTCGCGGGCCCAATCACGTTCGTCGTTCCTACATCCAGTTGCCCTTCGTGACAAACCCAGAAGGCGGACTTCACGTCAGACGGATCCACGTGAATGGTCTTCGGGTTGAGGAAGGTGATCTGAATCTGACCGGTGATGTCGTCGAAGCCCCAGCCGTTGACCCCATTGGGTCCCGACTCGAAGACCGACACCCGTCCGTTGCGGCCGAGCACATAGCCGAAGTAAACATTGCGGGCCAAGCTGAATCCCACCTGACGGGGAGTCAGGGCGATCTCGAAAGGCTTCACAAGTCCAGAAGTCAGCACGCGACGAACCTCCAAGGAGAAGGCCGAGATGATAGAAACGCTGTCGTCTCCCTCGTTGCAGACGAGGATGTCCTCGTTGCCAGCCTCCCAAGCGATGCCCCGTGGCGAATTGCCAACGGAAACCGACTTGACCACTTCGTGAAACGTAGCGGATTCAGGACTCACGTCGATGAACACAACCGCGTCCGAAGATTGGCTGCTCACGGCGAGCAAATCCAGGTTTGTAGCGAAGGCCAGAGACGTCGGATCCGGGATCAGAATCCGGTCGATGACCGACATCCGGTTCGAGTTCAACACCAGGATCTCGTTGCGGTTGCGGTCGACCACGTAGAGAAAGTTTCCGATCTGCTGACGCAGGCCGAAACGATTGCACTGGTTCAGCTGCTGCTGGGGCGGGGAGGGACCCTCGAAGTAGAGGTTGTCCAGCCGCGAGAGCAGGTTGCCGGGCGGGATGCCGAGTGCCGGGTTTCCCAGAGAGTTGTCTCCGGGCAACAACAGGTTCGTCTGGCCGAATGCCGGGCTATCCACCGAGGTCGGCTGTTGTCCGCCGATGAAGGGCGAGACACACAGGGGCGGGTAGATCAGCGGCGGCGGGTTGGGGTGCGGTGCCCAGGCGGCGATGTTTTGCCCCCCTTCCACCACCAGAACCCCTGTTCCGCCCGCGTTCACATCGGCGGGGGTCACAGAGTTGCCAACCAGGAAGGTCACGATCTGCTTGAATCCGTCCGCGGCGCAAATGTTGCCACCGGCAGCTTGGCAGCCATAGGGCGCTGGCCCATTGTTGAACGTGGTGTCCAACGCCTGGCCCAACATCATGTCCCCGATCGATTGCAGGATCGGTGCACGCACCACCTTGTCGTTCAGACTCGAATCGAGGGAAAGGGTGAAGACACCCGCGGAGCCACCGTTCACCGTGCAGTCGCCCGGAAGCAACGGCGGTCGAAGCAGCGGCCCGTTGATGGCCACGTTCGGGTTGTTGGGGTAGTTCGAGTTGCCTTTGACGATCGGGTTCAGAACGTCGTAGGTTGGGTTGCCCGTGCCCGCGCCGAAACCGTGCAGGTCGATGACGGAGATGCCAGGGTTTCCCCCGGTGCGTCCAATGTAGACTGCGTCGGGTGTCACGGGCAAGTTCACGAGGCCCGGGCCCTCGCCCGTATCGAAGTAGGACGTGAGCGGCAAGCTGTTCAGGTTTCCCGTGAGGTCCTGCAGGCTGTCCGAGCGGAAGATCACGTTCACTCGACTGAAGACTCCACACTCCGCACTTTCGGGTCCGACTCCCGGGAAGTTGAAGGCGGGGATGAGCTCCCAACGAGTCAGGTCGAAGACGCTTTTCGGTCGAACGTGGAAAGGAACGTCCACCACACTCGCCTCGGGCCCGAAGGTGACTGAGATCGAGGTGGAAAGCCCGGGGACGGGCTTCCAAAGCAAATCACCCACGCTCGTCGGTTGAATGGGTTCCGAGAACTCCACGCTCAGGCTCGTCAAGGGATCGACGTCCTGCTCCATGAAGGCCGGGGTCATGAGAGGCTTCACCACCGGGGGCGGCGTGGACCGAACTTCCGGGGCTAGGCTGTCCAGCCCGACCGTGGAGCTCGCGTGTGCGGGCGCATTCAGCTGACGACCTTGGCTGTCCAGGGTGGAGACCTGAATCTCCATGATGACCTGCACGCCCGTGGGGAAGGTCTCGGGGGTGGAAAGGTCCCCGTCCGAGTCCGCCACGAACACGAGCTTGTTAGCAGCATGCAATTGGGCCGACCCCGCAAAGGGGGACGTGGTGCCGGGGAATCCCACACCGGGATACTCATCGGGGAAAACCACGGAGCCGTCGTTGTTCAGGTCAAATCCGAGGGGCGTTCCGTTGGCCGAGAACCAAGTCTCGAGGGGAAGTCGCGCGGGAACGCCCGTGGGCGTGGAACCGTACGTCTGTCGGTTGATGAACGCCTGCCCGGGAATCACCGTTGAGGTTCCCGCCACGGAATCCACAGCCTTGACGATGATCGCCCCCGTAAAGCTGTTGCTTGAGAGCTGGGACGGGCTGTCGGAAAGAATGCTCTCCAACAGCAAAGGTCCGGTGAACTCAGCGACCAAGAAATGATTGCCGGGTTGACCGTTGGGCAGCACGGCTTGGCTCGGATAGCTCGCCACCGAGTGCACTGGGTTGTCCAGGCGCACGTTGTCGATCAGGTCGTCCTGGGTGCGGATGTCGATGGTCACCGCCCCGCCGGGGCCGTTCAGCGTGCTGCGATCGTAGACCCGGTGCGGAAGCAACTGACCGAAGCCGTTGCTGACCTGCACTAGCTCGTGGTTGCTGCCAGCCGATGCACCGTCGAGCAGCTCATCCCCACCCCCCGAGCAAGCGGAGAGCAGAATCGAGCTACCGATAACCAGCGATCCCCACTGTCCAAGGGAGGAGCTGCGCAAATCGCGAAACGAGGAGTTGTGATTCAAGTTCTTGTTGTTCATGGAATCAAACTCCCTACTGGCGCCAGTAGTCCATAAGGCCGGACGCATTCGTGCATGGGATCGACTGCTTTCCTGGCAGGAAAGCACTGGTGTCCACGCGGAAGCCACCGGAGCTGCTGATGTCGATCACGTCGATCACGCCTTCCGAACCGAAGCTCGGACTCGGCACTGCCGCGAACAGGTAGTTGGAGTTCACCGTATTGGTGATGCCCCCCACCGTGCGCATCAAGCTCTTGCCGTTGTTGGTGATGGCCACGCCGGCGGAGAAGGTGGTCAGGTTGGTAACTAGACCGCCGTAGTTCATCAGGTTGTCGAAGGCGATGTCCACCGGAACTCCCGAGAGCTGATCTGCCCCGAAAGACGGCTGCACCTTGAAGTTGATGTCACGCAGTTGAGGGACGAGCAGCGAGTTCACGGTCAGCGGAATGACCCCGGTGAATCCACTCTCGACGAAGAGCCTCGAGATAGCCGGCGTGCCAGCGCTTCCTTCGTTGCCTGTTTCCGGATGGATGGGGCCCTCGTGCACAATCCAGACGGCCGAGAAGGCTGACTTGTAGTCGGGCTGGATCCCCTTGGGGTTCTGGAAGTTGGTGACCGCCGAACTGACCACGTCGTCGTAGCCCCAACCGTTCACGCCGTTCGGCCCCGACTCGAACACCGCGATCTTGCCAGTGCGGTTCAAGATGTAGCCGAAGTAGACGTTGCGGAACAGGCCGTAGTTGAACTGCCGGCCAGTGATCGCCACATCAAAGGGCTGGTTCAGCTGGGAGCTGACGACCTTGCGAACCTCGAGGGAGAAAGCAGAGATGATCGACATCGAACTGTCGCCCTCGTTGCAAACCAGGATGTCCTCGTTGCCCGGCTCCCATGCGATACCGCGGGGAGCGTTGCCCACCACCGTGGTCTTGACCACTTCGTGGAAGGTGGCCGAAGCTGGGTTGATGTCCACGAAGCTCACCAGGTCAACCGATTGGTTCGTGATGGCCAAGTAGCTCAAGTTGGGCGACATCGCCAGAGTCGTGGGGTCAGGCAACTCCAAGCGTTCGATCACTTTCATGCTGTTGGAGTTGAACACCACAAGCTCGTTCCGTGCTCGGTCGAGGATGTAGAGGAACTGACCGATCTGCTGGCGAATCGAGTACTGCACACAAGCGGCCTCGAGCAGGACACCCGTGCGGGGCCCCAGGAACCAGCTGTTTTGCTGGGTCGAGAGCAGGTTCGAAGGCCGTCCGCCTTCGAGCGGAGTTCCCAACACGTTGGCGCCAGGCAGCAACAAGTTGATCAGACCCAGGCCGTTGGGCGGTGGTGCCGGAGGCGGCAGCAATACGTTGTAGATCGACGTCGGCTCCTGGGCCCCGATGAATGGGGAGATGCAAGGAGGCGGGAAGTTCAGCGCCGGCGGGTTGGGGTGCGGCGACCAGGAGATCACGTTCGGGGAACCCGTCGTGGTCTGAATGTTGGCCAAGTTCGCGGGGGGCGGCGGCTGGGAAGGACGAATGGTCGTCCCCGTGGAGTTCAGTGCCTGGAAGTATTTCTTGCCGTCCGTTGCACAGATGTTTCCACCAGCACCGGCGCCACTCGCCTGGCAACCGAAGGGCGAAGGCGCGTTGTTGAAGCTGGTGTCCAAGGCCCGTCCCAGCATCATTTCGCCGGGGGTCAACATAACCGGGTTGCGGATCAGACGGTCGTTGAGGGAAGAGTCCCGGGAGAGCGTGAACACTCCGGCGGACCCACCGTCGACCGTGCAGGTGCCTGCCTTCAATGGAGGCGTAAGCGCCGTCGCCTGCAACTTGTAGTTGGGGTTGTCCGGGAAGTTGGTGTCCCCAGGCTGGATGTCGCTACCGTCTTGGGAGTACGAGGGATCACCCGTTCCCTGACCGAAGCCGTTCAGGTCGATGACCGAGACAGAAGGTTCCGCACCGCCCCGCGTCACGTAGATCGTGTCGGGAGCGATGGGGACGTTCGCGAGCCCCGGGCCTTCGCCCGTGTTGAAGTAGGTCGTCGAGCCCAGGCTGTTGATGTTGCCCGACAAGTCCTCCATCTGGAGTGCGACCACGGAAACGTCCACGCGGTTGAAGGTTCCGCAGGGATCTCCGGGAGGACCTGCGCCGGGGAAGTTGTAGGCAGGCGTCAGCACCATCCGAGAGAAGTCGTAGATGCTCACCGGCAGGACCGTGAAGGGAACGTTGACGCGCTGGGCATCCGGTCCGAACTTCAGGGAAAGGGACGTGCTCAAATTCGGCGAATCGCCGTTGGGAAGGTCCCCAATCGTCCAGATCTGAACCGGCTCGCGGAAGTTGACCTGAATGCTCGTCAAGGGGTCCACGTCGTCCATGCCGCCACCGGGGATGATCTCCGGAACGCTTTGGGGCGGAAGCGAGATCAGGACTTCGGGGCTGATCGTATCGACGCCCACGGTGCTGGAAGCCAGACCTGGTTGTGCGAGGTTCTTGCCCACAATGTTCCTGACACCCGTTTCGATCCGCGCGTGGAACGTCGCTGCCGTGGGAAACGTTTCGTGCGTCGAGAGGTCTCCGTCCGCGTCTGGGACGAAGATCACGGTGCGCGTGTTCGTCAGAAGGTTCACTCCTTGGAACGTCGACTGCGTTCCCGGGTAGCCCAGCCCGGGGGTCTCCATGTTCCCGTCGCCGTCCATGTCGAAGGTACGCGCGCTGCCATCCGCGTTGATCCAACGCTGGAACTCCAGAACTGGAGGACTGCCCGTGGGGGTGCCTGCGTACGTTTGACCGTCGATGAAGACTCGCCCCTTGATGGTGGTCGTCGTGCCGCTGGAAGGGTCCACCTGCTCAAAGACGATGGTACCGGCCAGGCTGTTGTTGCTGACCTGTGCGCCGGAACTCGAGAGCACCGTCGCGACATCCAGATCCTGGCTGAACTCCAGCATCATGTAGTGGTTGCCAGGCTGACCGCCGGGCAGCACCTTGTCCACTGGATAGCTCGGGACGGGCAGGATCGGGTTCGTCGTCGTGACGTTGTCGATCAGGTCCGACATTTGCCGCAGAGCGATCTTGTGGGAGGTCACTTGACCGTTGTCTCCCATAAGGAACGTCTGATGGGGCAAGAGCTGGGCAAAGCCGTTGGAGACCTGAACGATGCTCATGCTCCCGGCGCCGCCGCCGTTGGCTCCTTCAGCGGAATCACCCCCGGAACAGGAGGCCAAGTAAAGGGATGTCAGACCGAGGAGTCCTACGCAGTATCGAAGCTTAGTCATGTTTGAAGCGGGGTTCCCGTTCGTTGGATCGCGGCCGGGCTGGGCAGCGACAGTCACGCGGGGGAACCCGCATAAAGAGACGTCAGTGAGGAGGGGGCAGGGAGGCAGCAACCTTGGACCAGGGCGAGACCTCAATCACGCGATCCCCCCAAACGGGGGAACGTTGACTCCCCCATTGGGGAAAATCGCGCACGATGAAGGCCTAGCTTTGGTTTTAGGTCCCGTAAGGATGCCGCGCCCGGTCCGGCCTGGAAAGAATCCCGCGTGAATTCTCGCGGGAAATTCCAGGTCAGCGGACCAGAGGTCCTCCGAGGCGGTGCCCAAAAAGGGAACTGCATGAACAATGGGTGTGGCGCCGGCCCTTCTTGTGAAGGGGTCCCTTGGCACCGGAGTGGCCCCGATGGGCTCATGGAAATCGAAGGAGGAACCAAACTGAGCCCAAGTGCTACGAGCGCAGGAGAGCCCCTCCAGAGTGGGACTAGGGCGCTGAGTGCGGGGAGAAGGGGTCAGGAAGGTCATCTTTCGTGGAGCGCGGTCCGTAGACCAGGCGGAAGGAGCACTACAAGCGCCGTGCCGTGAGCGCATCGATCTGGACTAGCCGCCTCACCTTTCACAGAAACAGGCAAAACAGCCTTTCTTGGCCGCCTAGGGGCCGCAATTCGTGCAGATCCGCCCGGAGGGGCGTGGCTCGCCTCCCCTCCCTAGCTAGCAAAAACGCCCGCGTCGTGCGCCTTGTGCAAGATATGTGCGCTGCTCCGCACGCCCTTGCCGTCCCAGAGCGGCTGGAAGCCCCATGAAAGGGCCCCCGACGCGCCGTTGCCTGGATCCTCCCCGGTAGGGTTCGTGCCCGATAGGCCGCTCGGCGTCCAACGGGTCGGCCGGCACCTGACAGCCGGTTCGGGACCCAGCAGGATCCTCGGACCCTGCCCGCCCCCTCGGGACCCGATTGTCGGCCTCGGGACCAGCACGGTCCACTCGGGACCCGATTGTCGGCCTCGGGACCAGCACGGTCCACTCGGGAGCAGGCAGGCCGACTGAAACCCGAGCGGAGGGCTCGAGAACCTTTCGGCCCAACCCGCTCCAACCTGGCCGTCCAAGGGCCGCACCCAGGGGGAAACAACAAGGCCGGGAGTCGCAATCGCAATCTGGCCCCGGGACGCCTAAACTCTGGCCATGTCGAGCACGGAGAACGTTTTCAATCCGGACGCCTTCGAGGACGTTCCCGAGGGCGCCCTCCAGGAGAGCCCCCTTCCCGAGCGCGAGCTCGAAGTCGCCCTGCGCCCCCAGGACCTTTCCGAGTTCGTGGGCCAGGAGCAGGTGCTCGACAACCTCAGGATCGCCCTGAAGGCCGCCAAGGGACGCGGGGACACCCTCGACCACGTGCTGTTTTCCGGCCCCCCAGGCTTGGGCAAGACCAGCCTCGCGCGCATCTTGGCCAGGGAACTCGGCACCAACCTGCACACGGTCACCGGGCCCGGCCTCGAACGACCCCGGGACTTGGTGGGCGTGCTCACCCAGCTCAAGCGCGGCGACGTCTTCTTCATCGACGAGATCCACCGCATCCCCGCCAACGTCGAGGAATACCTCTACACGGCCATGGAAGACTTCCGCGTGGAGGTGACCCTAGATCAAGGCCCCCACGCTCGGGTCCTGCCCCTGCAGCTCGAGTGCTTCACCATGGTGGGTGCTACCACTCGCGAGGGCCTCCTGACCGCACCGTTTCGCGGGCGCTTTGGCCTCTTCGAACGACTGACCCCGTACCCCACCGAGGAGCTGGTGCGCATCCTGCAACGCTCCGCCGATTTGATGGGGATTCGCATCAATGCCGCGGCCGCCGAACTGCTCGGTTCGCGCAGCCGGGGGACCCCGCGCATCGCCAACCGCTTCCTGCGCCGGGCGCGGGACTTGGCCCAGGTATACAACGAGCCGCAAGTCAACGCCAAGCTGGCCCTCGAGGCCCTCGATCGAATGGGCATCGACGAACACGGTCTCGAGGACATGGACCGACGCATTCTAAGATGCCTCGGCATTCATCCCGGCACGGCGGTCGGTGTGCGAACCATCGCCGCCAGCGTTGGAGAGACAGAGCGCACCATCGAAGAAGTCTTCGAGCCGCACCTCTTGCGATGTGGATTCTTGCAACGCACCTCACGGGGTCGCGTGATTACCGCCAAGGGTTGCGAGATCATCGGCATCAATCCCGAGCAGGACGCCAACTGAACAAGGTCGTCCCGATTCGCTCCATTAGGAGCCCGCGCCAAGTGCGACCAACTGCTGCTGGAAGGTCCTGGTTTGCGGTGGGTGCAGCGTTCTTGTTCCTGCTCTTGGTGGGCGCACCCGCGTGCCAACTGCCCCCACCCCTGCCGCAGGAACCAGCGGACTACGGAACAGGCCGCGCACGGGATGCGACTGCTGAGATCCCGAGCGGCGAGTTACTCGTTCGACTTGCAGATCAAGAGGAGCGGCTCGAACTCGAAGTGGGTGGCGTGGGCGAAGGTGAACTGCGCTTCTCTGCAGAAGGGGAAACCATTCGCTGCTCCAACGGAGAACGGCGCGCGAGCTTCCGTGTCGTGCCGCAGCGGCCGCGCGGAGCCTTGACTCTCGATGGCCGGTCCTACTACGGAGCCCTTTGGATCCGCCTGCACGAGAACCAGGGACTGCGCGTGGAGAACCAAGTTGGCCTCGAACATTACATCGCCGGTGTCGTGCCTTCGGAGCTCGTGTTGTGGTCCGCCGAAGAACCAGAGATAGAAGCCCAAGCGATCGCCGCGCGCACCTACGCCTTGCAATCCTTGATGCATCGCCAGAAGACGGGAAGCGCGGCCTTCCTGTGGGACGACACCCGCGACCAGGTCTACCTTGGGAACTACCGAGGGGAAAGCTCCCCCGCCGCCCAACGGGTCGAAGCGCGCTACCGTCGCGCCCTAGCGAGTTCCCGCGGCCGGGTCGTGTTGAACAGCGCGGGCCAGCTGTACGACGTGCGCTTCCACGCTTCCTGTGGCGGCAACACCTGCTCCCCCGCGGAAGCCTTCCCGTCGGAGAGCGGCCTGCACCACGCGGCGGTCGCCTGCGAACCCTGTCGCATGATCGGTGCGAAGGAACGGGCCCTGCCCGCTACGGACAGCACGCGTCGACGCGTCCACTGGAACTGGACCGCGGATGGGCCCGCCCTCTCCCAACTGGCCCATGCCATTGGAGTCGGTCAACACGTGCTCGCCTTGCGCGACGTGAAAGTGGATCGGCACGCTCGCTGGCAGAGCGTCGTGGTCGAGGGCGATCAAGGCCACCTGCGCATTTCCGTCGAACGTCTGCGGCGCGAGCTCGGGCCGGCGCGCTTGAAGGGCAGCGCTATCCTGCGCACCTGGCCGGCGCTCGGTGATCCAATCGAGTCGGGGCTCTTCTTCGAAGGCGTGGGCCGCGGTCACGGGGCCGGGCTTTGTCAGGTGGGTTCCCACGAATACGCGCGCCAGGGGTGGAGCGCACGGCAGATCCTGCAACACTACCTGCCCGGCGCGCGCATCGCGGCCGTCCCCTCCGAGTAGGCCCCGCGCAGACCAACGTGAACTCCCCCTTTTCCTTTTCGTCCGAGCACCAGTGTCCCGACACCGAAGCTCGCACGGGCTGCTTTCAAACTCCACACGGTCCCGTGCAAACCCCGGCCTTCATGCCCGTGGGAACGCGCGCCACCGTCAAGGCCGTGCTGCCCCGGGATCTCTTGGAAACCGGCTCGCAGATGATCCTGGCGAACACCTACCACATGCACCTGCGACCCGGGGAAGCGGTCGTCAAGGAGCTCGGTGGTCTGCACGCGATGATGGGTTGGAAGGGCCCGATCCTGACCGACTCGGGGGGCTATCAAGTCTTCAGCATGGGCGACATCTGCCGCATCGACGACGATGGAGTTTCCTTCAGGTCGATCGTCGATGGCAGCGCGGTGCGCTTTACCCCCGAGCGCGTGGTGGACATTCAAAGGGACCTCGGCAGTGACGTAGCCATGGCCTTCGACCAGTGTCCGGCCGTTCCAACCGATCGCGCCAGCGTGACGCTCGCCACGGATCGCACCCACCGCTGGCTCGAGCGCGCCGTGAAGCGCTACCGCGAAATGGGTGGCGAAGAGACCGGGCAAGCGCTTTTTGGAATCGTGCAAGGAGGGATCTTCGGGGACCTGCGGCGCAGTTCGGTCGACGCGATCTGCTCCCACGACCTGCCCGGCTATGCCATCGGCGGCGTTTCCGTGGGAGAGACACCGGACTTGATCCGCACTACGGTTGAATTGACGGCACCGCTTTTGCCCAAGGACAAACCTCGCTACTTGATGGGCGTCGGAACTCCGCGGGATTTCTTCGACGCGATCGCTAGCGGGATCGATCTGTTCGACTGCGTAACGCCCACGCGCAACGGGCGCAACCACACCGTGTTCACCAGCCGCGGCCGCTTGAACATTCGCAACCAGGGCTTCCAAAGCTCGACAGCGAGCATGGATCCAAACTGCGACTGCCAAGCCTGCACGCAATTCAGCTTGGGCGCCCTGCGCCATCTTTGCAACACGGGCGAGATGCTAGCGGGCATGCTCCTATCGATTCACAACCTGCGCTTTTTCCACCGCACGATGGAACGCATCCGCGAAGCGATTCCCCTCGGACAGTTCAGCAGCCTGCGCGACGAAGTGGTGGAGCTGTATTCGCGGCGCGTGAGCCCCAGCGAGCTATGAGCGAAGAGCTCTGAGCACACAGCGGTGAGCGCAAGGCTCCTAGAGGCCATTTGCGGCCCCGGAGCGAAGGGGGCCACGCGGGCCGTCGCATCCGCCGGCGTTGCCCGGAGTGCGTTGCGCGAAGCACATTGCCCGGGGTGCATTGCCCGGGGTGCATTGCCCGGAGGGCATTGCCCGGAGTGCAGCGCCGCTACTTCGCCTTGTAGTCCGCGCAGACCCGTACATTGGGGCGCTCGCGAACCGTGCAAGTGCTCGGGTGGTTGTACTTGCAGCGATCGCAAAGAAACTCCCCGCCCTCGAGGGCGAAGAGTTTGCGGAAGAACATCTTCAGACGCTGAAGCATGTTCGGGGCGAGGCCGCAGCCCGCGCCCTAGCGCTTGCCCAAGCGGGCGCTAATGACTTCGATGCGATCCACGTCAATCAGCGGATAGCTTCCGGGCATGACCTTTGCCGAGCGCACGGGCTCGCCCTTCACGCCAATCTCAAAGCCGTCGTACAAGTCGAGTTCGTAGCGACCACTGCTGCATTGGATCTGGGCGAGGAAAGAGGAGCCCCAGCGCACCAGGTACATCACCTCCCCGTCGCGCACTTGTCGTTCCACCCAGCCTCTGGTTTGGAAACGTCCCCACATGGGTTCGTTGCCACGCTTGCCACGCTCCGCATTGGCCTTCATGTCGGCCACCTGCTTCTCATGGTTGGACTTCGAGTCTTCGAGCTCCGCACGGATCGCGGTCAGCTCTTTGTGGGCCGCCAGTCGTTCCATCCGTTGGTTGATCAGGTTGCTCGTCGGGCCATCGGGGCCCATGGCCATGATCGCTGTGTAGCGCGCCTCCAGATCCGCGTAGTTCGGCGTGGTGTTGTCCGCAAAGGCCGCGTCCATGACCGCGTTCGTTGCCTTCAGTTCGGTGAACATCCTGGCCCGTTCGGACTCGGTCTGGCGGTTCAAGGAACCCGCCGCGGGAGCCGGTGCCACGGCCTCGAGCGGCTTAACCGGAACGCCACCCGCCTTGCTACCGGGGACGGTGACCTTGGGCTGCGCGGAGAGCGCGCGATCGACCGCCGAGTTCCAGAGCATTTTGGCATCCGACCCCGCAGGCAAGCCGCGGGTCTCAGCGGCCAGCACATAGCCCTTGGTCTCTTGGGGTGAGTAGACCTGGACCCAGTCCTCGCTCATGGGCTTGCTCGTGTCCTTGCGTTGGATAAAGCGCAGGCGATCTCCGCGGCTCAAGCGGCCGAGCGGGTAGGAGTCCGTGCTGCGCGGCATCGGACGCATGTTCACGAAGTTGCCGGAGACCTCCACCCAACCCGGGCGCGAGGACTGCTCCAGATACTTGCCGAAAACCCAGACCTTCACGCCACCGGGGATCGCCACCTTGAGGAAGGGATTGCCGGCGCGGAAGGCGTAGACCTCCAGGGGTGTGTCGCCGTCCACTTGAAGCACAGCGTGCCCCTTGGGATCGGGAAGCCCGCGCACGGTGGCGCCGCTCGCTCCGGCGAGCACGTAGCGCTCAGGCGCGGCGTCCCGCTGATCCTGGGGAGCGGTCAGGCGCGGCCCGGAAACGAGCGCCATGGGAGCCGTCGCCGAACGATGCAGGCTCGGACCAGCCAAACCGGGCCCGGCGCACAGGCCGACCAGTGTCGCCGTGAGCAGCAGCCCTCGGCCCCGAGACGCAACGCTCATGCAGTTCTCGCCGTTGGAGGCCGTGGGCGCCGCGCTCGTTCCGTGCAGCCCGAGGCCCTGCAGCGCAAGGCTGTGCATTGTGAGGAAACCCATCCGTGTGTTCTTTCCCATGGTCGTCAATCCGCCACCCGCAGTCGCGGGGTCCGCTGTCCGTGTTCCTTGCTTGGTGAACTGCGCCCGCCGCCCTGCTGGCGACGAAAGGGCGAGTCCCACATCAACGGGGATCCTAGCTGAGGAGCGCTGTCCAATCCACAGCCCGATCCCCTGACCCGGCGGGCTTTTCCTCGATCTGTCCGGGGATGGGCGCAGTTCAGCCTGGGACCCGGCCCGTCAGCCCGTAAACTCGGCCCCGGCGCCGAAGATCCAGCGCAGGCACCCCCTGCGAATTAGCGCGGATCGATGGCCGGAATCGACGGAAATTTTCGAGTTCCGCCCCCTCCCGTCCCCCCGTTCCGCGTCGCCCACTAGGAATCGCCCCTCAGCCAAACGATGTCCAACTCCCTGCACTTCCCCTACATGTTTTGGGCCCACCACGAGGCCGCCCTTTCCCCCTACTGCCTGTCGCAGTCGGGCATGCCGGTTCCGCCGGTGGATTTCTTGGGCGGATTGCAAGTCGACATTGGCCATCCCTGCGTCGATGCCCTGCCCGCCCTCACCCGCCGACTGGGCGAACTGTACGGGGTGCAGCCGGAGCGCGTGCTCGTCACGGTGGGCGCCTCGAGCGCCATGCACCTGGCCGCTATGCGTTGGTTCGGGGCGGGCTCGCGAGTGGCCGTGGAGGTCCCCTCCTATGAGCCCTTGCGCGCTCTACCGCAGTTCTACGGTGCGGAATTGCGAGCCCTCGAGCGCCATCAAGAGACGCGCTGGGACCTGGAACCCAGCGCGGTGCGCAGCGCCCTGCAGGGAGCCACGGGTCGCGGCCACGTGTTCCTCAGCAACCCACACAACCCGAGCGGCGCCATGTTGGATGCCGAACGCCTGAAAGCCATCGCCGCCGAGGCTCAAGCAGCCAACGGCCTGCTCGTCTCCTGCGAGATCTACCAAGAGTTCGTCCCTCCAAAGCGGCGCGTGCACGCCTTCGACGTGGCGCCCAACGGAGTCACGATCAGTGGATTGACGAAAGCCTACGGCCTCGGCGGACTGCGCATCGGTTGGATGATTTTAGGGGAACAGGTCGCCGAAGAAATGCTGCAGGTCACGGACATGAGCTACATGACCTACCTGGATCCACCCACTGCGTCCCTGGTCGCCGCGCGCATCGCCCTCGATCACTTGCCCGCCCTGCTGCAACCCCTCGCAAGAATCAGCGCGCAGAGCCGACCCATTTGGGAGAAGTGGCTGCGCGTGACGCCAGGAGTGAGCAGCTTCGTTCCGGAGTTTGGCATCATCGCGTTCCCACGCATTCGTGACGTGGGTGACAGCGCTGCCCTCGCGAGTTTTCTGCAATCCGAATTCCAGGTGGACGTGGTCCCCGGCGAGTACTTTGGAAGGCCGGGACATCTGCGTGTGAGTTGCGGAGTTCCGGCGGAAACCCTGCGCCTTGGACTCGAGCAACTCGCCAAAGGCATCGAGGCCTTCAAGAGCCAAAACCCGTGAGCCCCATGTCCAAAGACTCAGCGCGAACCGTCCTGCATGTGCGCATCGCCGCGGGGGCGGGCGGCGGTCCGGAAAAAACAATCATCAACTCGCCTCGGCACTTGGCGAAGCACGGCTATCGCGGGCTGGTGGCGTACTTGCACCCACCTGGAGACCCGGGGTTCGAAGTCATCCAAGCGCGAGCTCGCGAGAAGCACTGTCCATTGACCGGCTTCCCCGAGAGCTTGCCGATCGATCCGCGGGTGCTGCTGCGCTTGGCCTCCATGTGTCGTCGGGAGCAGGTCCAGATCTGGCACGGCCACGACTACAAGTCGAACCTTTATGGCGTTCTGCTACGGCCTTGGCTCGGTTTCCAACTCGTCACAACAGTCCACGGTTGGGTCAAGCACACCAAACGCACGCCGCTCTACTACGGCATCGATCGCTGGACCCTGCCGAAGCATCACGCGGTCATTGCGGTCTCGAGCGATCTCCACGACATGTCGCTGCTGGCGGGTGTGCCCCAAGCGAAACTCTCGCTGATCGAGAACGCCATCGACACGGAAGAGTTCCAGCGCACTCGTCCGCGCAGCACCCAGGGTCCCGTGCGCATCGGAGCCGTCGGGCGCCTCTCCGAAGAGAAGGGCTTCGACCTCTTGATTCGCGCCTGCGAGCGCCTGCTCGATCAGGGTTTGGAGTTGGAGCTCGCCATCGCTGGAGCCGGTGACCAACAGGAAGCGCTTGCGGACCAGATCGCCAAGTCCAAGCACCGCGAGCACCTGCAGCTCTTGGGCTACCAGACGGACACCAAGGCACTCTTCGACAGCTTTGACTTGTTCTGTCTTTCGAGTCTGCGCGAAGGCCTGCCCAACGTGGTGCTCGAGGCCATGTCTATGGGACTTCCAGTCGTTGCCACCCGTTCCGGAGGCATGCAGACCTTCACCAAAGACGGCGAGGACGGGGTGCTGATCGATCCGGGTTCCGTGGATGAACTAGAGGCCGGACTGGGTCGGGTGCTGCGCGACCCCCAATGGCAAGCACGCTTGGCGCGCGGCGCCCGAGAGCGAGTCCTGGCGGACTGCAGTTTTGCGCGACGTATGGAGCGCGTCGCCGCCGTCTACGACAGATTGTCCTTCAAAAACTGAGCGACGACTTTTTCCTCCGCCTGACGCAAGCTCCAACCCTGCTCCTGGGCGAGTTGCTTCAGGTCCTCGTACTCCGGGGATAGATCGCGCGGACCGAAGGGGCTGCTGCCGGGGTAGTCGGGTCGCTGTCGAACCTTCACTTGGACTTCACGACCGGCCACGATCACCTGTTCGATGCTTCGAGCACACTCAGTGCGCAACACGCTGGACCAACGCAACCCCAAGCTCGGGGTGCGTTCAAAGATCACGGCCTCCAAAGCACCGCGCTGCTCTGCACGGCACAGGGCGGTCACTTCGATACCGGGGCGTCCCTTCTTCATTTGGATCGGCGTGCACCAGACGTCCAGGGCGTCCTTCGCACGCAAGCCCTCCAGGCACCAACCGGCCTCTTCCCCGGTGACGTCGTCCAAGTGAACTTGCAGGCACCAGACGGTTTGCTGCAAGCTCGCTGCTGGGGCTTCCGTCGAGAGTTGGACTCGCACCACGTTTGCCGGTCCGTGCTTCGGATCCCGGGTCCCGGCACCGACACCGACCCGCGCGCAGCGGAACTCACCGGGCGCCTGAAACTCGTCCACGATCTCCGCCAAGAGGGCAGCGCCGGTGGGTGTTAGCCGTTCGCCATCCCCCCCGCCAATGATCAAGGGCAGGCCCCGAAAGATCTCGACCACCGCTGGCACCGGGACGGGGATCAAGCCGTGGGCGCACTTCACTTGGCCCTCGCCAGTGAGTGGCGCGCTGCTCACCACGCGACTGACTTGCAAGCGCTGCAAAGCCAAGAGCGCCCCGCAAACATCCACGAGGGTGTCCACGGCACCGACCTCATGAAAGTGAACTTCATCAGGGGAGATGCCATGCACCTTGCCCTCCGCCACAGCCAGCCTGCGCAGCACAGCGCCGGCCCGGGCGCGAATGGGTGCCAAACGCGGTGAGCGCTCCATCAGGCCCAAGAGATCCGACAAGTGCCGGTGAGGCGCTTCCGCCGACTCATCCGTGCGCACCCTTAGGTTGTGCCCGGCGAACGGACCCCGTTGGACGCACTTCAATTCCAGCACACACTCCCCCGGCACCAGTTCCTCCGCCAGTTCGCGCAGGTCCGTCAATTGGAATCGGGGATCGCCCAGGGCCAACAATGAGGCCAAGAACATGTCCCCCGCAAAGCCACCGAAGGGCTCGATCAGAAGAGTCGCCATGGGGCCATTCTAGGAAACTGCCCGGCCAAGATGGGCATCCACGCCGCCCGCTTTCTACGAACTCCCCTGGATCCTGCGGCGTTCGCTCCCCGGCCTGTGCCGGGGCACCTGCGATTGTTCGGCCAGCGGCTTGCTGTTCGGGCCTTTGCAGCCCCCGCGCGAGAGCGCGAGAGCCAGGCAAGACCTTAGGCCGGCAACCCAGCCGGTCGGTAGAACACCGAACGGCAGTGAAGCTGCGGGTCAAAGCGCGGATCAATGTCCTTCAGAGATTCGCTAGAGCTGGTGAAGAAGTAGCCGCCAACTTCCATGCGATCCGCCAAACGGCGATAGAGGTCTTCACGGACTTCCTGCTTGAAGTAGATCGCCACGTTGCGGCAGAACACCACGTCGAAACGCCCCACGGCCGCAAATGGATCCAACAGGTTGCGCCGCTCAAAGCGCACGCACTTCTGCAACTCGGGTTTGATGCGCCAGTTGGAGTCTTCCGGAATGAAGTGACGATTCAGTTCGCCGGTCGAAAGTCCGCGACGAATCTCCAAGTCCCCGTAGATACCTTCCCTTGCTTGCGCGAGGGCATCCTCACAGATGTCCGTCGCAAGGATTTGGATGTCCCAGTTCGGCAGGTCGTCCTCGAGCAATTCGCTCAAGACCATGGCGATGCTGTACGGTTCTTGTCCCGTGCTGCAAGCGGCGCTCCAGATTCGGATGCGTTGTGGATAGGGCGTCTTCTCCTTCGCGTCAAAGAGCTCCGGAAGCACCTTGTGACGCAACGCTTCGTAGGGGGATTGATCCCGGAAGAAAAGCGTCTCGTTGGTGGTGATCGCGTTGACCAAAGCACCCGCGAGCTTCTTGTCACCTCCGGATCGAACCCTTTTCACCAGGTCACCGTAGTCCTCACAATCGTACTCGCCGAGCATGTGCCCGAAGCGGTTCTCCACCAGGTACCCCTTGGTCGAGTCCAAGACGATCCCGCAGAGCTCCTCGACGAGCTCAGAGATTTGCGCCAGATCCTGTGTAGAGACACTCACCTTTTCACCCCGCGTCGGCAGCTTCGAGCAAGCTCATCAGCAATTTCGGTGAGGGGTAGAACGGCGTCTGCAATGCCTTCGGTCACCAACAGCTTCGGCATTCCAAAGACCACGCAGCTCTGTTCGTCCTGGGCAATGATGTGCGCGCCCTTGGCCTGCAACAGGCGGCACCCCGCGGTACCGTCATCACCCATTCCCGTCAGGATCGCCGCTACGGTGCGACCGCCAGTCAGTTCACTTGCCGAACGGAATAGGTAGTCCACCGATGGCCGGCAGCTACGCTCAGGCGGATCGTTGGTGATTTGAACGCCCATGCCAGCGCCCTGGCGCCGCACTTTCATATGATGCCCGCCTGGCGCGATGAGGATTTCCCCCGCACGGAGAGGTTGACCGTTCTTGGCCTCCATCACGTGCAGAGCACACTTCTTGTCCAGGGACTCCGCCAGGGTTTGCGTGAACAGCGGCGGCATGTGCTGAACGATGAGCACTGGGATCGGGAGATTGCCCGGCAACCGACTGAGCACGGTCTCCAAGGCCTGGGGTCCACCCGTGGAGGAACCGATCAGCATCAAGGCCGGCGGCACTTTGCTCTTGGCCACCATCCCCCGGGATGGGACTGTCCGGCTCGGTAGCGGAGCCTGAGGCTCTTCAGCGGTACTCGGTTGGATCGGCTGGCCCGCTTGGCGCGGAGGCATGGGGCGCCTGATGGGTGGACGTTGCTGCCCACGCACCGGAGGCACCGCTCCTGCCGAGCCCGGTCCACGCCCGCCAGACCGAAGCCTCTGCACAAACTCTCCACAGGCGAGAACCAGGGGCACCAACTGGGCCTGCAAGGCTTGGATCACCGTGTCCAGACCTGCCCCAGAGTTGGGCTTGGTGATCAGGTCAAAGGCACCCAAACGCATCGCTTCCATACTGGCGCGAGCGCCCTGCTGGGAAAGCGCACTGACCACGATGGCGCCCAGTTGAGGACGCTTGCCCTTCAGGTGTTTGAGGACCTCGAGCCCACCCATCACGGGCATCTCCAAGTCGAGTGTGATCACATCGACTTCGCCGAGTGCAATGCGGTCGAGTGCGAGCTGGCCATTGCTGGCGTGGCCCACCACTTCGATTTGAGGGTGGCCTTCCAGGGCCATGCGCAAGATCTTGCGCTGGACCACCGAGTCCTCAACAATCAATACGCGAACCTTCTTAAGCACGGATGAAGCCCTCACACTTGCGGGGGGGCGCATACGCACAGAACGTTTGCGGGGGATAGAAATAGGGGTTCATGAATTCCACGGGGGTTGGAATGTGCCTTGAGCTTAGTTGGTGGCGTTCGCAGTCTCAGGTGGCGCTAAGAGTTCTTCGATTTTTAGGACCACGATCAGTTCTTCATCCATCTGATGCACACCCATCATGAAGCGGGCGTCGACTCCCGAGATGTTCGCGGGCGGCGGCTGCAGGTTGCGAGAATCGATAGCAACCACATCGGAGAGCCGGTCGACCAGGACGCCGACGAGTTCGCCACCTGAGTGCAAGACGATGTTTCGCGTCTGCTGCCCAAACACGATCTCTCCGAGCCCGAGCACCGTCCCCAAATCGAGGACGCTCACGACTTCACCACGCAAGTTGATCACACCACGCACTTGCTTGGACGTGTGAGGCACCAAGGTCAAATCGCGCTGGCGGTTGATCTCTTGGATCTCGAGGATGTCCACTCCGAAGCGTAGGCCCCCTAGATAGAACGTACCGAGCTGCAATTCCGTGGACTTGGGGCCGCCGTTGTTGTCTTCTTCGTAACTCATAGGATTAGTTCGTGGTGGGTGCGTTCCACAGTTCCTTGATCTTGCCCAGCAAACGGTTCCGGTCCAACTTGACCTGATAGTCCGTCACACCGACTTCGCGGGCCCTTGCGATGTCCTCGTCTGTCGCGAGAGAACTCAGCGCAATCACCGGGAGGTGAGAGTGCTTTTGGCTGCCACGAATCGCGGCTGCCAACTCGAGGCCCGTCATGTTTGGCATTTCCACGTCGGTCACAACCAAGCGCACGTTGTGCTTGCCCGATTCCAAGGTGTTCCAGGCGATCAAACCATCCTCGGCTTGAACGACCTCGTAGTCGGACTCCCTTAGATAGGTGATCATCTTCTTGCGGAAGAAGCCGGAGTCTTCCGCCACAAGGATGACAGCCCGCTGCTCGGGTCCATCGTTCGCGGGGGGCGCCGGTGGTTGCGGTGATTGAACAACCGGGGCGGCTGCCACGGGTGCGGGTGCCGGGGCCGCTGCTTTGGGCGCCTTCGCCACGGGAGCCTCTGCGGCCGGTTCCTCCGCCACTTCTGGCTCCGCCGCTGGCGGGGCCGCTACGACTTCGGCGACTGGGGCAACGTACTCTGGGATTGGCAGCTCCGGGGCCACGGCGATCGGAATGGGAGCGGGCGGGGGCTCCGCAACCGCGACCTGAGCAGCCACCTCGGGTGCGTACTCCTCGTAGCCCGATTGGGCGTGCTGGTCGTTGTAGGACATGCCGCCGGGCAACTCGGCAGGTGCAGCGAAAAGGCTTTCACTGAACCACTCCGGGAAGGCCGCATCGGCCAACTCGTAGATGTCGACCACACGAGTTTCCATTCCGTCAAGCGTCACGCTGCCCGAGACACCAATGTCACGGATCGTGACGGTGTCGACCTTGGTGGTGATGCTCCGGATGTCGATGAGCGTTGCCACGAGCAAGCCCACTTCGCGATTGCCTGCATCAACAACAACCACATATGCGTTGTTCGCCGCCTCCCATGGCATGCATTGAATCAGGTTCTCAAGTCGCAAGACCGGCAGGATGCCGTCGGGGCCTTGAACGGCCTCGACGCCGCCCACTTGCACGAGCTCGGACGTCTTGACTCGATCAATTCGAGAGACAGCGTGGGCTGCGATCGCGAACTGTTCGCCGGGGCAGTTCTGGAAGAGGATGACCGACTGGCTGCGATCGTCCTGATGAATGGTCGCCATGGCGTCCTCTTTGGCCTTGCGCTCGGACTCTTCCGGAGAGATCCGGACGTGCAAGCCCTTGTGGTTGGCGATGCCTGCGACATCCAGAATCAACGCGATGTGTCCATCGCCCAGGATCGTCGCCCCGGAGAAACACGGAGCGGACTTGATGTGCTTGCCGAGGGGCTTCACCACGATCTCTTCCGAGTCACGCAGGTCAGCAACGACTAGGCCGTACTGCATTTGTCCAGCTGCGACCACGATGATATTGAGGGTTTCCACCGCTTCGCTTGCGTTGGGCGATTGCTTGTCTGCATCCGGATCGGCGTCCTGGGCCTTCTGCATTGGAATCAGGTCATTGCCTGGCTCCTCGAGGGTTTGCTCCAGTCGCACAAGGGGCAACAAGCGGTTGCGCAAGCGCAGGACTTCAGCCCCTTTGAGTCGTTCGATACGCGTGTTCTCGTCGCCTTCTTTGACGCGCACAAGCTCGAGAATGTTGAGCTGCGGCAGAGCGAAAGAGTCGGTCGAGGTCTTCACGATCAACGCGGGGATGATCGCCAGAGTCAGGGGCAGCTTGATTGCGAGCGTCGTCCCCACGCCAAGCTCGGACTCGATCTCGATGGTCCCACCGAGGCGCTCAAGGTTGGTCTGGACCACGTCCATTCCCACCCCACGACCGCTGATGTCGGTCACGACCTCTTTGGTCGAGAAACCCGGGTGAAAGATCAGGCGCAGCGTGTCCCGCTCGCTCATATCCCGGGCGCGCTCAGAGGTGATCAGACCCTTGTCCACGGCCTTCTGCCGCAACACTTCGGGGTCGATCCCTGCGCCGTCGTCCGAGATCGTAATGTTCACGGTGCCGCCATCGTGGAAGGCATGCAGCAAGATAGAACCCTGGGGGTTCTTGCCGTTGGCTGCCCGGACTGCTGGCATTTCGACGCCGTGGTCCACGGAGTTGCGGACCAGGTGAGTGAGGGGATCGCTGATCGCCTCGATGATTGTTTTGTCAAGCTCGACGTCGTCTCCCTTGGTACTGAGGACGACCTTCTTGTCCAGCTGGCTCGAGAGGTCCCGCACAACGCGCGGGAACTTGCCGAACACGTTGCCGACGGGTTGCATACGAGTGCCCATGATGGCTTCCTGCAACTCACTCGTGATCTGGTCGATTCGCGAACCCACCAGATCCAAGCCCGCGCGATCGTCCGAAGTCAGGGTTTGCAGCAGCTGGTTGCGACTAAGCACCAGCTCCCCAGCCAAGTTCATGAGATGGTCAAGGACGCTGACGTTGACTCGAACCGTCGCACTCGGGGGAGCACTGACCTGAACCGGCGGGGTATTCGCTGCGTCACCCTTCGGTGCAGCTTTCTTTGTCTTGCTCTTCACTGGGACCTCCGGACTCGGCTCAACGCTGGCCACTGGAGCCTTGTGTGGCTCGGGTTTTGCCTTCGCTTGCACGTCGGCGGCCACATCGGCCGCCTCGGCATCGGCGAGGACTTCGTGAACGGCTTCCAACTTCCCCAAGTGGATGGCGTCCAGGGCGGTTACGAAATCATGGATATCGACGTTGTTGGAAGACGCCACATCACTGAGCATGCCCTTGAGCACGTCAGAGGATCGCAAGAGCGGATCAACGATTTCCAGACTGCAAACGAGCTCGTTGTTGCGCAACGAGTTCAGCACGTTCTCCATGCTGTGGGACAACTTGCAGATGCCCTCGAGCCCCAAGAATCCGGAGGCTCCTTTGATCGAGTGCAAGGCTCGGAAAACCTTGTTGACCAGGTCAATTTCCAGGTCGGCCCCTTGGGCTTCTAGCGTGAGCAGTTCGGCCTCGATGTCCTCGAGGTGCTCGTTGGACTCGACTACGAAGTCTTGGAGGAGATCGTCGTTCTCCATTGGGGATGGCCTGGAAAGAGTTGGGGAAGGGGATCCGTGGCTCGAAAACCTCGAATTCAGGTGGGGGTCTTCCCGGGTCTTTCGGTAATGCCGATAGGGGCACTTGAGCGCTGCCCTAGCTCCCTCTTGAAATTTGCCGAACTCGCGCTGGAGCCAGCCTTGAAAGTTTTTCCAGCCCTATCCCTCAATCAGCATCCAAGCTCAAGTGCACTTCAACTTCTTCCCCAGGTACGACGTGGACCTTGACGGCCTCCCCGCTTTTCCCGTCCTTGCGGGCCCCTACCGTCACCTGATCCATGCCAATTCCGCGATAGGTGAAGTTCCCCTGGGCATCCGTTGTGCTTCGCCCAGATCCGTGCACATCCGCCCCAGATAGAGTGCGAACCAGAATCTTCGCTCCGGAAACGGGTTGGCCGGAGGCCCCGGTCACGGTTCCGCGCACCTCCCCCGCCTCAACCAGTTGGATTTCCACCCCGCTGAGAGCTTGCTGGTCGGTCACCTTCAGTCCTTCCACCACCTGCGTGCCCGTGACCGTACGTGACATGCGGCGCTCCCAGCGACTGGGTTGGCGGTCGTAGGCTCGGAGGTTGTAGGTCCCCGCTGCCACGTTGGCGAATTCGAACTGCCCTCCCTCACCGGCCATCACCCACTGGGGTCCGGCTGCGGGCCCCTCGACGTCAACCTGCACTGGCAAAAGCCGAAGATCGCACTTGCCCAGGCCCTCGCCGCTCAAACCGAGCACCACCCCGCGAATGGAGCTGCCTGGAAGCTCGAAATCGACGCCCGTGTTCTCCCCGTTCGACAAGTCCTGCTCGAGTTCAATGACCCCGCTGCTCTTGTCTCCAAAGTAGAACGTGTACTTGCCGGCCCCGGCCAGACTCAGGCTGTACTCCCCGTTGTCGCCCGTCACGGTGACGTCGTTGTTGAGGTCGCTGTCCTTCACGGACTGGCACCTGACAGTCACCCGCGGGGCGGGTTCGCCCGCACGAGTCACAACCCCCGTCACCAGGGCGGGGTTGGAGGGCGGCGCCCCAAGAACCACAGAAACCACTGCCCCGTCCGCAACCTCGACTTCCTGGGCTACTTTGCGTTCCAGGATCCCGTCCTGGCTGTTCGTCTTCGATGGACTGAGCGTCAGCCGGTAGGTCCCTGCGTCGAGGCCGGTGACTTCGAAGTCGCCGCCCCCATCGGTCAGAGCTTCCTCGCTGTTGCGCCCTCGCTGCCCGGTGGAATTGATGGAGATGCGCCGGCCCTTGCGGTCTTGAATCGAGCCGTGGAGTGTGCCTCGGATTCTTCCCGGGAGCCGCAACTGCAACAGCACTTGCTCCACTTGAGTGCCAGGGTCCACGTTCACCAAGACGGCCTCGCTGGTCCCGTAGCCTTCCGCACTGGCCCAAACTCGCAGTCGGCCCGGAGTGATGTCGCTGGCCTTGTACTTGCCATCCCGATTGGTGCGCGTCTGCTCACCCCAGGAACGCGCAATGACGTTCGCCATGAAGTCTTCGTCGTCACCCAACTTGTCCACCCAAATCCCAGCACCGGAGAAGGGCTCTCCAGAGGGGTCGCGCACCAAGCCGGAGATTTGAGAGAGACGCTTGGCGATGAATTCGAGCTCGCCGCTTCCGGGCAAGGTCACCGTCACCTCTTGGCTGGGTTCGTGATCGTCGGCGATGGCCCGCACACTCCAGGATCCCGGCCGCAAGCCGTCCACGGAGAAACTTCCATCCACACTGAGCACGACCCGGCGAACCGTGTCCTTGTCCATGAACTCGTCACCGCCGGCGGGCCTGGCCTGAATCACGAAGCGCCCCAAGCCCTCGCCTTCGTCGTCCAATACACGACCATTGATGGAGTCCCCGGGATCGAGCACCAACTCCAGGCCTCGGGTTCCGGCCGGGACTCCAAGTTTGCGCACTCGATAGGTTGGCCCGCGCGCCCGCAGGTTGGAAGCCTTGCCCGACTTGACCCGTTTCTTGTCCTTGGCCAGGTCAGCGGGCTTGAACGACTTCGCGTAGGCCCGAATCGCGCACTCCGAGTTCTCCAAGCCTGAGATCTCAAAGGAACCGTCCGGGCCCGTCTTCTCATAGCTCGAGTCGTCGAACTTGAACGTGAGCCCGCTCACCTCCCGATCCTGGCTGACGCTGACGCTGGCCCCCACGGCTGGGGAGCCGTCCGGCCAGCGCACAAAGCCTTGGATCGAGTGCCCCGAACGGACCTCGAGCACAATTCCTTCCCGTTTGGAACCGGCGGCCAGGAAACCCAACTCCTGCTCCGCGACCAAACGTTCATCCATGGCGGCCTTGACTTGAAATTCGCCCTCGGGGATGCCGCGCAAAACGAAACTGCCATCTTCCGCCGTCAAGTTGAACTCTCGGGACCAACCCTCCCCGATGGAGGTCAACTCGACAGCGATCCCGCCGCGGCCCACGTCGTTTTCGTCCACAACGCGACCGGTCACGATGCTGCCGCGCTCTAGCTGCGTTCGGATTTCGATGCTCTCACCCGCCCGCAAGTCTTGCTTCTCGACGCGCTTGTCGGCCCACAAGGGCGTACGAATGATCGGCCCGTAGCTGCCCGCCGGGATCGCGCGAATCTCAAAGCCCCCTTCCGAATCGAATCCAGAGTTGCGCGAGACCCGGCTCCGTCCGGACCAAGATTGCACCAAGATCGTCGCCCCAGCGCGGGCCTCCTCCGTCCACTCTTCGCCGTGCGGAGCGCTCGCCACACCGTAGATGACCCCACCCATCTCGGGCTCCAGCAAGACCTCGTCGTGCACCTCGCGAGGCTTGATCGCGAGCTTCTCCGGCATGTAGAGGTAGCGGCTGTTGACGTCCAACCAGCCCGTGCGCGTCTCCACCGAGAAGGCCACGCGAAACTTCCCATCGCGGTTCGCCGTGGTTTCGTACTCGCGGCGCGAGCTGTCCCCGAAGGCCCGTCCACGGGCGATGATGGTCACCTTGCTCGTGTCATTCGGCATGCCCTCGGGAAACAGGACACGGCCCTCAATCCAGATGGCGTTGGACGGGATCGCAACAGGCGACTCCCCGTCTTTGGCAGTCAGCAGCTGTTGGGGAGTCTTGAGGGAATCGACCCGCTGCGTCTTGGCTTCTGGCTTGGCGAGCAGAGGCAATTGGCTCACGCTCTCCCCCGGGGTCAGGGCGCCCGGGCCCACTCCCTCCACGGACACCGCCGCCTGGGATCCTTCCGATTGGCCAAGCCACGACCAAAGCCCCCCCAGCAAGAGGAAAACAGCGGCGAGGAGCGGGAGCAGAAGTTTGTTTTTCATAGTGATTCCGGACGGAGAGCCCGCGTGAGCCAAGTCGAGCCTAAGAGTCGGGATCACAAAATGCGATTCGTGAAGTGCCGATCCTCGATCCCAGATCCAGGGGTGAGACGTTTCCCATGCTCGAATGCCATTTTGGACTTTGGCTAGACGCAGAGGTGCGTTCGGGGATCGGTAGCTCGCGGATCGCACTGTGTGACCCGGGTTCCAGGCCCGAGCTTACGACTCAACCCCCGACTCTATCTAGGGGCTCTTTGCCACGGACTGCCCGCGCCAAGACCAGCGCGCTTACCTGGCGCGCCCCGCCCTTGCGCAGGACCCGCGCACAGGCCCGCAGAGTCGCCCCTGACGTCAGGACGTCGTCCACCAACCAGACCAATCGACCCTTCAATTGAGTGATGTGCTTCGTACGCAATTGAAACGCTCCGGACACGTTGGCCTCCCGCGATTCGAGGGCGGAACCCTGGGGCGCCGTCCAGCGCTGGCGCCTGAGAGCTCGGCAAAGGGTGCCATTCGCCTCTGCCGCCAAGTGGGTCGCGAGCAGGTGCGCCTGGTCGTAGCCACGTTCGATGCGCCGCAGGAAGTGCAAGGGGACCGGCACCAAGAGCGGGCTCTCCGCCTCTGGAAAGCGAGCGCGCCAGCGACGGGCAAGCTCCACTCCCAAGGGCTGGGCCAAGCCCCGGCGGCCGCCGTGCTTGAGAGCCAGGACCCAGTCCCGCAGGGGGCTGCGCTCGCTGTAGTCCCCCAAGGTGAGCACGGTTCCCAGGCGCAAGCTCCGGCGCGCGCAGGCGGCGCAGCGCTGCCCATCCGGAATGCCCCGTGGCAGCTCAGCGGCACAGCGCCCGCAGCGACTCTTGTCATCGCTTGGTTTCAATCGGTGACGCCCACAGGGCCCGGGCCCGTCGCAACCGGTGCCGCATACGGGGCACGCTTCCGGAAACACCGCGCGCAGAAAGCCCTCCACGATTCTGTTGGAAACATCCATCGCCGAACAAGACGAAGGGCCGTGCCCTGGGCCACGGTGGACGGCTCCAATTTAGGCAATTCTGGCCGACGACTCCCCGGGCTGGAGAACTCTGCTTGTGTTCGCGCTCGCCACGCTCCACAACCGCAATCGCTCTCGGTCGCCTGCCGCGCTGGAGGCATGCCGGCACGGCATCGTCACCTGCTCGAGCGCGTCACCTGCTCAGCAGCGTCGCGTTCCCTACATCTCGGCCAGCTTGTGCAGCTTGGCCTCGGCGCTCTCAGCTCTCGACGGGGCCCGGCCATCACAAACCAACAGGTTCAGGCGAGCCACGTAGCTCTCGACGGTATCGTCCGCGTAGGACACGAGCCCGAAGAGGTCCCCCACTTCCCGAGCCAAGGCAAGATTCGACTCGAACTCTGCAGGGTGCGTGCGGAAGTAGTCGCGAACGTAGCTGCGGAAGGCCCGCAAGGACCACCACCAACTCGCGAGCAAAAGCACAACGGCGAGCACAACAACGATCCCGATCCAGAGGGCCGGGAATTCCTTCTGCACTCCAGCGGGCAGCGGGCTGTAGTGCCCGTAGAGCTGCATGCCAAATCCGCCGAGTAGGAATCCGAAGCCCACGTTCACTTGAACGCGGTGAAAGATGTACTCACGGATGTTGCGCAGTTCCTGCTGCACCTGCGGGCCGAAGCGCTCCACCACCAATTGGCGCGGATGTCGGAACAGGATTGAGTTCGCAAGCAGAAACGATCCGACGATGGCGAGCACGAGCCCAATCCCCATCCAATCAGGATAGGCCAGGGCACTCTCGTCAATGACTGGCGTTTGTCGGGTCAGAAGCAACATCATGTTGAGCGCAAGCTAGGCCTCCGCGGGCTTCCGTGCAAGGGCCTAGGCCCCGCATAGCTCTGACTCTTTTGAATCCTGCGCCTGGGGGGCCAGAGAAGGGGATCTTGGCCGTTCCTGAGCGGGGAATCCCCCCGTAGAATTCCGCCTCGGGCACGCCCCCCGTTCCACCGGCCCCCAGCTCCCGTCCAAACGTACTCCCTATGAATGACCCAAAAGAGCTCTTCAAACGGGCCGCCGACCTCGCCCGAATGGGTTGGACGGAAGCGGACGCAGCGGCCCTAGAGCCCCAAGTGGAAGCCGTCTTGCAAGCCTTTCAAGTCATCTCAGAACTGGATGTGGAGGGCGTACCCCCGACCCTCGGTGCGACATTATTGGAAGACGTCAAACGCCAGGACTTGCCCCGGCCCAGCGACTTGGCCGCACGCCTGGTCGAAGGCGCGCCCAAATTCCGAGAGGACTGCTTTGTTGTTCCGAAAGCCATTGGAGGCGAGGAGTGAGTCTCGCCGCACCCCTCGGTCTTTCCGCCAGAGCACTGCGTGAGGCGATCCTCGCGGGGAGCTTTTCCGTCTTGGAGGTGACGGAAGCGCACCTGGCTCAGATCGCCAAGCACAACTCAGAACTCCAGGCTTTCCAACGGGTCGACGCAGAGTCCGCTCTCGCCCGAGCCAGAGAATTGGACGCAGCCCTCGCCCGTGGGGAAGGGAACGGCCCACTCTTCGGTGTGCCCGTGGCCCTCAAGGCCAACATGTGCGTGCAAGGCATGGAAACCAACTGCGGCAGCCGAATCCTCGAAGGCTACATCGCTCCCTACACCGCGAGCTTCGTGCAGAAGTTGCTCGATGCGGGCGCCGTGCTCTTGGGGGTCACCGAGATGGATGAGTTCGCCATGGGCTCCTCCGGGGAGAACTCGGCCTTCGGTTGTCCGCGCAATCCTTGGGACACGCAACTGACCGCAGGTGGATCCTCGAGCGGAGCGGCGGTGGCGGTGGCCACGCGCATGGTTCCGATCGCACTCGGCTCAGACACCGGGGGGTCCGTCAGGCAGCCCGCAGCCTTTTGTGGCATCTACGGATTGAAGCCCACCTACGGCCGCATCTCGCGCTATGGACTCGTGGCCTTTGGATCTTCCCTCGATCAAGTCAGTCCGTTCGCCCACACGGCTGGGGACTTGGAACTTGTGCTTGAAGTGCTATCGGGCCTGGATGAAAGGGACAGCACCAGCTTGCCCTTGCCAGCCTTCGAACCCGAACGACCCGCGGAAGCCCAACGACTTGTTGGACTCAAGGTCGGCGTGCTCAAGCACGAATTGAACGCGGACGTCGCCCCCGAGGTTCTGGTCCAATGCCAGGCCCAACTAGAACGATTGGAAGCCATGGGAGCGGAGTTGATGGAGATCGAATTGCCCCATCTGTCCTACGCCATCCCCACTTACTACGTGGTCGCCACCGCCGAGGCTTCCAGCAACCTCGGACGCTACGACGGCAGCCTGTTCGGCAAACGCATCGAAGGCGATGGCAGCCTGACCGGCATGTTCGAAGCGACACGCAACGGTGCTTTCGGAGATGAAGTCAAGCGTCGCATTCTGCTGGGCACCTACGTGCTCTCCGCAGGTTACGCGGAGGCATGGTACGGCAAGGCTCAACGGGTGCGCACCTTGCTACGCCGCGACTACGCTGCGGCCTTTGAAGCGGTGGACGTGCTGGCCAGCCCCACGGCCCCCACCACCGCGTTCCGCTTGGGAGCGAAAAAGGAGGACGCCTTGGCCATGTACCTCTCCGATTTGTTCACGGTCCCGGCGTCCCTAGCGGGATTGCCTGCGCTCAGCTTGCCCGCAGGCCTCACCTCCAATGACACGGGATGCTTGCCCGTCGGTTTGCAATTGGTCGGCCCAGCCCTCTCCGAAGGACGCCTCTTGCGCTTGGCCAGAGCTTTGGAATCATCGCAAACGAGTGCCCTCCCCATCCCCCCCCTTTGCACAGAGATCCGATGAGCACCTCCTCCAACTCTGGATTGTATCGGGAAGGCAACGAGTGGGTTTCCGAGAGCAGCGGCAAGCGCTGGGTGGCGGTCATCGGCTTGGAAGTCCACGCGCAACTCAACACCCGCACCAAGCTGTTTTGCGCGTGCGAGTACCGCTTCGGCGCCCAGCCCAACAGCCAGATCTGCCCGGTCTGTACAGGGCAACCCGGGAGCCTGCCGGTACTCAATGGAGAGGCTCTGGAACTCGCCATCCGCGCTGGCCTAGCCCTCGAGGGAACCATCGCCGAGCGCAGCAAGTTCGACCGCAAGAACTACTTCTACTGCGACATCCCCAAGAACTACCAAATCACGCAATACGATGAGCCCTACTGCCGCGGCGGTGGGATCAGCTTGGAGTCGGGTCGCCGGGTCCGGTTGAATCGCATTCACATTGAGGAGGACGCGGGCAAGTCCACGCACACTTCGGGAAACTTCACCCTGGTGGACTTGAACCGCGCAGGGGTTCCGCTGATCGAGTCGGTCACGGAGGCTGACATGGACAACGCGGAAGATGCGGTGGCCTATGTGACGGCTCTACGCGAGATCCTCGTCTACGTGGGCGCCTCCAGCGCGGACATGGAAAAGGGCGAGCTGCGTTGCGATGTGAACATCTCCGTGCACCCCGTCGGGGAAGCCTGGCGCACCAAGATCGAGATCAAGAACCTGAATTCCTTCGGTCACATTGCCGGCTCCATCGAACACGAGATCCCGCGGCAGATCGCCGCCTGGGAAACGGGCGATCCCGAGCGCTACCCGGTGCAGGAGACGCGCCTCTTCGACGCGCAGCTCGGCATCACTCGCAGCATGCGCAAGAAGGAAGGGGAAGCGGACTACCGCTACTTTCCGGAGCCGGACTTGCCCCCCATCACGGCCCCTTACAACCGGGTCGAAGAACTGCGCAGCCTGTTGCCAGAGTTGCCCGCTGCGCGCCGTGCGCGTTACATGACGAGCCTCGGACTTTCCGCCTACGACGCTGGGGTGCTGACCGCATCCCACGACGTGGCCGACTTCTTTGAGGCCTGCGCGCGCCTATCCAAGGAACCGAAGGAAGCGGCGAACTGGATCTCCAACGAAGTGCTTCGAGCGATCTCCGGGGATGAGTTCGATGCTCAGAACATCGACGAGTTGCCGATCAAGCCCTTCGATCTGAGTGAGTTGATCGGACTCTTGCGCGAAGGTGTTGTGCACAGCAATGGAGCCCGCCAGATCCTGCGCGAGATGATGAAGAGCGGCAAGGCGGCGGGTGCCCTCTTGCTCGAGTTGGGTTTGCAACAGGTCCAGGATGAGGGCTCCCTGAAGGCTTGGTGCGCGCAGGCCTTGCAGCAGAAGCCGGAGGTGGCCCAACAGGTGCGAGAAGGCAAGGAGAAGGCCGTTGGGGCCTTGATGGGCCTCGTGATGCAGTCCTCCAAAGGCAAGGCCAATCCGCAGCGCGTGCGCGAACTCTTGCTCCAGATGATTGCGGAGAGCGACGTTAGCTAGCCGCCCGGCACTGCAATCGAACGGTGCCTCAAGCGCCCTCATCTAACGACGGTTACTGGGGAACCGGAGCCCTTTGCTTGAACACAAAGAACCGCCCGGGAGCCAGCACTGCTGATTCCCGGGCGGTCTTGTGCTCCCAGTGATCTTGTCCCTGGGCTGGAGTCACTTGGACTCGGTACGGACTACTCGTCGTCTCCTTCGTCTTCCTCGTCGCCGCCGGTCTCGAGACTCATGTCCACCTCGCCCGAGACTTCCACGGCCACCTCGAAGGTGTGGTTTTCGCCCATGGCGTCCACATCCCCCTCAAGGTCCATGCCAGCGATGATCTCGTACTTCATGCTGAAGGAGTGGATATGACCGGCCTTCATGTCCCAGAGCAAAAGGCCCGTGCCTTCCAGTTCTAGGGAGACCACAGCGCTCAGGTCAGCTTCGACTCCGCCCATGCGCTCGGCGTTGAGTTCGATGGCAGACAGAATCAACTCGCTCAAGTCGATTTCCGCGTCCCCGCTGAACTCGATCTCGATGGCGCCCAGTTCTTTGTCGCCTTCGGTTTGCGTGCCGGTGTACGTGCACTTGATCGCGAACTCCTCGAGCATGGACTCCAGCTGGCTGCCCATCTGTTCCTTTGCGAGCTCGACCAGTTCCTCAGCTTCCGGGTTGGTCTCTTGCTCGCTGCCGGAGGCCAGCATGCCTCCCGGGGAGAACACGGTGAGCAGGCCTTCGCCACGGGCTTCCCAGCTGTCGCCCACGGAAACTTCGTCGGAGGGCAGAAGCTGCAGAAGGTCCATGTCCGGATCGAGGTTCTCGAGCCACTCGTCCTCGCCTTCACTCTCGTGGAAGGACTTGACGAAGTCTTCGCCCTCTGCATCCCAAACGAACTTGACGGTCAGGCCCTCCATCGTGTTGAACGCATCCTGGGTCTCAGCGGAACTCTCGCCGCCGGCCTCGAAGGCCATCTCGTCGTAGGTGCGCAACAACGATCCGATGGCGCCAGTTCGGGAAGAGAGGTACTCGTCCGTAACTCCCAAGGTGACGTTGACGATCAGGGCCTCGTCCATGCTGCCTCCCATCATGTCCGGGGAGACCTCCCCTCCGTCAAAAACGATGCTCAAGTCGTCCATGTAGAAGGAAGACTCGATACTCAGAGTCTTCTCAACGGTGGTTCCCTCTTCGGGCTTGAAGCTAACGGAGTCACCCCGGGCCATGAAACCCACGGTCGGAATGGTGAGCAGTGCGAGGGATGTAAGGGCTTTGGTGGCGTTCATCGTTCGAATGACTGGAGAGAAAGTTGGTGGACGGGCCGCAGGCAGGGGTCCTGTCTGGCTTGCGGATCACAACTTCAGCCGGGAATAAGGCCGACTGGTTGAAAGGTACCGGGGGGCTTGCGCTGGTCTGCCGCCGGCATTTCGGCTGGCGTCCCAGCAAATTAGAGCAAAATCAGGCCGGACGCAGGGAATCCAGACCTATTCCCACTCGATCGTGGAGGGCGGCTTGGAGCTGATGTCCAAAACCACCCGGTTGATGCCCCGCACGCGGTTGATGATCTTGCTGGAGATGCTCTGGAGGGTTTCCCGGGAGAGGTAGCCCCAATCGGCCGTCATGCCATCCGCGGACTCCACGATGCGCAGGGCGCAGGCGTTTTCGTAGGTGCGGTGGTCGCCCATGACTCCCACGGACTGAACCGGAAGCAGCACCGCGAAGTACTGCCAAAGGCCCAGGTGCTCCCCGGTCTTCTCGATTTCCGTGGTGCAGATGTGGTCGGCCTCTTGCAGCAAGGCGACCTTTTCTGGGGTCACCTCGCCGATGATCCTGACGGCCAAGCCGGGTCCCGGGAAGGGCTGGCGGTCGACGATCGTCCCGTCCAAACCGAGGAAGCGGCCGATGGTGCGCACCTCGTCCTTGAAGAGCTCGCGCAAGGGCTCCACCAGTTCCATGTCCAGGTCATCCGGCAAGCCCCCCACGTTGTGGTGACTCTTGATGACCGCCGTGTTGCCTCCGTGCACGTTGACCGATTCGATCACGTCCGGGTAGAGGGTTCCTTGGCCGAGGTAGCCCGCGTTCTTGAAGGCCTTGGCTTCCTCGCGGAAGACCTCGACGAATTCGTTCCCGATGATCTTGCGCTTGCGCTCCGGATCCGTCACACCGGCCAGTTTGTCGAGGAAGCGCTTGCCCGCATCGACCACCACGAGGTCCATGCCGAGGTGTTCCTTGAACTCGCGCTCGACCGCTTCGCGTTCGCCTTTGCGCAGAAGGCCATTGTCCACGAAGATGCAGTGCAAGCGCGGCCCGATGGCCTTGTTCAAGAGCATGGCGGCCACGGAGGAGTCCACTCCCCCGGAGAGTCCGAGCACCACTTCCCCTTCTTCGCCGACGATCTGGTGGATCTTGGCGATCTCCCGGTCCACGATGGAATCCGGCTTCCAGTCTCCTTGCAGACCGCAGATGTGCGTCAGGAAGTTGTCGAGCACTTCCCGTCCGCGCACGGAGTGGGAGACTTCGGGGTGGAATTGAACTCCCCACAGGTTGCGCGCCGGATCGCCGGCGGCAGCGGAGGGGCAGTCCTCTGATTCCGCGTAGGTCTCAAAGCCCGCGGGCAAGGCAGCGACGGAATCCCCATGGCTCATCCAGACCACCGTATGACCGCCGATGTCACGGAAAGGTCCCTCGGAGCGCACAACGCGCATGGAGACGCGACCGTATTCGCGCTTGTCACTGGCTTTCACTTCACCGCCGAGTGTGCGGCACATCCATTGCATTCCGTAGCAGATGCCAAGCACCGCCACGTCCATTTGCAAGAGCTCCTCGGGGACCACGGGAGCGTCGTCGTCGTAGACCGATGAGGGACCGCCAGAAAGAATGATGCCACCCAGATCCATGCCTGCCGCTGCCTCGAGGGCTTTGGAGGGGATTGTGATTTGGCACCAGGTTCCGGCTTCGCGCACGCGGCGCGCAATCAGTTGCGTGTATTGGGTGCCGAGATCGACGATCAGCACACCCCGAGGATCGGAGCTCATTCGTTGTGGAAGTAGTTGGGGGCCTCTTTGGTGATCTTGACGTCGTGCGGATGCGCCTCACGCACGCCCGCCGATGTCACACGGATGAACTCAGCACGCTCCCAAAGGTCCGTCAGAGTCTTTGCGCCGGAGTAGCCCATGCCCGCACAGACGCCTCCAACGAGTTGATGCACGAAGCTGGAGAGCGGGCCTTTCGAGGGAACCATGCCTTCGATGCCCTCGGGCACAAGCTTCCTGACGTCGTCCACGTGACCCTGGCGGTAGCGTTCCTTCGAACCCCGTTGCATGGCACCGATCGATCCCATGCCGCGCACCGCTTTGAAAGAACGGCCCTTGTACAAGATCACTTCGCCGGGACTCTCGTCGAGGCCCGCGAAGAGACTTCCGAGCATCACGCAAGAGGCGCCCGCCGCGAGGGCCTTCACGATGTCGCCGGAGAAGCGAATGCCCCCGTCGGCGATGATCGGGACGTCGTACTTGCCGCGCACGGCGGCGACGCAGTCCATGATGGCCGTCAACTGCGGTACGCCAATGCCCGCCACGATGCGTGTGGTGCAAATCGAGCCGGGACCGATGCCGACCTTGATGCCGTCCACCCCGGCTTCCGCCAGTTCTTTGGCGGCCTGACCCGTTGCGATGTTGCCGGCGATGACGTCCACGTCCAAGCTCGACTTGAGTTGGCGCACGGTGTTGATCACGTTGGTGCTATGTCCGTGGGCTGTGTCGACCACCAACACGTCCACTCCCGCAGCCACCAAACCTTCGGCGCGCTCGTAGTCCTTCACGCCGATCGCAGCCCCGACGCGCAAGCGGCCCCGGGAGTCCGTGGCGGAGTCCGGGAACTTCTTGAGCATGTTGAGGTCCTTCATCGTGATCAGGCCCTGCAAACGGTTCTCCTTGTCGACGATGATCAACTTCTCGATCTTGTTGCGGAAGAGCAACTGGCGGGCTTCCTCGAGGGAAGTGCCGGGGGGCGCGGTGACCAGGTTCTCCGAGGTCATGATCGCCCCCACCGGTGTGGCGTCATCCATTTGGAAGCGACAGTCCCGTGAGGTCAAAATGCCGACGACCTTGCCATCGTCCAGGATCGGAAGCCCGGAGATGTTCTGAGACGCCATGATCGCGTGGGCTTGCCCCACGGTCGCGTTGGGCGCCAAAGTCACGGGGTCCAAGATCACGCCGTTCGCGGAGCGCTTGACCTTGTCCACCTCGGCGATTTGGCCCTCCAGGCCCAAGTTGCGGTGAATCACACCTAGGCCACCTTCGCGAGCCAGAGCCACAGCGAGTTCCCACTCGGTGACCGTGTCCATTGCGGAGGAGATCAGAGGTCGGTTCAACGCGACGTTTCGGGATACCCGTGTGTGCAGTTCGACGTCGCTCGGAAGCACGTCGGAATGTCGCGGGACCAGGAGGACGTCATCAAACGTCAGCCCTTCTTTCAGCTCCATATCGGCCAGATCTCCTCTCGGGGGGATGCCCGCTGGGACACCTCTTGAGGTCTTGGGGGCGGTGGGGAAAAGGCGGATTGTAGCTCTTCCCTATTCCTCAATCCATGGCCGAGCATGGTTCCCCAAAGGATTCACAGGACCCCTCTTGGATTTCACAAAAAATGGGACCCACCCAGCAGCCGAAGCTGAAGAGCGGGTCCCAAGAAGGAGGAGATAGGCACTTTGTCGGATGAGGGCCTCCCCAGCCTGAGCACTCGTCTCCGAAACTTGCCTCAAGTTTTGAGCAGCCCGCCGCTGGATCCCTAGGGATGGCCAAAGGAGCGAGACCAGCAACAGCCCTGTGTGTTAGGTTTCGCCCCCAAATCGTCGATTAGTGATGAACTTCGATTGTGCGCCCGCCTTGGGCGCCAGCGACACCGTGAGCTCCAACCCAGCGCCCGTCTTGGCTCCCTCCCCCCCAAAAAAGGTCTGCTTCCCTCCCAAGCGAGCTGAGCTCACCCGTGTGGCCTTGATCGGCGCCGGCTTCATCGCCGACTTTCACCTGGAAGTTCTTTCCAAGCTGCCCGATGTCGAGGTGATCGCGATCGTCGACCCGGCCCTCAGCAGGGCCCAGGGGCTTGCGGACAAATGGGGCGTGAACTCAGCGCTCCAGAGCATCGCGGAACTCGGTTCACTGGGCATCCACGTGGCGCATCTCTTGGCGCCTCCGCACTTGCATGAGCCCCTTTGCCGCGAGTTGCTCGAACTCGGTATCGGAGTCTTCGCCGAAAAGCCCTTCGTGTTGTGCGCGGAGGAAGCGCGCTCCTTGGCAGCCCTCGCCGCGCAAAAGGGCCTGCCCCTCGGCATCAATCACAACCACGTATTCCAACCGGCGTTCACCCGTCTAGTGGAGCAGGTCGCCGCCGGGGACATCGGTGTCGTCGAGCACGTGCAGGTGACCTGGAGCGTGCCGCTCATGCAGCTCGATGCAGAGCAATACTCCCATTGGATGTTCCGCAGCCCGCGCAACATCCTCTACGAACAAGGCCCCCATCCCTTGAGCCAGCTGCATCGCTTGATCGGTCAGGTCCAGGAGTGTCACACACAGATTCTCTCTTCGCGCGAACTCTTGCCCGGCCAGACCTTTCTCGATCGTTGGGCCGTGTCCGCCCGCGGCGAACGGGGCACGGCGCAGATCTACTTGGCTTGGGGCCAGGGCTTCACGCGCAACACGATCACCGTCATCGGAAGCGATGGCATGTTGGAAGCAGACTTCACCCACGACAACCTCAGCTCGGAGCGCAAGAGTCCTTGGCTAGAGTTTTGGAACAGCTTCCTGGCAGGCTGGAAACGCGGCGGCATGCTGCGCAAGGACGCCACCCGCGTCTTGAAGAACTGGATGTCCTCCACCTTGGGATTGGCCGAGCGACAAGACGCGTTCTACGCCGGCATGCGCGAGTCCATCGCTGCCTTCCACGGGGCGCTGCGGGCTGGCCAGCCCTTGCCCGTGGACGCCAACCAAGCGGCGGAAGTCCTCGATTGGTGCGACACGATCGCCCGGGAAGTTTCGAAGGACGAGGGCCAGTCCTTGCCCCTCTCGGACAAGCCGGTGCGTCCCGGCGAGGTCTTCGTCTTGGGTGGCACCGGGTTCATCGGCAAGCGCGTGGTGCGCGACTTGCTCGCCGCGGGCAAGCCCGTGACCTGTTTGGTCCGGCGCACCCACAGCCTACCGGAGATCGTCGAAAGCGCTGCGCGAGACGGGCGGGTGCGCCTCGTTCGTGGCAGCCTCGAAGACGCGTCGCAAATGGCCGAGCTCTTCCGCGGATGCTCCGCGGTCGTGCACCTGGCGACCGGCGGCGGCGACACTTGGGAAGAGGTGGAACGCACGATGGTTCAAGGCTCCGTCAAGGTTGCGGAAGCAGCCCACCAAGCGGGAGTGGAACGCTTTATCTACGTCTCCTCCATCGCCTGCTTGTACACGGGAGAGCTCGGCATGCTACGCGACTCAATCCAAGCGGATCCGCTGATCGACGAGCGCGCTGTGTACTCCCGCGGCAAGGCCGCCACCGAAAAAGCGCTGCTCAAGTTGCACCGTGACACGGGCGCCCCGATCATCATCTCACGGCCAGGGGTTGTGGTCGGCGAAGGCACGCCGATGCAACACTCAGGCTACGGACTTTGGGCGCGAGACAACCACTGCGTGGGTTGGGGACTGGGTGAAAACCAATTGCCTCTGGTGTGGGTCGAAGACGTGGCCAGTGCCCTGGCCGCCGCGGCCTTGCACGAAGGTCCCGAACTCATCGGACAAGCCTTCAACCTCTGCGCGCGCGTGCCACTGAACGCTCGCCAAGTCGTTGCCGAACTGCGCAAGGCCACCGGACGCGATTTGCACTTTCACCCGCGCTCCCTCGCCAAAAGCCAAGCCATGGAGATTGGCAAGTGGATGGTAAAGCTGGCAGGCGGCCGTCAAGGCCTGGTCTTTCCCTCCTACCGCGACTTGAAGTCGCGCGGGCTGTTCCCCGAGTTCTCGTGCAATCTGGCGCGGGAAGTTCTCGGTTGGAAGCCCTTGGAAGAAGCCGAAGAGTTCCTGGACCGCACCGTTCGAATCTACGGCCACGCGCAGGTCGAGGAGCAGCCAGGGGAATGAGCCCCGCGGGCCAGCCCCATCTGCTGCACGTCTTCTCGACCTTCGTGCCAGCGGGACCTGAAATGCGCACGGTGCGCATGATCAATGCCTTGGGCGAGGGGTTCCGTCACTCCATTTTGGCCGTCGATGGACGCACGGACGCCGCCAAGGAACTGGACCCGGCGGCGCCGGTCAAGATCCTGCCGTCGATTGAACGGGCCAACACACCACGCACGGTGCGGGCCCTGCGTGCGCTCTTCAAACGCGAACAGCCCGACCTGGTGTTGAGCTACAACTGGGGAGCGTTCGACAGCGTCATCGCCACCCGCAGCCTGGGTTGGCAGCGCCGGCACATCCACCACGAGGATGGCTTCAACGCCGACGAATCGGCCGGCTTCAAGAGCCGGCGCGTTTGGACTCGGCGACTCGTTCTGCCGGGAACGGCCAAGGTCGTGGTCCCCTCCCATGTGCTGGCGGGCATCGCGGACAAGTTTTGGAAGCTGAGGTCCGGCAAGGTCCAACTGATCCCCAACGGCATCGACTTGCAGGCCTTCGGCGCGCAGTCCCAGCGGGAGCAGCGCCGGGCAGAGCTGGCCATTCCCCCTGGGGCACCCGTGATCGGATTCGTCGGTCACCTGCGCCCGGTCAAGAATCCCGTGCGTTTGATCCGGGCCTTTGCCGAAGTGCGCCATAGCCAGGCGCCCCATCTTTTGATCCTGGGCGAAGGCGAAGAGCGCGAAGCGATTCGCAAGGCAGCGGTGGCCGCGGACGTCTTCGGGCGGGTGCATTTGATCGGCCATCAATCAAACCCAGCCCCTTGGTACAGCGCCATGGATGTCTTCGCGCTCTCTTCCGATAGCGAACAAATGCCCGTGGCCCTTTTGGAAGCGATGGCCAGTTGTTTGCCCGTGGTTTCCACGGATGTAGGCGACGTGGCCCACATGCTTCCCCAGGCCCAACAGGTACTGATTGCGAGTGGGGAGAACCGGACCCGCAAACTCGCCAAGGCCATGCAAACCCTGGTGGACAACCGCCCCTTGCGAGCGGAGTTGGGCGAAGCCAATCGCCGCCGGGTCGAGGAGCGTTACTCCTTCCCGACGATGCTCGGCGCCTACCGCGACCTCTACAACAGGACCCTGCAGGGTGCTCGATGACAACGGAACACAACCCCGCGAACCCCGAGCCCTTTGCGCCCTTCCCGACGGAGAAGAGCGAACAGATCTACGACTCCCCTTGGTGTGGCTTGCGCCGGGATGAAGTGCGCTTGCCCAACGGCAACCTACAGGAATACCACGTCTTCGAAGTCAGCGACGCGGTCGCCGTCGTGCCCGTCAAGGTCGACGGCTCGTTGGTCATGATCGGCCAGTATCGCTACCCCCATGGAAAGACCCATTGGGAGATGCCTGCTGGGCGCATCGATGAAGGGGAAACTCCGCTCGAGGCCGCGCACCGCGAGCTGCGCGAAGAGACCGGCCATTCGAGTTCCAAGGTCATTCCCTTGCCCGGCTTCTATCCGACGAACGGCATCAGCGCCCACTACGCTCACGTGTTCCTGGCATTGGACTGTGTGCCCACTCACGAACTCAACTTGGATGATGCGGAGCAGTTGATCGTTCGGACATTCAGCCAAGCACAGGCCGAGGCTCTGTTGGACGCGGGTCTGCTGGCGGATGCGTTCACCGCCCTGCCCCTCATGTATTACTTGCGCGGGGCTTGGAAGCGGAACTTGTAGGGCGAGCTCAGCGCAAGTCGTAGAGCCCCATCCACGGGCCCGGCCTTTCGATCGACCAAAGAGAGGTCAACGGGAACTTCAGTTCCATGGGGAGCCTGAACTCGGCCCGCGAACTGTCCGCTTTTCCCGCCGTCACGAGGGCAGTTTGGTCCTTGAGCAGGCCCCGCAAGAGGTTGCCCTCGAGTCCTTCCTGCAAGCGATTGACCAGCAGCAGGTGAGTGACTCCGAGGGCCGCGAGAGCCGCGGCGGGAGTTTCCCCATAGGCGGCGTGCAAGCCCTTGCGCAGAGCGATGGTCCCGTCCAGCTCCTCAATCTTCATCAGGTCGGAAGCGTAGATGGCGCGCACTCCGCCGGTCAGTTCCCCTTCGTTCAAGGCGCTTAGGCGACGGGCCTCTCGGCTGCCAAGACTCGATCCGCTCGCCTCGCGAATATTCATCAACAGCTCGAGGCTGCTTTGGTCCAAGTCCACGATCGGCCCGTAGCGGTCGATCAAGACCATGGCGGAGCCGTCCAGCTCTTGCAGCCAACGCTCACCGCTTTCACGAGTGTCCGGTTGGGCCAGGACACTTCCCAGGCGCCAGCTTTGCGCAGCCGGGAACAAAGCGAAGAGGCACAGAGCCACTCGCACCCCTGGGCCCCGGGACCAGAGCCGTTCCACGAGCATGCCGGCAGGCAAACAGCCCAGCACCGCCACGGGCAACAAATAGCGCGTGTGCTCGTTGGCGGATGTCATGAAAAACAAGGCCCAGCCTCCACAAAAGAGCACGGCGGGCAGAGCCGCGCGACGCTTGAGCAAGGTGCCAAATCCTGCCAAGAGGAAAAGCGTCAAGACGGGGCCATAGCCAAAGAAGGCCTTGGCCAGACTTGGAAAGGTGCCCAGGTTGCGATCCAAGTTGAGGGACTGTCCGTTGAAGGAAATGTCCGCCGTGTCGCCGCCGATTGTCTGGTCGGCGGTTGGTGCGCCGTAGATCAGGTAGGAAGGATAGCCCACCAAGATCGCCAGCACGAAAAATGCGCCCACGCACAGCACACCGTGCTTCAAGCGCGCGAGCAGCCCCTCGCGATTCCATCCAAGGGGCGACACCAGCCAGGCCAGGCCGGGGATCGCGAGCACAAAGAAACCCGACTGATGGCAGGCCGCGGACAAGGCCGCACACAGACCCGCGAGGACCAGGGTGCGTAAAGCGGGCTTCCGCACGTAGAGCGCCGCCGGCCAAGCGGACAGGGCCGCGAAGAACATCATCGGCACCCAGGGACGTTCTTGCACAGAGAAGTGCACGTGCATCAAGCCGCTGGCGGCGAACCAGGCGGCGAACCAGGCTCCCCGTTCGAGTCCTGCGGAGCGCGCGGCCAACAAGACCGCGATGGGTGTCAGCGCACCGAAGAGCAGCACGAGCCAGCGCGCGATGCGGTGCACCTCGCTCGGGTGCTCTAGAATGTGATCGCCGTATTCCTGGGCACCGGACCAATCACCCGCGAACTTGCCTTGGACAAAGTGCGCTCCATAGAGCGGCAAAAGGCAGTAGGGAAGCAGGTTTGGGTAAGTCGAATACTTCCCCACCGGCGGGACCGGGTTCTTGTCCTTGGCCATGCCGAGGGCAGCGCGCACGATGTGCGTGTCCGGCACGTAATTGTGCGGCATGCCGTGCTCGATCCCCCTCGCGCGCAATCCTGCGGCGAAGAGAAACAGCAAGATCGCTCCGCCCCAGGCACGCCGAGAGCCTTTCATCTGCGCGGGGTCCTTCCCCTGCACCGAGCCTTCGACCTGCAAGGGGTCTGAGGTTCCCACTCGCTCTACGCTTCGGGATCCACGTCGAAGCGGGCCAAGAAGTCTTCCGTCTTCTCGACGTCCATCAGCTTGTCGCTGAGCAACTCCATGGCTTCGATGAAGTTCATGCGGAGCAAGACGCGGCGCAGGGTATTGATGCGCTTCAGGCGCCTGCTCGAAACCAACTTCTCTTCCTTGCGGGTGCCCGACTTCTCGATGTCGATGGCCGGGAAGATGCGCCGGTCGGAAAGCTTGCGGTTGAGCATCACCTCCATGTTGCCGGTGCCTTTGAACTCCTCGAAGATCAGTTGGTCCATGCGGCTGCCGGTGTCGATCAGGGCCGTGCCCAGAATCGTCAAGCTGCCAGCGGTCTCCGTGTTGCGTGCGCTACCGAAGATCTGACGGGGCCGTTCCATGGCGCGCGAGTCGAGGCCACCGCTCATGGTGCGTCCACTGCCGCCGGCGGAGTTGTTGTAGGCGCGGGCCAGGCGCGTGATCGAGTCCATGATCAACACCACGTCCTCACCGAGTTCCACCAAGCGTTGGCAACGCTTCCAAACCGCTTCCGCGAGCTTGACGTGGTTCTTGGGGGATTCGTCGCTGGTAGAGACAAAGACCTGACCCTTCGTGCTGCGAACCCAATCGGTGGCTTCTTCGGGACGTTCGTCCACCAGCAGCACCATCAGGTGAACCTCGGGAAAGCCCTCTTCGATGCCCTTGGCAAACTGCCGCATCAGGGTCGTCTTGCCTGTGCGTGGCTGGGCCACGATCAGACCGCGCTGACCGCGTCCAATCGGTGCAATCAAGTCCAGGATGCGCATGGAGACATCGCCGGTCACGTCCCCCACCGCGTAGTGGAAGTCGGGGTCGATAGTGGTCAGGCTCTTGAAGGGCCGCAGCTGGGCGTACTTCTTTGGATCCTCGCCATCGACGGTCGTGACGTTGTCGAGTTCGTACTTGTACTTCTTGCCCTTGCGAATCGACCCCTCGATAAGCGAACCGTCGCGCAACTTGAAGCGCTGGATCAGTCGTTCGGGAACGAAGATGTCTAGCTTGCTCGGTAGGTAGCTACGTTCGAGATCTCGCAGGGTCCCGAAGCCACCTTTCTCGACGATTAGCATGCCTATGCCGGTCTTGGCTTCGGCCGCCTGCTTGCCTTCGGGAGCCTGCCTGCCTTCGGGAGCCTGCCTGGATTCAGAAGCTTGCCGGGATTCGGAAGCCCCCGTGGAGCCTGTCGATTGGCTCTCGTCTTGGCCACGCTTGGAACGTGGTCGACCGCGACGGCGGCGGCGACGGCTGCCTTCTGAACCTTCGCCATCGGTGCCTTGGGATGGATTGGAGTTCTTCCTCTCGCTCCCTTCTGAGGCCTGCCCGCCCTGGGATTGCCCGCCCGAGGAATTGTTATTGTTGCTGTTGCCGTTGTTCCCTTCGTTGCCATCCCCATCACCGGACTTGCGGCGACGTCGACGACGTCCACCACGACGATTGTTGCCCCGGCGTCCTTTCGATGACTCAGAGTCCTGAGACTCCCCGTCGTTGCGAGGCGCTTGCTGAGAACTTTCGCCGGAGCTCTTCGGCTCGTCGTTGTTCTTGGGGGGGGAATCCTCAGACTTCGTCGCCTTCTTGGTGCTTCGACGTCGACTTTTCGGTGGAACACCGGAGCCTGACTTCGAGGTCGTAGGTGCTTCCATCGCACCGAAGGGAATCTTGTCCGTTGTGGTTTCGTCTTTTGTAGCCAAGTCGATCCAAACTCAAACGTCACGGGAAGGTCGCCTCAACCGGATGGCTGAAGCAGTGGGCGGAACCTGATTCAGTTCCGATAGAAAGAGGCGCCAGGTGAATCACCCGCGCTGGTGGACTGCGAGGAGTCCGTACGAGCCTGTACAAAACGGGGGTTTCGGATCAGGATCAGACCCGGTCTTGGACAACACGCCTTTCCCGATCGCCGGAGATCCATCTGATCTCAGGAGGAAGCCAGCTTGGCTCTAGGAAGGAGGTTGTGTGCCGCACCTGCCGGGGTTGGGCAGCCGCTCCGTGACTCCCGTTCTGCGAATGGGGTCAGGGGTTTGCGATCACCCGATGTTCGGCCGTGTCAGCGGGATGCACCCGTCTCGTGGCCATCGAACGACATCCAGCCTACAGGACCAGGACGTCCAAGCAATGGGTCTTTCCCCATCTGCCGTGAATTTATCGGCAGGCCTTGGTGCCCAGATGAATCCCTTCCTGGGCTTGAAGAGAAAAACGGCTCTGGAGGCGAGCGCTGGCCCCTTCTAACCGATCAAGCGGAGACTTCGATGGTTCCACCGATGTTTCGTGCCCGCCGAAAACTATCCAGTTCTTGAGGTGGAAAGCTCCTACCCGGTCCCGGGCAGCCCTAGCGCACTCAAGAAAAATGGTCGGGGCGAGAGGATTCGAACCTCCGACCTCTGCCTCCCGAAGGCAGCGCTCTACCAAGCTGAGCCACGCCCCGACCTTTGAGGGACGAGAACGATAGGCCCGGTCCGGCGAGTCGTCAAGGTCGCTCCCCGGGACCGGCGAAAATAGGAGCAAATCCCCTGGGGGATCCCCGTCGCCCAGCGCGTCCCGCGCAGCGAGGTTCGCCCCGCCAGTTGCGACACGGCCAGACCTCTAGCGTCCCAAGTCCACGAACTGGCCGTTGTTCTGACGGGCCAAGGTCTTCATGAATTCCTTTTGGAACTCACCAAGGGCGATCGTGTGAATCACGACTTTGCGCAACTCATTCGCGATCTGAACTTCCCGCAGGATGTCGTCGGGATCGACCAACTCCCCCACCGTCGGACGGCCGTCGGAGAGGAAGAAGATCGTGTCCACGGCCACTTCGTAGGCCTCATCCTGACTGCCGCGGCCGCCCTCCACGTCGAGGGCCCGCATCAAAACCCCATAAGTGTTCGTCTTGCCCTCACCAAGGTTCGCGGCTCCAGTCAGCCCGGCGCGCGCCAAGCCTTCTTTTGAGTTGCCGCCGATGGCTTCCAAGCGGCCGACCCACTCCATGGCACTCTTCTTGTTCAGCACGTTGCACTTCACAATCTCTTTCTTCCAGGGCTTCACTTGGGTAGCGAAGGCCAAGATGTTCAGCTCAACGTACGACTCCAAACCTTCGATCGTTCGTTGCAGTTCAGTCTTCACGATGTCGATCCGTGACATCGAGGGGTAGTCTCCATCCTCGAAACGCTCCTTCTCGATCACCTGGGCTTCCATTGAACCGGATACGTCGATGATGAACAGAACCCGCCGACTGGGAGACTCGATGCCGTGGTAGCTCGTGCTTCCGGGGGGTGAGTAGATAGCGGCGTTCTCCGCGCGCTTCGCCTTGGTGCTCGCAAGCTGCTCGTCCGAGGGGATCTCGAAGCGCTCGACGTTCGTGGTCCACCACTTGCGCCACTCCTCTGTGCGCATGCCGTAAAATTTGCCCGTGATCTCCTCGAGGGCCAGGGAGAAGTCCTTGAGCAGGCGGCCTTCCTCGACTTCCATGGCAGCGACCAGGGGCCCAATCGAGCGCCGGGCACGAACCTGGAGCAAGACCTTGGCGGCACTCGAACGCACCTGCCAAGTCTTGTCTTGCAAGGCCTCGATGCCGATGTCGACAACAGCTTCCTCGTGAAAGTTCCCGAGCGCTTCCATGGCCGCGCAACGCACGGCTGGCTCTTTGTCGGCGGTCAGCTCGATGAAGCGCGGTACCGACCGTTTCTCATTGCGTGCCGCCAGCGCGAGCACGACGCGGTAGCGGATGCGCCAAGACTTGTCCGAAAGGCATTCGAGCAGCGGCTCGTAGTCCCCTTTCAATCCACCCTCGGCGATCACCCTCAAGATCCCCAATCGACTCGGCTCGTCCTTCTTCTCAGCGAGGGCGACGAAGACAGCGGCCACACTGGTCTCGCCTTTCAACCCCGCCAAGATCTTGACGGCGGCATCGACCACTTCGGTGTCCTTGTCCTTCAGGATGGGGAGCAGCACGTCGACTAGTTGCGGCGAGTCCGTGCCATCCAAAGCCATGATGGCTTCCACGCGATCGGAGGTCTCCTTGAACTTGCGGAAGTACTTTTTGAACTCCTTGAGGATCTCCTCGTCCGTAGGCACTGCAAGCGAAGGAACAGAATGACTCACGGCCGCGGGGACCGAGGAAGCGCTGACAAGCGACGAGTCTGTGGCCCGAACAGACGGCAACAGAAAACTGAGACAGCAAAGCAGCAGGGCAGAGAAACGCTTCATGGGGCCGGGGATCGCAGGCTGAGGGGAGGCTGGATGGATGCCCCATGTTGTACCGCGTTCGGCGGTCAGGGTTACGTTCGATTTTGGCCGGGCCCGCCTCCGCGATCGATTTGGCCTGAAATTGAGAGGATCCCTGAGTCCCCGACACGCGGCACGGCATGCAGGACGCAAAGCATGCCCCGCACAGGCTCAGATCGGTCGTTCGTAGCCGCCCTGTCTGATCACGTCCAAGGCCAAGCGCAGCAGCTTGCGTTGACCGTCGCTGCAACTTTCAACTCGAGCTGCCCAACCCCAAGCAAGACGATCAATCCGAGATGCGCAACACCCAGGACCTGCCCTTGACTCTGCCGAAGTTCAGCGCAAACGGACGGCGGGACCCAAGACGCTTCGAGGTCGGAGCGGCTCGCACCAACTTCATCGCCGTCCGGGATTCCGCCCCGAGCTTGGTGTTGGGCAAGGGCGACGAGGAGGACAAGCACAGGCCCGTGTGCCGCAAGCCCGGGGAGCGGCCAAGCTTCCAGCCTTGAGCGCGCCGGCCCTTGCGCCTCAAGCACCAGTAGCGACAGAGAAACAGCCCCGAGCGCTCGGCGCTGCCGGCCGCTCGGGGCTGTTCTTGATCAGGGCCCGCTGGCTGGCGCCAGGTAGTCCCTACTTGGGATCCGCTTTGGTCACCACCATGTTGCTCGCATCCACCACGTGGGACATCGAGCGTCCAGCAGTAGCCAGCTTCGCATCCTCGAGAGTCAAGCGAGCCCCTGAGGCGGTGATGATCGTCACCGTGGAGCCCTCATGCTTGACGAGCTTTCCGTAGAACACTCCGCCCGTCGTACGAACGCGAACGCTCTGCAAACCGGCCACGGTCTTTTGACTGCCGAGGGCCATGGTGGTCGAGTCGGCGATCTTCTCGAAAGAGTCGATCTGCCACTCGAGCAAGGCCATCTTGCCAATCTTTGTATCGAGCCAGATGCGGCGGTTGCCCACGGCGTAGAGCTTCCCTTCGAAGATCTCACCAGCATAGAGCAGCACGCGCACTTCCCCGACCGAGGGGGTCATGATCTTCTTGTCCCCATGCACCGCATCGCGGGGAATCGCGTCCCCCGTGTAGATGCTGGCCAGTTCAGTCTTGGAAGCCTGGCGCGTGCGCCCGTGCTCCTCGTCCATCATGGGTAGGTCCGAAGTGGGTTCGAGCTCAACCGGCGGAACATCGCCGACTGCACCCGTGTCGCCCACTTGAATCACAAGGCCCGACGGCTCAGGTTCAGGCGTTTGCGTTGGAGTGAGTGCTTGCGGAACCTCGCCGGGCATGACCGGGCGCTTGGAACCGCCAGAGTTCGCAGGCTTGTCGAGCATGGGAGCCGGAACCTGGGCCAGCAGGTCGGTCTTGACTACGGGGTCCCCCTGAGGGGCAGTCTGCGGGGCCGGATCAGCAATCAGAGCTGGCTTTTGAGCGTTTGGCTTGTTGGCGGGTTTGCCTCCCCCCGTGTTCAAAAGACCAGCAACACCCTTCGCGTTGGGCTTGTTGCCCGGCTGCGCGACTTGGCCAGGCTGTGTGCCTGCCGTCGGGGATTCCACTTTGGCGATTTCCGTCGGCGTCTGCTGAGCTGAGTTGAACTTGTCGTCAGCGATGAACTTGGATCCAACGACACCGACGGCCACGGAAACCACGGCGAGGATCGCACGCCCCAACCAAGGGCTCGCGGCCCCGGCCATCTCGGGCTCGGCGAGTGATGGGCGGAAGTCGTCTTCATCTTCCTCGCCAGCTTCAAATGCTTGGGCGAAGGCCTCTTCCTGTTCTTCGTCGCTCTCGGCGCCGTCGAACTCCATCAACCAGCTGGCGCCTTCCTCATCGAAGTCCAAGTCGAGCCCGTCGTCGTCGCCCGAGGGATCAACGCCGAAGGGATCCCCCTCTTCGGAGCCCTCGGGGGGGTCCTCGACTTGGGTTTTGGCCACGGGATCGAGCAAGCGCTCGCTCCCAGCGGACTCGCTGTCGGGATCGTAGATGCCGTCATTCAGCTCGGGCTCAGCGGGGAAACTGTTCTCGAGACTGGAATCGGAAAGCTCAGAGTCCGTGCCGTTCGAATCGGCATGGAGCCCAAGAAAGTCCTCGGCGGCCGCGAAATCGTTGGATTTGGCGTTGGCTCCTTTGGGAGCGTCTGGGCCTTGGGGGTCGTTGGACATGTCCGGATGATGTGTTCGCGATAGATTCGGCTAGTTCGGAAACCCACGTCTGGATCCCTCACAGGGCCACCAGGGCTCGAAACCACGCAGGTCTCGGTCCGGGGAGGCTCGTGCTGTATCGGCACGATGGGGTCGCCGAGTCCTGCTAGTACTTGGATTATTCCCAGGGTTTGGGACCGCGGAAGGCCCTGCACTCGCTCAAAGCATCCAAGTGCCGAGAGCCCCCAAGGCAAAATTTTCCGCCAGGATCACCCCGCCCCCCCCCCCGGAGAAACGGCACTGGGGCCCGAAGCAGCGGGATTGGGCCGGACTCGGCGAGCTACCCTGAGCAAGTCCTGGGGATTGTCCTTTCCACTCAGGTCCCTGGTAGGAAAGTTTGACCCGGGACCTGAAAACGCAGATCCATCTGCCAGCACGGCGGCCCTGGCGGGTCGGGAGACCCCTGACTGGGTCCCTACGGGAAAAAAGAAAGGGCTCTTTCTGGGTCCCTACGGGAAAAAAGAAAGGGCTCTTTCTGGGTCCCTACGGGAAAAAA
>CALCXM010000069.1 GCA_937905825.1 uncultured bacterium
TTGCCCCAGTCGTAGGCGGCCAGGCGTTCGAGGGCTTCCAGTTTTTCCTGGCAGCTTTCGCGGTCATCTTCCAGTTGGCTGAGGCGCCCTTCGATCTTGCGCACGGTCTTGTGCTCGCTGGAAGCGGTGGCTTCCGAGAGCAGGGTCAGGGCGCGGCGCAGACTATCCCCCAGGAAGGCAACCAAGTAGTCGGTGCTGTTCAAGTAGTCCGACAGATCGCCCATGAAGGAATCGAAGTCCGCCTGGCGACTGTGGGCGATGCCTTCCGACTGTTGCTTGGCGGCCGCCGCGGCGGGGGTGCCTTCCTTGGACAAGCGCCGTGCGGCGGCGTTCATCAAGTCCACCGGATAGATGCGCAAGCGACCCTCGTCGGCGGCGGCTTTCAAGGGCGCGCTCATGGAGAGGTTTTCAAAGGCCTCGACCACGCGGATCGGGTCGTCGCTTTCCAAGCTGGGCACCAGGGTGCCGTCGGGCATCACGTCGCGCTTGGTGCTGTCCAGGTTGACCACCAAGAAGATGCGGCTGAAGAGGTCCAGCAGTTTGTTGAACTCGTTGAAGACCTGCTCGAGGAACAAGTTGTCGGTCTTGACCACGAAGATCGCGCAGGCGGCGGCGTTGCGGAACTCCTTGGTCATGCGGTCGTAGCCGAACTTCATGCGGCTGTAGAGACCGGGGGTGTCCACCAGGACCGAACCGGAGTGGGCCAGGTCCCCAGCGGGAACCTTGACGTCCACTCGGCGGATGGCTTCGTCAAAGTGCAAGGCCGGATCGAACTCCGTGCCCGCGTCTTCGATGCCGCGAATGCGGTCCGCGAGTTCCGTGTGAGCCCGGGCCACTTGAATGCGCAGGGCGGCGGGATCCTGGAAGACTTCCGTGTCGCCGTTGTAGCGCGTTACCGTGAACTTGCGGTGGTCCGAGTCGGACACATAGACCATGCAAGGGTACGCGGGCAGGCTGGTCACCTCGCTCACGTAGGCGGCGCTCATGGCGTTCATGAGCGTGGACTTGCCGCTCTTCAGGGGGCCGAAGATCAGGACGTAGGCCTGCTGCTCCGCCACCTTGTCTGCCAGTACCGTGAATTGATCCGCCACGTCAAGGATTGACGGAAGGACGGCCCGGGTGGCCTCGTGGGGGGAAGATTCTGCGAGGGTGTCCGCGGTACGGCGGAGGGGTTCGAGCAAAGGTCTGACTGCGGCGTCAAACTCTTCACAGAATTGGCTCAGGAGCGTGCGCATGGCGGTGAGGCTAAATGGCGTGGAGGTTCCGGATACGGGTCCCAGGAAGTCCGGCAGGCTGCCAGAGCCCGGGAAGAGAGACCGGTGGAAAAGGTCTTGGTGGGCGTCCATCGTTCACAAGGCGGGCCCGTGCCAGAGCCTTTCTCGTGAGGACTTTGAGGGTACGAAAGCCCAGCCCAGGCTGCTGTGTTTCCATCCGATTTTTCAGTCCGGAGCGAGACATTGAACAGGCCCTTGGGCAGTCCCCACCGTTCGGACGAAACAAGCGCCCGTCGGACACCGCAGGGCGCTCGTTTGAGCCCCGAAGTGTGCGGCGGACGCCTGCACATTTTGCTTGAAAGGTTGTTGTGTTCTTTGCGGGTGCGGTGTGGCTTTCGCCAGAGTCCCGGCCTGTTGCTGCTAGCGCCCCAGGGAGGCCTTCACCTCGTCATCGGGGAAGAACAGCATGCCCAGGGCGCGCGAGATTCCGACCAGCACCTGGAAGTCTTCGGCGTCGTCCCCAAGCCCCACACGGATCGCGAGGTCGACGCTGGTCACGCTGTCCAAGCCAATCGAAAGGCCGCCCATCAAGGTCGTCTCCGTGCGGTCGATTTCATTTTCGTCAATGAAGACAAACTCACCGAAGGCCGTGGCGTGCGGGCCGACTTCCTTGCGCGTCTGCACGGCGAGGGTGTGCTCGAGGTTGGAGTTGGGTGAATCGGGCTCACCGAGGATGCCGAGCTGGTAGAAAGCGGTGGTCTTGAACTCGTAGTAGCTCTGGGTGGCCATCAGGGCTCCGAACCAATCGGTCTCGCCACTGCCTAGACCACTGTTGGGCCGGCCCGTGGGGAGCTTGGTTTGCATCTGGAAGCCATAAGCCGGGGAGAAGATGTCCGCGTCCCGCAAGCGATGCCGGATTCCGATGGTGGTGTCGCCCCAACCGGATCCATCGGGTTGGCCTTCGGGCCGGTCGACGCTCGAGTAGGGCGAAGTCTCCAAGTAGAGCTCAGAGCGCGTCCCCATTCCGTAGCGCAGGGCCACGGGGATTTGCTGCTCATGGCCCGCCACCGTGGCCAAGCCCACTTCCGCCGCGACGATCTTGTCGGCGGTGGTGTGCGTGTCCCGGGACAGGAACGGGCGCTGGGCGTGGGTCCGAGTGTCCCTAGGCCCAGAGGCGCTGCAGGCAGCCAGGGGCAAAAGGAGCAGGGGCAGAAGGAGGACGGCGTGTTGGGACTTGGGTTGCATGGGCACAGATTAGTCTTCCCGGAGCGGAAATCCAGGATGCAGAGTCGCTTGCCTAGAGGGATCGCCCCTTGTCTGCCGGGCCTCTAGGCCCAAAAGCAAGTTGGGGGCGCGTACAGGTTCAATCGCCTGGTTCGAGCAAAATTGCCCATGAATGAATAAATATGGGTTGCTACGGGGCTTCCGCGCATTTATATATTCGGCCTATGCAAGCCGAAGAAAGACGACAGGCCATCGAGGACATCCTCATGGACCAAGACGTGCGCAGTCAGGGTCAGCTCGCTGACCTCCTGGCGGACCGCGGGATCGAAACCACACAACCCATGCTGAGCCGCGATCTGCGCAGCCTGAAAGTCGCCAAGCGCGATGGGTGCTATCAGCTCTTCACCACGGAGCGCGTGACGCCCCTCGAGAACCTGGCGAGCCTGTTGCGCAACGCAGTGCTGGCCGGGCCGAATCTGTGCGTGGTGCAGTGCGAGCCCGGGGCGGCGAGCGCCGTGGCCCGTGCCTTGGAAGCGGAGCAAGTGCGCGGCGTGCTCGGCACCGTGGCCGGTGACGACTCGATCTTCGTGGCGGTGGATTCGAAGATCGCCGGTGGCGAAGTGGTGGACGTGGTCGATCGCATCGTCGGCATGGAGCAAGAACTTTGAAGCGCGTTCTCCTAGCCTACTCCGGTGGCCTCGACACGTCCTTCCTGGTGGCCTACCTGACGCGCGAGATGAACTGCGAAGTGACCGCCGTTTGCGTGGACTGCGGCGGCTTTCGCGAAGGGGAGCGCGAAGAGATTTGCGAACGGGCCATCGCCTTGGGCGCGAAGGCAGCACGCATCGAAGACGGGCGCCAACAGCTCTACACTCAAGTGCTGCGTTGGTTGATCGCCGGCAACGTCAAGCGCGGAGAAGTCTATCCCTTGTCTGTGGGCGCGGAACGCGGCGTGCAAGCGCAGCAGCTGGCGCTCTTGGCGCGGGCGGAAAACTTCGATGCCTTGGCCCACGGCTGCACCGCAGCCGGCAACGATCAAGTGCGCTTCGAAGCGGCCTTGGCCGTGGTTGCGCCGGACCTGGAAACCATGGCACCCGTGCGCGACATGGGTTGGGCCCGGGCCGATCAAGTGGCTTGGCTGAAAGCCCAAGGCCTCGCCGCACCTCCCGCCGGCGGCCGCTATTCGACCAATGCAGGTCTGTGGGGCTTGACCATTGGCGGCGGCGAGATGCTCACCGCGGGCGAACCCCTGCCAGAAGACGCTTGGGTTTGGACCTTGAACGGTGGCGGCGAATCGCACCTTTCGATTCAATTCGACAACGGCCAACCGGTGGGCATGGACGGGGTTTCCATGGACCCCGTGGCCTTGATCGAGAAGCTCAATGAAATCGGTGGTGCCCTCGGCGTTGGTCGCGGCTATCACTTGGGCGACACGGTGCTCGGCATCAAAGGCCGCATCGCCTTCGAAGCGCCCGCAGCAGAGATGTTGATCATGGCTCACCGCGAACTGGAGAAGCTCGTGCTGACCGAGGACCAGAGGTTCTGGAAGGATCATCTCGGCAACGTCTATGGCAGGCGTCTGCACCAGGGATTGCTGCACGATCCGTTCATGCGCGACACGGAAGCTTTCTTGGGTTCCTCGCAGCGTGCGGTAGAAGGCACGGTTCACATGCACTTGGTCGGCGGTCGCGTGATCGTCACCGGACTCGAGTCCTCCCATTCGATGCTGACCGCTTCCGATGCCGCCTATGGCGAGAAAGCGGCGGCTGGCAGTGATCCCGCTGGTCCCGCCTTCCTAGGCAGAATTCTGGCAGAGCCGGCGCGCCTGTCGAACGTGGCTGCCCAACGCGCAGCGGAGACCCACTCATGAATGAAGTCCTGCGCAGAGTCCACTTGGACAAGATCGCTTCGGTCACGTCGCGCCTCGAGCTTTCGCGGCACGCGGTAATCGGGACCGAGATCCCGGCCAAGTCGGGCACGGTTGTGGCTGGCCGCGTGCTGAATTCCAAGACGGGCTACAACACTTTGGAGGACGTGCACGGCCGCTTCGTGACCCTGCACCCCGGAGACGTCGTGGCCGGTGCCCTAGGGCGCCGGGACGCGCTCTATGGATATTCGGGATCCGTTCCCGAATCGGTCCAGGTCGGGGACGTGCTCGATATCTTGAACCTCGGCGGCGTGATCGGCAAAGGCGCCCAAGCGGCCCCCGGCATCGGCGAGGCCTTCCATGTGGAGATCCTCGGTTCCGTGCTGGAGTTCCCGCACCTCAACCATCGGGTGGGCATCCCCGCTTGCATAGAACGGGCCGCGCGCCCGCCGATTCCCTTGCCCATGGGTTTGCCCCCGGTCTTGACCTTGCTCGGCACGAGCATGGATTCCGGCAAGACCACGGCGGCCGCTGTGATGATTGCGGAGCTCTCGCGCCGTGGCAGTCGTGTGGCCGCGGGCAAGTTGACGGGCGTCTCCTTGCGCCGCGACATCCTCGCCATGCAGGACTGCGGAGCGGAGCCCGTCTCGATCTTCACAGACTTCGGCGTGGTGACCACGGACGAGCACAACGCGGTCAAGGCGACGCACTCCCTGATCGCTCATCTATCGGATTCGGACCCGGACGTGATCGTGCTCGAAATGGGCGACGGCTTGCTCGGAACCTACGGGGTCAACGCTTTGCTGAAAGACGAGGCCCTGCACAGTGTGCTCGGCAACATCGTGCTGTGCGCGCAAGATCCCGTGGGCGCCTGGGGTGCTGTGGAACTCTTGCGCGAGCAGTATGGATTGGAAGCCCACTTGGTTTCGGGGCGAGTCACGGACACCCCGGTTGGACGCCGCTACTGCACGGAACGACTGGGCATCCCGGCCTGGAATGCTTTGCTCGACGGGCCCGATGAGATCGTGCGCTTCGCCGAACGGGCCCACGCTTTGGGAGCTGTTTGATGGCCGCCGCGAGCACCACAAACTCCACACGTCCCATTTGGATCGTGGGGGCCAGCGGCCTCTTGGCGGGGGAATTGGCCCGCTTGATCGCAGGCCATCCCGGCTTGCACTTGCAGCAAGTCATTTCCCGCAGCGCGGGCAAGGCCCTCAAGGACTTGCATCCTCAGCTGCAGACGGAGCTTGTCACGGTGGACTTGGCGGAGGGCTTGCAGGCCCTCGCGCAAGCCCTGGATACTTGCGACGAACAGAGTTCCCCCGGCCTCTTCCTCGGTTTGCCCCACGGTCAATCCGCGGAGATGTGGCAGAGGATTTCGAAAGGGCTAGGCACGCAGGCTGCGAAGCTCGCGGTGGTGGACCTGTCCGCGGACTACCGCTTGCGGGATCCCGAACTGCACAAGGCGAACTATGGCTTGGAACATCCCGACCCGCAAGGTGAGGAAGGCTTCGCCTACGGTCTGCCCGAGTTCTGGCGTGCGCGCATCGTCGAGTCCAAGCGCGTGGCCGCCCCCGGTTGCTTCGCCACGGCTTTGCAGATGGCGGTCTTGCCCGCGGCGATCGCCGGCAAGCTCGACAGCTCCAGCCCCTGGATCCTGAACGGCGTGACCGGTTCCAGTGGCAGCGGCAGCGCCGCCAAGCAAGGCACGCACCATCCCTTTCGCACGGGCAGCTACAAAGCCTACTCACCCGCTGGCCATCGTCACGAGGCGGAGCTGGTGCAAGCCCTGCGCGAGTGGAAGATCGAAGCGCCCTTGCACTTCTTGCCGCACTCCGGGCCCTGGTCGCGAGGGATTCACGTGAGCTGCTCCTTGCCCTTGAAGGACACCCTGACGAGCGCAGAAGCCCAGGCCATCTACGCCACGCAATTCGCCGGGGAAGCCTTCGCGGAAGTCCTGCCCGTGGGCGGCATTCCGGAAATGCGCGCTGTACTCGGTTCCAACCGTGTCTCGATCGGCGTGCACGTTCGGGACAAGGTCTTGACCGTGTTGTTGGCCCTCGACAACACCATCAAAGGCGGCGCCGGTCAGGGCTTGCAATGCATGAACCTGATCCTTGGTGAGCCAGAAGCGGCGGGACTTTCCCACGCTGGCCTCGGCTACTAATCATTCACCCAACCCGCGCTTGCGTTCCCTTCGTAGAACGTCGCGCACATCCTCAAGGACTCTTCCTGTGATCGATCTCTACCGCGCCTCCGAGTACGCCCGACTGCACCATGGCAAGGTCATGGTTTTCAAAGTGGGCGGCTCTTGCCTGGCCAAGCCCGGCCAGCGGGCAGCCTTTGCCCGACAAATCTCCGTGATCGCCGCCTTTGGCGTGCGCGTCGTGCTGGTGCATGGTGCGGGTCCTCAAACGGGGGTGATTCAAGAGATGTTGGGGGAGACCCCGAAGAAAGTCGACGGTCGCCGGGTCACCACCCAGACGGGCTTGCGAGCCCTGCGCATGGCGAGCATGGGGGAAGTCAACGGCGCCCTTTGCGCCTGCTTGACCAGCGAAGGGGCAGCGGCCGTGGGCCTCTGCGCCGCTTCCGCGAACATCGTTGTTGCAAAGCGCCGGCCGCCCATGGAGACCAGCGAGGGCACGGTCGACTTTGGTGAAGTGGGGGACGTGGTGCAAGTCAACCCGGGACCGATCTTGGCCCTGGCCGACGCGGGCTACATCCCCGTGGTGGGCCCGCCCGCATCGGATGGAGCGCAAGGCTTCTTCAATGTGAACGCCGACAGCGTTGCGGCCGAACTCGCCGTGGCCCTCGGCGCGGACAAGTTGATCCTCGTCAGCGACACCCCCGGCATCCTGAGCGATCCCAAGGATTCCCAGAGCCTGATCTCCGCCTTGAGCTTGGCTCAGTTGGAGAGCTTGGAGGCGCAAGGGGCCCTGCAAGGGGGCATGGCCGTCAAAGCTGCCTCCATGCGCACGGCCCTCAAGGGTGGAGTTCCGCGGGTTCACGTGGTGAGTGGCTTGGCTCCCGACGCTTTGCTCGGGGAGCTCTACACGACCCAAGGCACGGGAACCCTGGTGAGCAACGAAAGCACCGAGGCTCCGCTTGCCACCGCTCCGATCACGGACCTGCCCAACAAGCCACACAAGCCCCACACAGTCGGCAAGGTTGGCAAGTAATGGACTCCCAAGCCCTGCAGGCCTTGGCGGCGCAACTGGTGCGCATTCAGAGCCCATCCGGTTCCGAAGAAGCTGTGGCGCAGTTCTGTGCGCAGTGGTTCGAGTCGAAGGGCTTGGCCACGGAACGGCTCGACAAGACTTTGGTGGTGCGCGTGCCCGGCAAGCCAGGTCCGCGCCTCTTGCTGAACAGCCACTACGACACGATTCCTGCGGGAGACATGTGGGAGACGGATCCTTGGGATGTGGCTTGGATCGATGAGCGCCTAACGGGGCTGGGCGCCAACGATGCAAAGGGCTGCGTGGCCGCCATGATGATGGCCACCGCGGAACTCGCCGCGGGGCCAGCACTGAATGGTGAGCTGATCCTTTCCTTGCATCAGGAAGAGGAAACCAACAACCGCGGCATGGAGCTCGTGCGCGAACACGTGGGTCCCGTGGACCTGGCGATCACCGGGGAGCCCACGGGCTGCGAAGTGATTCGTTCGCAGTCGGGGCTCGCTGTGTTTCGACTGAACTGGCAAGGCAAGGCCTGCCATGCGGCGCACATCAGCCGGGTGGATCACGAGAACGCTTTGCTGCAAGCGGCCGGCGAGCTGGCTCAATGGAAGGCGCCCTTCCTGCTGCCAGGCGAACACGAACTGCTCGGTCCGAGCACCCTGTCGCCCACGGTCATGCACAGTGGCAGCCGGCACAACTTGATTCCCGACGGCGCTGAAGTGATCTTCGACGCGCGCCTGGCTCCGCCCCACGACGCGGCGGAGTGCGTGCGAATTCTCGAAGAGGCTTTCCCGCAAGCCAAGGTGACCGTGCGCTCGGAACGCTTGGGTCCCAAGGACACGGCCGCGGATCACCCCTTGGTGTTGGAAGCGCTCGCGGTGCTCGGCCACCAGCGCGCCCTGGGTTCCAACACCCTGAGCGACATGGCGCTCTTGCCCGGCGTGCCCGCCATCAAATGCGGACCGGGTCAGACCGTGCGCTCGCACACGGCGGGGGAGTTCATCACCCGCCAGGAACTGCAGCAGGGTGCTGAGTTCTATTCCCAAGTCATCCCGCGCGTCTTCAACGCGCTGCAAAGCCAACCCGCCCAATGAGTGCTCCCAGTCAAGACAGCTTCCACTCACCGGTCTGGGATCGCGGGGATCCGATCGACGCGGAGATGATGGCCTTCACCATCGGGGATGATTGGCGCATGGATCAGCGCTTGGTGGAAGTCGACTTGCGCGGTTCCATGGCCCACGTCAACGGCCTCTTGCGGGCGCAGCTCGTGAGTGCTGAGGATCACGCTGTTCTGCGCAAGGGCTTGGACGAACTGCTGGCGAGTTGGCAGCGCGGCGAGTGGAACGTGGAGTCCGGGGACGAAGACGTGCATTCCGCCGTGGAACGTCGTTTGACCGCCATGTTGGGGGAAGCGGGCGAGCGCTTGCACACCGGCCGCAGCCGCAACGATCAAGTGGCCTTGGACATGCGCCTGTGGTTGCGCGGGGCGATCGACGAGGCCGAGGCTGCTGCGGACCTGGCCAGCAGCGCTGCCGGAGAGCTTCTCGATCGTTACGGGGAATTGCCCTTGCCGGGCTACACGCACCTGCGGCGCGGCATGCCCTCGAGCGTGGCGGATTGGATCGGTGCTCACCGCTTGGCCCTGAAGTCTAGCCGTCTGGAGTTCGAAGCCTGTCGCGAACGCATCGCCTTCTGTCCCTTGGGCAGTGGCGCGGGTTACGGGGTGCCCTTGCCCTTGGACCGCGAAGGGGTCGCACAAGAGTTGGGCTTCCGCGCTCCGGAGACGCCGGTGACCGCTGCGCAACTCTTCCGCGGGCGGGCGGAGTTGGCGTACTTGAACGCTCTCGAAAGCTTTGCCCTGGACCTGGAGAAGCTGGCCTTTGACCTGTGGCTCTACTCCACCGAAGAGTTCGGCTTCGTGCGCTTGCCGCTCGAGTTGACCACGGGCTCGTCGCTGATGCCTCACAAGCGCAACCCGGACCTGGTGGAACTCTTGCGCGGACATTGCCGCCAGTTCCGCGCGGACCGTGACGCCTTGCGCGAGGCGATCGGTGGCCTGCCCTCGGGCTACCACCGGGACTTTCAACTGATCAAGCCGCCGCTCTTCCGCGGTCACGATCGGATGGTCGCCTGCCTGCGCATGACGGCGCGCTTGCTCACGGGGTTGGAGTTCGATGCAGAAGCCCTGGCGCGGGCCGCGGCGGATCCGCACCTGCTCGTGACCCAACGGGCCCTGGAAAAAGCGCAAGCGGGTCAGAGCTTCCGTTCCGCCTACCGCGAGGAAAGTCAAAAGTAGGCCTGAGGTCAGGGGAATGGGCTCGGTGTATGCTGGGCCCATGACGAAAGACGACGGGGAGAAGACCTTCGGCAGTTTCAAGGACATGTTCCGCTCCAAGGGCGAGGACGTGCCCGAGGAAAAACCGGTCGCTGACAAGGGCTGGAAGCTCGAGACGGAGGACGATCGGAACGCGGAAGAGCTGGCGGAGAAGCTCGGCAGTCGCGGGGCGACTCCCCGCGAACGCATCGACAACCGTCCCCCGGGATTCGGCCCCATGGACACCGGGCCGCCCAGCTACGCGGACCCGGACTCCGAAGAGATGGAACTGGTCAGTTCCTTCCGCGTGCGCACGGTCTTTCCGAAGGATGTGCTGGCGGAGGTCAACAAGCTGCCCCTGGATCCAACGGAGGAGGACATGGCGGGCCGCATGGATTTGCGCGAGCAGACGATCTTCACCATCGATGGGGAGGACGCGAAGGACTACGACGACGCCATTCACATTCGCAAGCACCCCGAGGGCGGCGTGGAGTTCGGCGTGCACATCGCCGACGTCAGCCACTACGTGGTGCGCGGAACGGCACTCAATGAGGAGTCCCTGGCGCGGGCCACCAGTGTGTACCTGCCGGACCAGGTGATTCCCATGTTGCCGGAGGTCATCTCGAACCACCTGTGCTCCCTGGTGGCGGACAAGAATCGCCTAGCCTTCTCGGTCTTGATGCACTTCGACGACCAAGGCAATCGCTTGGATTACTCCGTGCACAAGACGGTTATTCGCAGCAAGAAGCGTTGCACCTACAAGGCCGTGCAAGAGCTGCTCGACGGGGAGCTCACGCAGGAGTCTCTGGAGCTTGAGTTCCTGCGCGAGTCCCTGGAACTCTTTGCGACCTGGACACGCAAGCAACAGCAGAAACGGGACGCAAAGGGAGCCCTGCGGCTGAACTCGAAGGAACGCAAATTCGTCTTCGGCGCGGACCACGAGGTGTTGAAGGTGATCGACGCCCCTCGCTATTTCTCCCAGACGCTGATCGAGGAAACCGCTTTGGCGGCCAACCAGGCTGTGGGGGATTACTTTCGCGAGCGGGGCCTGCCCACGATCTATCGCGTGCACCCGGAGAAGGATCCCGAAGAGATCGAGTCCGTGGCGCGCAGCTTGGAAGAACACGGCATCCGCGTGCCCTCGAAGGACCGCTTGACCGGTCGCGACATCTCGCGCTTGATTCAGGCAGCGCGCCGCAAGCCCAACGCGGTGGCCTTGATCCAACGCATCATGGGCCTCATCGAACGGGCTGTGTATGAGGTTCACGATCACGAGGACGTGGCCACGCACTTCGGTTTGGCGCGCGAGGCGTACTTGCACTTCACCTCACCGATTCGCCGCTATCCGGACCTGATCGTTCACCGTTGGTTGCATCGCATCTCGAGCGGGGAGGCGGGCGCCGAGACCGAACTCAAGACCGAGGAGTTCCTCGAAGACCTGAACGAGGTGGCGGCCCACGCTTCCATGCGCGCGGACTTGGCCCAGATGGCCGAGCGCGCCTTGGGGGACCTCAAAACCTGTCAGTACATGGACCCGCACCGGGGCGAAGCCCTGGAGGCCCAGGTGATCCGCGTGATGAGCGCGGGCATGGAAGTGCATCTGAACGACTACAACGTTAGCGCCTTTCTGCCGACCCGAGCCATCGGCAACCGCGGTTCGGTGAAGGGCCCGACCTTGACGATCCAGGTCGGGCGTGGGCATCGTTCCTTCACGGAGGGCTATCCCATCTCGGTGGTCCTGAAAGATGTGGACTTCATGCGCTTGCAACTGATCCTGGAATTGGGATAGAAGCCGGCCCTCGGATGTGAAGGGGGCTTTGGATTTGGCCTGCGGGTTTCGATAGGCTCCGGGCACCTCACGTCCGCGTCTCCCCCCAAGCAATCCATGCGCAAGCCCTTTTTTGTCTTCGTCGCCCTGATGATCGCCCTGGCGATTTGGCTGGTTACGCTGCAGTCGCCCCTGCTCTGGGCCTACGTGTTCATCGGACCGATTTTGGTGCTCGGAATGTACGACGCCATTCAGACCAAGCGGGCCGTGCTGCGCAACTTCCCCATCCTGGGCCACGGGCGCTACCTGATGGAGATGATTCGCCCGGAGATGAATCAGTACTTCATCGAGTCGGACACGGATGGTCGACCCTTTAGCCGTGATCTGCGTTCGGTGGTGTACCAGCGCGCCAAGAAGGCCCTCGACACCCTGCCCTTCGGCACGCAACACGACGTTTATGCGGTGGGCTACGAGTGGATCAATCACTCCCTCTTGGCGGTCAAGGCGGATCACGAACAACCGCGGGTGCTAGTGGGAGCAAGCAAGTGTCGGCAACCCTACTCGGCCTCCCTCTTGAACATCTCCGCCATGAGCTATGGCGCTCTGAGCAACAACGCGGTGGAGGCCATGGGCCTCGGCGCCCAGGAAGGCGGGTTTGCTCACAACACCGGGGAAGGTGGCGTCAGTCCCCACCACTTGGCCGGGGGTGCAGACCTGATCTGGCAAGTGGGAACAGGCTACTTCGGTTGCCGCAAACCGGACGGCACCTTTGATCCCGACAAGTTCAAGGCCTGCGCCTCCCAGGCTGCGATCAAGATGATTGAGCTCAAGCTGTCCCAGGGGGCCAAGCCCGGCCACGGGGGCATCCTACCGGCCGCCAAGGTGACGGAAGAGATCAGCAAGATCCGTGGTGTGCCCATGGGCCACGACGTGAACTCGCCCCCGGCCCACAGCAGCTTCTCCACACCCCAGGGGCTGTTGGAATTCGTAACGGACCTACGCGAACTCTCCGGCGGCAAGCCCGTTGGAATCAAGTTGTGCGTGGGCTCGCGTTCCGAATTCATGTCCCTGTGCAAGGCCATGGTCAAGACCGGAATGCATCCCGACTTCATCACCGTGGACGGCGGCGAAGGCGGTACGGGGGCGGCCCCCCTGGAGTTCTCCAACTCCCTCGGCATGCCGCTCTCCGAAGGCTTGGCCTACGTGCACAACTGCCTGACCGGTTTTCGCCTGCGCCACAAGATACGCATCATCGCCGCTGGCAAGATCATCACGGGCTTTCACATGGTGCGGGCCATGGCCCTCGGCGCGGACATCTGTTACTCGGCTCGCGGCATGATGATGGCCATCGGTTGCATTCAAGCGCGTCGTTGCAACTCCAACGATTGTCCCGTGGGGGTCGCGACTCAACGGCCTGGCCTGGTGATCGGTCTGCACGTGCAGGACAAGCGTCATCGAGTCGCCAATTTCCACGAAAGCACGGTGGAGAGCTTCATGGAGATCCTCGGCGCGGCCGGTCTGCGCAAGCCATCGGAGCTGGAGCCCTCCCACGTAATGCGTCGAGTCAGCAATACGGAGACGATGACCTTCGAGGAGATCTTTAACTTCATCGAGCCCGGCTCCTTGCTGTATGACCCGGTGCCCGAAGGTTACGAGGACGCTTGGTTTCGCAGCACCCCAGACTCGTTTGCGTGAGCGGATCGCGCACTGGACCCACTCGTGACTGCGATCAAGCTCTTCGCGTGATTCGTTCGTTCACCGAATCCTGCGCGGCGAGAGGCTGAGCTGAGCGCCGCGCGTGGTGACTTGATAGTGCCCCGGGGCGACGGTCAGCTGCGAAGCGCGCGCCGGCGCTTGGCCGGGAATGCGCACCTCCAAAGCCGTGACCTGTCCGATCCCAAGGCGAACCGAGGGGGAGCAGGCTCCAAAGTAGCTGATTTGCGGGCCGGCTTCGCGCAGCCGGCCCGCGCCGTTTGCGAGCTCGCCAGCTTCGAGGTCGTCCTGCTCGATTTGGAAGCGCACCTGAGTGCCGACCGGCAGCCCGTGCAGGAAGACCGCGTTGGGGGCTGCGCCGCTCTTGAAGAAGATGCGCGCGGGCCCGTTGTTCTCCGTGGTCAATAGGTCCAGGTCCCCGTCCTCGTCGAAGTCCCCGGTGTAGAGTCCGCGACCGACCCGCGCTTCTTTCGCAAAGTCCGCGCTCTGGGCGCTCGCGTTGCGAAAGTGCCCCGCTCCCGTGTTCTCAAAGAACAGAGCGTTCTGTGCCCAACTCTTGCCGTCGTGGTACAGCTGGATGTTGTCGATGATGTGTCCATTGACTACAGCCAAATCCATGTCGCCGTCATCGTCCGCATCCCAAGCGGCGGTGCCAAAGCCGACCGGCAAGCGGCTGGGCGCGTCGAGCCCCGCACCAGCGGTGGCGTCCGTGAAGAGTCCCTCGCCGTCGTTTCGGTACAACGTGTTCGACTCATCGTCGAAGTTTGTCACGAAGATGTCCGAGAGCCCGTCCCCGTCGAAGTCGGCGATGGCGATGCCCATGCCCGCCTCGGTCAGGCCGTAGCCATTGACGCCCGTTCCGGAGAACAAGGTGCCGTCTTCGAAGTGGCCGCGCCCGTCTCCCAGCCATAGGCGGTTCTCCACGCTGTCATTGGCCACGTACAAGTCCAAGTCCCCGTCGTTGTCCAGGTCGCTCGCCATGGCGCCCAGCCCCTTGCCAGCGCTGTCGACAAAACCCGCCTCGAGCGTCGCGTCCTCAAAGGTGCCGTCCCCGCGGTTGCGCCAGTAGCGATCGGGCAGGCCGGGGAACTGATCCGGGTGGCAGTAACTGCGCCAGCCCGCTTTACGATCACCGCAATAGGGGGCCGCGAGCAGGTCGTACTCCACGTAGGCGGTAACGTACAAATCCAAGTCCCCGTCCCCGTCCCCATCGAAGAAGGTGGAGCCAGCGGTCCAACGCTCGTCATCGATTCCCGCCGCGCGGGTCACGTCTTGGAAGGACCCGTCCCCAAGTCCGCGCAACAAGACGTCCGGGCCTAGGTTGGTGACGAAGAGGTCCAGCTTTCCATCCCCATCGTAGTCGCCCATGGCGACGCCCATGCCGTACCCCAGGTGCGCCCCGTCTGCGCTTTGAGATGTGTGGTCGCTGAAGTGTCCGTGGCCGTCACCGAGCCACAGGGCATTGGCGGCGCCAGCTCGGGAGTTCTGCGGGAGTGGCAAGGCGCCACCCTGCACCAGGTAGATGTCCAAGTGGCCGTCCCCGTTGAAGTCGCCAATGGCGGCGCCCGAGCCCATGGTTTCGGGCAGGTGCTTGTCTTCGGTGAGTCCTGCGTCGTGAACGAAGCGCAAGCCCGAGGCTGCGGTCCCGTCGATGAAGGCAAGGGACTGAGCAGGCACTTGCGTTGGATTGCTCGGCGCCTCCGGAGCGCATGCGCAACACAGCAACGTTGGAATCCACAAGGCTCGTTTCATTGGCCTTGGATCCCAGCGATGCGCTTCAGAATGGCGGGGTCGCCGGGCCGCAAAACGAGCACGTCCCGCAACTCGGCCAGCGCTTCCTGGGGCCGCCCGAGTTCCACCAGGTAATCGGCGCGGCGCACTCGCAAGCGCGGATCGACGGAGAGCTGGATGGCCTTCGCCAAGGTGCTGAGGGCCGCTTCGGAGGACTTCATCGTCTCCCAGTGAAAGCGCGCCAAACGCAGGGCGATCGGCGTGCGCTCGCCGTCCTTGGCCAAGAGGGTTGCGCGCTCGTAAGCGACCAGGGCATGTTCGGCAGCCTGCGGGTCAAACTCGCTCAAGGCTTGCCAAGCTTCAGCCACGGTGGCTTGGTTGGGGGCCGAGCTGGGGGCGATGTCCACACCCCGTTGAGCGAAGTCGAGGGCATCCAAGAGGGGAATCAAGCGCCGATGACTTTCCAAGAGTGTGCGCGCTTCCTGAGTGCGCTTGAGACGGATGTAGCATTGGCCCAGACCAAAAAGGGCCTCCGCTTCCAGGGGCTTCTGGCGTCTGACTGCGGCAAACTTCTGCGCGGCCTCTTCATACTGCTTGCGACCTTGATGGTCCCGGGCTTCGAGCAACAGCACGTCAACGGAGGCGCTTCCGAAGACCTTGCGCAGTTGGGGCAAGAGCCCCAAGGCCTGCTCCAACTGTCCCAGGTACTTGTGAGCTTCCACGCGCATGCGCAACTCGCTCGGGTCCTCCTGGCCCAAGAATTCCAAGCACTCTTCATAGCGACCGAGGAAGTAGAGCGCTCGCCCACGCAGGCCGCGCTGCTCTGCGGGTAGGTCCTTAGCCGTGTGCAGTGCCCCTTCAAATTGAGCGGCGGCCAATTGCCAGTGGACCAGCAAGACCCGGTTCTCGTGGGTCGATTCGGGCTCCTGCGCGACCTGTTCGCTGAGCAGCTGGATGGCCTGGGCCCGTTCTCCCACGCTCCAAAGCTCCACCCAAGGCTTGGACTGGCCGGGGCTGGAAAGCAGCAGCAGGCCGCAGAAGAGAAGGGTTCGGAGGGGCATGGGGGGCACGTGCGGGTCCGAGAAGTGTACCTCCGCGGCTGCATTCGTCTTTCAGGTTTTCTGATCCGCCGTTTTCTGATCCAGAGGGGGTGCTACTCTGTTTAGACGCCCGAGGGAGGTCCTCGGTCGATGACGAATCCAATTGGGTTCACTTCTAAAAGAGGTTTCCATGAACAGCTTCGTTCTAGCACTTGGGTTGGCAGCAATGCTCGCACCCGTCGCCCCCGAAAAACTAAAAGTGGGGGACATCGCTCCCGACTTCGAAGGTGAGTGGTTTCAATCCGCGGCGGAGTCCTTAGGGGACCTGCGCGGACGAGTGGTCCTCGTCGAATTCTGGCGCACTTGGTGAGGCCCCTGCACACAGGGAATCCCGAAGCTGAACGAGCTCCAAGCGGAGTACGAAGCTGAGGGATTCTCCATCGTTGGCGTGTCCAACGAAGGATCAGGAATGATCGAGCGCCACATGACCAAAACGAACATGGCTTTTCCTGTCGTTTCGGTCTCCGGTAGCACAACAGACGAGATGTACGGGGTGAGCGGGTTTCCAGCTAGCTACCTGGTCGATGCGAATGGCGTGGTGATCTGGGAGGGCCATCCCGGCAGCTTGCGATCGGAGATGCTCGTCTCTGCCCTCAAAGAGGCCGCCTACGTGCATCCGCTCGAAGGCAAGGAATTCAGCTCGCTGAACAAGCAACTCGCAGGACAGAACTTTGGCGCTGCCTACAAGATCGCCCTGAAGGAGCTTCTGAGGGCACCGGACGACGCCGAGTTGTTGCGGGCCAAGGCTTCCTTGGACTCGATCTTGGAGGCCGCGACGAGCAAAGCGGGGGCCTACTCGGAGTCCGGTGAATTTGGTTTGGCCATGGACGCCTATGAGGTCCTTGCCAAGAACTTCAAGGGGCACCCGGGGGCGGATGACGCCAAGCTGGCCATGAAGACCCTCTCGAAGAACCCGGCTGCAAAGGAAGAGTTGGCGGCTCACAAGAAGATGGGCAAAGGCGCTGCAGCGCAGCTCGCCGGTGATCGCGAGCAAGCCATCAAGGTCTACGAGGGCGTGGTCAAGAAGTACCCGGATACGAAAGCGGCGGGCCGCGCGGGCAGCTACCTGTCCCGTCATCCGTAGGGCCCACCCAACAAGCGTGTCCAGTCCGCTGCCGGGGTGGGCACGCTTGCGTTTGCCTCGATGGCGTTCAAGTGGGGACTCGATTCCCAGTGGGGGCGAGTCCCTCCAGATGCCCAAGGGCAGTCCTTCCAAAGCGAGGCGGCCCCCCAAGAAGTGCACTGCGGAGAGTGCGCCGCGGCGAAGACTGCAGCGTGACTCCCTCGCCCCACAACTCGACAAACCCGCGTCGCACAAGTCGACGACCAGCCCGGAATCCAAGCGCTCGATGATGGATGCCTACCCAAGACCGGGGGACGAACCCCTGCCCACCTTGACTTGCAGCGAGGTGCGCGAACTGGACTCTTTGGCCATCCAGGAGTTTGGCTTGCCCGGTGTCGTTCTGATGGAAAACGCGGGCCGCGCTTTGGCCCAGGCGATCCTGGAGGAACGGCCCGAGCTCGCCAGTGCCATGATCCTGTGCGGCGCCGGCAACAATGGGGGGGATGGCTACGTGTTGGCGCGTTACCTAGCGGAGCGCGGGGTCTGCGTGACGGTGCTCGAGACAACCCAGCAGGGCTTGTCCCCGGATGCCGCGGTCTTTCGCCAGGTGTGCGCGGCCATGCAGTTGCCCATGTTGCCAGTGGACACCCAGGGCGCCCTGGCGAGCTGCCTGCAGAACTTGGAGCCGGCCGAGTTGGTGATCGACGCGCTGCTTGGAACGGGCTTCCAGGGTGACCTACGCCCTGCCGCCGCCGCATGGCTCGCGCAGCTCAATCGCATCGCCACGGAATGGAAAAGCCTGCGAGTGGCCATCGATGCGCCCTCGGGACTCGACGTGGACACAGGGCAGTTCGCGAGCGATTGCTTTCGTGCGGATTTGACCCTGACCTTGGCGGCCAACAAGCTGGCCTACGAGTCGCCCATCAGCGGCGAATCCGGTACGCGCGTTGTGACCGGGCGCGTGCGCGTTTTGCCAATCGGAATTCCGCGGGCGGTCTACGATCGCCTGGGGTGACTGGGCAAGCGAGGCTGCACAAGTCAACCAAGCAAGTCACTGGTCCTGGCAAGCCGCTTCGCAAACTTGAAGCAAGGCCACCGCCTGGGCGCGCCCACTCTCCGGAGACGCACTCGGCGCGCCTGCGGCAACGCGCAGGTACTCTCGGGCCCCGCAACTGTCGCCGGTTTCGTGCAGGATGGCTCCCAGATGAAAGTTGCAAGCGAAGTGCGTCGGTTCCCGTTCCAGTCCCTTCCTGAGGACCGTTGCGGCGGCTTCCCATTGTTTGTTGCTGTAGAGCACGCGCCCCATGGCGTCGTAGCTCAGGGCAAACTCAGGGGAGTGTTGCAAGCCTGCTTGGGCGACCTGGCGGGCTTCGTCGAGCTCTTGCCGAGCAATCAACAAGTCGACGAACTCGGAGCGTGTCTCGAATGCGTTCGGCTTGAGCTGCAGCGCTTGCTTGTACTGCTCGCAGGCTTCCAACAACTCACCAGCTGCCTTGTGGGCCCGGCCCAGATCTCGCAGGGCGTACAAGTTGCGAGGGTTTGCCGTGAGCGCTGCTTGAAAGTGAGCCTTGGCTTCTCCGGCGGCACCCTTGTCGAGCTCGGCGATGCCCAGAGCCCAATGCCCCATGGAGCCCGTGCTGTCCACTCCCGGGGGCTTGATCAGTGTGAGCGCAGCGAGCAGGCCGAACACAAGGGTTCCGACGCTGAGGCCCTTCCAGGCTTTGGAGCGCAGGGCGTCGAAGCCCAGCACCAGCGCGTGGCCCGCAGGCACGGCGAGCACGGGCAACAGGGGCGCACGGAAGCGCGAGCACACGAAGAACAAGACGATGCTGCTGCCATAGATCGCAAGGAATCCCCACAGGGGAAAGAGCGCTGCCGCCCTAGCGCGACTCACGAACAGCCCGATCAAGGCCAAGGGCAAGAGCAAGGCCAGGCTCGCAGGCAGCGCAGTGATCCAGGGAGCGAAGTGGTGGGCGAAGAAGTGCACGTCCGCGTTGTTGCCCAATTCCCAGTTGGCCAGCAAGAGCCGCAACTTCCAGCCTAGATGCGCCAAGGCTTGCGCCGGTTCCTCGCGCAAGAACTGCAAGGCCTTGGCGCTGTAGTGACTGGAGACTTCGGATGGCTTCAGCTGGCGCCCTTCCGCTTGCTCCGCCAAGGAGATGGAGTCCTCGAAGCCTTCCCACCAACCCGGCCGCGTCCCGGGAACGATCGCTGTGCTGCCATCGGACTGGGGGTTGTTGCCAATCCAAAGATTGACGCCCGCCTGGGAGGAGATCAGCACCGTGTCCTCCCCGGCCATGCGGTTGTAGGCCGTAAGCGGCAGAACCGGGAGCAACGTTCCGAGGGTCAGCAACAGGGCTGGCCGCCAACTCGCCATTTGGGTTCGCCGGCCAGCGCGCAGCAGCCAAATGAACAAGAACGGCATCAGCAGCAGTATGTTGGGGCGTGCAATGGCGGACAAACCAAAACTGAGCCCGGCCAGCAAAGCGAACTTGCCCTTGTCGCGTGCACAAACGGACTCGTGCGCGCGATAGGTGAACAGCAACCCCGCGAGGTTCAACGGAATCGCTAGCACCGGAATGAGCAGCTCAGCGCCGAAGTAGATCAGGACCCAGTTGAGCGCCACCAAGCTCGCCGCAACAAGCGCCGTGCGATGCTCGAACATGCGCCGCGCCAGCTCGAACACAAGGCCAACGCTGAGGGTGCCGAGCAAAGCTTGCACCACGTAGACCGCGAACAAGCTGCCGCCGCAGACCTTCAACAGCGCGCCGAGAAACCAAGGGTACAAAGGCGCGCGGAAGAAGGGACCCTCTTGAAAGGTCTCCCCTTGGGCGAAGGCCTGGGCCCACTGCAGGTGGTACAGGGGGTCCATGATTGGCTGCTCAAAGTAGGGGCTCGAGCGATTGCCGAAGAGGTACAAGAGCCGCAAGCCAAAGGCCATGATGAGAATCAGCGCCAGCCCCGTGCGCGCGCCCTTCGGCATGGACTGATGGGGAAGGGGGACGGGCTGGCTGCCACTCACTTGGGATCCTCCTCATGGGGCGCGTCGCTGTCGTCGCCCATGTAGCCGAGGTCCTTGAGCCGTTGCTGGGCGGCCGCGTCGAGCTCGATCGATTTTCCGGAGGCCGCCGCCGCATGGAACGAGCGCACGGAGTCGAGGTCGGCGCGCAAACGCGCGACGACATCCGCAGAGCTACCCGCCAAGTTGGTTCGTTCCTGCGGGTCGTTCTCCAGGTTGTAGAGTTCGACCCGTTCGCTTGGACCCGCATCAGCGTCGCCATTCCCGGTGGGTGTCAAGATCAACTTCCAAGGACCCGAACGCCAGGCGACCAGAGGCTCCCCCCAAAAGTTCCCATGGGACAGCACCGGCCGTTCGATGAGTGGGCCGCCAGCCAGGGCCCTCGCCAAGCTGTGTCCGCCAAAGGAATCCGGCGTGGGAACTTGCAGCAGATCGCAGATGGTCGGCGCCACGTCCACCAGGCCAACGCTTTGGGAGAAGCGCGTGCCTTGGCTGAGGTGCCCGGGGAAGCGCAGCACCAAAGGGACGTGCAGCAACTCCTGATAGAGCGTGTGTCCGTGTTCGAAGCCGCCGTGGTCCAGGAACTCCTCGCCGTGGTCGGCGGTCAAGACCACGAGGGTGTTGTCGGCCACACCGTGCGCTTGCAAGCCATCGAGCAAGCGGCCCACCTGTTGGTCCACGTAGGCGAGTTCCGCTTCGTAGAGCTTGAAGGCGCGTTCGATGGTGGGCGCTTCCAATTGCAACTTGCCGCCGCGCAACATGAGCATGTGCGCTCGCGTGCCGAACACAAAGTTGGAGTCGTGTTGGTCCACCGGGGCCGCGTGCCGCGCGCGGAACTCCGCGGGTGGAGAGTAGACCGCGTGCACGTCGAAGTAGTGGACGAGCAGAAAGAACGGGTCTTGCTGGCGCTTGGTGATCCACTTCAAGGCCAAGTCCGTGGTCTCCTTGGCCGAGCGCACTTCGTTGTTCGAGTCGTACCACTGGGCATCGAGATCCTCGACGCCCTGAGTCAGTCCGAAGGTCTTGTCGAGGAAGTCCACGTTGACCACGGCGCCCGTGCGCCAACCTGCGGCGCCAAGGGTTTCCGCTAGGGTTTGCTGTGCGTCCGGCAATCCGCGAAAGCCAACCTTGGGGGCGCCGCCCGCTTCCAGGGGGGAGAGGTCCAGGAACCCTCCGGCCCCGTGCTCCGGTGGATGCAGGGAGGTCAGCAAGCTCGCGGTGGAGGGCAGGGTCCAGGGGGCGTGAGCTGAGGCCTGCTCGAAGAGCACCCCTTCCTTGGCGAGCTTGTCGATGGCCGGAGTCAATCCACCGCGGTGGCCGTAGCAACCGAAGCGGTCCGCCCGTGCCGTGTCGATCACCACCACCAAAACGTTTGGGCGCGAGCCCTGGGTTCCGCTGTCGCAACCGGGCAAGAGCCAGGCACCGAGCAAGGGAAGCAACCAGCGGAGAGCAGACAATCGTGGGGGCATGGGGCAGTGTACGGGCGCGGGTCGGTGCAGTTGGTTGGCCCTGCGGAAGAGGGCGAACCGAATTAGGAGCAACCCGAGCGGGCACTTCAAGAACAACGGCAACGATTCCGGGCCAAGCCCAAAACCGTTGCCGCTGTGTGTCGAGCCCGGCGCTGGGCCGGGCACGTCTAGCGTTCCAGGACTACCCTACGGGCAGAAAATGACCTCGACGGCGTCCGTCAAGTTGGAACCGGCGCCACCGAAGGCGGGGTCGCGGTACCAGAACTGGAAGAAGTAGCTCGTTCCGGCGACGATCTGGCCAGAGCCGGAGTTCATCGGAGGGGCCGTGAAGTCGATGTTGCGGAAGGCAATACCGAGGATATCGGTGAAGTCCGCGGGCTGCAGACGGGTGATGCTTCCACCGATGCAGAGCGTTCCGTCGCCCAGCGGGGCACTGTTGGCAGACTTGCTGTAGAAGAAGATGCCAGGGTTACCAGCGGGGCAGCCGCTAGCGGTGAGAACCATGTTGTTGTTGGACAGAATCGCGGTTCCACCAAAGGTGAGGTCAGCGCCAGCTCCGACGGAGTTGGGTGCGCCGGTGCAGTAGTCGATGATCGTGGGGGCGCAGTCTTCCGCGAGGCGGTAGATCTGGCCACCGTTGGCGTCGACGATGTAGAGCTCGCCGTTGGCGTCCTCACCGAAGGAGGTGATGGAGACTACGCCGGGAAGGGCGATGTCCGCTTCGTGCTCGACCTTGTTGGAGATGTTCGTGCCATCAAAGTCGATGGACCAGATGCGGTCACTGCAGTAGTCAGCGTAGAAGTACTTGCCGACGTAGTTGGGCATGCTGGTTCCGCGGTAGCGGTAGCCACCGGTGATTGAGCAGTTGCCACTGGCGTGGGTGTACTCGTCAACTGGCAGGACCAGACCGCTGTTGCAGGTGCAGCCGGAGAGTCCGGTGCAGTTGGTGCCTTCCATGCAGCGCCAGCCGTAGTTCAAGCCGCCGGGACTTCCTGCGGGCTCGAAGGAGACCTCTTCACGGGCGCCTTGGCCCACGTCGCCGATCCACAAATCGCCGGTCAGGCGGTCGAAGCTGAAGCGCCACGGGTTGCGCTGGCCCAGGGACCAGATCTCGTCGTTCGTGGTCGGGTCACCGACGAAGGGGTTGGAGGCCGGGATGAAGGGTGCTGCTGCGTCCACGTCGAAGCGCAACATCTTGCCGAGGTTGTTCAACGGGTTTTGAGCGCGGTTGCCCGGATCGTTGGCGCTGCCGCCGTCACCGGTGCCCACGTACAGGTAGCCGTCCGGCCCGAACTGAATGCAACCACCGTTGTGGTTCGAGAAGGGCTGACCCAACTGCAAAATGTTGACGAAGGTTCCGGCGTCTGCCACGTCCGCGTTGGCGCTCACCGAGTACTGACGCACGACCGTGTCACCACTGTTGTTGGTGTAGTTGACGTAGAACTTGCCCTCGCCTGTTGCGCCGACGGTGAAGTAGTCCGGGTGGAAGGCCATGCCGAGCAGACCGCGCTCACCACCGCCACTGGCGATTGCGCCGATGTCGAGGAAGGGGGTCGCCAGCACGGAGCCGTTCTTGATGATCTTGATGCGTGCGCTGGTTTGCTCGAGCACGAACATGCGCGCGGTGTCGCCGGGAGGCGAGGTCAGGTAGACCGGAGCGGCAAAGCCGCTAGCGATTTCAATACCTTGGAGGCCCTGGGCTTGGGTAGCCGGGGCGAGGAAGGAAAGGCTGGAGAGCGCCACTGCGCTGAGCCTTGCAAGGGAGGTCCAATTCATCTGCCGTACTTTTGGAGTTGAATCCGTTCGGATAAGAGAGGGGGGGTTGATCTCGGGAAAAATCATGACGGGGGCTTGCGGGGGGAAGTTGCAATGGCCGTCCACCCGGCTCCGGGAGCCAAGGTTCCCCTAAAGGATAGGCGAGGTTCGCGGGATGAGCGCGGCGCTCTGGTGTCAAATTTGCTTTTTTTGCCCATGCTGCGGGGCATAACGGGCCTTCGCCGTGCGATTTCACCGGCTCTGCGGGACCCATGAGTTCCCGTTTCCCGTTCGCATCCCGGTTGTCTGCACCGTACGGGGCGCTAGTCTGATCCCTCCCAGCCTCCACTCCAGGTTTTTACGCTCCTCACAATGATCGCGAACGCACAGCCGCTTTTCTCCTCCCGAATCCGCCAGCCCCTGTTTCGTTGGATTGGCGCGGGGATCCTCGGTCTGCTCGCGGGCTGTTCTGACGGGAGCCCTGGGGGCCAACAGGGGAAGTACAAGCACGTGCTCCTGATCTCCCTCGACACGACTCGGGCGGATGCCCTGGCGGTCTACGGGGGCACCGCCGCCAAGACACCGCGGCTCGACAAGCTGGCGAATTCGGGTGCGCGCTTCGAGCAGACGACCAGCGCCGCGCCCAGCACCCTGGCGTCTCACACATCGATCATGACCGGACTCTACCCCCGTCGACATGGAGTGGCGCGCAACGCCTTTCGAGTCAACGGGGAGAACGTGATGATGGCCGAGGTGCTCAGCGACAATGGATTTCACACCGCGGGTTTCGCCGGGTCCTTTGCCATCGATCAGCTCTTCGACTTCAACCAAGGCTTTGATCACTGGGACCAGGACTTCAGTATCTCCTTCGACCCGCGTCACGCGGACCAGCACCAGCGTCCCGCCGATCAAGTGACCGGAGCGCTGCTCGACTACGTCGGCAACTTTGATGGCAGCGAACGGCTGTTCTTGTTCGCCCACTACTTCGATGTGCACGCGCCCTACGCTCCACCGGAACCCTATGCGTCGCAGTACATGGAGCAGTGGCCGACGAGTGACTTCGGTCACGTGGATCATCAAATCACGAAGCATCAAGAAGAGCTGATCGGCAAGAAGCGGCCGATCTACAACGTCGGTCTTTCGCGCAAGTTGGCGGAGTCGGCCCACGGCAATCCTCTGCCCGGAGACGAGAACCTCTCCGCACTGTACGCAGGCGAGTTGGCCTTCCTCGACAGTCAGATTGGCCACCTGCTCGATGGTCTCGAAGCGAAGGGGATCCTGAAGGACTGCATGGTGATCTTGACCGCAGACCACGGGGAGACCTTTTGGGAGCACGGTGACTTTTGGCATCACGGCGCTTGGGTCTACGAGACGAATGTGCGCGTGCCCTTGCTCGTCTACCTGCCTGACGGTCGCGGTCGCGGTCGGGTCGTCGCGGAACCGGTGTCCACCACGGACATCTTTCCCACGGTGCTCGATCTACTTGGGATCCCCTTGCCCGAGCCGGTGGCGGGCCGCAGTTTGGTGGGGGCCATCGACGGCGAGACGCTGGCGGACCGCGCGATCTTCTCGGAGGCGACCCAACCGACTCAAGCCTTCGAGGACCTCTCCACTTGGGAGAATCAATTGAAGTCCAAGTCCGTGCGCTTCGGCCGCTGGAAGTACATCCAAACGCCGTACATGAAGTACGAAGAGCTCTACGACTTGAAGGCCGACCCGGGAGAGCGCAAGAACTTGATGAAGTCCCTCACACCAGCGACACAGAAGGTGCTCGAGGACCTGCGCAAGAAGCTCGAGGCTTGGCGCCTAATCGAGGACCCGCGGGACTCCGGTTTCGACTCGACCCAAATGGAAGGCGTGCAGGAAGCTCTGAAGGCGCTGGGGTACATAGGTGATCTCGGGGAGATCGGCAAGGGCGACGAGTAGTCGAAGGCACGACGCCCAGGACACCCAAGGCGAACCCTGCGATTCGCTTTCGCCTACTTGATTTGGGTCGTTCTTGAACAGCTCAGTCCTTGAAGAAGTCCTTGCGCAGGTCCGCGCCCTTGCGCAGCTCCCCCTGCAAGGCGTCTTTGGGGAAACCGACTTGCTTGAGCGTGTCCGCGCCTTCCTTGAGCAGCTTCTGCTCAGCCTCGTCGGCCTGGCCCTTGAGCTTTTCGAGCTCCGCGTCGGCTTGCTGCTCTAGTTCCTTGCTGGCGCCTTGCAGGTCGCCCTTCATGAGTGCGCTGGCCAACTCGCTCTTGAAGATCGCCTGCCACTCCCCGGGGAACACGTCTTGGCCCGCATCCAAAGCGCGCTGCAAGACGGATTCGAGGATGACCGCGATCCAGTCGGAGAGTTGCGCCTCGCGCATCTGGCTGTCGAGGTTCTCCAACACCATGTCGGGCACCGTCACGCTGTAGACACCGGAGATCCCGGGCACATCGGAGATGCGCAAGCTGGCCTTCAGCCCGCTCACCTGCACACGGTTGATGTGCACTTCCGGTTCGGCGCCTTGCTCGCCGTATGGGGAGTCTCCGGCCGTGGCATCGGGCGCTTGGGTGCTTGGAGTCTCGGTGGGGGCTTGTTCGCCCGGCTCAGCGGCCGGGTCGGTTCCTTGCAATTCCGCCAAGCGCTTCATCAGGGCATGCACGTTGGAATCGGAACCCTTCAGTTCGAGGGCCAACTCAAAGCCATCCAACACAATCTCGTCCACGACGATGACCTTTCCGTCGAACCGTTGGGTCCCCATCGAGGCGCGGATCTGCCCGATCTTGAGTAGGGGGACATCCTGGAATCCGGGAGGGTTGGCCACGGCCAGGCCGCTAAAGCTCACACCCCACTCGCTGTATTTCAGCTCGACTCCGTCGAGGGCGGTCTCCTGGGCGGTGACATGACCCACCGCGCCCCGCAGGGCCTCCGTGAGCACAGACTCAATCCCGAACAGCGCGGCTCCCACGAGCAGCAGAACACCGAGGACACCAATCGCCAACAACTTCAAAAGACACTTCATGGGCAGAGCTTACTGAACTGGAGGCCGGGAGTGAGAAGTTTGACCGTGCCCGCTTTTGATTCCCTGCGTCTGGGTTCTTGCGCGCCCCAAATTCGGGGTCGCGGTTTTCCAAAACCCTACGACAGATAGATTCATGTCCCAGCACACCTCCCGGGCCTTTTCCCGACTTTTGACCTTGGCCGCCCTCAGCGGCGGCTTCGTTTCCCTGAGCTTCGCCGCTGGCAACCACCTGCAGGACGGACCTCGCATTCAACTCATGGACTCTGGAATCATCGAGATCAGCGGTGATCCCCTGCGACCGCTGTTGCTGCTCGCTGGTGAGGCTGAGCCCGGCGGCCGCGCAGTTACCAACGGCCGGATGCCTCATGGGGAGCCGAGCGCCGCTAGCCACGGGAGTGCTCAGGACGACCAGGCAGTTTCAGGCCGCGTCGAACACGGTCGCAGGCTGCGGGCCCGGGAAATCACCCGCGTGCCCTTGGATCCCTCCGGCCACTTTTCGATGCCTGCCCCTCAGAGCGCGGGGCGGATGAGGATGCAAGTTTGGCAAGCACCCAGTTCGCAGCAGCAGGCCGGGGCGGGCTACTCCGTGCCGATCACCTTGGGGGGCAGCACCCAGTTGATGGCTTCGGCCGCTAGCGCGGGGGACTTGGTGATCACGGAGTTCATGAAGGACCCGAGTGCCGTCACCGACGGGCACGGCGAGTGGATCGAACTCTACAACGCAAAGGCTTGGCGCTTGGACATTGAAGGGGTGACCCTGACCGATTTCAGCGGGGCCTCCTACGTGCTGGCCAACGGTGGCCTCGGCATCTTGCTGGCCCCGGGGGAACGTTACGTGCTCGGCAACGATGATGATCCGGCGACGAATGGAGGGGTTACCGTGAACCAGAAGTGGACAGGCTACTCCTTGAAGAATTCCTCCGACGAGATCCTGCTGTACGGAACGAGCGGTGTGCTGGTCGACGCGGTGGTCTACGACGATGGAGTGCGCTGGCCGGATACCTCGGGCATGTCGATCTCGTTGACCGCTCCGGTTTTGGACACGGTCTCCAACGACAACCCCGGGCTCTGGTGCCACAGCAGCACCGTCATTCAAGGGGGAAGCGATACGGGAACCCCCGGACAACCGAACGACGTGTGTCCCTAGGTTGGCTTGGCTCGCGCAGGCGATGAGCCTTGTGAGCGACGAGTGATGGCTTGGCAGTGATCCTGGAAAAGCGTCGGTCTCCTAGAAGGAGCAGGCTAGTGCTCCGGAGTCATCAAACTCCGCAGTGCATAAACTGAGCGGCCTCGTTCTACAAAGCCATGGGGCCCGGGCTCCAGCTCTGAAGCTCTCCAACGGCGCAACGCGGTGTGGCGAGGCTCGGGAATGCGGGCAAAAAAAAAGGACGCCGCCCGAAGGCGGCGTCCAAATTCGCTAGGGCTCACCGCAGTGGGCCCCTAATCCTGAAACTAGTTCCAGGTGATGAGCAGTGCGGAAGAGGTGTTGAAACCCGAACCACAAGGAGCGCCCGCGCTCACGTCGCGGAACCAGATCTGCATGGTGCTGGTGGAGCCAACGGTGGCGCCGACAGCGGCACCGATGTTGGCGGGCGAGGTGGACACGTCGCCGCTGGCGTCCGTGAAGGCAACCTGGAGGCGGGTGATTGCGCCACCGGCGCAACGCAGTCCGTCACCGAAGCTGGCGCCGGGGGCGATGGTGTTGACACCGGAGAAGAACAGCGCGGGCACGGAGGCGGGCAGCTGGGCTCCCGTCAGGCCGAGGTCGCCAGCAGCGAGGTTCTCGCTACCGGTCGCGGTCAGGATCGCGCCTGCGCCAGAGCTGTTGGTACAGCCTTCGCCAGCGGCACCCACGTTGCCACAGGGGCAAGCGGTGTCAGAGCCGTCGCCGTAGCAGAACGGAACGCCGATCGAGGGAGCGCCACAGCCGACGTGCACGCCGGGGGTGGTCTGCGCGAGAAGCGCAGCCAACTCGCAAACGTCGTCGCCAGCGCAGCCGGTCTCGAGGAAGTCAGCACCAGCCACGAACCAGTCGCCGATGGCAAAGACGCCAGCGTTGGCGACGTCGCCGCAACGGTAGGAGTAGCTGTCGGTGTTTTCCCATGCGGTGCCGGTGCCGTCGATGCCGAGTTCACCGTAGACGTCGACCATGGTCGCATCGGTGCCGTCGCCGGTGCCCACGCCGAAGAACAGCGCGATCACGTCGTCGCCGTTGACGAAGCCGCCACCCATGTAGAAGTCACACTCCGTGCCGTAGGCCATGAAGTATGCGGAGAGGCCAGCGCCACCGGGATCGGGCTCGTAGCAAATGATGTAGCTCGCGCCAGCGGCCAGGGAACCCGTCAACGCGGTCGAAGCGCCGCCGCCGAGGGTGGTGCCGCCGTTGTTGAAGTTGCCGAGGCTGTACAGGGAAAGGTCGACGGAGACAGCGCCGGTGTTCGTCAGTTCGACGAACTTGGGCTGACCACCGGTCAGGGTGGCGTCGACGATCTCGGTCATCAGGAGGTCGGCGTTGGCGGTAGCGGCGAGGGCCACAACGGCCGCGCTCGCGAGGAGGTTCTTGTAGTTCATCTCGATTTGGTGTTTCCCACGGAAGGGGGATTGCCGTCGGAGCGGCTCAGTTGGGGACTCTCTATGCCCCGGATTTCGGGAATTAGCGGCGCACCCTCTCCTTCAGTCACTGCTCGCAGAGAGGCGCACGATACGTCCGAGGGTACACCGGATGAGGGGGATTGCCTACTCCGCCTGGCTTTTCATCCGATCTTCATGGGCCGGCCTGCCCTCCCCGGGGACTCAAACGGGAGCCGAACACGACCGCCGAGCCCCCCGGGGGCCCCAGGAAAATCCAGGGCCCTGCGACCAAGTCCTCGGGAAACCGGGAGACCGCAGTCAGAAACGTGTCGAGCGGGTCTGGGCCGGGTTTGAGCACGGGGTGAACCCCCGACTCGGCTCGGCGGCTCCGGCCTGCTCCAAGCGCGTGGGCTATTCCCGCCAGCGGACCAAACCCGCCAAGTCCCAAGGGGGGCAGTCGAGTTCGCCTACTGCTTTTCTTTCATCTTGCGGGCGGGCAAGAGGCGCGCCTGATGCTCGGGGCAAGTTCCAGCCTCGGGCAGGAAGTGCCAGGCAACGGGACACAACCAGTGCCACATGCCAGCGATCTCTTCCCCGGAAAGGCTCACTCCGCCGCCGGTGTAGCCGAGCTTTTGCAGCGTCTCCAGACTTCCCGCGTCCATGCCCGCGCCACCGGCTGTGGGCGGGGCGAGCACCCAGGGCTCGCGCTCCGCCAGGTCCGCCATCAGCTTTATGGAAATGTCTTTGCGCTTGCTGAAGAGGTTCTGCTGCTCGTGGATGTCCCGGCGGTAGGCGTAGAGTTCCGAGGTTTTCGGATCCCGCGGCCGGTAGATGAGCTTCCACTCGTCGTCCATCACCACGTGCAGGAAGTCTGCCTGGGGCCGGTTGATCAACATGCGCGCGTTCGCGTCCCACTGGTTGATCTGATCGGCGTAGGCGATGCGCCCAGTTTCCGCTTGGCCCTCGATCAGGGGGCGCAAGCTGCTGCCCCCCAACTCACCACCTGGGGCGATGTCCGCGTAGTCCAAGAGGGTGGGGTAGATGTCCACGGAACGCACCATGGCGTCCACCACTTTGCCGCCCTTGACGTTCGGGATGCGGAAGATGAGCGGAACGTGGATCTGTTCTTGGTAGAGGATGCGGTGCGCGGCCCAACCGTGTTTCGCGGCACCGTCTTCCAAGCCTTCCCCGTGATCGGAGACCACCGCGAACATGGTTTGGTCGTACTGACCGCGCTGCTTGAGGTGCTCGATCAGCCGACCAAACTGCTGGTCCACGTAACTGACTTCCAGGGCGTAGGCCTTGCTCGACCATTGGGGCGCGCCGTTCGCGTCGACCGGCACGCGCCCGTTCACGAACTCGGCCGGGGGAAAGAGCAAACCATCGTGGGGATCCCAGTAGTGGATCCAGATGAAGAAGGGCCCCGGGGTCTTGTCGACGAAGTCGATCACCATGTTGGTGGTCATGTCCGAGCGCCGTTGGCCT